>NZ_PPRT01000053.1 GCF_002902725.1 Staphylococcus caprae
AATGGGAATGTAAATAATGGCAGAAATAATAATGATGATGGGCAAACAAAACAACAAAATACCTCAACAAATCATTCTTCTGGACAAAATAATGTAGCACATCGTTATTCAACTTCGCAGAAAAAAGTTAATCAACCTCAAGAATCGAATCAATCTAATTCTAATAACTTATTAAATAGAAGTAATGGGTCAACGCCATTACCAGATGTTCAAAATGGGAATAATGATCAAGGGGAAAAAATAAATAATAGTGATACTCCTCCACAAAATAACCGTTCACCAATTGCACCTCCCAACCTTAACACCGATGATGATCATAACGCTGATGTTTCTCAAGCTTTCAAAAAAGATAAACATGGTATGATTACTAACTTAGATATGGATGACTTATATGATGAACTTAAAGTCTCAGAATTTAATGAAAAAGCTAAAACTAAAGATGGGAAACCGTTAGCTTTAGGTAATGGTAAGATTATTTCACAACCACTATTTACGAATAAGAATAATTTATACACTGCAGGTCAATGCACTTGGTACGCATTTGATAAACGTGCTCAAGATGGACATACTATTAGTACGTTCTGGGGAGATGCGAAAAATTGGGCTGGACAAGCATCTAGCGCAGGATTCAAAGTCGACCATACTCCAGAAAAAGGTGCGATTCTTCAAACAATAAACGGTCCATATGGACATGTCGCTTATGTCGAGCGTGTTAATTCAGATGGTAGTGTTTATATTTCAGAAATGAACTGGGTAGCCCCTTATATCGTCTCAACTAGAACAATTTCTTCTAACGAAGCTGGTTCCTATAGTTATATACATTAATAAAATAAGAGGATAAGGTAGAAGTTGATCTCTACTTTATCCTCTTATTGCATATTACTCATATTTTTATTTCAAAAGAATTTCATCAAATTATAATTAGGATATTAAAGTTGATTAACTATAGTCGATAAAATTCGTCACTTACATTTCGAGAATTTTAATTTGTATTTGACGGTTGAAGGTTTACATAATCTGTAAATGAAATTGTTTCATCTGTTCTCTTTATAAATGAAAATTCTATACTCTTATATCCTACTCTTGCGTGATCGAGACTACTTTGCCCTTCTATTAACAATTTTGGCTTTTTGTTTGTAGGGATATTATAAATTTCTCTAAGTTTTTTTACATTATTTTCTTCATTATTTAGATTATATTCTAAGGTATAGCTAGGAACATTAGGATTGTAGCCTAACTTTGAATACTGATTCGTTTTCAAATCTTTAAAATCTCCATATTGAACAAAAAACTTAAAATTTTTAATTTTGTTTTTTACTTTATTATCATGAACTGGTTTTGTAATTATAAATTTATTATTCACCATTTTAACTGGATATCTTTTCTCACTACTGTCCTGACTTCCACGTTTATCAGTAAAATAACTGCTTATATAATAATAACCTTTTGCAGTTTTTGTATTTCTATTTATTTTTAGCAACATACCTTCTGATTTTAAATCTTCTCCTTTTCTCTGGATATTCATGGCTGAATTCAGATACCACGTTCCTTTATCTTGTTTGTCGAAATTTTCGTCTTTATAACCTTCTATATTATAAAAATCTTCCAAATTTTTAATTGGATAAACATTAAATATCGTTTTATCTAAATTTTTAACTAATTGTCTTTCCTTTTTATGTTTATACATTAAAAGGCTTCCTACCAATAATACAATAATCACTACAACAATAACTATAATAGTTAGAAGTAGTTTAGTTCTGCTTTTCATAATTTCTCAACCTTCTCAAATGATTTGTTTTACATTAATCATTTTAATATCCGAACAATATATTTTCACTTATTTTTAATAATTTTTAATTACTTATTTTCTGTTACTAATTAATTTACAGATATTTGTTACATAAATAACCTTTTATTGAATCTTTATTCCAACAAAAAACTGCCAACAACTCGTGTAAAGAATTGTTGGCAGTTTATTCATAATTATTAAATTTATAGCTCTAGTATATATTAACCAATTGAACCTTCCATCTCGAATTTGATTAAACGGTTCATTTCTACTGCATATTCCATTGGTAATTCTTTTGTGAATGGTTCAATGAAGCCCATAACAATCATTTCAGTAGCTTCTTCTTCAGAAATACCACGGCTCATGAGATAGAATAATTGTTCTTCTGACACTTTAGACACTTTCGCTTCGTGTTCTAATGAAATATTGTCATTAAATACTTCGTTATATGGAATTGTATCTGAAGTAGATTCATTATCTAAGATTAAGGTATCACATTCGATATTTGAACGTGCACCTTTAGCTTTACGTCCGAAATGAACAATACCACGATAAATGACTTTACCGCCATTTTTAGAGATAGATTTAGATACAATTGTTGAAGATGTGTTTGGTGCTTTGTGAATCATTTTAGCACCCGCATCTTGAACTTGTCCTTTACCTGCAAAGGCAATAGATAATGTACTACCTTTTGCACCTTCACCTAATAATACACAGTTAGGGTATTTCATAGTCAACTTAGAACCTAAGTTACCATCAACCCATTCCATGTTACCATTCTCATGGACAAACGTACGTTTCGTAACTAAGTTATAAACGTTGTTGGCCCAGTTTTGAATTGTTGTGTAACGAACATGCGCATCTTTATGAACAATGATTTCAACTACAGCTGAGTGTAGTGAGCTTGTTGTATAAACTGGTGCAGTACAACCTTCAACATAGTTTACTGATGCACCTTCATCAGCAATGATTAATGTACGTTCGAATTGACCCATATTTTCAGAGTTAATACGGAAATACGCTTGTAATGGTGTATCTAATTTAACGTTTTTAGGTACATAGATGAATGAACCACCTGACCATACAGCTGAGTTAAGTGCAGCGAATTTGTTATCAGCTGCAGGTACAACAGATGCAAAGTATTCTCTAAATAGGTCTTCATTTTCACGTAATGCACTGTCTGTATCTTTGAAGATAATACCTTTTTCTTCTAATTCTTTTTCCATATTATGATAAACAACTTCTGATTCATATTGTGCAGAAACACCAGCTAAATATTTTTGTTCAGCTTCAGGAATACCTAATTTATCAAATGTACGTTTGATTTCTTCAGGAACTTCATCCCATGAACGCTCAGTATGTTCTGATGGTTTAACGTAATATGTGATGTCATCAAAGTTTAATTCTGATAAATCTCCGCCCCATTGTGGCATTGGCATTTTATAGAATAATTTCAATGCTTTAAGACGGAAGTCTAACATCCATTGAGGTTCTTCTTTCATTTTAGAAATTTCAGTAACGATATTTTCTGTTAAACCTCGCTCTGATCTGAAAATGGACACATCCTCATCGTGGAAACCATATTTATAATCTCCAACATCAGGTGCTTTTTTAGCCATTTTAATCACTCCTTGAATTTATAATTAATAAACGACGTGCGTGTGAGATTTTTAATTTTATATAGTTAAAAGTGTAATATTTAAAAATGACTATTCTTTAATGTTGTAATATCTATATTATAACAACATGCTATATTCATCTAAAGACTATATAGCTGTTATAGTTTGAGTTTACCCGATTCATTTTCAAATACACTGAAGGGAACTTTGTAAATAAATTACTCTTCTTCAGTAGTACCTTCTGTTTTACCTTCTTTTTCAACTGTGCCTTTTTCTAATGCTTTCCAAGCAAGTGTGGCACATTTGATACGTGCTGGGAATTGAGAAACGCCTTGTAAAGCTTCAATGTCTCCCATATCTTCAGTAATTTCATAATCTTCACCAAGCATCATCTTAGTGAACTCTTGGCTCATTTGCATCGCCTCAGCTAATGAATGACCTTTTACAGCTTCAGTCATCATAGATGCACTGGACATTGAGATAGAGCAACCTTCTCCTTCGAACTTCGCATCATTAATTATCCCGTCTTCAATATCAAATGTTAAACGTATACGGTCACCACATGTGGGATTGTTCATATCTACTGTCATTGAGCCGTTATCTAAAACACCTTTGTTTCTAGGGTTCTTATAATGATCCATAATTACAGATCGGTATAGTTGATCTAAATTATTAAAATTCATAAGAGAAAAACTCCTTCGTTTGTTTCAATGCTTGAACTAACTGATCTACGTCTTCTTTTGTATTGTATACATAGAAGCTTGCACGGGCAGTTGATGATACATTGAGCCATTTCATTAGCGGTTGAGCGCAATGATGACCTGCACGTACTGCAACGCCCTCAGTATCTACAGCTGTTGCGACATCATGAGGATGGATGTCAGAGAGATTAAATGTAATCACTCCAGCACGACGATCTTTAGGTGGGCCATAAATGTCTAATCCTTCTATAGAAGACATTTGTTCATAGGCATACTCAGTTAATTCTTTTTCATGTTTGTGTATCGCATCGAAGCCAAGATCTTCAATGTAGCGAATTGCTTCTCCTAAACCAATCGCTTGAGCAATAAGTGGAGTGCCCGCTTCAAATTTAGTTGGTAAATCTGCCCATGTCGCATCATATTTACTAACGAAATCAATCATGTCACCACCAAATTCGACTGGTTCCATGTCTTTAAGTAAATCACGTTTACCGTAAAGCACACCAATACCAGTAGGACCAAGCATTTTATGTCCACTAAAGCTATAGAAATCTGCATCAATTTCTTGCATATCTAATGCCATATGTGGTGCTGCTTGTGCACCGTCGACACTAATAATTGCGCCATGTTCATGGGCAATGTCTGCTATCGTCTTAACATCATTAATTGTTCCAAGTACATTTGAAACATGTGCAATAGCTACAATTTTCGTTTTATCGCTGATTGTTGCTTTAATGTCATCAAGATTAAGTTCGCCCTCGTCTGTCATTGGGATAAATTTTAATGATGCATTTTTACGTTGAGCTAATTGTTGCCATGGAACAATATTCGCATGATGTTCCATCTCAGTTACAACAATTTCATCGCCTTCTTCAACGTTTGCATCTCCATAACTACGTGCAACAATATTGATAGATGCTGTTGTACCTCTAGTGAAAATAATTTCTTCAAAATATTTAGCATTGATGAAACGGCGCACAGTTTCACGTGCACTTTCATATCCATCTGTTGCTAGTGATCCTAAAGTATGAACGCCTCGATGAACGTTTGAATTATAACGCTTATAGTAATCGTCTAAAACGTTTAATACTTGTATTGGTGTTTGACTTGTTGCAGTTGAATCAAGATACGCTAAGCGTTTTCCGTTTACTTGTTGCTCAAGAATCGGGAAATCTTTGATGATAGAATTTACATCAAAAGTACGTTCGGTCACTTTATTCACGACCTTTCTATAATTAAAAATCTCATCGTATTTTGGTTTTACTTTTCATATAGTGCGAAATAAGTTTATTTAGAAACTTTACGTTCAATAACTTCTCTTAATTGACGTTTAACATCCTCGATTGGTAATTCGCGAACTACAGGATCTAAGAATCCATGAATAACTAAACGTTCTGCTTCTGTTCTTGAAATACCACGACTCATTAAATAATACAATTGTTCAGGGTCTACACGACCTACTGATGCTGCGTGCCCTGCTTCAACATCATCTTCATCTATTAATAGAATTGGGTTTGCGTCACCACGTGCATTCTCAGAAAGCATTAACACACGAGATTCTTGGTTAGCGATAGATTTCGTACCACCATGTTTAATATAACCAATACCGTTAAATACTGAAGATGCGTTTTCTTTCATTACACCATGTTTTAAGATGTAACCATCAGTTTCTTTACCATATTGTACAATTTTAGAAGTTAGGTTGATTTTTTGATCACCTGTACCTACAACAACTGATTTCAATTCACTTGTTGAACGGTCACCTACAAGGTTTGTTGTGTTGTCGATAATTTGACTACCTTCGTTCATTAAACCTAATGCCCATTTAATAGATGCATCAGCTTCAGTTGTACCACGACGAATAATGTGACCAGTGAAACCTTTATCTAAGTAATCTACTGAGCCATAAGCTACATTTGAATTTGCTCCAGCAATCACTTCTGAAACAATATTAATTTGATTACCTTCACCACTTGCGTTAGATAAATAGTTCTCTACATAAGTAACTTCAGCGCTTTCTTCAGTCACAATGATAACGTGGTTGTAGAAACTAGCATTCTCGTCATCGTGTAACACAACGTATTGAATTGGATGTTCAACTACTACATTCTTAGGTACATAGACGAATACACCACCATTAAGTAATGCAGTGTGTAAAGCTGTTAAACGATGTTCATCAATGTCTACAGCTTCAGTCATAAAGTATTTTTGAACTAGGTCACTATGATTAACTAATGCTTCTGATAAACCTTCGATAATCACACCATCATTTTTAGCTTGGTTTGACACTTGAGTATAAGCTAAATCGTTATTATGTTGGATAACTAAGTTTTCAGTGTTCTCCACATCAATGATTTGCTTTACTGATTCTGGTAGTTCATCAAGATTATTATATGCACTACCTTTTGTTTCGTGTTGTTTAAATGTATCAAAGTTCCATTTTCGTAATTTTGTTTTGTCAGGTTTTGGCATTTCTAAAGTTTCTGTTAATTCCAACGCTTTTTTACGTAATTCTGTCATCCAAGAAGGTTCATTGTGCGCTTTTGAATAATCAACAAGTTGTGCTTCAGAAATGTTCAAAGTTTCAGTTGTCATAACTTTCTTTTCCTCCTGCTTGATGAAATAGTTTGTTGCTCGGCATGTTCATTTTCATCATTAAAAGTGAACATCTCAATGTTAAAAGTCTGATTGACGACTATTCAGTTGCACCAAATTCTTCTTTAACCCATTCGTAACCTTCTTCTTCAAGGCGTTTAGCTAATTCTGGTCCACCAGATTTAACAACTTTACCACCATACATAACGTGTACTTTATCCGGTGTAATATAGTTTAATAAACGTTGATAGTGCGTAATCATTAATGCGCCAAAGTCTTCTCCACGCATTTGATTAATACCTTTAGATACAACTTTCAATGCGTCAATGTCTAAACCTGAGTCAATTTCGTCTAAAATAGCAAATTTCGGTTCTAACATCATTAATTGTAAGATTTCGTTACGTTTTTTCTCCCCACCAGAGAAACCTTCATTTAAATAACGTTGCGCCATGTCTTGATCGATATCTAAGAAATCCATTTCTTTGTCTAACTTCTTAATAAATTGCATTAAGTTGATTTCTTGTCCTTCTTCACGTTTTGCATTGATAGCTGAACGCATAAAGTCAGCGTTAGTAACGCCAGTGATTTCTGAAGGATATTGCATAGCTAGGAATAAACCAGCTTTAGCTCTCTCATCAACTTCTAATTCTAAGATATTGACGCCGTCTAGTAATACTTCCCCCTGAGTCACTTCGTAAGATGGGTGTCCCATGATTGCAGATGATAATGTTGATTTACCAGTTCCGTTTGGCCCCATGATTGCATGTATTTCACCTGTGTTGACAGTTAAATTTACACCTTTTAAAATTTCTTTATCCTCAATAGACACATGTAGGTCTTTGATTTCTAATGTTGATGACATTTATATTCCCTCCGTAAAATATAAAGTTTTCTTAACTAGTTTATAATAATTTTAATCTGTAGTCAAAAAGACTTAGTGATATTCAATTCTCTTTATTATAACGCACTTAGTTGCTAATATAAACTTTTTGAACCACTAATTTAGATTTATTCTTTAAATAAAATTATTTTTATCTAACGCGTAAAATTTCATTAAATGATAAACAAGCTCCTAATTTCTCAATAGCCAATTTTTAGACATATTAAAGTATTTATTGCCCTAAAATTTCATTTCTATGATATGATGCACTTTAACCTTTAAATCATTTATAGAAAGGAGCCATTCATGAACAATTTCAAATGGATTAATATCCTTAAAGGTTTTGGTATGGGCACAAGCGATTTAGTTCCCGGCGTGAGCGGTGGAACAATTGCCTTACTATTAGGTATATATGACGGATTTATTAGTTCAATTAGTGGGCTGTTTTCCAAACGGTTTTGGCCTAGCCTCAAATTTTTACTTCCTATTATAATAGGAATGGGTTTAGCCATAGCAATATTAAGTAACTTATTTAATTATTTGTTAAGCCGCCACGAAATTTCTACAATGTTCTTCTTTACTGGACTAATCATCGGTATTATTCCATATCTACTTGAAGTTTCAGATTTCAAGCGTACCTTCGAAACTAAACATTATTTAATGGTGCTAGCAGGCATCGTCATTTTAGTTGTAATTACTCTTCTAAATAACGGTGATAAACACTCCGGCGAAACATTATCTTTATCTTTTAGTCTTATTATTAAATATTTTATAGCTGGAATGTTTGCCTCTAGTGCAATGCTACTACCCGGTATTTCTGGGTCATTTATGTTATTAGTTTTTGGTGCGTACGGCACAGTAATGTTCTCAATTTCTGAACTTGTTAAGTTGAATTTTTCAGCATTACCTATTTTACTTATCGTTGGTTTAGGAATTCTCACTGGATTTATGGTATCTAGTCGCATTATTCAATATTTTTTACATCATCACAGTACTATGACCTTCGCTCTAATCATTGGTTTTGTTATTGGATCAATTTTCGCAGTTTATCCAGGTCTTCCTGAAAATGGATTAACCTGGGCGATTTCTTTAACAACATTAATTGTAGGTTTCCTAATAAGTCTAAGCTTGGGTCGTATGACAGCTCATAATGAAACATCATAACAAGCTAGAACACAACAAAGCCCTCAAGTACGTTTCTGTACATGAGGGCTCATTTAAGTGATTAGACAACCTTAGTTGTCTCCTTTATTACCTTTGAATTTATCAATAACGTCATTTGCTTTTTCTTTTGCGTTATCTACAAATTCTTTTGCTTTGCCAGAAGTTTTATCTTCTTTACCTTCTTGTTCTAAATCTTTATTGTCTGTAGCATTACCTACTGTTTCTTTAATATTACCTTTAGCTTGTTCAAATTTGTTATCTTCAGCCATTGTAATTTCCTCCTTATGACTTTTATCTCTATCATTTCTACCCTCTAAAATATTAAATAAACATACATCTACTGTTAAAAGCTTAATTTTTAACTTAAAAAGATTGCTTTATACTTTAATTTTCATATACTAAAAGTACCTAAAATGATTTAAGGAGTGACGTTATGAATTTCGTCAACATTACATCTATGACTGAAAGTGGACTCAATAAGAAAGTGAATCGTTTTTTGAACAAAATCCAAATATAGAAATTCTAAAATTTGATTATCAAATGGATTACGGTGGTGTAGGTGTAGGTATACTATATAAAGTATTATAATATTTAATTAAAAAATCGAGACTGGGACATATTAAAT
>NZ_PPRT01000054.1 GCF_002902725.1 Staphylococcus caprae
TCAAAGAGATTGATCCAACAGAATATGTATATCAAATTTTTTACATGTGGAATCAAAAAGAATATTTAGCGAGTGAAATTTTTGATTTAACGGATGAAGAAAAACGAGAAGTGAATCAAAAAATGATAAATGAAATTGAAGCAGACATATAAAAAATAAAACGCTGACTCAAAAAAAGAGTGAGCGTTTTTTTATTTTTATTCACGACTTTAAATTTTTGTGTTACGTTTCTAAAATTATTTTTTTGAATTTGGTCTAAAAAATTTTCAGGCGTTAAATTTTTTTAGCTTTGGAATTTTTTTGGAGACGTGTTCAAATTTTTTCGTGAAACTTTGAAAAAAGTTTTGTGATTTTATTTCAGACTTTGAAATTATTTTTTAGAAGTTGGTCTAAAAAATTTTGTGGCGTTAAAATTTTTTGAGTCGACCTTTGGAAAAAATTCAGGTTACGTTTCGACTTTTGAAAATATTTTTTCGAGGTTGTTCTAAAAAATATTCGAGTTTCTAAAATTTTATAACTTCTCAGAAGAAAATAGAGGGTGTTTTTAGAAGCGTTTCAAAAATTAGTACAAAAACCTCAAAAAATTATAAAAGCATTATGAGTAGTTTTATTTAGCAAATAAAAAAGCCACAAAAGAATGTGGCTTCTAAAACGGAAAAATATATAAGGAACTGAGAATATTTTGAGCAAGAGCTCTGATTATATTGTAACAGAGCATTTATGCCGAGAAAATTTATTGATGTTGAGAAGAACCCTTAACTAAACTTGCAGACGAATGTCGGCATAGCGTGAGCTATTAAGCCGACCATTCGTCAAGTTTTGGGTTTGTTAAGGGTTCGGAGGCTCAACGTCAATAAAGCAATTGGAATAAAGCGTTAAAACTTCGATGTAGTTTTTTATTTCTAAATTATTAATTCTTGTTATTCGAATTTTTCTCGATTTTGCTACAAATAAAAATTATAAGAAAAAATCCTATTCCAATTATAATTGAATTTAATGGTTGTTTAGGTACTAAAGTAGAGATTATGAAAAAATATATTATACATAATATTGCTGTTAGTAAAACTGAAATAAATTTACTCATGAAAAATCCCTCGTTTTTATTGAGCTACTATACTTTGAACAGATCCATCTACTTTACCTTTTACAATAATACCGTTCTTTGGTACTGCTTTACCGCCATAAGCAGAAACTATATATCCTGCGAATGAGCCTACAAAGCCTCCTGGGTTCTGTTGCAAAGTTAAAAATTACATCATATATATACAAAAAAATGAAACATTAATCAAATTAAATGGAACAACTTCTTATTAAAACAACGTTAAAGATTCTGACTTTGTATAGAACTGTATACTATTTTAACTTTGCAACAGAACCATTTTTTATCAGTTCTATTTTTTCAAAAACACTCTAGATATAAAATTTATTTTTTCTATCAAATCTTTAATTTCTTTATCACTTAAATCAGATGACAATCTATTTTCAATCAGTTGGGCCATAGTTTTAGTAGCTAGAGACAAGAAATCGTCTCCTTTATCTGTTAAGGCGACAATTTTTACGCGTTTATCTTTTGATTTTAATTGGGTAATATAACCTAAATTTTCTAGTTTATTAACTCTCTTAGATGCGGCTGATTTAAAAATATTTTGTTGTTCAGCTAAACCGTTTATAGTTATGCTGCCTAAATTTCTTATAATCCTCATTGCTTCCACTTGTTCTCTTGATAATAAATTACCCAAAGATGAACTTTTTATAATACTATCTATCTCTTTATTAATTTCTAGCATGGCAATTGGAAATGTTTCTATAACTTTCTCTAATTCTTTATTTTTAGCAAACAATTTAGCTCCCCCTTATTAAGTTTAATTCATACGCATTGAAAAAGGTAGCTTCTCTTTACGATTAAACCATACTAGTATTATATACTGCAGTAATATCAAGAATATAGTTATAGATACTAATACAATTATAATATTATAAAAACTTAAATGACTTCCATATTTAAATATAGCATCTCTATATCCTTGAATAGCATAAGACATAGGAGATAATGGATTAATTAACTGATAAAATTTGCCTGAAAGTGTTATGGGGAATATTCCTTCGCTAGCACTCAATTGTAGCATCAATAAAATAATAGCTAAAAAGAGCCCTACTTTATCAAAAAGCAAAGTAAAAAAAGTAGTAATACATATTGAAACAATGCTCCAAAGTACTCCAATAATCAAAAATCTTCCATAACTATCTGGTGTTAGCTTAAAAGCCAAAAGAACCCATATACTTAAAAACACAGTTGAGAGAGTCCCTTGGATAGAATATAAAACTAACTTTCCAAAAGTTTGTTTGATTGCTGAAGTATCTTTACTTATTGATTTTCTTATAGGATAAACTGAGCTAAATGCAATACCTCCGACAAATAAGCTAACACTTATCATATATGGAAGTATGGCTTCACCATAACTGTCTATTGTTGTAACATTGTTTTCTTTAACTTTTAATACTTGATTTAAAACATTTACATTTTTATTTCCAAAAAACGAGTTAGATTTACTAAGTGATTTATCATCTATACTTAATTTTAAGTTATTAGTATTATTATTTATTTCCTTTAAACCCTCAGTAATTTGATTATTTCCATTAATTATTTGTGATGATTGTGAACCTATGACGTCATTTTTCATATTTGTAGTTAATCTCTGATTATTTAAAATCAAATTACTTTGCGCATCATATATTTTATTTAAAGAATTCGATATACTTTGCATACTTTTTTTATTTTTTGAATAATCATCAGACATTTTATTAAAGTACTTTTTTCTAATATTAAGACTCATTTTATCAGATACATCATTCATTGCATTTTGAGCAATCTGGCTTCCACTATAACTAGAAGCAGGGTTTACTCTTGTTTCTATTTCAATAGGTTTGGGATTTTTGTTGAAAAAAGTTTTAGCTCTTTTAGATGTGTCTTTAGGGATAATTATTGTCCCTATTGTTTTCCCGTTTTTCAAATTTCGCTCCGCATCTTTTTCGGACATAAACTGAAAGTCAATCGTTTTAACTTTTTTAAGTTCTTTGGACATATCTTTTCCAACGTTTATTGTGTTTTTATTAAAATAACTTTTATTGTCTTTATTAACTACACCTATACTTAAATTGTCTGTTTTATCATATGGATTCCAAAAAGAACCTATGAATATTGCTATATAGAGCATCGGTATTATAGATATAATTAATAATGCTACTGCTATTATTTTATTCTTTTTTATTAATTTTAATTCGCTCACTATGAGCCCTCCTTATTTAGTACACCCCATAAACTAAATTAATTTATACTTCTATTTTTGTCAAATTTTGATTCCCCCTTTTCTAAAAAACTAATTTTACACTTAGGGAGTATAACACGTCATTTAAGCAAAATATAAAAAAATTTAAGCAAAATTATTATAATGATAGTTGAAAATATAAAGAAAGAAGGTCTTACTATAATGAATAAGAAAATATTATTATCTTTGTTTTCTTTAACAACTACGTCACTACTAATAACTTCTATCCATGATTTTAAAGATGCACACGCTAGCGAAACCACTCCTACTAATTTAAATCAGTACTTTTTATCTCAATCAGATAAGCAAAATAATGCAAAGCAATCTACTGATACAGAGGAAACAATGTCTTCTCAATCAGATAAGCAAGATAATGCAAAGCAATCTACTGATACAGAGGAA
>NZ_PPRT01000055.1 GCF_002902725.1 Staphylococcus caprae
GAAATATAATTTAGCAAAATTGTTTTCTGTGGCATGGCCCCCACCTTGGTTTGGCTTGAAAGAAGATTGATATATTCGCATTTAATTCAAACACATACTTCAAATATGTTAAAAGAGGCTGAGATAATCAATATATCCCAACCTCGCTATTTAACTTACTCATCTATTTATTGATACATATGCTCTTACTTTATAAGTCTAATTTTTGATGCATCTTCGCATTACGTTCGATCATTTTCTCAAAATATCCTTCATAGCGTTGCCATTCATCATCAGTGACAGGATCCATATTCAGACGAGCACCTAAATCTTTTAGAGCGTATAAAAGTAAGAACATGACATCCTGAACTTTAATTTCTCTATTTAAAAGTGTTTCGAGTGAAGCCATGCATGAAGGATCAATATTAGGAAAATGAAACTTGGTCGTTTCACCTTTCAGCGCATGTTGATAAAATTCTCGCATCATGCTAGCACGGTCAGAGCCTGAACCTTCAACACATAAGTAAATTTGTACCGCAATGCCACCACGAACACGTCTTTGGGATATACCGGCGAATTTCTTACCATCAATGCTTAGGTCAAACTTGCCGGGACAATAGGAACGCTCTATTTCATGAGTAGATATCTCTACATCTTCATCTTCAAACATTTTGCAGATAAGAAGGTACATGACAGTGAATGCCTCGTCTATCGTCGTTTCAGTTTGTCCTTTGAATATAAGCGAAATATTCAGCACACCTTGATCTAATACGACGCCAAGTCCGCCTGAATTTCGCACAATCGCATTGTAGCCTGCTTCATTAGTAAGGTAACGGATTCCATAGCTTAAGAACGGTAAACGGGAGTCATGTATACCTAAAATAACGGTATGTTGGTGAATCCAAGTACGCACAACGTTACACGATAAATCTTTACCTACACTCTCTGAGAACGTATCATCAAATGCAAAAGATTGCATTGGCTCTAGACCACTCGAATGGTCTACATAACGCCAGTCGATTTGATTAAAATATTTACTTGATAAGTCCATTATTGTAGTGATTGAGCTGCAGTAATAATAGATAAGTTATACACATCTTCTATTGAGCAACCACGAGATAAATCATTAACTGGTGAGTTTAAACCTTGAAGTACAGGTCCCACAGCGTCATAACCACCTAAACGTTGCGCAATTTTATAACCAATGTTACCCGCTTCTAAACTAGGGAAGATAAACACATTGGCATCGCCTTGGATTTTTGCACCGGGTGCTTTCTTTTCAGCAACACTTGGTAAGATGGCTGCATCAAATTGAAACTCTCCATCAATAACGACATTCTCAATGTTATCAGCTTCAACTTTTTCTTGTGCTAATTTTAATGCATCTTGAACTTTAGTTACGTCATCAGATTTTGCTGAGCCTTTCGTAGAGAAACTTAACATCGCTACTTTAGGTTCCATCCCAAAACTTTGTGCAGACTTAGCACTTTCAACTGCAATTTCTGCTAGTCCTTGCGCATCTAGTTCAGGATTAATCGCACAATCACCAAAGATATATTGTTCATCATCTTTAATCATGAAGAAAATACCAGAAGTTTTAGAGACGCCCGGTTTTGTTTTGATAATTTGTAAAGCTGGACGTACTGTGTCACCAGTTGAATGCGCAGCACCACTTACTAATCCAGCTGCTTTGCCAGTGTAAACAAGCATTGTACCGAAGTAATTCACATTTTCCAGTAATTCCTCTGCTTGTTCTTTAGTCGCTTTTCCTTTTCTGCGTTCAACAAACGCATCTACAAGCTCAGGTTTTAAATCACTTGAAGAAGGATCAATCATTTCAATATTAGCTATATCAAGAGATTTTTCTTCTGCTAAAGATTTAATTTTGTTCACATTACCTAAGACAATAGGTGAAACATAATCTCTTTCCTGTAATTGTGTTGCTGCCGTTAAAATTCTTTCATCTTCACCTTCAGGTAATACAATTTTTACATTTTTTCCAGATAGCTTGTCTTGTAAAACATTTAATAAATCAGCCATAATGTCCTCCTCAATTCACATTCATAATAACGTTTACATCTCAGATTATACGTCATTTTGTAGTAGAATTCCATTTCACCTAATTGTAATCATTTACTTAGGAGTTCGTTGTTTTTTTATGATAAAATTTAATTTGAATTGGCTAAGAATTTAGATATAAGGAGCGATAAATATGAGTGAAGCAGCTGAAACTTTAGACGGTTGGTATAGTTTGCATTTATTTTATGCAATGGATTGGACAACTTTCCGTTTAGTTCCAGAAGAAGAACGAGAATCTATGATTTCTGAATTGAAATCATTTGTTGAAGATAAAACGAGCGCTAGAGATTCACATACTGGCGATCATGCAATTTATAATATTACAGGACAAAAAGCAGATTTATTATTATGGTTTTTACGCCCTGAAATGAAAGATTTAAATACCATTGAAAATGAATTCAATAAATTGCGTATTGCCGATTATTTAATCCCTACGTATTCATATGTTTCAGTGATTGAATTAAGTAATTATTTAGCAGGCAAATCTGACGAAGACCCGTATGAAAATCCACACGTAAAAGCAAGATTATATCCTGAACTTCCACATTCAGAATATATTTGTTTCTATCCAATGGATAAACGCCGTAATGAAACATATAACTGGTATATGTTACCTATCGAAGACCGTAAAAAATTAATGTATAACCATGGTATGATTGGTCGTAAATACGCTGGTAAAATCAAACAATTCATTACTGGATCTGTTGGTTTCGATGATTTTGAATGGGGCGTAACACTTTTCTCTGATGATGTATTACAATTCAAGAAAATCGTATACGAAATGCGCTTCGATGAAACAACTGCACGTTATGGCGAATTCGGTAGTTTCTATGTAGGCCATATTTTAAATACAGAAGACTTTAATAAATTTTTCAATATATAATGTTTGACTAGGGAGTGGGACAACGAAATTAATTTTCCTAAATTATATTTCAGCCCCACTCCCTTAACTTATCTACAGAGCATATTTAACATAACAGATTGTAAGAAAAATCTTTTTCAAAAAAAGAAACACACTCCGGAGAACTCGAAGTGTGCTTCCTAGTAGTATCCTTGGGAGAACTTTAACCATTACTACGTATTAAGTTAACTTTAGAGAATATACAGTCGCTACCCAATATATCCTTTGTAATCGTTAACTAATATTTCATTAACCATTTTGAAATATTTGAAACATATTAAAATGATAATAGTACACTCTTTCGGTATAAATTCATTATTAGTTTAAAAATAATGCTATTTTAATAAATTAATTATACTTTCCCAACTCTTCATTTATCCTTCTCACAAGCTCCCTTCAAACTTGTGCCGTCAAACGCTGGTTGTGGTCTTTTCAAATTACTTCTACTATAATAATAATTAAATTCATAATATTTTAAAAATTTGGTGATGTCATGACTATAAATTCAAATGAAACAGCGCATGAAAGTCTCATCAAGGACGTGGTCATGTTAGCTGCACGTATATTATTAGAATCTGGTGCTGAAGGTACTAGAGTAGAAGATACTATGTCACGTATTGCTATGAAGCTGGGTTATTCTGAAAGTAATAGCTTTGTAACAAATACTGTAATTCAATTTACCCTACATAATGAGTCCTATCCGCGTTTATATAGAATTAAATCTCGCGATACAAATTTAATTAAAATTTCACAGGCTAACGAGATTTCAAGACAAATTACTCATGGCTCTATCAGTCTTGAAGATGCAAAGAAGAAATTAGAAGAAATATATGTAGCTAAGAGAGACAGCAGTCTTCCCTTTAAAGGTATAGCAGCAGCGATTATCGCGGTAAGTTTTCTGTATTTACAAGGGGGACGTCTTATTGATATTGCTACAGCCTTACTTGCTGGAAGTATTGGTTATCTTGTTGTTGAAATTTTAGACCGTAAATTACATGCACAATTTATACCGGAATTTCTAGGTTCGCTTGTTATTGGTATCATTGCCGTTTTAGGACATGCCCTTGTACCAAGCGGAGATCTGGCAACAATTATTATTGCTGCAGTGATGCCGATTGTACCTGGTGTATTGATTACAAATGCCATTCAAGATTTATTTGGTGGGCATATGTTGATGTTTACAACTAAATCTTTAGAAGCTTTAGTCACTTCATTTGGTATCGGTGCGGGCGTAAGTTCCGTTTTAATTTTAGTTTAGGAGGCGGTTAGAAATGTTTTGGATATTCAACTTCATATTTAGCTTTCTCGCCTCACTCTTTTTCTGTGTGATATTTGATGCACCAAGAAAGTTATATTTATCATGTGGCTTTGTAGGTGCTTGCGGTTGGATGGTTTATATTCTTTTCTTTGATGGATTAGAAGTTCATACGATTTATTCAAGCTTCTTTGGTAGCTTAGCTTTAGGCTTGTTAAGTCACTATATGGCTAGACACATGAGAGAGCCTGTGATTATCTTTATGGTGACCGGTATCATTCCATTAGTACCAGGTGGTCTGGCTTATGATGCAACTAAAAATTTAGTGTTACTTCATTTCAGTACTGCGATTAATACAATGCTTGAAGTCACGCTAATAGCTGGAGCCATTGCGTTAGGCTTATTATTTGCAGATCAAATTTCAAAAATTGTTATTTCAGGTTTCGACCGTACTCGAAAAAGATTATAAGACATAAATAAAGTGGAGGCTATGGATTTTGTCCTAGCACTCCACTTTTTAAATAACGCATAAAAGTATTTTTTAATCTATTTATTAGGTTCATCAATCATGTCTTCGACTTCATTTTCAGAGCGATTAAGAATAAGTCGACTGAGTTCGTCATTATCCATTCTCTTAAGTTTTGGATAACGTATAAAGAAAAATACTAATCCAATGACTAACCAAATAGCCAATGCAATATAAGATGGTCCTGGAAGTGATGCTGGAGATCCAGGGATAAGTAATAATCCTAAGAAAATGAATGAGACGATTGAACCAATTATTGCAAATGTTTTATATATCGGTGCATACGTATTACTTTGTTTATCATAACTAAATAATTTCGCTGCTGATAGACAAGTAATAAAGTATGCAATAGAGACACCAGTTGACGACATGTTAACAATCCAATTTAATGCATTACGCCCTAACCAAGGCGCTACTAATGCTACTGCCACTAAGAAAATGATTGCTACATATGGCGTCTTATATTTACTATGCAATTTACTGAATACTGTAGGCATAATTCCTGAACGTCCCATAGAGAATAACAGACGACTTGAACTCATTAAGAAGCCGTTTAAACCTGTAAAGATACCCATCGCAATCGCAATAGCTAACACACCAAGGCCAATATAACCAAAGGCTTCTTGAGTTACTGCTCCAGTTAACCATAAGTTACCATTTAAACTTTTCGTATGCGTACCTAACCAACCTGTATAAAGTAACATCACAACGTAAGTTAATGATGCTGCAAGTAAACTATAAACGATTAATTTAAATGTTTTGTTTGGTGCGAAATCAAATTCTTCAGCTGTTTGTGGAATATTATCAAAGCCTACATATGCCCATGGTGCAATGGCGACAATCATAATAATAGACTTAAACCATCCTTTATCAGAATTAGCTAAAGGCTGTAAATTACTGATTTCGAAGTTGTTACCAAAGAAAGAGCCAAAGAACATAAGTAACACAACGATAACCATCGCTACACAGAAATAATATTGTAGTGAACCTGAGACACTTGCACCTCTAATAGCTACAAACATAAAGATTAATAATAGTACTGTAGCTATAATAATTTCAGTTATGTAGACATCCCAACCTGCAACAGTATAAAGCTTCCCATTATTTAATACGTTAGGTAATAAGAATTTGATTAATAAACTAAACGCCGTTGCATTAAGTGCTACGACACAGACATACCCAAACGTTAAAAACCATGACGAGAAGAAACTTACATATCTCCCAAAACTTAAGAAACTAAAAGCAAATGCGCCACCTGAAACTGGAAATTTCTCAACTAAGGCACCATAGCTGACAGCAATTAAAATCATTAATAGTGCCCCAATAACAATACCTATTGAGGATGCAATCGGACCTGATTGTTTAATCCAATCTCCAGGTAAAATAAAGGCGCCCCATCCTATACATGAGCCGTAAGCGATAGCCCACACAAATTTTTCAGATAGGTTTTGCTTAAGGTCACCTCTATCTACTTGTTTATTTTTATTTTCCATAAATAAAACTCACCTCGAAGGTATCCTATACCCAAAAAGGTGAGTTTTTAATCTGTAATTTTTTGTTAAATTTTAGGGTTTCAATCGTTTTAAAAGTTAACTATTTTAATGTGCACTTAGTAATAATTTATCCAGCAAATTTAAATGTCGCGATAATGAGCATAAGCCATCCTGCTATAAACAATACGCCTCCAATTGGCGTAATCGCACCTAAAATACGAATTTGAGTTAAAGCTAAGATATATAAAGAACCGCTAAAGAAGACAATTCCGAAGAACATTAGCCAGCCTGCCCAATTAACATTAATTGCTGTTGTACCACTAATGACACCAATAACTAATAGTCCTAAACCATGATACATTTGGTACATTGTCGCTTTTTCCCATACGGACATGTATTTTTCTGATAACTTATTCTCTAAACCATGTGCACCAAATGCTCCTGTTCCTACAGCCATCATCGTGTTGAGTGCACCTAAAATTATAAATAATTTCATCATTTCAATTGTGCTCCTTTTTAATTAAAAATCGAAAATAGATTCGCCATTTCCTATATTGTCATCTGTTGCCATTAAATTTGAATTTGAAGTATGTGCATTTTTCATAGATTGAGGCACTTTTCCACCCATTGCTTCAATTTCTGCTGCTGTCACTTCACTCTTATGTGAAGTTGACTGACTTTCTTTCTGATTAGCAGATGAGAAAGTATGGTTCATAGATGTTTGGCTCATATTATGAGATGAAGTTTGACTATCATTTGAGGTATATAAAGAAGTTAAAGTATGTATTGCATACATATGCTTTTCAAATTCAGATTCAGTTTGCGCTTCATCCGCTTGTACAAGTTCTTGTTCGATCAATTGAATCAATTTATCTTTATTCATTGCCAATCACCTTAACCTTCGCACCAATTGATAGGTGCTTTGCCTTTAGATTGCAAATAGTCATTAGTTCTAGAGTATGGTTTCGAACCAAAGAAACCTCTAAACGCAGATAATGGACTTGGATGAGGAGATTTAATAACTAGATGCTTAGATGTATCAATAAGTTTTTCTTTTTGTTGTGCTGGTTTGCCCCACAAAATAAAGACCACATCTTCGCGATGTTTTGAAACTGCCTCAATGACTTCATCTGTAAATATTTCCCAGCCAATATCTCTATGAGAATGCGCTTCACCTTGTCTCACTGTAAGTACAGTATTTAATAATAATACGCCTTCTCTGGCCCAATCTTGTAAATGTGGTGAAGTTCTATGGCAACCAATATCATCTTCTAGTTCCTGATACATATTTTTTAATGATGGTGGAAATTTAGCGTTAGGTTGCACTGAAAATGCTAAACCATGTGCTTGATTAGGTCCATGATAGGGATCCTGGCCTAGTATAACTACTTTAATATTTTCAAACGGTGTTAACTCGAATGCTTGGTAAATGTTCTTTCTATCGGGGTATACAATTTGCGTCGTATACTCCTTTTCTAAGAAGTCGTGCATTGCCTGAAAGTCATGTCGTGACGTTATATCATGAAAAATTTCTGACCATTTCATCGTATTCACCTCTCGCCATATTTTAACATATCCAAGCGTAAGAGGTGATGTTTATTATAATATGCCAGAGCTAATGTAAACTACTTAATTTTAAAAGTTTACAAATTAAGTGATTTTGACTATAGTACTACTAAATCATTAATTTTCTATAAGTTTGGAGCGTAGACATATGTGTACTGGTTTTTCATTTTTCACAAAGAAAAAACATCATTACTTAGCTAGAACAATGGATTTCGCATTCGAATTTAATGGTATTCCTACAGTTGTACCACGTCATTATAACTATCAATTTGACTTAGAGTCTGAAATGCGTCTTGAATATGGATTCGTCGGAACAAATCTGAAGGTTGGTCGATACCGTTTCGGGGATGGCATTAATGAACATGGCGTAGCTATCTCCAATCACTACTTTACTGGTGAAGCTTCCTACAGTAGTCATAGAAGATACGGATATTTAAATTTAGCTCCCGAAGAATTTATCGTATGGGTACTCGGCTTCATTAAAAGTGTTGATGAGTTAAAACAAAAAGTGAAGACAATTAATATCATGAATGAGAAAAACACTACTTTAAACGTCGTTCCCCCATTACACTTTATTATCACAGATAACAGTGGTCATACGGTTGCTGTTGAACCTCATAATGGCCTACTTATCGTTAAAGATAATCATGTCAAAGTGCTAACAAATGCCCCTAAGTTAGAATGGCATGTTGAAAATTTAAGAAATTATGCATTTCTACAACCTGAAAAATCAGCAAATCAACTTGTAGGAAAAGTTTTAGTGCGTTCAATGGGGTGTGAAGCTGGTACGAATGGCTTACCTGGAGGTTATACTTCTACTGAACGCTTTGTAAGAGCGACATATTTAAGACATCATCTTCAATCCGCAGACGATGAAGATATTAACCTTATGAATTGTTTTAAAATTTTAGATTCTGTAAGCATTCCTCAAGGCGCTGTACTTGATGCTGGTGAAACACATTACACGCAATATCAACTTGTGATGGATAGTAAAGATAAAGCTTATTACATTAAGCCTTACTTCAGTAATCAACTTTTCAAAGTTCAATTAAATGAAGAAGTTTTAACTAAAGACGAAATGACGTTTCTTCCTATTAATTCTAAATTGATGATGTCTGAATTAAATGGCTAGTATGCTGATTTATGGACCTCATTTTCAATAAGTATAAATATTTAGCTTACCCGATAAACGTGGTATGATTAAAGATATATTAGAATTTAACGGGAGTGAATCGATGATGGCTTTAAAAAAAGTATTAACAATTGCAGGTTCTGATACTAGTGCTGGCGCTGGTATGCAAGCGGATCTTAAAACTTTCCAAGAATTAGATACGTATGGAATGGTAGCTTTAACTTCTATCGTAACAATGGATAAAGAAACTTGGTCACATGATGTGACACCTCTAGATATGGATGTCTTTGAAAAGCAACTTCAAACAGCAATTTCTATCGGCCCAGATGCAATTAAAACGGGAATGTTAGGTACGGAAGAAATTATCAAACGTGCTGGCGAAGCATTTGAAGAATCTGGTGCGAAATATTTCGTAGTGGACCCAGTCATGGTATGTAAAGGTGAAGACGAAGTACTTAACCCGGGAAATACTGACGCCATGATTAAATATTTATTACCTAAAGCTACTGTTGTAACTCCAAACTTATTTGAAGCTGGTCAACTTTCAGGCTTAGGAAAATTAACTTCCATTGAAGACATGAAAAAAGCTGCTCAAAAGATTTATGATGCAGGTACACCTCATGTCATCATTAAAGGCGGAAAAGCGTTAGATCAAGATAAATCTTACGACTTATACTACGATGGTCAAAAGTTCTATCAATTAACGACTGACATGTTCCAACAAAGCTATAATCACGGAGCAGGTTGTACGTTTGCAGCTGCAACGACAGCTTACTTAGCGAACGGTAAATCTCCAAAAGAGGCTGTCATTGCTGCCAAAGCCTTCGTTGCTTCAGCAATTAAAAACGGCTGGAAAATGAATGACTTCGTCGGTCCAGTTGACCATGGCGCTTACAACCGCATTGAACACATCGACGTAGATGTTACCGAGGTTTAAAGAAGCACTGCATTTTTATAAAAAATGCTAGTACTTCTTATGCAAAAGTCATATGACTTTTGTAATCCTTCAATTCGTTTAATAGCTCTCTAAGGTAACTAAACTGAAAAAATTTGATTGAATGAATACAAAGCTCTAAGACAATTTCTTTAAATAGAAATCATCTTAGAGCTTTAACTATATACTGGTACTTTATTGATTTGATGTTTAAATTCACTTAATTCGACGTAAACTATGAAAGAATGAATCTTAAATCATTAAGGAGTGCGTAAAATGAGCGAATTAAATAACCATACAAACATTAAAGAACCTATCACTATTATTGGTGGTGGCATTGGTGGGCTTACGCTAGCTAGGGTATTATATGTCAATGGTATCCCATCAAAAGTATACGAAATTGATGCTTCTCCTAATGCACGCACACAAGGTGGACAATTAGATATTCATGAATATAACGGACAAGTCGCACTTGAAAAGCAAATTTAATGGAAGAATTTAAATCAATTATTCATGAAGGTGCTGATGCTGCACGTATTTTAAATACAGCCGGAGAACTCCTCCTAGATGCACCTGCTAATGAAAATAATGGTAGACCCGAAGTATTACGTGGAGATTTAAGACAAATATTAATCGATTCATTACCTGAAGAAACCATAGAATGGAATAAAAAAGTCGATCACGTTGAAGAATTGGAAAAGGGTCAATATCAAGTTTACTTTAGAGATGATACGTCCCTCACTACTGACAAATTAATAGGTGCAGATGGCGCATGGTCGAAAGTCCGTAAAGTTCTTACTGATATTACGCCAGACTACTCTGGTTACACATTTATAGAAACATATCTTTACGATGTAGATAATCAATATCCAGAAACTGCTAAAGTTGTAGGCCAAGGACAAATGTTTGCTTTATCTCCAAGAAAAGGTATTGTTGCTCATCGTGAGTATGGAGGTACCATTCACACGTATATTCAAATGAAATGTGCTTCTGAATGGATTGATCGTATCGATTTCTCAAATAAGGAAGAAGCTACTCAAACTATTGCTAATGAATTTGAAGGTTGGCCAAAAGAGATAACTGCATTAATCACAGAAGCCGAGTCAACAATTACACCAAGAAAAATTAATGCATTACCGGATGAACACCGTTGGGAACGTCGCCCTGGTATCACGCTGATTGGTGATGCCGCTCATTTAATGGCACCATCTGGTGAAGGTGCTAACTTGGCTATGCTTGATGGCGCTGAATTAGCTGAAGGTATCGCAAACCATGACGGTGATATTGATACTGCTATTAAAGAATACGAAGAAAAAATGTTCCCAAGAAGCGAAGAAGAAGCTAAAGAATCACATGAACTATTAGATATATGTCTTGGTGATGATAGTCCTCACCGTCTTGTAGAACTTTTTAAAGGTAATGTTTAAGACGTGTCGTATTAAAAGAGGCTGGGACATAATTAATTGTCTCAGCCTTCTTAACATATTAGCAGTAGATGTCTGAATTAAAAGAGGCTGGGACATAATTAATTGTCTCAGCCTTCTTAACATATTAGCAGTAGATGTCTGAATTAAAAGTGCGCTTCTATCAAGCTTCTTTTAATCCTAGCCATCCTTGCCGGGGTGGGACAGAAATATAATTTTGCTAAATTATATTTCTGTCCCTCTCCCTTTTTTATGAGAAAATAGCTTCACGTCAATGATTGAGCACATTGAAATTTGATATATATTTTCTCTCAATTTCTAGGTACAAAGTCCTAGATTGTTCTCCGATGTTCGTTGTATAAAAAGTTGATACCATAGGCCCATGTTTTTCTAAGGAAATTCATTTACTATATAAAGTGTAGAGAGACAAAGGAGGAAATGAACAACATGATTATCTACAAGCAAAATATAGAAAATGGAGTACCGATTTACGAAATCATAACTAAATCTTTCAAGACAATTACAGTAAAATGTGATGAGACCTTCAATAAATTTGAAATCTATAAATTGCTCTCTCTACTAGAAAATGACGTTGACAACATGAGAATGAGTTATTAAAACAAAGAACGTTATTTTCACACCTAGACAATGCACAAAAATCCAATTAAGAATTTGAGAATTAGAATTTGTTTTCTAATAATTCCCTAAACAGATGCGCTTTTAAAGTTTTCTGTCCCCTAACTCTTTAGACTTTTAAAGCCATTCTATCATCCCTAAAAAACTCACCTTAATATGTAAAAAACGTTAATGTTAGCTAAAATTGTCCCTAATAAGCTCAGAGAGAACCTTTGAGCGTTGCTAACATTAGCGTTTTAATTTTTTGTATGAAAAAGGCAAGGCGTCTCGGCGCCTTGCCTTCAAATATAATTTTAGAAATCTTCTTTTTCTTTTCTTTCTTTAACCCACCATAAAGCTTTTTTCGGATTATCTTCATAGTATTTTCTATCTTTTTCATTGTCCACGTTAGGATAAGAACCTTTAAGAGACTTACCTGCAGTGCTGACATGCAAGAATGTAATTACTAAGAATCCGATTAAACTAATCGCAGTTAAATAATAAGCGGGTGCTAAAATATTTCCAGTTCTCTCTACTAGCCAAGAAGCAAGTAATGGTGTTGTACCACCAAATAGAGAAACAGATACGTTAAATGTTACAGATAATGTACGATACCTAATATGCGTATAGAACATTGTTGGTAATGAACCTGGCATTGTGGCTTCATATGTTGATAAGAAGAAACCTAAAATAAATACACCAATAATAATTAAAGGTAATGATTTAGTACTTAATAAACTGTACGCCACGATACTTAATAAAGTAAGACCGCCTGTACCTATTAAGAATACTTTTTTCTCACCAACTTTGTCTGCCAATTTACCAAACATTAAAGCTAATGGAATCATCATTGCCATCACACATGTGATAAGTACACTCGTAGTTGTTTCATCTAGCTTAACAACCTGACCGAGGTAAGTTGGTAAGTATGCCGTTACTGAATAGTTTGTAACGTTAAAGAATACTACCGCTACGAAACAAACTAAAATATCTTTGTAGTAGTAACGGATAATTGTAAAGAATCCAATGTTATCTCTTTGTGGCGTAGTCGCAACATCATTTTCATATACAGGTGATTCTTCAAGTTTACGACGTAAATAAAGTCCAAATAAACCTAAGAATAAACCTAAAATAAATGGAATTCTCCAACCCCATGCTTGCATTTGATCGTGATTAAGGAAGAAGCTTAGTATAGCAATCATAATTGAAGCTGCAATGTAACCTGAAAGCGTACCAATTTCAAGTCCACTTCCTAAACTATTACGACGTTTATCTGGTGATGATTCAGCAACATATTGTCATAGCGCCGGCATATTCCCCACCAGTTGAGAAACCTTGTAAAACCGTAGCAAGTAGTAATAATATAGGCGCCCATAAACCTATAGTATCGTAATTTGGCAGCAAGCCTATCGTTAGCGTAGATAGCGCCATTAAAATAATTGTAGTAGTTAATACAACTTTACGTCCGTATTTATCCCCAATGATACCAAATACAATACCACCAATAGGTCTTAATAAGAACGCAATGGCTAAAGCTGCAAATGTTAATATTTGTTGTATTTGAGGATTTTGTACTGGAGAGAAGAAATTCGCTCCTATGTATGCAGTCGTGTACGCATAAACCCCAAAGTCAAACCATTCCATGGCGTTACCGATTCCGGTAGCTACGACGGTTTTTTTCGCTTCTTTACCGTCTACCACATTAATTTGATTTTTATCGAAATCCATTTCAATAACACTCCCTTGTGATATGTTACATAATTATACGTTGTTAATCTCTAATGTCAAATTAATTCAAGTTTAATAATTTTCAATAATTCAAGTTTATTCATTTTACAGATATTTAATTTTGACATTTGAAATTGCTTTCATTAATTAAGATTACCGGAAATAAAACTTTAAAAATATAATTTTTAATCTAAATTCTTAATATTACTAATTTTACCCCGTCTAAATTATTCGAAACTTTTATTTTCGTTTCATCCTCAACAAAAAAACGTATATCATCATGTATATCAATGGGTCTGAGATATTTAATTTTATAGTTATCCCAATGAATGTTAAGCTCTGAAAATGCGATTTCGCATACCAATTGACCTGGAACAATTTTATTGTGAACTGGATTTTTATCGTTAACTAATGATAAATATGTTTCAATTAATTCATTTGAAATTTTCATTTTAACGCTTTACCTCGATAAATTCTTGTTCTATATATATACATTTATAGTTATTTTTATTAATTTCCAAACTATATCTATACTTGAC
>NZ_PPRT01000056.1 GCF_002902725.1 Staphylococcus caprae
CAAATATAGATTCTTATTGGAAAATCAACATCAAAATTATATAATTATATATGTAAAAGTTTTATAAAAACGGACTAGGGTATAACTTTATAAAGCAAGTTTAATCATGAAGGGGCGATAATTATGGCAGATATTATTGTAGTTAACGACAAAAGTGAACTATACAATGTAATCAACCAAAAGAAAACAGAAGGCTATTTAGAAACTGAATTAGCTGTTATCAGTAAAAGTAAATTACATTTAGACGACCTACACAATTCTCAAATTTCAATGATAGCTACAAGCGGTTCATTTAGTGATCGTATGTCTCGTCTATTAACTGGAGAAGATGGTGAAGAAGCTGTTCTTTCACGTTACAACTTAACTGAAGAACAACTTGAAGAACACAAACAAGATATTTTAGATAATAAATTATTATTAGTAGCAAATCGTGACAATTCTTCCCATGACGAAGTTGAAGATCACAATGCAGCTTACAAAGAAATCGACATTACACATTATGCTGCTGAATCAAAGGGTCCTAAATCTTAATTGATTTTAGAGTTTCAATGATAGACACCATCATGTTTACGTAATGAAGCGTATGCATTGTGGTGTTTTTTTATTATGTGACACATTAGAAGTGATTATATAGTAGGATTATCCTATAATATAGTAAATATTAACGGGGGTAATGCTATGGAGTTTAAAGCAATTCAATCAGCCAATGATCCTTTATTTGAAAAAGCACTTGAACTATACGACGCGAAATTAGATATTGGTTTAGATGAAGATCGCAAAATCTTTAAACGTTCTTTAGAAAACAACAAAACGGAGAAAGATTACGCATTCGTAGTAGGCGTCGAAAATAATCAAGTTGTCAGCTTAGCGACTGCACATTATGAAGCAACCACGAATGCAGCATTCCTTATCTATTTAATAGCCAAAGACGGTCCTAATCACGATGAATTAATGACTTTAACTTTAAACGAAGTGGAACATCAATTAAATCATTTATCTCATGAAATACATGATAGAAATATCAATTTTATTATGTTAGAAGTTCCTAAAGAACCACATTATGTTGATGAACAAACTAACAAAATACTTGAACACCGTCGCCAATTTCTTTACGAAAATAACTTTGAGAAACAAGAAGAAATTGATTATATTCATCCGAATTACACATTTGATGAATCTCCTTTTAAAGTAGACCTATTTATAAAAGCAAATATTGAATTAACCAAAGATATTTACGGGACAAGTGTAAAATCTAATTATATTCTTAAGTATGTCTTCGCAAATGGCATTTCTCGAGATATTATTTATCCACTTTTAGAAGAAATGAATTTAAGAAAGCCTTTATAACAACACTTGAAATCACTATTAATTAGGGGTAAACTATCATATGAAGTAAGACTGACGTTTCACTGACCGTAGACAAACGTCGGTATACATAAACCAAATGATGAAGGGGCTTTTTCAATGTTAACCAAAGAATTTGCACAACGTGTCGAACTAAGTGAAAAACAAGTCCGTAAAATTGTACAACATTTAGAAGAACGTGGATATCAACTTAGTAAAACTGAATATCGCGGACGTGAGGCTACTGATTTTAAAGAAGAAGATATCGAACTATTTAGAGACATTGCTGATAAAGTAAAACAAACAAATAGTTACGACTTAGCATTTGATGAATTAGAAAAAGAGAAAGATTTCTTACAAGTGATCGTTAAAGATGAGGACAGTCAATTACCAACTGACCAGAACGTCGCTCAATTAGTTGAAGATTTACGTAGCGAAATCCAAAAAATGCGTGAAGAACGTCAAATGCTCGGTCAAATGATTAATCAAGTTCATCAACAACAGCAGGAGCTTAAAGAATTACAAACAGAAATTACTAGTAAAATTGATGCCAATACAGAATCTTTAAAATCAATCCAAACTTCTCAAGAAGCTATACAGTCATCACAAGAGAAACAAGCGAATGAAATTGCGAAGACAAATCATAAATCAAATGAATCAACACAATCGCTAAATAATAACAAATCAAGCGAAAGTAACTCAAACTCTCAGAGTGAACAAGAAAGTACTTCAGAAGCACCTAGCACTTCTGATTCAGATTCTCATTCCGAAAGTGCAGTAGCATCAACTAGCGAAACTACTTCAACTTCACAATCAAGTAGCCTTTCAACTCGTACATCGGAAACTTCAAACTCAACTTCTAATGATTCAACTTCTAACTCAAACATAACAGCAACAGAAGATCATTCTCAATCATCAAACAATCAACCTAAAGAAGAGAAAAAAGGGTTCTTCGCTCGTTTATTTAACTTATAATCAAGAAACAAACTTCTCAACACTTAATTGAGTATGTGTAAAATGCAACTACTCATTTAAGTGTTTTTTTATTTCTATTTTCCCTCCCTATATTTCATATACCCACGTGTACAAGCGTGCCTTCCATTAATTTTTACCGAGACAATATTTTGTTATTCCATTTCATAAAATCATTATAACTACCTTGAATTTGTTATTTTCTAGTAATATCCTTATTACATATGTCGGAATACTATATTTTATACAACAAAGGAGCGTTTACGATATGGAGGCACTTTTCACTATGATTAACGTAGTAGTGTTAATTATTTTCATTATTATGTTAAACATAATGGCTAGAAAGCATATTTCATTCCCTAAACGTGTATTTAGCGCTTTAGGTATTGGAATCGTTTTGGGGATAGCTTTACATCTTATCTTCGGAGCAGAATCAAAAGTATTAAAACAAACTTCAGATTGGTTTAGCATTATTGGGGACGGTTATGTTGCTTTACTACAAATGATTGTTATGCCACTAATTTTTGTATCTATTGTAGCAGCATTTAGTAAAATCCAAATTGGGGATAAATTTGCGAAAATCGGTACCTTTATTTTTATGTTTTTAATTGGAACCGTAGCAATTGCAGCCATTGTCGGCATTATTTATGCATTGATTTTCGGTCTAGACGCTTCATCAATCGATTTAGGAAGTGCTGAGCATTCACGTGGCTCAGAAATTAGTAAGCAAGCTAAAGATTTAACTGCTAATACATTGCCACAACAAATTCTTGAATTATTACCAAGCAATCCATTCTTAGACTTTACAGGTCAACGTACCACTTCAACTATCGCTGTTGTGATCTTCGCAACTTTCGTTGGTTTCGCATACTTACGTGTAGCGCGCAAACAGCCTGAACACGGTAATTTACTAAAACGTGGTATTGAAGCTGTATATGACATTGTGATGGCTATCGTCACTTTCGTTTTACGTTTAACGCCTTATGGCATCTTAGCAATTATGGCTTCTACACTTGCCACAAGTGACTTTGGAGCGATTTGGACTTTAGGAAAATTCCTACTCGCTTCTTATGCAGCATTAATTACGATGTATGTGATTCACTTAATCATTTTAAGTGTGTTGGGTATTAATCCAGTTAGATATGTTAAGAAAACGTTAGAAGTATTGATCTTTGCATTCACTTCTCGTTCAAGCGCAGGAGCTCTACCTTTAAATATTCAAACTCAAACGCAACGTTTAGGTGTTCCAGAAGGTATTGCTAACTTCTCTGCCACATTTGGATTATCAATTGGACAAAACGGTTGCGCTGGAATCTACCCAGCTATGCTAGCAATCATGGTCGCACCTGTCGCACATGTCCATATCGATTTCCAATTCATCATTACACTGATTGCTGTAGTGATTATTAGTTCATTTGGTGTCGCAGGTGTAGGTGGCGGTGCAACATTTGCATCAATTTTAGTATTATCTACATTAAACTTACCTGTCGCACTTGCAGGTGTACTTATTTCTATCGAGCCATTAATTGATATGGGACGTACCGCATTAAATGTGAATGATTCAATTTTAGCCGGAACAGGTACTGCACGCTTAACTAAAAATTGGGATAAAGACACATTTGAATCTAACCATTACGGAGAATTATCATCTAGTTAATTTTTATTAAAATGAATTTTAAACGAATAAGTATATGCTTTAATCATCTATCACAGACGTCACAAGCTTCTTATTTAAGGAGTTTGTGGCGTTTTTATTTAACTTTAGAAATAAGATTGGGTCATCAACTACTATACAACTATCTTTGTCCAGAAAATCAACGATTCAAATACTTCATTTTAAATTAATACTCCATTTAAACTGTTACGCTCTTCTTCGATTAATTCATCATTTATATACGCATTTTTATAACTATGCTATGTTAGAAGTTAGGTATAACAAATCACTAGGGGTGCATGTTGCATGCTGAGAGAAAGGTACCCTTTCAACCCTTGAACCTGTTGGTTAGTACCAGCGTAGGAAAGTGAAATATATTTTTTATTTCTTTCAAATTCACTTTTTTACGAAAATTTGTATGTTGGAGGAATTTTTTTATGGAAAAATTAGTAGTCGGTTTAGAGTGGTTCTTAAATCCTGATCATTTGCCTTTAATTTTAGGAATGGAAAAAGGTTGGTTTAGCGAGCAAAACTTAGAAATTGAAATGATTGAACCTGAACAACATTTTGATGCTTTAGAAGAAATTGAAAATGGTTCAATGGATATCGCGATTACTGAGCCTATCCATCTTGTTGAAGATAAAGCGATGAATGAAAATGTAGTTGGCTTCGCTCGATATCTACATACAAATGGCGGTGTGATGTACAACAAAGACAAAGGTATTCAATCACCTAAAGACTTAATTGGCAAACGTCTTCAATATCCGGGTGCTCCTGGATCAGGAGGTATAGCAATTTCTAAAACTATGATTGAAGCTGATGGAGGCATGTATAATGTAGGAGATATCGTCCCTATAAACAATAGCTTTTATCATACTGATGCATTGTTAAATGACAAGGCAGATGCAGCTACACTCATTTTTGAGAATTTCGAAATACTTGAAGCGAGAAATGCAGGATTGAATGTAGATTATTTTGCTTTAAAAGATTACAATGTCCCAGACTTTTGTCAATTAATTTTTATTACTACACCTGATAAGTTAGAAACAGACAACCAGAAACTCAAAAAGTTTATTAAAGTCATTCAAAAAGCTATACAATATATCAACAATAATTTAGAAGATGCCATCAATATATATGCAGATTACACCCAAACAGATATTAATAATAAATTAAATAAAGACACCATTGAAGCAACAGCTAAATGTTTTACTAATGATTTGTCTATGAGTTCAGACTTCTATAATGACTTACAATTATGGTTACAAAGTACAGGTAAAATCAAGCATACGATAGATGCAGAAAAATATTTTACAAACCAATTGTTATTCAGTAGATATACCAATTAATAAGCATAAGCTACAGAAAATAAGTTAAAAATCCTATAATTATAGCCTATAAATGAATTCGGGTTTGAAATTTCATTTATAGGCTTTTTTCTAATTATGAATTATTTTTTGATGAATCCAGCTTTATGCAATTGGTCTAACATATCTGGTCTTGTTTTACTACTTAAGAATTGCTCAATTTGTTCGGACCATGTTTCAGTACGCTCCCCATTTGTACGGTCCTTATAATAGTCACTTACAATTTGATCATACGCTTCTAATTCACGACGTTGTTTATCATTACTTGCGTCGTAGCTGTTTTTATGGAAAATATGTTCAAACGGTAATCTTGGTTTCGGCGCACCATTCTCATCCTCAGCAGGTTCACCTACTGCCATGCCAAATAGAGGGAAGGTATAGTCAGGTAAGTCTAAAATTTCACGTACACGCGCCACATCATTACGTAGAGAACCTAAATAAACGATGCCATATCCCATATCTTCAGCAGCTACAGCCATGTTTTCAGAAACAAGTGCGACATCTATAGCGCCGACTAGCAAGCCTTCTGCTGATGAAAAAGAAATACTCATATCTGATTCAGCGTTTTCATCTACAAGACTATGACGATAATAATCTAAAACAAATACAAATAAGTAACCATTATCTACAACATACGGTTGACCAGAAACTTCTTTCAAATCTTCTTTGATTTTAGGATCATCAATACCAATGATTGAATACGTTTGAAGATAGCTTGACGTTGATGCTGATTGACCAGCTTCCACTATCTTCTTCACTGCGTCATCGCTAAGCGGACTTTCTTTGAACTTTCTAACTGAATGATGCTTTCGCATTAAATCGTAAACATAATCTGACACAAAATTCACTCCTAATAAAATATATCTTCATCGTTGGATACCATTTTATACCCTAAATATGAAACTTTTAAATCTATTTGCACACACTTCGTTTAAAAGTTATCATAATAGTAGTAATTTTCAGATATTTTAAGGAGAGATATCATGACACAACCCAACAAAAATATTTCTAACGCCCTTTTTAAAGCATATAGAAGTAGAAGACCTATCGATTTCGTAAGCGAATCTTATCAAATTAGTGAAGAAGAAGCATATCTAAACCAAGATGATTTACTCGAACAATTAAAATTTAAAGACAATACCTACGTTGCTGGCTATAAGGTGAGTATGACGAGTAAGACAACACAAGCTATCGCCAATACAAATGAACCAGCATATGGAACAATTTTATCTAATAATATTTTAAAAAATGGTGACTCAGTATCACTTTCTTCATTATTTTCTCCATTATTAGAACCAGAAATTATGTTTATAGTGAAGGAAGACTTACCTTATGATGCTGACTTGCAAACTATTGTTTTAAATACTCAAATCGCTGCTGGTATTGAAATCCCAGATGCTAGATATAAGAATTGGTTCCCGAATTTCACGTTGGGCGATTTAATTTCTGACAACACTGCGACTGGTATGATTGTTGTAGGCGAAAGCGTAACCCCTCTTGATATAGATGCATTCGCAAATGTGGATTTAAATTTATACAAAGATGATGAATTAATTGCTACAGGATCTTCATCAGAAGTGTTAGGGAACCCTGTTCATGCAGTGCATTGGCTTATCAAAAAGTTACACTCACATGGTAAACAATTGAAAAAAGGGCAAATAATATCTTCTGGCACATTTATCTCACCACTTAAATTAGAATTTGGAACTTATCGAGCAGAATATAGTGGTATTGGTGCGGTTGACTTCACAGTTAGTAAATAATCAACAAGATAAACAGAGATTAATTCAGAATGAGTGAGACGACTCTGGATTAATCTCTGTTTTATTTATATAAACGGTCGTAAAAGAAAATTTATAGCTCAGATGTTATCATTAAGATATAGATGTAATAAAATTACACTCTATTATCAATAAAACATGTTTAGTTGAGAATGATATGTGCTATTTATAGTGTGAAAAGTCAAAATAAAAACTCAATATACCAGGTAATTTACCATTTCTATTTGAGATACGCTTAATATTGAATAACTTTCTTTTGACGCTATTTAAAGCTACTCTAATTTCATTTTCTCAATTAAAAAGTTTCTAAAGTTGACTATTTAAAGTCGAGATGTGATAATACTAATCAAGAGATTAGAATTATTATAAACAAACAATTATTGTTATGTAATTCTAGCTTATACTTAAAAATTTCAGGAGGTATTTACCTATGTCTTTAATTAACAAAGAAATCTTACCATTCACAGCGCAAGCTTATGATCCAAAAAATGATGAGTTTAAAGAAGTTTCACAAGAAGATTTTAAAGGTTCATGGAGCGTCGTATGCTTCTATCCTGCTGACTTCTCTTTCGTATGTCCTACAGAATTAGAAGATTTACAAAACCAATACGAAAAATTACAAGAGTTAGGTGTTAACGTATTCTCTGTATCAACTGATACTCACTTCGTACACAAAGCTTGGCACGATCATTCAGATGCAATCAGTAAAATTCAATATAAAATGATTGGCGACCCTTCTCAAACAATCACTCGTAACTTCGATGTATTAGATGAAGAAGCTGGTTTAGCTCAACGTGGTACATTCATCATCGACCCAGATGGTGTTGTTCAAGCAGCTGAAATCAACGCTGACGGTATCGGTCGTGACGCTAGTACATTAGTAAACAAAATCAAAGCAGCTCAATACGTACGTCAACATCCAGGTGAAGTTTGCCCAGCAAAATGGGAAGAAGGTTCTGAATCATTACAACCTGGTTTAGACTTAGTAGGTAAAATCTAAGGAGGCATTAAAACATGCTTAATGCTGATTTAAAGCAACAATTACAACAACTATTAGAGCTAATGGAAGGCGACGTTGAATTCGTCGCTAGCCTTGGCTCAGATGATAAATCAAAAGAACTTAAAGAGTTACTAGATGAAATTGCTGGGATGTCAGCTCGCATCACGGTAACTGAAAAGGATTTAAAACGTACACCAAGTTTCTCAGTAAACCGCCCAGGTGAAGAAACTGGCATCACGTTTGCAGGTATTCCTTTAGGTCACGAATTCAACTCTCTTGTATTAGCAATTTTACAAGTAAGTGGTCGTGCCCCTAAAGAAAAACAATCTGTTATTGACCAAATCAAAGGCCTCGAAGGTCCCTTCCATTTCGAAACTTTCGTTAGTTTAACTTGCCAAAAATGCCCTGACGTTGTTCAAGCATTAAACTTAATGAGTGTTATTAACCCTAATATTACTCATACAATGATTGATGGCGCAGTATTCCGCGAAGAATCTGAAGACATTATGGCAGTTCCAGCTGTCTTTTTAGATGGACAAGAATTTGGTAATGGTCGTATGACTATTCAAGATATCTTAACGAAATTAGGAAGCACACAAGATGCTTCTGAATTTAATGATAAAGACCCTTATGATGTACTCATCGTAGGCGGTGGCCCAGCAAGTGGTAGTGCTGCCATTTACACTGCTCGTAAAGGTTTAAGAACAGGCATCGTTGCTGATAGAATTGGTGGTCAAGTGAATGATACAGCTGGCATTGAAAACTTCATTACTGTTAAAGAAACAACAGGTTCAGAGTTCTCATCTAATCTTGCTGATCATATTTCACAATATGACATTGATACAATGACTGGTATTCGTGCCACTAATATCGAAAAGACAGACTCAGCAATCAAAGTCACTTTAGAGAATGATGCTGTATTAGAAAGTAAGACTGTGATTATCTCTACAGGTGCAAGTTGGCGTAAACTTAATATTCCTGGAGAAGATCGCCTTATCAATAAAGGTGTAGCATTCTGCCCTCACTGTGACGGCCCTCTATTTGAAAACAAAGACGTAGCAGTTATCGGCGGCGGTAACTCTGGTGTCGAAGCAGCTATTGATTTAGCTGGAATTGTTAAGCACGTAACATTATTTGAATATTCTTCTGAATTAAAAGCAGATAATGTTTTACAAGATCGTTTACGTTCATTGGAAAACGTCGACATCAAAACGAATGCTAGAACTACAGAAGTTATCGGCGAAGACCACGTAACTGGTATTAGTTATGAGGATTTAAATACTGGCGAAACACAAGTAGTCAACCTTGATGGAATCTTTGTTCAAATCGGCTTAGTCCCTAATACTGCATGGTTACAAGATGCAGTTGAGTTAAATGGACGTGGCGAAGTCGTTATCGATCGTGATAACGCTACAAGCCTTCCTGGTGTATTCGCAGCAGGAGACGTAACAGACCAGAAAAACAAACAAATCATCATTTCAATGGGCGCTGGCGCTAACGCAGCGTTGAACGCATTTGATTATATTATTAGAAATTAAGTTTTAAATATATACCTATCATAATATCTTCACATGGACAGAGTCTTAATCACTTAAGACTCTGTTTTTTTATACATTTATCACTCTTGGTGGTAGATACTTAAAAACGATATGCCAAATTATTATAAAACACAGCCACAAAGTAGCCATATCTCTCGTTCAAATGTAGTTCTAAAACGTTCAAATATTTTTTCATAAATGATATTCTATTACGTGTGTAATAACAATAAAATGTATATACTTAATATGAGTGATGTAAAAAAGGAGTTTCTCAATTCTATGAAAAAGAGAGTAATTGTGAGTTTATTATTAGCACTTTCATTAACACTTGCAGCCTGTTCCAATAATAGTGAAGATGATAATAACCAAAATGATCATAGTAGTGCACACGCACCTAAAAGCGCTAAAAACATTAAAGAAAAAGATATTTTCTCATCAAATAAAAAAGGACAAAATATTAGCGACTCTGAAATGAAAAGCGCTCTAAAAAAATACCTACAAGTTAACAACGACGTATTAGATAATAAATACGTGATGCAACACAAGTTGGATAAACAAAGTGATAGTAGTCCTAAAATAACAAAAGATCAAGCCAATAAACTAAGTGAGCTTTCTAATTTAGCTGTTAAAAATGACCTACACTTTAAAAAGTTCGTGAAAAACAACAAAATTCCTAAAGAATATAAAGATCCTACGCAACGAATTATCAATTATTTCAATGCGTTAAATAGTACAATCGCCAATGTTGATGAAGATATTGAGGAATTAAATTACCAACCTCAAAACACTATTAATGTTGTTGATGTTCCAACAAAATATGCGGGCGATGTGAATAAAAAACAACAAGATAAAATTAAAGACTTTCTTAAAAAGAAAGGTATCGACACAGAAGTATTCGATAAATAAGAAGTAAACAACACTAGCTTCTATTTGATGTTCATTGATGCATCAAATAGAAGTTTTTTTAATACTTTTGACAGCGCTATCAATTTACTTCACACTAAGAGTGACTAACTTCATTTACATAATTATAAACTTTTAAAAACTTAAATAGGAGTGACTTGATGAAGCTACGCGTAAGTTTTATAATCTTAGCAATCTTATCAACAGTGGCAATGGTTCTTGTTATGGCTAAATACCCTTCTGGCCCTAACACAATGAGTTACGATCACCCATGGGAAGTATGGTTAGCTGTACTTACTAACATCGCTATGGCTTTGCCGGCATTGATATTAGGATTTTTCAATAACTTAATTTGTAGAATCATATCAGCTATTCTTCAAATGTTTGCAGTAATGATGTATGGTCTTTTTATTATAGTGGCATTTGCAGCCGGAATTATCCCTGTAGGTCTTATGGCTCTCCTAACTGTGCTACTTATATTACTCAGCACATTTATGACACTTTTTATAGGTTATCCCAAGGCTCGACACTATGAGAGTGGCACAGAAATATAATTTAGCAAAATCAATTTCGTAGTTTCAGCCACATCCGGACGTCTTATTTCATTAAAAAAAGTGAATGGATGCAAGTTACATTAACTACTCCATTCACTTTCTTTTTATTTCTCAATTAAGTAAGGATGACAATTATCAATATTTAATTCTAAAGCTTCTTCTTTAGTGAGTTGCCCCAAATAAACAAATATACATCTTATTACAACTTGATGAGCGATAATCACTATATTGTCACTATCCTTATGAATTTCACTTTCAAAGAAACGCGCAATACGTTCATGTACATCCTGATAGCTTTCTCCATTAGGTGCCTTCTGTATAAAACTATGTCTAAAATCCTTAAACTCCGGATCGTTGAAATATCTCTCATATTCCTTATCTTCGCTGATGTCTTGTTTATTTTTCCCTTCGAAAACACCTAACGAACGTTCTCTTAATGATTTTGTGAATGTCGTAGGAATATTATAAGGAAATATCCTTTCATATGTTTGTTGGGTTCTAAGTAAATCTGAAACATATACATGTTCTATCTTTTTATCAGCAAAATAACTTACTAAATCTTGGGCACTTTGCATTCCTTTTTCAGTTAAAGGAACATCTAATTGACCACAAAAATATGGGTTCCCATGTTGATTATCATAATTTGATTGGGATTCCCCATGCCTTACAAGAAAAATATTCATATTTAATACTCCTTACTTAAGTACGATTAACTACTTTTACTTAATAATAAATTGATAGATAGGCCAATCAATACGAATCCAACGATATAGTCAAAAACTGCTTTAAATTTAGGCTTACTAAATAATAATTTAATATATTGAAATATAAATACACAGAATAAGAACCATAAACATGTTACAAGCACTACTGATAAAGATAGTAATGCTACTTCTGATTTCACTTCAATTCCGCCTTGTGAGAGAAATTGAGGCAAAATACTTACATAAAATAGTATCGCTTTAGGATTGAGACTTGTACTCAGAAATCCTTGTCTATAAGATGTTAAATAACTTACATTACGTACATCCATCAATGCTTCTTTACTAAAATTCACTGAACTGTGTGCACTTCTAATACTTTGAATACCTAAATAAATAAGATAACAAGCACCTAATATCTTAATAATTAAAAATACGTAATATAAACTTGTCAATATGTATATAATGCCAAAAATCGCTAAAGAAGAATATAGAATATGCCCAGTTGTAATTCCAAATGCTGACATGAAGCCATTCATTTTACTGGAATTAATAGTATTCTTCATCACAATTATAAAATCTGGCCCTGGAACAATAATAATAAGTAATGTGATAATAATAAATGTAAATAAACCTTCCATACGCAACCTCCTAGATGTCATTTTATATTCCATTATCACATACAATTAGCTATTATGTAAGACCTTCCTCAGACTTCCCTCAAGTAGATACTTAGATTTATTGTTTAAAATATCCATAAACAACTCATCGTTTAAAGGCGTTATAATTGAAAATAGATTTAGAAAGAAAATGAACAAAAATTTTTTTATTGTCAGATAAATGTAAACCATGATATTATAAGAATGTAGTTAGTAGTAACTACAAAGTCTTTTATATTCATGAACATAATACTCCTGGATGGCGTAACCCAGCGCCATCCTCTTTTTATGTCAAAGAATATACCATATATAGAAAAAACCTTTGTATAAATCAAAAAATGCCCCAAAAAGATTATTACTCTAAATCTTTTTGAGACATCTACATTTAGAGGGAAATATAACCTCCCTCAAAACTTTATTTACATCGACTCATTATTTCTTTTTAAATAATCTAAGAATTAATGAAACAATGAAGATTAAAATAATTGAACCGATTAGTGCTGGGAAAATGTGAATTTTACCTAATTGTGGACCCCAGTGTCCAAGAATTGCAGTACCGACCCATGAACCTACGATACCAGCAATAATATTTCCTAAAATTCCACCTGGAATGTCTTTACCCATAATTAAGCCGGCAATCCAACCAATGATACCACCGACAATAATCATACCTATTAATCCAAACATAATTATTATCTCCTTTATTTTAAGATTGTTTACCTATTAGTAAGTGTTACCCTTAGTTAAAAATCATTAAACAATTTTGATAAAAATTTTTATTCAAGTTTAAAACTAAATCATTTATTAATTTCTTAATCCTCACAAAAACTGGAAGTGAAACAGAAATATAATTTAGCAAAATTATTCACGTTGTCCCAGCCTCATCGTATATACAGAACTTGTAGACAAACTTAAATCATTTATGAACGATAACTTTACTCCAAAATTGAAATTGTGTAGTTATAATTAAGACATTTAATATGATAAGCTATAATTTGTGAATTTAGCACAATCTATTTACTAACCATAAAAAAGTAGGTATTTTCTATGAATCATAAAAACACTAAACTTACGCTAGTAAGTAAAATTATGCATATATTAAGTTTCTTATCTATAGTTGGAATATTAGCGATGATGACGTTAAATTTTTTCATTAAAGGCCATTTACATGGAGATTTTGAAATTGGTTTTAACATTAAAAGTAAGCAAGTTTATATTTTTTCAACGCTTATCTGTATCATCCTTATAAGTACAATTCTTTCAAATATTCTATCTAAATTAGATTCTAAACGTCATAAACAGCATTACTAAATTTCATTAATTCTGTAAAATCTCATCGCGTTTTTATAGAATATTTTCTGTTGTTCCTCCTCGGAAAAATGTTTTTTAATTAATTCAATATCTGATTTATTAAAAGGACGTTTCGCACGAGTAGATGGTAAATCCGTACCAAACATGAGCACGTCTGGGTTAATATCCATTAATTCTCTCATCGTTTGAATTGGTTCGACTTCAATTCTTCCAAAACCAGTTGCTTTAACATACACGCCTTGTTCAACTAATTCTTTTAAATCTTCGAACCCTTCATTTGTAAGGCCTAAATGATCTATTGAAACAAGTGGCAATTCTAATAATATTTCCTTTATTTCATTTAACTTTTTGGATTCTATATAGAGTTCAGTATGCCATCCCACTAAATTATAAACACGATGCGCAAAGGACTTAAGATGTTTTAAATCTTCAGAACCTCCCCTCTTTACGTTAAATCTTACACCTCTAATCCCAAGTTCATTTAACTTTTTTATCACTTCGTCAGGAGTAGATATAGGCAATTGGGTTGTACCTACAAACTGACCATTTAATGTTTCGAGTGCATGTATTAAATACTCTTGGTCAAACTCTTGAAATGATCCAGAAACAATCGCCCCTCCTATAATGTTGAGATCTTCTTGCCATACTTTATAATCTTTCTCTTTAAATTCAGGCGGCAAATAGCCATTATTTTCTTTAACTGGATAATCAAAATTAATAATATGAAAATGAGCATCAAAAATTTTCATCAATTACACCTCAAAATCTCTTGTTTTTAGAAAGATACCCTAAATTTTACAATAATGACACATATTCAAAATACTTTAACTTGAAAGTCTTATTTTATAATAATAGAATAAAATTACATCCAAACTATACATCTAGATTATTTCAACACGAATAGGAGATGTTATGTATGAATTTACATATTTTATATAACTTAAGAACTAAAAAACACTTAGAGATTGAGGAATTAGCACAACAATTAAACGAGAAGTATGGAACGCATTATGAAGCACATCAAATTTGGGAATGGGAAAATCATTACCACGAACCTAAGTTTAAAGATGCTCTACGTTTAGCTGATTTCTTCGATGCGCCCTATCAAATGTTCTTAGAAAGTAAAGTTAAAGAGTATCAAAAGCATTTAGATAATGTTGATATAAGAATGTAACCCATTCATTAAAAATGAAAAGCTAAGATAGTACGTTTCAAGCATAATAAACGTATTATCTTAGCTTTTTATTGTTGCTTATCCTTATTTAACTTAAGTGAAGACGCTTCTAACCAGACATGTTAATCCTAAAAACATTCAGGATAACTACATTGTTCAACATCTAGTTCTTCTTACTATCTTCTTCATCTTCATCATCAAAGAACACATCGTGTATAAGTTCAAAAATTGTTATAGCTAAACCTACAATTACTACAGCATTCGCAGTTTTATTACCATAAATATGTATAAAATTAATCTTATCAATAATATTCCCAAACCAACCATGTTTATCTGAATTAATTCCAAAGTAATTGATTATAAATGCAATGACAAAAGTCATAATTAAGTTAATAAACAGATTCTTTAAAACCTTTTTCAAATTATATTCCATTTTAAGCTCCTCTTTATAATTTCGCTCACATTTAATAACTTAACATACATAGAATTATATTTGATGAAGATCAATGATTTTAGATACGAAAACTAATTTCCAAAGCACAAAAATAACCCCGTAAGCCTATGCCTACGGGGTTTAACAATAAACGATATATTATTGTTCTTCGTTTATAGTAGTATTATCTAAATCACTGTGTCTTTTATTAATTTTATAATTAGATGTGTTATTATAAAAAGCAAGTTGTAAATCTGTAAACAAATCTCGTATACTTTTAAAATCTGTTCTAGCTTAGCCCATATAAATATGATTAGTGTCTACTTCACCATTCACAACTAGTGTAAGTGCATAGACTTTCAAACCATTTCGTTTAGCATCGCGCTTTTCAATGACCTTGAAATTCTGACCACTCAAGTCATATTCACGACCCTTTTTCAAATCTTTATAAGAATCATCAGCAACTTTAAATGACAGTTCGTCAGAAAATTTCATAATAAAATACTCCTTAATATTTTAAAAACAAGAGGTGGACGATGAAAGCAAAAATTATAATTCTTATATTGTTATTAACACTTATAGGATTAGGAGGGCATACTTTGCACAAAAATAAAAAGGAGAATTACATTACGACACAAGAAAAGCGTATAGATTTATACTTCAAACATAATCTAAAAAATTATCAAACTATGAAAATTAACAACTTCAAAAAGAGTCCTATGAAAGGATACTTTATTGATGGTTATATTAATGATGATAAAACTTTAGAGTTTGAGGCCTATATATCAAGTGCAGATAATCATCAGTTTACTGGAGACGTAGGATATGACACAGATGGCGTAGGTAAACTTTTTAAAGAAAAAAATGCTAAGGATAAATTAACACCTAATGATATTATTAAGAAAGAAAATTTAAATAAAAAAGACTATGAAGCAGATCCACCTCTAATTTGGGGCTTTTAACATCAGAAAAGCACTAACTACTCAACCGAATGAATAGTTAGTGCTTTTCATTTTCATCATTAATCCTCCAACGGAACGTCATCAACAATTATTAGCCTACCTGAATACTTGTCAGTTGCTTATTTTATTGAAACAAGCATATATTAGCATTATTGTTTATATAATAGTTTAATGAAATTAATAATATCCATCGACAATTAAGGAGGCATTTATGAGAAAAAGTAATTTAAATCCAATATTCTTAAAATTTACTGGTATTATTAAAGGTGTACCTAAATACTGGGCTCAAAACAGTCATTTGATTTATGCAATATCGTTAGTATTGTTTTTACCATTCTTGGTTTTATCAATACTTTTATTTTTACTTGGTTTAAATATTAAAAACACTACACTTGCAATTTTCATAGTAATTATAGTTACAAGCGCTTTATTAACATGGCTTTATCAAGAGGACTTTAAAAAAGACGATGGTATATTTAAAACATTTAATAACAATATTGTCCAATTTTTCATAACTATAATCCCTATAACATTAACATTATTAAGCACTGGATATACTCTGGATCAAATAAGCGAACAAAATAAATCAGAGAAAGATACAACTGTAAAATGTGTAAAAAAGCACTTTGAAGAAAATAAATTTTCTTGCGAGGTAAGTAATCTTAATTCTAAAATGAAACAATCTAATTTTCTAATTATCAATTTATTGTTAACTTCATCGTTTGGAACATTAATAGTTATACACAATATATACAAAGGAAAACATCAAAAGAAAAACTCCGTTATCAAATATAAAAAGAAGAAAAATTCAAACTGATAATCTAGTTGATATAGTATATCAGTCATGACAGCATCTATATTATAAAAACGCCAAGCCTATATGGTTTGGCGCTTGTTTAATATTATCACTTACATCTACCTAATTATCAATATGAAACTCTTCATTTGGACATTTCTTACTCAACTTCTCTAAATCTTTCTTATTCTTTTCATCATCTTGACCGGTACTATCAATAAATATTGGTGTCGCTAAATTTAAATCTACTTTATCAGTAAATAACTTTGGTGATTATCTATTCGGATATATAAATATTCTGTTATCATTCAATTTTATAGATGGCACTATTCTTCTATCAACGTTTTTACGTACTAACATTAGATTAAATGGCAATATAATACTAGCTTTCTGAAAATCATGTAGGGTCTTCCATATTTCTTTTTCTTCATCACTCATAAAATCATCATAGTACAAAACTGTATATCTTTTTATCGCCATTGCTCTATTGAACATATCTTCAATGCTTATCTTACTAGTCAATTTAGACACAATCCTATATACCTTTCTTAATCTTCCAAAGGAACATTACCAATAATGAAAGGTCTATTAGGGTGTTCCTCTCCGACAGTATCAATTACTTGCTGTTGTTCTTCTTCATCGCCATCCCATTCACAAACATTAACTTCGAAATTACGGGTTGTAATTTCTTGCCTATCTATAAATAATTTATGATATTTGACGAGCATATACCTAGCACAAAAGCGATCACTAGGCTTAATAGGAACTCCTATAAGATCAACCTGTTCATTATAGACTAACTGTACTTTACCATTCTGTGGATTTTCTTTATATTCACCACATTTGACGACAACTTCTTTCGTTTCAGTCTCATCACCAACTGCTGAATTCGTTAATAAATGTAAAAACTCGTTAGCACTTAACTTACGGTTGTCTCTTTTTTTATGTCTACATCTCTATAACCTTTCACCTCATGCCTTTTTTCTGCTCTATCTCCATATTTCCAAAGCACAAAAATAACCCCGCAAGCCTATGCCTACGGGGTTTAACAATAAATGATATATTATTGTTCTTCTTTAACATATGGTAATAATGCCATATGACGAGCACGTTTGATTGCTGTAGTCAACATACGTTGATATTTAGCTGAAGTGCCTGTTACACGACGTGGTAAAATTTTACCGCGTTCTGAGATAAAACGTTTTAATAATTCAGTATCTTTATAGTCGATATGTGTAATACCATTTGCTGTGAAATAGCAAACTTTTTTACGACGACGTCCGCCTCTTCTTGGTCCACCTGCCATGGTTAACTGCCTCCTTTGACTATTTTTTCGTTTTTATACGTTCGTTATTAGAATGGTAAATCATCGTCACTAATGTCAATTGGGCCATTCGCATTTGCAAATGGGTTATCAGATTGATTAGATTTTGATGAATTATTGTTATTGTATGACGTATTTTGTCCTGATTGTTGACCACCGAATCCTTGACCATAGTCTTGGAAATCGTTGTTTTGTGAACGTTGGCCACCTTGTTGTGAATTCTTAGGTTCAAGGAATTGAACACTATCACACACAACTTCAGTAACAAAGATACGACGACCTTCTTGATTTTCATAACTACGCGATTGTATGCGACCATCAACGCCAGCTAAGCTACCTTTAGATAAGTAGTTATTAACATTTTCAGCTTGTCTTCTGAAGACAACACAGTTAATGAAATCAGCTTCGCGTTCCCCTTGAGCATTCGTGAAAGTACGATTAACTGCTAGAGTAAATGTCGCTACACTTACGCCTGAGGGAGTGGTTCTGTATTCTGGATCTTTCGTTAGACGACCTACTAATACAACTCTATTTAACATTTAAACGCCCCCGTCTAATTATTACTTATCTTGGTCTTCGCGGATAACGATGTAACGAATGATATCGTCATTAATTTTAGCTAAACGTTGGAATTCGTCAGTAGCTTTATTGTTATCTGTTTTAATACGTACGATGTTATAGAAGCCTTCTTTGAAATCATTGATTTCGTAAGCTAGGCGACGTTTGCCCCAGTCTTTTTCTTCTAAAACTTCTGATCCTTCTGAAGCTAAGATACCGTTGAAACGCTCAACTAAAGCTTTTTTAGCATCTTCTTCAATGTTAGGACGTACGATATACATAATTTCATATGTTCTCATAGTTTATTTGCACCTCCTTGTGGTCTATGCGGCTTATCAACACTTATGTGATAAGCAAGGAATAATTTTCATTACTCACAATCAAGAATTATAGCATAGAGTATTACTTTTTACAATAAATATTCTAAAGCTCATCCTTCAAAATAAATTCTAAATTTAGCACCACACATAGAAACAAACAGTTGTTATAAAAATAAGACTACCCTTAGACTCCCTTCATCCAATCATGATTAAAACACATACAATTTATTGAATTACAAATGTTTTATGTTCCGCGTAACCTTATTTTTCACAATAGTAAATCGTGTTAGATACGTTGTTGCGAGGTGCGTTTAATTGTAATAGTATAAAAATTACATTTTACATACAATTGCGTGTAATTTCTAAATTCTCACACAAAGGAGCACATTTATGTTAAAGAAAGTCACTTACTCGGTAATTTCATTTTCAGTATTAGCAACAAGTCTAGGAATAGTAAATGCACATGCTAAAGAATCCTCAAATAGCCAGTCAACAAGCGAAAAAGGAACAATGGGGTATGGCTACCAACAATACATAAAGAAACATCCTGATCAAAAAAGTAACGCAACACAAAATCGTTCAACATTCTCAACAAAATCTAGAGCAGCTGTCACTGATAATGGCGAAAGAGTTCTAGATATTTCTGAATGGCAGGGTAATCTAACTGATGCTCAAGTCAAAAAATTAAAACAAAATTATGATTTCATTATCATTCGTGGCCAGTATGGTTCAGAATATGTTGATCAGTCTTTAGAACACAACTCTAACTTATTAGACAAAAACAATATGAAATTTGGCGTTTATTCTTACAGTATGTATGAAAATGCTGCAGACGCACGTTACGAAGCAAGAACATTACACAATCGTGCTCCAAAAGCTGAATTCTATGTCAATGACTACGAACAACAAACAGTGACAAATGGTGATGATGAAACAGCAACAAAAGCTTGGGCAGATGAAATGAGAAAACTTGCAGGAAATAAAAAAATACTCTACTATTCGTATGAAAACTTTATGATCAATCATGTTGCAAATGCTGTAAGTTCATATGATGGCTATTGGATGGCTTCATATCAAGCCGAAGAACCTAATCGAGAAAAAGTGTTATGGCAATATACTGATAGCTACTATTCACCAGAATTAAATCAAAATGTTGATGCTAACTATATCGACAGTAACGTAGATGCTTCTTGGTTCACATCTTAAAAAGCGAACAATAACGAACAAAAACACTTCACTTTTACGAACGTTCGTTCTATAATGTGGTTGAGGTGTTTAGCATGCAATTAAATTTAGATTGGAATAAAGAGTTCCAAGAATTTCAAGATATCTTAAATTGTGGTATTCACCCTGAATGGCTTTATTGTGCTAAGGCAAATATGGTTCTTGAACCAGCTTACACCGGTGAAGGCAAGCAATTTTTCAGTACACAAGATATTATAGAAGCAAGCGAAGTCATTCCATTTTTTTAAAGAATTGGAATTTCAAATATATAAGCAATGGCATTTAGATTCTGAGTCACTACAAACTCTAATTTGAACGCCATTGCTTCTTTTTTAAACAAGTTGATCTATCAAGACCTCGAATTGACAGGCCCTCTAAGAAAATATTCACACAAATAAAAAACTGCCCACAAAATCAAAGACTTTGTCGACAGTTTGGGAGTGAGACAGAAATGTAATTTATCAAAATTATTTTCGTTGTCTCTCTCCCAACTTTCATTGATTGTAGAATTTCTTTATTAAGAAATTCTCTATGTTGGGGCCCCGCCGGCAAGGATGGCTAGGATTGAAAGAAGCTTGATATAAGCGCACTTTCAATTCAGACATCTACTGCCAATATGTTAAAGAAGGTTGAGACAATTGATTATGTCCCAACCTCCTTATAAATCTATTAAATTATACATTAAAGCGGAAATGTACGATATCTCCGTCTTTCATAATGTAATCTTTACCTTCTAAACGTTGTTTACCCGCTTCTTTAGCACCGTTTTCGCCACCATACTCTACATAATCATCGTAACTTGTAACCTCGGCACGAATAAATCCACGTTCAAAATCGGTATGGATAATACCTGCACATTGTGGGGCTGTCATACCTTGTCTAAATGTCCATGCACGTACTTCTTGAACACCTGCAGTAAAGTAAGTTGACAAGCCTAATAAGTCATAAGTAGTTCTTATGAGTCGATCTAGACCTGGTTCTTCAATACCTAAATCTTCTAGGAACATTTCTTTATCTTCATCATCGAGTGTCGCAATTTCTTCTTCAATTTTGGCACTAATCACGATAACTTCAGAATCTTCTTTCTCAGCATATTCACGAATTGCTTTTACTTTATCGTTATCTTCATCGCCAATTTCATCTTCGCCCACATTAGCGATATATAACATTTTTTTAGAAGTTAATAATTGAGCTTGATTTACCCATTTTTGATCATCTTCATTGAAATCAATACTTCTAACAGGTTTACCATCTTCTAAAGCTTCTTTAATTTTAGTAAGAATACGTAATTCCATCTCTGCTGTTTTATCTTTTTGACGTGCCATTTTTTCAATCTTAGGTAAGCGTTTATCAACTGATTCTAAATCAGCTAATACTAATTCCATATTGATGACTTCGATATCATCTAATGGATTTACTCTTCCAGAAACGTGCGTCACATTCTCGTCATCAAATGCACGAACAACTTGGCAAATCGCATCTACTTCACGAATATGTGATAAGAATTTGTTACCTAACCCTTCACCTTTAGAGGCACCCTTAACGATACCTGCAATATCAGTGAATTCAAATGTTGTAGGGATAGTTTTTTTAGGTTGTACCATTTCTTCTAATTTAAGTAAACGTGAATCTGGTACTTCTACGATACCTACATTTGGATCAATCGTAGCAAATGGGTAGTTCGCTGCTAATGCACCAGCTTTAGTAATTGCATTAAATAGGGTAGATTTACCTACGTTAGGCAAACCTACGATACCTGCTGTTAAAGCCATTAATCATTCTCCTAACTTTCTTTGTCTTGATGAGATTCAAGAACTTTTTTCAATTTTTTATTAAACGTTTGACGTGGAATCATAATACTACGCTGACAATTTTCACATTTAATTCTAATATCAGCACCCATTCTTATGATTTTGAAGCGATTCGTTCCACATGCATGTTGTTTTTTCATTTCTACTATATCATTTATTCCGTAATTTGACGTCATGAAATTACCTCCAATGATAACTAGTCTTTACTTTGAGCCTCATCGTATTGTGTAAATAGCGGTTGAGGCATACGTATGCCCTCTTGGACAAACATTCTTTGCGCTTCTTTTCTAATAATACGGGCACCTGAAGCACCTTCTCCTGGAATCGTCTCTGCAGAAACACGAATGATTGCTTTATTGTTCTCAATTGCATCAATACCATCGACAACTGGGTCGCTAACAAATAAATAGTATTTACTGCGTAATGACGTGAATAATTTATTTAATTTCTTCTCAACTTGATCCAAATTCTCATCAACTGAGACTGGAAGTTGCACAATTGAAGTGCCGTTTGTAATAGAGAAATTGGTGATTTCACCCATACTGCCATTTGGCAAAATAGTTAACTCACCAGAAATCGTATTAATACGTGTTGATCTTAACCCAATAGATTTAACTGTACCTTCTGCTACAGTTGTTCCGCCGCTATTGATTTTAACATAGTCACCCACATCAAACTGATTCTCAAAGATAATAAAGAAACCAGTAATGATATCTTTAACAATTGTTTGCGCACCGAAACCTACTGCTACACCAACGACACCAGCACTGGCGATAACACCTTCAACACTAATACCAAATTTACTTAAAATGGTTGTAAGTACGATAAACCATACAATATATTTTACTACGTTTTGTACAAGTGATATGAGCGTTTTTGAACGTTTTTTACTTCCTTTTTTACTTTTATTTTGTATTTTAAAAGCTTGTTCAATCACTTTATTTAAAATCGCAATAACGATGAGTGCAACAATGATATAAATCAAAATCATTATAATTTTTGAGACAAGATTCTCATATGTCTCAATTTTGGTTAAAGGTTCAAATAAAGAAGATAAAATATGCTTTATTTGGTTCATTATTTCGTTACCTCCTTTTTTAAAATTTTCGTAACTTATACACTATAGCTTAAAGCTCTTTCAATTGAATCAGTCTTCAGTTTTAAAAAACCACATGAAATCAATTACTTTTCATTAAGTTGTTGAATCAGTCTTTTAAATTCTTCTTCTGATTTAAACTCAAAAGTGATTTTACCAACATGCTTAGATGTAGAAATATCAACTCTAGAACCATATCGTTCTTTGAGTTGTCTTTCTTGTTGTTGAATAAATTTAGGTTTCTTATTCTTACTTTGCTTCGATTCTGGTTGAACCGTATCATTCTGTAAATAGGTATTTACATATTGCTCGAGTTGTCTTACACTCCAAGACTCCCGGATGGCTTGCTTCCCTATCTTCTTCATCTTCGAAGCGTCTTTTAATGATAAGAGGGTACGGCCGTGTGCCCCAGATAATTCTCCTTCTCTAACCATTGTCATAATTTCTGAAGGTAAATGAAGCAATCTTAGCATATTGGCAATATATGGTCGAGACTTACCTAATCGTTGTGCAACCTGTTGTTGTGTAATGTTTAAATCCGACATCAACTTTTTATAACTTTCAGCTTCTTCAATCGCATTTAAATCTTCCCGTTGTAAATTCTCAATAATAGCTAGTTCCATCATATCTTCATCTGATAGTTCTTTAACTATTGCAGGGATCTCTCTTAGTCCAGCGATTTGAGATGCTCGGAATCTTCGTTCACCCACCACAATATAGAACCCTTGGATTGTTTTTCTTAATACAATCGGTTGAAGAATACCGTGTTGCTCAATTGATTTCGCCAAATCTTGCAATTTCTCCTCATCGAATGTCTTTCGTGGTTGATAAGGATTCGGTTTAATTAAATCAATAGCTATATTTTGCACGTGTTCGTTACTTTCAAGTTGCAAACGTTGATCTTCTTCCTGTGTCATATTTTCACATCTTTCTATAAATGTTTAACATATTGGCAGTAGATATCTGAATTGAAAGTGCACTGATATCAAGTTCCTCTTAATCCTAACCAACCTTACTAGCGAATCCCCAACAAAAATTTTTTAGAAATTCTGCAAACAATGCAAGTTGGGTTCGGGACAAAGAAATTAATTTTGCTCAACTATTTTCTGTCCAACTTCCTATTTCAACACATCACTTACTATTTTAAAAATTTCAATCTCATTGTACAAGCGTTTTAAGATTTTTCCACATCCTTCCGAAACTTTTTAACAAACTTCAACGTTCATTCCTAAACCTTCCTACTACTCCCTAAATTAACTATTTAATCTAAATTTTCAGAAAAGTTGTTGACAAATCATTTTCCAGTATGTAATCTATGTATTAACAATTACAAAACGAAACATTTTACACACTGTAAAAAGGAAAGTAGAACTTACACTGCTAATACAGAGAGTCTTCATAAGCTGAGAGAAGGCATTGAAAGAAAGTTTGAAAATGGCCTTGGAGTGTTGATACCAATATGAGGTATCAACGGGTTCGCCCGTTACAGCGATACAGTATTAACATTGATGTTGAATGGCGTACTGGAATTACTACCGTCACAACTAATCGTTAATACTCATTTAATCTTTCAAAAGACTAAATGAGTTTTTATTTAACTCAATGATTTAACGTAGCGATTAAGATTGTGAATGTATTGGCACTTCCAAACATGTAACCATTTCCTACATGATGGCGTACTGATAGAGGTCACTTTAGCAATAAAGTGACAAACAAAGGTGGTACCGCGAAACCGAAGCTTTCGTCCTTTACATCCGATTTACTCGGGTTTAAAGGACGGAAGCTTTTTTTATTTTTTTATATTAGGAGGGTCTAGTAATGAAGGATACTGAATTAGCTCAAATCGCTCTAACACACGACCATACTGGCGCTATTGCCAATCCAATTTATTTATCTACCGCATACCAACATCCTCATCTAGGTCAGTCAACAGGATACGATTACACACGTACAAAGAATCCTACACGCACTGCATTTGAAGAAGCATTTGCAAAACTTGAAAAGGGCATCGCCTCTTTCGCCACTTCTAGTGGTATGGCAGCAATTCAACTTGTATGTAACATCTTCAAACCTGGTGATGAAGTTCTCGTAGCATTTGATTTATATGGAGGTACATTCCGACTCTTCGATTTCTACGAACAACAATACGGTGTGAAATTTAAATATGTAGATTTCTTAGATTATGAAGATGTTGAAAAAAATCTCACACCACAAACAAAAGCATTATTCATTGAACCCATTTCAAATCCACAAATGATAGAAATCGACGTTGAGCCTTATTACGTACTAAGTAAGAAACATAAATTATTAACAATCATAGACAATACTTTTTTAACGCCATATCTTTCAACGCCACTTGAAGAAGGCGCAGATATCGTGCTCCACTCGGCAACGAAATACATTGGTGGACATAACGATGTACTAGCCGGCGTCGTCACAGTAAAAGATGAACATTTAGCAGAACAACTTGGTCAATTTCATAACATGATAGGCGCAACACTGTCTCCTCTAGATAGTTACCTGCTTCAAAGAGGACTAAAGACCCTACACCTTCGTATAGATCGTTCTCAAGAAAATGCGCAACGACTCGCTGAAAGATGTCGTCACACTGAATCCATTGACGAAGTACTCTATAGTGGTCGCACTGGAATGCTAAGTTTAAGACTGAATAAAGCCTATAGCGTTGCTAAATTTCTGGAAAATATAAACGTCTGCATATTCGCAGAAAGTCTAGGTGGAACAGAAACGTTCATTACCTTCCCTTACACACAAACACATGTAGACATGCCTGATGCAGAAAAGGATAAACGAGGCATCGACGAACATCTTATTCGTCTTTCTGTAGGTATTGAAGATTATAACGATATCGAAATAGATATTATTCAAGCATTAGAAAATTCTAAAGTAGGAGTGATTTCATGAGTTTATCTATAGAAACAGAAGTCATTTTTGATTCACGCAGAGGACAAGAATATCACTCAGCTAATCCACCATTATATGATTCGTCAACCTTTCACCAAAAAGTACTAGGTGGCGATACTCAATATGATTACGCAAGGAGTGGAAATCCAAATCGCACTCTTTTAGAAGAAAAACTCGCACGTCTAGAAGACGGGAACTATGCTTTTGCATATGCATCTGGAATAGCAGCAATTACTGCAGTATTACTGACGCTTCAGTCAGGCGATCACGTTATCCTTCCTGATGACGTATACGGCGGTACATTTCGACTCACTGAACAAATTTTAAATCGTTTTAATATCGAATTTACGACGGTAAACGCTACAAATAATCTTGAAATTGAAAATGCCATTCAAACGAATACTAAACTTATTTATGTAGAAACACCATCGAATCCACTTTTCAAAATTACAGATATACGAGCAGTAGCAAGAATCGCTAAACAAAATAACCTACGCTTAGCAGTGGATAATACATTTATGACACCTCTTGGTCAATCACCATTAGCCTTAGGGGCAGATATCGTGGTTCATAGCGCAACTAAATTCTTAGGTGGTCATAGTGATCTCATTGCAGGTGCAGCAATCACAAATCGTAAAGATATTGCAGAAGCACTTTATTTATTACAAAACGGTACTGGCACAGCACTCTCTGCACATGATAGTTGGGCTCTGGCGAAACATCTTAAAACATTACCGGTAAGATTTAAACAATCTGTGTCAAATGCTGAACGCTTAGTTGAATTCTTAAGTCAGCGTGAAGAAATCGCAGAAGTTTATTACCCAGGAAATAACCCGATCCATTTAAGACAAGCTTCCACAGGTGGAGCTGTTATCGGATTTAGATTGAAAGATGAATCTAAAGCACAAGCATTTGTAGAATCACTCACATTACCACTTGTATCGGTCAGTCTTGGTGGTGTTGAAACCATTCTTTCTCACCCAGCAACAATGTCACATGCAGCTGTGCCAGAAGCTGTAAGACAAGAAAGAGGAATTACTTTCGGTTTATTCCGCTTAAGTGTGGGACTTGAAGATCCTGAAGAAATCATCGCAGATTTTAACTACGCTTTAAAGGAGGCTTTCAATGAGTCAATTTCTGAAACATTTACAGAACAACGTTTTGGTAGCTGATGGAGCTATCGGCACAATACTTTACTCAGAAGGGCTCGACACTTGCCCTGAAGCGTACAACCTTACTCATCCAGACAAGGTAGAACACATCCATCGCTCATATATCGAGGGTGGCGCGGACGTGATCCAAACCAACACATACGGTGCTAATTTCGAAAAGCTTAAAAACTTTGGCTTAGAACATCGTGTCAGAGAAATTCATAAAGCAGCTGTACAAATTGCTAAACGCGCTGCCAATGAGGACACATTTATTCTTGGCACTGTAGGTGGCTTTAGAGGTGTGAGACAAGAAGAAATAAGTTTATCAACGATTCAATATCATACAGAACTTCAAATCGATACCTTAATCAATGAAGGCGTAGACGCTCTATTGTTTGAAACTTATTACGACTTAGACGAATTGAAAAATATTGTAGTCGCAACACGCAGAAAATATGACATTCCTATCATTGCGCAATTGACCGCTTCTAACACCAATTATTTAGTCGATGGCACTGAAATTAATGAGGCACTTAAACAACTCGTTGAGTGTGGTGCTGACGTGGTTGGTCTTAACTGTCACCATGGTCCACACCATATGCAGCGTTCATTTTCACATATAGAACTACCTGAACAGGCATATTTATCATGTTATCCAAATGCAAGTCTACTAGACATTGAAAATAGTGAATTTAAATATAGTGACAATGCGCAATATTTCGGCGATGTTGCACAAGAACTTATCAACGAAGGCGTGAGACTTATCGGTGGCTGTTGCGGTACGACACCTGAGCACATCCGCTATATTAAATCAGCCGTTCAAGGTTTAACACCTGTAAAAGATAAAAAAGTGATTCCCATTACGAAGAAATCAAATCGTAAACCAACGAGCGTGATGAAACAAAACCTTACTACCAAAGTTAAAAATGGACCAACTGTAATTGTCGAACTAGATACGCCGAAACATTTAGACACAGATACTTTCTTCGACAACGTCGGAAAATTAGATGAAGCAGGTATTGACGCGGTTACGTTGGCTGATAATTCCCTTGCAACAGTTCGAGTCAGTAATATCGCAGCAGCAAGTCTAATCAAACAACGTTATGATATTGAACCACTCGTTCATGTCACATGTCGTGATAGAAACCTTATAGGGCTTCAATCTCACCTCTTAGGTCTCTCACTCATCGGGGTTAATGAAATTCTAGCCATTACTGGTGATCCTTCTAAAGTGGGACATTTACCAGGTGCAACCAACGTGTATGACGTGAATTCGAAAGGTCTAACAGAACTTGCACTGAGATTTAACCAAGGTATTAACACGGATGGTGATGCGCTGAAGAAACATACCAACTTCAACATCGCTGGTGCGTTTGATCCAAACGTACGAAAACTTGACGGTGCCGTTAAACGACTTGAGAAGAAAGTTGCAAGCGGTATGAGCTATTTCATTACTCAACCCGTTTATAGCAAAGAAAAAATAAAACAAGTTTATGAAGAAACGAAACATCTAAATACACCGTTCTTCATTGGCATTATGCCTATAGCCAGTTATAACAATGCACTTTTTCTACATAACGAAGTGCCAGGCATAAAAATGTCAGAAGATGTACTTAACCAATTTAAAGCTGTTAAAGATGATAAGGAAAAAACGAAAGAATTAAGTTTAAGACTCTCTAAAGAACTCATCGATACAGTACATGAATACTTTAACGGTTTGTACATTATCACACCTTTTCAAAAGGTAGATTATTCATTAGAACTCGCAGCATATTCTAAATCTATTACTGCTAACAAGGAGGCAATATTATGACAACAATTAAAACTTCAAACTTAGGATTCCCAAGATTAGGTAGAAAAAGAGAATGGAAAAAAGCGATTGAAAGCTACTGGGCTCACAAAATCGATAAGGCTGAATTAGATCAAACACTGACTGATTTACACAAAGAGAACCTCTTACTTCAAAAGAATTACAATTTAGACAGTATCCCTGTAGGAGATTTCTCATTATATGACCACATTCTTGATACATCTTTATTATTTAATATTATTCCAGAACGTTTCCAAGGTCGTGAAGTGAATGATGATTTATTGTTCGATATCGCCCGCGGTAATAAAGAACATGTAGCGAGTGCACTCATCAAATGGTTTAACACTAACTATCACTATATCGTGCCTGAATGGGATAATGTAGAGCCTAAAGTAGAGAAAAACACATTACTCGAACGCTTTAAATACGCCCAATCTATCAATGTCAATGCCCATCCAGTTATCGTTGGCCCAATTACTTTCGTCAAACTTTCTAAAGGTGGCCACCAATCATTTGAAGAGAAAGTTCAAACTTTGCTTCCACTTTATAAAGAAGTACTAGAATCACTGATTCATGCTGGTGCCGAATACATTCAAATCGATGAACCTATCTTAGTCACTGATGATAGTGAAAGCTATGAGAATATCACTAAAGAAGCTTATGATTACTTCGCTCAAGCTGGTTTAGGTGAAAAGTTAGTCATCCAAACATACTTTGAACGTGTACATTTAAAATTCTTAAGCACATTGCCAGTTGGCGGCTTAGGTTTAGACTTTGTTCATGATAATGGTTATAACTTAAAACAAATTAAAGCTGGAGACTTCGATTCAAGCAAGACACTTTATGCAGGCATTATTGATGGTCGTAATGTGTGGGCTGCAGACATTGAATCTAAAAAGCAATTAATCGAAACGCTACAACAACATACAAACCAATTAGTCATTCAACCATCATCATCTTTATTACACGTGCCAGTCTCTTTAGATGATGAAACATTAGACGAATCTATTGCAGAAGGATTAAGTTTTGCTACTGAAAAGTTAGATGAATTAGATGCCTTACGCCGTTTATTCAATAATGGTGATAGCGCTAAATATGACGAACTTAAAGCGCGTTACGAACGTTTCCAAAGCCAATCATTTAAAAATCTTGAATACGACTTCGATAGCGTTCCTACAAGTCGTAAGTCACCATTCTCAGTACGTAAACAAAAACAATATGAGCGCTTAAATTTACCAGATTTACCAACAACAACAATAGGTTCATTCCCTCAAACACGTGAAGTACGTAAATACCGTGCAGATTGGAAGAATCATCGTATTACAGATGCTGAATATCAAGACTTCTTACAAAATGAAATTGCCCGTTGGATTAAAATACAAGAAGACATCGGTTTAGACGTACTCGTACATGGAGAATTTGAACGTAATGACATGGTTGAATTCTTCGGCGAAAAGCTTCAAGGCTTCTTAGTAACTAAGTTTGGTTGGGTACAATCATACGGTTCACGTGCCGTTAAACCACCAGTGATATACGGCGACGTAAAATGGACAGCACCATTAACAGTGAAAGAAACGGTTTACGCACAAAGCTTAACTGACAAACCTGTAAAAGGGATGCTCACTGGTCCAGTCACAATCCTAAACTGGTCATTCGAACGTGTAGACGTTCCACGTAAGGTCGTTCAAGACCAAATCGCATTAGCAATCGATGAAGAAGTGTTAGCGCTTGAAGAAGCAGGTATTAAAGTCATTCAAGTAGATGAGCCCGCATTACGTGAAGGATTACCGTTACGTTCTGAATACCACGAACAATACCTGAAAGACGCGGTTAACTCATTTAAGTTAGCAACGTCATCCGTACATGATGAAACACAAATTCATACACATATGTGCTATTCTCAATTTGGACAAATCATTCATGCTATCCATGACTTAGATGCAGATGTTATTTCAATCGAAACATCACGTAGTCACGGTGATTTAATTAAAGACTTTGAAGACATCAATTACGATTTAGGTATTGGATTAGGCGTTTATGATATTCATAGTCCACGTATTCCAACTGAAGCAGAGATTACTACAGCAATCAATCGTTCTTTACAACAAATTGATCGCTCACTATTCTGGGTCAATCCAGACTGTGGTCTTAAAACGCGTAAAGAAGACGAAGTAAAAGATGCCTTAACTGTCTTAGTTAACGCAGTGAAGAAGAAACGTCAGGAAAATGGCGCAACAACAGCATAATATCATTTAGAGGTGATGCTTATGACAAACTATCCTTTATGGGACCAACTGAATCAACTTAAAGAGGCACAATGGGTCGACTTAACACATACTTTCGACCCTGAAATTCCTCGATTTAGTGAATTTGAAAAAGGTGAAGTATCGACACTCTTTAATGTCAAAGAACATGGTTTCTACGTTCAACGATGGAGTATCGTTACACAATATGGTACGCATATCGACGCGCCGATTCATTTTGTGGAAAATCGAAGATACTTAGAAGAGTTAGACTTGAAAGAATTGGTCTTACCACTCATCGTCCTAGATTACTCTAAAGAGGCTTCAGAGAATGCCGATTTCATCGTAACTAGACAGCACCTTGAAGAATGGGAGAGTCACAATGGTCAAATTGAACCTGGTACATTCGTAGCTCTACGCACAGACTGGTCTAAACGCTGGCCAGATATTGACCAATTTGAAAATAAAGACGCCAATGGCAATCAACACTTACCTGGTTGGGGTCTAGATGCTTTGAAATTTCTTATCGAAGAACGTGGCGTAAAATCCATCGGTCATGAAACGTTTGATACCGATGCTTCTGTGGACACCGCTAAAAATGGAGATATTGTAGGTGAACGTTACATTCTAGGCAAAGATACTTTCCAGTTAGAATTATTAACAAACTTAGATCAATTACCTACGCGTGGCGCAATTATCTATGCGATTAGTCCAAAACCTAAAGATGCCCCAGGGTTTCCTGTCAGAGCATTCGCAATCAAACCATAAATGAGCAATCATTTAAGCAAGTAACTCAAATTTTTCAATTATCGAGTACATCAACGTGACGCATGTCCCCCACAACTTTGGTAAGCTTTGAGCCGGCTTTCCAAAGAAATGAATGTATTAAAATGCATTTAAAAGGGTGAACAAAGTCTTTTGCCTGTAGCGATCGTTAATGGAAGAGCCATTCATTACGTCATCGCATTATTAAACCTTCCTAATTTCATAAATAAAATAAATAAGCTGTAAGCGATGTCGCGATGACATACACTTACAGCTTGTTTTATTATTTCGCGTCATAATGAGATACGAGAGTAGCAATACCTTGACCGCCACCGATACATAATGAAGCGAGACCATTTTGAGTCGTCTCATTCAGTTGATGTAATAAAGTAACTAATATACGAGCACCAGATGCACCAATAGGATGACCTAATGCGATTGCGCCACCTTTAACATTCACCTTATCTTGTGGCAATTGTAATTCTCGGTCGACCGCCAATGATTGAGAAGCAAAGGCTTCATTAAGTTCAAACACGTCGATATCAGACGCCGTTTTACCTGAACGTTTCAATGCTTGACGTACCGCTTCAACAGGGCCAATTCCCATAATGGATGGATCTACACCACTTGTTCCGAAACTCTCTAACACCGCAATCGGCTTCACACCAAGTGCTTTCGCCTTCTCTTCAGTCATAACTAACATTGCTGCAGCACCATCATTAATACCTGATGCATTTCCAGCTGTAACGGATCCATCTTTCTTAAATGCAGGACGTAAATGACTTAACTTGTCAGCTGTCGTACCTGGACGAATCCCTTCATCTTGTGACACAACCACTGGCTCTCCTTTACGTTGAGGCACTTCTACTGGCACAATCTCCGCATCGAATCCACCTGTTTCTTGTGCGTGTTCAGCCTTTTGTTGAGAGTGCGCAGCAAACTGATCTTGCTCTTCTCGAGTGATACCATATTTTTCAACTAAATTCTCTGCCGTAATTCCCATATGATACTCGTTAAATTTATCTGTTAATCCATCACTTACCATGCTGTCTTCTAACGCTTGATTGCCCATTTTAAATCCAAATCGACTATTTTTTAATAGCATTGGAGATTGAGACATACTTTCCATACCACCCGCAATCACAATCTCATTATCGCCAGCTACGATAGATTGATAGGCAAGTTGAATAGCCTTCATTCCAGAACCACAGACTTTATTGACTGTGAATGATGGCGTGGCCTCAGATAATCCGCCTTTAATGGAAGCAATGCGTGCAGGATTTTGACCTTGTCCTGCTTGTAAGACATTGCCTAGAATAACCTCATTGACTTCTTTTGGGTCGATGCCACTACTTTTTACGATGTGTTTAATTACTGTTGCGCCCAAGTCATATGCAGGGATATCTTTAAAGGCACCTCCAAATACGCCTATAGGTGTGCGGTATGCTTCTGCTAGAACTACTCGTGTCATATCTATTCATCTCCTTATTTTCTTTTTTATCCTTATGAAAATGGGGGTCGAACCACATGTCGTTAACATGAAACTTCCCATTATAAATGAAACGGTAACATCTTTCTGTATTAAAAAGTTATATATCATTAACCGTCTTTGAGAACGTCGTATAAGCATGTTTATCATACTTAGCACGTGCCCACTCATTACTGACAATAGTACAAAATTATAATTAATTTTTCCAGAGACAACACATGTATCGACAAATAATTGTGTTTAATCTATACCTAATCATGTGATGATTCACATTTAGACTGACCCTTTGACGGTGAGATTTGAAATCGAGTGAATGAGGACATTGATATTTAATTGATTGAAAATGATATAAAAAGAGGAAACCAAGATGAAATAGTTCAGTTTAAATAGGCCGGGTAGACTGACCGCATTGTTAATCACTGATATAACTACTTCGTCTCGGTTTCCTTTACGATGTTATGAATACAAAGGTGAGAAATAATTTTTTTGATTCTTATTATGAATTGAGAGGGATACTTACTTTCCTTTATATTTGTTTAATTATTTATTGATGGATACATCATCAAATGAATCTTTTAACTTTTTCATTTCGCTATCTAGAAATTCTTGGTGTGGAACATCGAAATATTTACCTAACACAAGTGCATCTTCCATTTTGGGTTCATTTTCACCATTTTCCCATTCCCAAATATGATGCACTTCATATTGAGTACCAAATTTTTTATTTATGTCTTCTACAAGCTCTTTAATTTCTAAGTTATTTTTCACTCTAATATTGTGTAGATTGTTCATGATCAACACTCCCTGAAAGTCTTTTATATTAATGTTGACGCTTTTTCCCTTACATTAGCGTTCTAATGATGGAATGTTAGCCCGTATGATAAATATAAATTACGATTAAAATTGTTACTGTTGCTCATATGACTCAATAGCTTGATGAATCGTATCATGTAAGCTCGGTTCTTCAAGCCAATGTTGAAATCTATCAATAATATCTCTAGGACTAGAGACATCTTTAGGAAAATCGATATCTTTCATACCTTCAAATAAGTCACCAAAATGACTCTTCTCACCTTCATAGTTTTTCATGAAGTTATAAAAACTCACCACTTGCACCTCCCGGATTTCATAACAATAGATATATTAACAAAATATATACATTTCCAAAATACATTTGTTTCAATTTATCTAAATAATGAGATAGCCTCAAATTACAAATGATTCATCGGTTAATTTAATTTAAGAACACTTCTATAACCAGCGTTTTAATCTTTTATCATTCCACTTTCTAGATAAGATACTCTACGTTTGATTAAGCTTATCTGAATATTTTTGACATTAATTTACGTCATTTTGACTAATATACTTGTCAAAATGACAAAAGTAATATATGTTATGTGTGTAAGGAGTTGATAGAATTGCGAAATCGACTTAAAGAATTACGTGCAAGAGATGGATATAACCAGACACAACTTGCTAAAAAAGCAGGCATTTCCAGACAAACTGTCTCATTAATTGAGCGTAATGATTTCACTCCATCTATTTTAACCGCTATAAAAATAGCCAAAATTTTTAACGAACCAGTAGAAAATATTTTTATTATTGAGGAGGGAGACTTATGAAAGTAGGAAGATACTTATTACTAATACTAATAGGAGGAGTAATAGGCGGCTTTATAGGAATGTCAATTGGAGTAATCAATACAAATAATCTTTTGAGACTCACTCATTTTTCAAATGTAAAGACAGTCCTAATTATTGTCGGATTAGCAACCATCATTAATATTATTTTGACTTTATATTTATATATTATTCAGAACAATGCACTCAAATATAAAAAGAAAGTTACTGAAGATATTGAAGATGATTTAGTAGATTATTATGAAAAAAGTGCGAACCTTAACTTTAATAAAGCACATATTATTTATTATGTTGAACTTATCATAAGTTTTATCAGCTTGTTCCTCATCGTTTTAGGTAACGGTAATGATAAAGTTCTTTTATATGCCCTAATACCTTATTTGTTTACAATCATACCCTCACTAATGATTGGGTTCTTCGTACAAAAATTTGACCCACGTTATCCAAAATTGGGAGAAAAAAACTATACTGAAAAAGTATTAAACCTATATGATGAAGGTGAAAAACATATCATACTCCAGTCTATGTACAAAGTCTTTTGTATAAATATCTATTTACTCATGACTGGAATTATTATATTAGGTTTCTTTTCTTTAGCCACTAACGAAAATCAAACAATTGGTGTATTTATCTTAATTATTCTATTTATCTATAATATTTATACTTATTTTTCTAAACTTATTCGTTTCTATAAACACAGTTAAATTGTCATTTAATAAGGGGGAAATATGAATGGAAAAGCTTTTAGAAATTAATCATCTAAATAAGTCTTATAATCAGTCAGAGTTTCATCTTTCAAACATTTCTTTCTCAATTAAGCCTGGGGAAGTTGTCGGTTTAATTGGTAAGAACGGTTCAGGTAAGTCTACACTCATTAATACAATTGTAGGAAATAGACATAAAGATAACGGTAAAATCAGCTTTTTCGACGAAGAAGTCGACGAAGAAGATAATACATATAAAGAGCACATTGGCGTCGTCTTTGATGATTTAAGAGTACCTAATAAATTAACGCTCACATCTGTAGATAAAGTATTTGCAAATATATATCGCACTTGGAATAGCGAGGAATTCTTTTCACTAATTAAAGAATTTGAATTACCAACACAGAATAAAGTTAATACCTTTTCACGAGGCATGAGAATGAAAACGGCTTTATCAATAGCGATGGCTCATGATTCTAAATTGCTTATTCTTGATGAAGCAACTGCTGGAATGGATGTTTCAGGTCGAGAACAAGTAATTGAAATTCTTGAAGATTATACAAATGAAGGTAATGGAATATTAGTTTCATCACATATTTCAGAAGATATTGAACAACTCGCTAATAAATTAGTATTTATGAGAGACGGGGAAATCATTTTAAAAGAAAACAAAGAAGAATTACTTAAAAATTATGGAATTGTAGAGCAACCAGTGGAATCATTTAATATTTGTAATGAATATCTGGTCGCATCAAGAGAACGCAATCATAACAGAATAAGCTTAGTAAACAATTATCAAGAAGTGCCTGGGGCCAAACAAATCAACAATATTGATGATGCTACTAAAATTATTATGCGAGGTGACAAATAATGAAAGGTTTAGTATTAAGTACTCTCTATGAAACAAAAAAACCATTAATTACTTATTTAATTATTGGAATCATTGCTACAGTAGTAATGACTTTTGCAAGCCCACCTATGAGCGGTTTTATTTTAATTGCATTATTAATCTCTTCAATTGCAGATAACTTTAAACGAGAAAAAGATTCTAAATGGATGAATTACGTTTCTACACTACCTATAAAACGATCTGATTATGTTAAGAGCTACTATTTTCTTTTTTGTATTGTCATAATCATTGCATTGGTGGTTAGTTTTCCGATTGTATTAATCATTACCCATAGTTTCAATATGGCGTTGATTTCCGCACTTGTTTCTCTTGGTTGTACTGGTATTTATTCCGCCATGTTCCCATTAACATTCAAATTTGGTCCTGAAAATTCCAACACAATCATCATGGTAACTGTCTTCTTTATGATTATCATATACTTCATTTTCTATATCCTTGCAGTTATTATAGCCACACATTATGATAATTCAATGGTAGAAATGTTAAGTAATACAAGAAGTTTACTTGTGTTCGTTGTCTTTGGCATTTTAGGATTAGCAACTTTTGCTTTGACCTATAAATTATCTATAAGTATCTTTAATAAGAAAGAACTTTAATTTCAATAAATATGAAAATTTCGTTCAAACAATAACTAAATAAAATGATTCCTCATTCAATTCTAAATTACTAAAAAGACAGGATGTACAAATCCTGTCTTTTTTTAATGACCCTCTCTTTTTAATTGTAGATACTCTTTCTTGAATAAATCATAAACATAACTATCTAAGCATACGCCCTGGATCCATTCTTCATTTCTTAGTTTTGAATAGACATTTGATGTATTTTTCGCACAATTCTGGAAATTATCAACACCTTATCATATTATGTGGATAACTCCTAATTTACCTTTAAACGTTGATAAATGTGGGTTATGCAATATCTATCCATAAAGTTATCCACAAATTTTAATTGATTATGTGAGTAATGTTAATAAAATTTTAAACTTAGGTTAATTTTAACTTAATGACACTCAATTACGCTTAAAAAGACAAAAAATGTAAGGGAATGATAATATGGAAATCGTAAAATCTAAAAATGATTTATTTAGAATTATTGATCATGCAGATCAGAAACACACATCTAAAATTCTACTTTTCATGATATTGGGAACGATCTTTTTAGATGCTTATGACATCACAATTCTAGGAACTATGACCGATCAACTCACGAAACAATTTCATTTGTCTCCAACAATGCTTTCAGTTGTCATGACCTCTTTACCTATCGGGGCACTTTTTGGTGCAATTCTCGGTGGCTCCCTCGCACATAAATTTGGTCGTAAACGTATTTTATCCGTATCTTTACTTATTCTCGTGATTACTTCTTTAGGTGCATCACTTGCTCCAAATCTCTTTATTTTACTTACATGCCGCTTCATTATGGGCTTCGCTATCGGTATGGACAGTCCTGTTGCCTTCACTTTTATCGCAGAAATCAGTAATAAATGGCAGAAAGGCCGTAACGTCAACTACTGGCAAGTTGTTTGGTACGTAGCAATTGTCGTATCTGCACTTGTGGTTATTGCATTCTTCGTTATGGGTACAGGCGAACATTTATGGAGATTTGCAGTAGGCTTTGGTGCATTCATTGCTCTCGTGCTTTACATTTTACGTATCAAATATTTGAAAGAGAGTCCAACATGGATCATTAATCATCATTCATTAGAAGAAGCTACTGAATATGTAAGAAATAATTATGATGTAAATCTTAAGTTAGAGGGTAACGGAACTTCATTTTCCGAAAATAAATCTTCAAAACCATCAATAACTGAACTATTTAAGCCTAAATATTTAAAAAGAATTGTCTTAGCAACTTCAATTTCAACATTGCAAGGGATGCAATACTATGGCGTGGGATTATACATACCAATTATTGCAACTTACATTATAAGTAAAGATAAATTAGGCGTCCTACTAGGAACAGCCATTGTCAACATAGCGGGTATCATCGGAGCTTACGTAGGATCGCAACTCACTTACAAAGTGGGCACACGTCGCTTAACCATGATTGGTTTCAGTCTCGTCTTGATTGCAATGGTCATGACAGGCGTGTTCTATCACAGCTTACCAATGATTATTAACACGTTCTTCATCGCTCTATTCTTATTCGGGCACTCTGGTGGTCCGGGTACACAAGGTAAGACGATTGCTGCTTTATCATTTCCTACATATTTACGTTCGCAAGCTACCGGTTTCGTAGAATCTGTGAGTCGTACGGGTAGTATTATCGGGACTTTCGTATTCCCAATCATACTTGCAGCTGTAGGTTTAACAAATACTATGTTAATTCTAGCTATCGTACCGCTCGTTGGTTTAATTATCACGACCGCTTTAAGATGGGAAGCTGTTGGTAAGAATGTAGAAGACGAATAGAGGATAACCATTTAAAAAAGCCTCTTAGCAAGACCTCCCTGAGTTGAGGGTAGTCTACATTGCTAAGAGGCATATTTATATTAATTAGGGAAAGTACCTGGATTAAATCCACCTTTCCATTGATTCAACGGCCAATATCTAAATAATACTTTACCAACAAGTTGATCTTTATCGATTAAGCCCACATCTCGACGGCTATCAATACTGTTTTGTCGGTTATCACCTAAGACTAAATACTTATCTTTAGGAATTTTCATATGTCCATTGGCGCCTTTAAGATTCTTCGATTTAAAGTTCTCAGTTAAATATTCACCGACTTTATGTTTCTTATTGTAATTTAAATAAGGTTCTGAAACCTTCTTATTATTTAAATACAATTGGTCTTTCTTATACTCAACTGTATCTCCGGGTTTACCGATTAAACGTTTAATATAGTCATCTTTCTTTGTCGCATGGAAAATGACTACATCACCTGAATTAATATGGTCTAATGTTTTAGAAATTCGGCTCACCATAACTTTATCTCTATCTTCAAAAGTAGGATGCATAGACTCCCCTGAGACGGTATAGGAAGTAAACAGGAATTTCTGTACTAAACCTACAATGATGAGCGCAACAGCGATAGCAATAATCCATTCTAATATCTCTTTTTTCATGATTTAGACTCCTTGATTCTTTAAATTATTCTTCTTCATCATCTTCAACATTGTGAATGATATAACCAGCCAATAAAGCTGCAGGGATGCCGATAAATGGTGTGAACATTGTACTGAATACGAAACCAAATACGAGTGTAAATAAGATACCCAAGTATCCACTCTTCTTCTCTTTATCAATAAATGCTTTCATCAAAGATTTAATTCTCCTTTAATGCTCATTATTGTACTATACCATTTTTAATTTTTACATTCTTACCTGTCTTAATTTTATCGTATTGCTTTTTAGGTACCACAATGACACGTTTACCCTTTTTAGTTTGAACAGTCACAGTATATAACTTTTCATTTGATTTCATCTGCTGTTTTAACATATTCATTTGGTATCTCACACTATCTTTCTTCGCCTGTTGATCATGAGATGAAGATGCAATGATATAGAAATATAACCAATTGTTATAGTAAGAAGTCGCCATATATTGTGATGTATAAGGCGCGCCAGAACTATACGGACGTCTTGGAGCCATCAATGAACGAGACTGTGATCTCATATTTTGAGTACTCTGTCTATACTTTGAAGCATTTGCACTAGATTTCATACTACTTGATCTAGCTGCCTGTTGCGCTGCACGTTGACTCGATTGTTGAGCAGTCCGAGATGCATTCGCTGCACTTGAACGACTCATTGATGAACTTGATGATGTTGAGCCTCTTGAAGCCGACGAAGACGCACTCGATGAACTACTGCTTGAACTACTTGAGCTAGAGCCACTAGACCCTCCTGATGTTGCAGCATCTAATTCCGTCGATAACATACCGAGTGAGGCTGTAGTGATAACAATCATTAAACTTATAAATTTAAATATTTTACGTTTCATCTACTCACCTTTTCCTATTTAGATACTTCATCTTTTGAAACTGCTTTACCTTCAACATCATCATCTCCGTACATCATATATGGCGGACGATAAACGTGTACCTTGCTTCCATCTTTAACAATGTATGGCTTTTTATTACCATCACTTAGAATGTGTTCATAAACATGTTTTAAATCCGTTCTTTCTAAATGTGAATTTCCATTTTTATCTTTATATTTAATCTCGACATTAGGAGTTTCTTCTTTACCATCATTCAATACTTCATAATATTCGTATTCATATTTATCAGATTTCTGACTTTCTTTCGACGGCTCTTTTTGCTCTCCAGAACCCCCACACGCTGTTAAAATAAAAGATAAACCTAATACACTTACTAATAGTATTAACCTTTTCATAAACATACTCCTTTACCAATGATTCAAAGTTTCATATGAATTATAACAATCATTTTTTAAAATTCTATTAAGATTTAAATAAACTTAATGCTTTATAATGTTGATTAACTTCATCATCTCATAAATTAATTATGTAATACAAATCACTTTTAAAAATTCATATAAAAAGTGTTGAGATTTCATCTTTCAATGATTCTCAACACTAGAAATTTAATTATATTGACTTTCCTTAAAATTTTTACTCACAATGAGATTGATAATTAACCACACTACTTGGCAGATGATTGGCACTAAAAATATCCCTATCATGACAAAAGTGAATTTATACCATTCTATTCCACTGTTCAATCCATTCATTAATGTAAATACGAGTAGGCCTATCGCGACGACTCCCCAGAAAATCGTGGCAATCCACCATAAAATCCATGCAATTTTCATACTCTAACCTCTCTTATTCAAATGGACTATTCTTGTCTATATCTTTTGATCCATTTAGAAAACCATCTTTAATTTGATCAAAATGATTTATAAAATCCACTATCAATAGTACTGCTACAATAACTAAAATACCTTTAATCCAACTGCTAACGTGCATTGGTTCTTCACGTTTATAAAAATAGATTCCCAATATAGTCCCAACGATTAAAACAATTAAAAACGACATCGTGAACCCCCTACAATAATATATGTTACTTGTAGCATAACAAACTTTATGTACAATAAAAATTTTCTTATTAAGTATTCCGGGCGTCTTATTTTTCAAAACTTTCAACCGTGTAAGTTTGAAAAGCCAATTTGTAAGATTAGATAAAGGCAACTTACCAACAAAGCTCCTACAATTAAATTGTAAACAAATTAAAGGAGTGAAAGATTCATGAAAGCTTTAAAAATTTCATTAACCACTATAATAGTCATTATTTTATTAATAATAGGATTACTTTTCGGATTAAAAGTTTATGGTGATCATCACCCAAATAATAAAGATATTAAAAGTTTAAATATGGCTAACCCATTCGAACCCACAAAAGAATATTATGTGAAAACGACTAAACCAATGAAACATAACCCTAAGGATTATGAAGATGAAAGCCACATCTATAAAACAACTGGCTATGATGATAATGGTAATAGTAAAAAAATCACATATATGGGAATGAAAAAACTCAAACCAAATCACTATTTAAAAATTAAAGAAAAATTAGACACAGTGAAAAGTTATGAAGAAGTTAAAAAAGACAATATCCCTAAGAAAGCGATGAGTAAATTAGAAAAATAAATGGAGAGTGATTACACATATGTTAAAGAAACTATTAATAACACTGGGCGTTTTTATTCTTGTTATTGGCGCCCTCATGTTAGTAGGGAAAATTTACGGGGAACATCATCCAAACGATTCCGTAGTACAAGACTTGAATAAATATAATCCAATGATTCCTAAAGAAGCGTATTTTGTTAAAACGAATCAACCTGTAAATAAAGAAAAATTAGATAAAGATTTCTACAATTACACTTACAAGACAGTAGGCTATGATGAACAAGGTGATGGTAAGAAAATTACTTATACGGCTACTAAGAAGTTAAAAACCAATCATTATCTCAAACTTACAATGAAACAAGGACAAGTTTTGAATTATTCGGAAGTTAAGACAAATGATATCCCAAAAAATGCGAATAAAAATTTAAATTAAATTTTCCACAATCTTTTTAATGGATTGTGGTTTTTATTTTGCAAAATCTTACTAATCTTACATACATGTAAGTTTAGACAGCGATTTTGTAAGGTTAGATAAAGGCAGTGATGACGCTAAGATTCTACAATTTAAGTATAAACAACTTGAGGAGTGAAAAAGATGTCAATTTTAAAAGTTAACAATCTATCTAAGGTCTATGGTGATAAACAAAAGTATCAAGCACTTAAAGATATCAGTTTCTCGGTAGAAAAAGGAGAATTCGTCGCTATCATGGGACCTTCTGGTTCAGGTAAGACGACCTTACTCAACGTACTCAGTTCAATCGATACTATTTCCGGGGGTACTGTAGAAGTTGACGGCAATGAAATTAATAAACTCAGTAATAAACAACTTGCGAATTTTCGTAAAAAACAACTCGGATTCATTTTCCAAGATTACAGTGTGTTGCCAACTCTGACCGTTAAGGAAAATATCATGCTTCCACTTTCAGTTCAGAAAGTTCAAAAATATGAAATGGAGCAAAATTACAAAGAAGTCACAGGAGCACTTGGCATTTATGACCTGGGAAATAAATATCCTAGCGAAATTTCTGGCGGTCAACAACAACGTACGGCAGCAGCACGTGCATTCGTTCATAAACCGACAATCATCTTTGCCGATGAGCCTACAGGGGCCCTAGATTCTAAAAGCGCACAAGATTTACTTAATCGTTTAGAAGATATGAATAAGCAGTTTAATTCAACCATTATCATGGTCACTCACGATCCTTCAGCAGCAAGTTTTGCTGAAAGAGTCATTATGTTGAAAGATGGTGATATTCACTCTGAAATTTACCAAGGAGAAGATTCTAAACAAGACTTCTATCAAGAAATCATCAAACTGCAATCGGCATTAGGTGGTGTCACTCATGACGTTTAATCAAATCACACTCAAAAACTTAAGACAAAATATTAAACATTATGGCATGTTCCTATTTTCTTTATTATTAAGTATCGTACTTTACTTTAGTTTCACAACTTTAAAGTATTCACACAGTATCAATAATTCAAATTCTCTCAAAATAATTCAAAAAGGTTCAAGTGTTGGCTCAACTATTCTATTCATCATCATTATCATTTTCTTAATGTATGCCAATCACTTATTTATTAAGAGACGTACGAAAGAGTTTGCACTTTTTCAACTTATCGGATTAACAAGAGGCAATATTCTAAGAATGTTAAGCATTGAACAATTTGCCATATTTGTAGTAACAGGTATTCTTGGCGTAATTATTGGAGTTTTTGGTTCACAACTCTTGCTTGCCATCGCTTCTAAATTGATGAAGTTAAAGGTTCACCTTTCAATTGGTTTCGAACCACAGGCATTACTTGTCACAATCGTGATGTTAGTCATCGCTTTTGTATTAATACTTATTCAGAATTTCCTTTTCCTCAAAAGAAGAAGCATCTTAACAATGATGAAGGATAGTTCTCAGACAGAAGCGACTAAAGCGCGCATCACCGTACTCGAAATCATTGGTGGCGTGTTAGGAATTCTAATGATAGCTTTCGGATACTATATGGCGACTGAGATGTTCGGTGTATTTAACCCTTTAACCATGGCAATGATGTCACCATTCATCATATTATTCCTAACTATTGTCGGTGCATACTTATTCTTTAGAAGTTCTGTTTCACTCATATTTAAATCAATTAAACGTGCTAAAAATGGACGTGTTTCTATTACGGATGTGGTCTGCACCTCATCTATCATGCACAGAATGAAGAAAAATGCGATGTCATTAACAGTTATCGCAATTATTTCAGCAATTACAGTGACGATTCTTTGTTTTACGGCTATTACGAAAGCAAATTCGGATTATAATATTGAATCATCAACACCACAAGATTTTGACTTTTCAAAAGGTAAACAAGCTCATAAATTTGAACAGCAATTAGATAAAAATAATATTAAGCATAATAAAATTACTTATGAGTCTATTAATCCTAAAACAGTAAAAGACGAAGTAATGACTTTCCAAAATGATTCTGAGAGTATTTCAGAGAATACGTCAATGATTGTTAATAAACATCTTAAAGGTAATGACGCTCGATTAACAAATACAAAAACCGCTCTCGGAATAATGAAATTTAACATGAATAAACAAATCACAGTTAAAGGTAAGTCTAAAGAAACTGTGAAAGTAACTGATAAAGATGATTCCAAAGTTTACCCATCTGAACTTTCATATGCTGCTCCTATGGTGGAAGTAAGCCCTAAAGTATACAACTCATTAAAAACAGATAAAAATACTGTGCGAGTTTATGGATTTAACATCAAACATCCTAGCGATATGAAAAAAGCTGAACACATCGCATCAAAAGTTGATCCAAATGTTGTTTCTAAAGATGAATTGAAAAAAATAATAGATGCATCGAATGGTATTCTCATATTTGTAACTTCATTCTTAGGATTAGCATTCTTAATCGCTGCTGGATGTATTATTTACATTAAACAAATGGATGAAACTGAAGATGAAATTGATAACTTTAAAATACTTCGACGCATCGGATTCACAAATTCTGATATGTCTAAAGGCTTATTACTCAAAATTCTATTCAACTTCGGATTGCCTTTAATAGTTGCTTTACTACATGCACTATTTGCATCACTTGCCTTTATGAAGATTATGGGCAATGTAACAATGATGCCGATATTCATAGTAATGATTGCTTACGCAGTCGTTTATCTAATCTTTGCACTTATAGCATTTATTCACTCAAATCGTGTCATTAAGCGCTCAATTTAAAATGATTTTTCAAAAAATTTATTAAAAAGGATGGTATTTATAATGAAAGTTAAAGATTTAATCAAACAATCATATGAGGATTTAAAAAACTTAACTATCAACTGGTTCAATATTCTAGTATTAGTTGCTGCTGTATTTATTTTAAGTAATATCATTACGCCAATCGCAGGTGTACCTATCGGGTTATTAGGTGGCGCGTATTATTTGAAACGTCGTGAAGAAAAAGAAAATAAATAATTGTAGCGTTTGAATTAGAAAACCCTCATAGAAGAAGTCATTTAGACCTCTATCTATGAGGGTAAATTTTTTACATAGCGACTATATTTATTTTTTAGCTACGCCGTCTTTTTCTTCGACTCTCATCATATTATTAATCAAACTTTGATAGAACTCACCTAGTTCTTTTCCATCGCGTTTATAATCAGTATCATCTAATCCTACGAAGTCTAAATGGTCCCAATTATATTGTACAGGTCTCACTTGCCAAATTCCCTTATCTGTCGCTGGATTCATTAATCCTACCTTTTTAAATGCTTGGTTAGTAGGATGTAGTGAAGATGTCACAGGTACAATACCATCGTTAACTCTGCGATCTTTATTTTCATCACTACCAATTACACGACTTGTTAAATCGAATAAGAAGAATTGTCTTATGTTAGGTACTTCATTTCCGAGAGGCCCTGTATGTGTCGCAGCACCTGTATAAGACGTATATACAATATTAGGATTGAGTGTCGTCATTTGATTTAACTTTTCTGCTCCTGGACTAGTTAAATCAGTAATCGCCTGGTCTTCAGTATCCCAAACTTTACTATTAGCAATACGTTTGGCATATTCCGCGTAAGTTTCATTAGGCTTTTGTTTGAAGCCCCATTGAGCGAATCCTAGGTTTAAATTGAGTGCTTTACTACCACCCATACGTCCTATGCGATTAATTGTGTTTTTGACAAATTTGCGTGTGCCTAGTTTATCTGCAGCAGGCGTACCATTATGTGGTGTCCCAAGAGTGGTAATGGAAGATATCATATTATCTTTTCCACCTTTGAACAGATCAGATACCGTACCTCCATGCTCACGTTGGTAATCTATTTCTTCTTGATTCCCATTTCTTAAAAAGTGTTCCATCAAACGAATCGTCTGTCCACCCATACTATGGCCAACGAGATGAACTTTCTTGCCGGGCTCCCAATCAGGAATAATACCTTTGTAAGTTCTTCCATAACGATTGTGACCATATTTAGCGGCATGAGCTGCGCCATAATCAACGCGACCGCCTTTAATATAGTAATATAGTTCTACTGCACGATCATAGTTACTACTAAATGCGCCGACATTGGCTTCATGAACGCGATAGCCTTGTTCTGTCAATTTTTCTTTTACATTATATTTTTTGCCGCCCCAATAATTTGGATATAAATCAAATGAATCTTCTCCAACTAAACCAACAAACCCATGTACGAATATGACTGGATATTGATTTTTATATTGAGCTTGAGCAGCTTTTTTAGGAAGTTTATTAGATTGTTTTGATTGTAATGATTGTGAAGATGGTGAAGCTGATTTTTTGTTAGCTTTTGTAGTTTGTTTAGATGGTTTTGGAATTTCTTCTTTGCTGTTTGTTGATTGGATCGTTTGTTGATGTTTTTCTTTCTCTTTATTTTGGTTCAGTGAATTGTGGTTCGTATTTGAGGATTGCGTTTGAGTTTGTTCACCTTTTTTAGGCTTGTCTACTTTTGATTCGTCATTTTTATTCGATTGTTGTAAATCTTGTGATGGCTGTTTTTCACCTTTATCAACTTGTTTTTCTTTTTTCTTAGAATCATTTTGAGATTCTTGTTCTTTTGCTTTTTGTTGAGTTGTATCTTGACTTTGTTCAGGCTCTTTAGAATATGTATTTTTACCTGAATTCGTTGCTTGTTGTGTTTGTGAATCTTGATTATTTTTATTTGATTCTGTGTTATCACTTACATTCTTTTGAACTGAATATTCATTTTCAGGTGGTTCTTGGGATTGATGATTTGCAGATGTCTCTTTTTGATGCGTAGCATCGTCAGTTTTTTTAGACGGAACGGCGTCTTGATGAGTAGCTGGCTCTTCTTTTTTAGAATCGATTTGTTTAGGATTGTCCGCTTCATTAAGATTTTGATTTGAAGCTTCTTTCATCTGTTCATCGTTATGTTTCGTAGTAACTTGAGCCTGTTGATTCGGAGATTGTACTTGTGTTTTTTCAGTAGAAAACTCCGAAGCTTTAGTTGATTGATTTTCTTTTTGAACACTTTGCGTTAATTCTTGAGTTTGCGTAGGCTTATCAACGTTTTGATGCGTATCTTCAGCAGCTTGTGCTTGATGTCCCCCAATAAAAATTGCTACACCCGTAATAATTGATATTGCTCCGACTGCGTACTTTCTGATACTAAATCTGTTTTTTTCTTTGTAATTTTCCAAAAATAATCACCTCTATAAGTTTTTTCCTTTATAAAGATTGAAAAATATAACTGCTATTTTCACAATAACATAGAATTCTTTAAATT
>NZ_PPRT01000057.1 GCF_002902725.1 Staphylococcus caprae
AAATAATGTTTATATTTCTATTCTACAGTAATAACTGAGCATTTTATATAGTATTCTATATATTTTAATAAATATTTTTGAATTAAATAAAGTAGTTGGTTACTTATGTTTTAAATATTTTTTAGAATCATAAGACAAACAAAAAAACGTGCAAGATGTTTTAACATCTCACACGTTTCTCACGAGTTAACTTTAATTATTTAGCTTTATCGTAGTAACCTAATTCAAGATCTTTTGAAGTTTGTTTACGTATTTTTCTCATTAATTGTTCATCGTGAATTAATGATTCACCATAAGAAGGAATCATTTCTTTAATTTTTGGTTCCCAATCTGAAGTATATTCAGGGAAATTACGTTCTAAAACTTCTAAAGCTACAGAAACAGAAGTAGATGCTCCTGGTGATTCACCTAATAAAGCAATCACTGAGTGGTCTTCTGAATTTACAACTTCAGTACCAAATTGGATGAAACCTTTACCGTTTTCTTCAGTATCTTTAATCACTTGTACACGTTTACCAGCTGTGTATAATTGCCAATCTTCGTCACGTGCTTCAGGGTAGAACGTACGTAAATGGTTCATACAGCCTTCTTTAGTCATAATGACTTGGTCAATTGAGTATTTAATCAATGGCACGTTTTTAATAGCTACAGCCAATAATGTTGTAATATTGTATGGTTTAACAGATCTGAATAAATCTAAATTAGAACCAAATTTAAGGAATTTTGGTCCAATATTCGCAAATGGTCCGAATAATAATGTTCTTTCACCATCAATGTAACGTGTATCTAAGTGAGGTACAGTCATTGGTGGTGTACCAGGTGGTTCTTTACCATATACTTTGGCGTCATGTTGTTCAATAACTTGAGGGTTAGTACAAGCAATGAACTGTCCACTAATTGGGAAACCACCTAAGTGTTTACTTTCAGGGATACCTGTTTTTTGTAATAGTGGGATTGCACCGCCGCCAGCACCGATGAACACGTAATCTGTTTGATGTTCGAATACATCACCAGTGTTACGGTTTTTAATTTTAACTAACCATTTACCATTAGATAAGCGTTCAAAATCTACAACTTCATGATTGTATTGCACTTCCACATTTGGTGAGTCATGAAGGTTCTTAGCCATTTTACGAGTTAATGCCCCGTAGTTCACATCTGTACCTTCATCGATTTTACTAGCCGCCATAACACCACTGTTATTTTCGCGACCTTTCATCATTAGTGGAATCCATTTTTTCATTTCTTCAATATCCTCAGTATATTCGATGTTGTCGAACATAGGGAAATTCTTCATGGCTTCATAACGATCTTTTAAGAACTTCACATTATTTTTACCGCGTACAAAACTAATATGAGGTAATGGATTAATGAATTCTCTAGGGTTTTCAATTTGACCACTTTTAACTAAGTGTCCCCAGAATTGTTTAGAAATCTCAAATTGTTCGTTAATTTCTTTTGCTTTTTCGATATCAATTGAACCATCTGGTTGTTGAACTGTATAGTTCAATTCGCATAACGCAGCGTGTCCAGTACCAGCATTATTACGTTCGTTTGAACTTTCAATACCTGGACGATCTAGACGTTCATATAAGTGGATGTCCCATTCAGGCTCGATGCTTTTTAACATTGAACCGAATGTTGTACTAAGTACGCCGGCACCAATTAACACAACGTCTTTTTTCTCAGACTTTGCCATGTTGTTCACCTCTCCAAAAAATTGTATAAAAATGCTTACCAGTTCATTAGAGTTGTTCTTTTCAATCAAGTATTCCCTGCTTACAACTCCATGAATGAAAGAGTTTTCTCTACCCTTTACTAGTTATTACACTTATATGTTAAAACAATGCTAAGGAAATGTAAATTATTATAGCTAAGACAATTCATTTTTGTAATAATAACTTTTTTATAATAGAAATATGAATTACAAAATAAATTTTCACTTTCAAATAAGTGACTTCATACCTTTCATATTCCCTCCTTTTCATTCAAATTAAAAGCACATATCCGCTGACAAATGAAACTCATCATCGAATATGTGCGATAACTTTATATTTTCTATTTCTGCATTAAGAACTTTTCAATATAAAATGCTGATTCTTCAATTGATTTATATTCAGTATTAATCACAGTCGCATTTAATTTCTTAAAAACTTCTTCTGCATAAGACAATTCTTTCTTAATACGTTCCAAGCTATTATAGGTAGACTCAGCCGATAAACCTAGCGTTTCAGCCCGATTACGACGAATGTTTGCAATATAATTTGGACTTGCAGTTAACCCAAACACTTTCAAACCCTTCTGTTGATACACATTATCAGGAATTGAGACTTCAGGAACGAGTGGGATATTCGCAATCTTATATCCTTTATTCGCTAAGTACATACTTAAAGGTGTCTTTGATGTTCTTGAAACGCCAACGATGAGTGCATCCGCTTCTCCGATATCTGTAAAATGCTTGCCATCATCATATTTAACTGAATACTCAATCGCTTCAATTCGTTTGAAATATTCATCATTGAGTTTACGTAATGCTCCGCTCTCCATTAACGGCTCGGCGTGTGTATGATTTTCAATAATACGAATTAACTCTGACATATAATCTACATATGGAATATCGTGTTCTTTGGCAAATTGATGACCTAAAGCATTAAAAGATTCACTCACTAATGTTGTTGCAACAATTGCATGTTGTTCTTGAGCAAGTTGAAGAACATTGAGAAATTCCTGTTCATCCTTGATATAGGGGAATTTCTTAATTTCTACCTGTGTTAAATCTGGAAATTGGGTTAATGTTGCATGAATCATACGTTGCGCTGTTTCTCCAATTGAATCAGAAACTATAAATAACTTTAAAACTTGATCATTATTCTCTTTCACTTTATCGCTCGCTTTCCTCCGCCTGACTTTGAGCTGTAGCTAATATGGCACCAGGTACTCTGAATGGTGAACATGAAACGTAGTCGATATTCCATTTGTTGAATTGGTAAATTGATTTCGCGTCACCACCAAGTTCACCACATACACCAATCTTAATCTCTGGTTTAACCTGTTTAGCTCGTTCAACTGCTAATTGAATCAATTGCCCTACACCGTCTGTATCTAATGTTTGGAATGGGTCAAGCTGTAAAATATTACTTTCAGTATACACATTTATAAACTTCCCTGCATCATCCCTAGAGAAACCATAAGTTAACTGTGTTAAGTCATTCGTTCCAAAGCTAAAGAAATCACAATGTTTGGCAAGATGTTGCGCAATAAGACAAGCTCTTGGTGTTTCTATCATTGTACCAATAAGGTAATTGACCTTCGTATTTGCGTCATTTTCCAATTGAGTAATCGTTGCAGCTAAACGTTCTTTCAATGTTGTAAACTCTTCAACCGTTGATACAAGAGGAATCATAATTTCAGGCTGGCATTCGATATCCTCTTGTTGAAGCTTCAATACACTTTCAATAATTGCTTCCACTTGCATCTCATATAATTCAGGGTAAGTAACTGCTAAACGACATCCACGGTATCCTAACATTGGGTTAACTTCATTTAATTCAGCCATACGTTTGCGTAATATATCTGTAGATATATCTAGCTGTTGTGCTACGTTTTGAATATCTTCATCCGAACTTGGTAAAAATTCATGCAACGGTGGATCAAGTAAACGTACAATTGTTGGTCGGTCTTGAGATAATCTAAATATTTCTTCAAAGTCCTTCACTTGATACGTTTTAATCTTCTCAAGTGCTTCGACACGTTCATCGTGATTTGATGCTAATATAAATCGACGCATTTCCACCAGACGTTCTGGTCCAAAGAACATATGCTCAGTTCTTACGAGTCCGATTCCTTTCGCACCAAAGTTATATCCTGCTTGGATATCTTGAGGCGTTTCTGCATTCATTCTAACTTGTAAACGTGCAGTATCTTCTGACCACTCCATAAATTGTTCAAACGCATCACTATGCTCAGCATTTACAGTTTCAATCTCGCCTAAATAGATATCACCTGTAGAACCATCAACGGACACAATGTCTCCTTCATGCAATTCACCATCAGGATAATAGACAGTTTTATCCACTGTATCAATTTCAACATCTGAGCATCCAGTGACACAACATTTCCCCATTCCTCTCGCAACAACTGCTGCATGGGATGTCATTCCGCCATGTGTAGTAACAATTGCTTCACTTACAACCATACCTTCAATATCTTCTGGAGATGTTTCTGGACGCATTAATACAACTTTCTTTCCTTCATCCGCTTGTTCTTTCGCTTCCTCTGCAGAGAATACGATACTTCCTGTTGCCGCTCCCGGACTTGCTGGTAATCCTAACTTCGATATAACAGTCGCTTGTTCTAAGGCCTCTTCCTTAAAATTAGGATGCAATAACTGATCGATAGATTTTACATCAACTTTCGTTACAGCCTCTTCACGTGAAATTAAACCTTCGTTAACTAAATCAACAGCAATTTGAATTGCAGCTCTTGCCGTACGTTTACCATTACGTGTTTGAAGTAAATATAATTTACCGTTTTCAATCGTAAATTCAATATCTTGCATATCTTTATAATGTGTTTCCAATTGTTTTGTCACTTCTACAAATTCTTGATGAACATCTGGCATTTGTGATTTCAATGTATCGATGTCTTGAGGCGTACGGATTCCCGCTACAACATCTTCACCTTGCGCATTTAATAAATATTCACCAAATAATTTGTTCTCCCCAGTGACAGGGTCTCTCGTAAATGCTACCCCCGTGCCACTTTGCTCTCCACTATTTCCAAATACCATTTCTTGAACGTTAACTGCAGTACCAATATCATGCGGTATATCATTTAAATCTCGATATACACGTGCACGATCATTATCCCATGACTTGAATACCGCTTCGATCGCTTCTTCTAATTGTTTTAACGGTTCTTGTGGAAAAGGTTTATACACTTCTTCTCTATAAATTTCTTTAAATCTTTCACAAATTGTTTGTAAACCTTCAGCAGATATATCCGCATCGTTCTCGTAATTGTGTTGATTTTTAAAATCGTCAAAATATGTATCAAATGCAAGCATTGGAATACCATATACAACTTCCCCGAACATTTGTAATAAACGACGATAACAATCATAAGCAAAACGTGCATCATTTGTTTTCTCGGCGAGTTTCTTAACATTGTCATCGTTTAAACCTAAATTAAGAATGGTATCCATCATACCTGGCATAGAAATCTTCGCACCACTACGTACTGAAACTAATAATAAATCATCATCTGATGAGAAGGATTTCCCTGTTCTTTCTGAAAATGATGTTAAGTGATGAATCAATTGTGTTTTAACTTCAGAAGGTAATTGTTCATTTTGCTTTAAATAATCAATACAAGCCTCGGTTGTAATCGTAAAGCCATCAGGAACTGGTAAGCCAAGACGTTTCATTTCTGATAAATTGGCTCCTTTACCTCCTAATAAATCTTTCATAGAAATGCGTCCCTCATCAAATGCATAAATATATTGTGTCATTTTAGACCACCTCTTCATTTAATATGTCATACTAATCATTTTAGAGTATGTCATATTAGAAAAAGAATTACAACTATTTACATGAAAAGGATTTCATATTTATTACGATTTAGTGAATAACACATATTGAGCCAACAAAATCCCGGGTTAAAAAAATCGACGTAACGTTTGAATTCTCAATAGATATAAGGTGCATATTGATAAAAAATGCTCTAAGATAATTCTATTCCTGTGCGGATTCCTATATATATAACCAAGAAAATAAAATCCAAAAATAATAGCAGTAAGAAGGTTCAATTAGAAACCTTCTTACTGCTACTTTTATATTCAATACTTCGTATTGCTTAGCTCCCTTGCCGCGGGCATGGCTTGGGAGTGATACAGAATTCTAGAATTTAAGAATTCGTATTATCACCCCCGCAAAGATGATTAGATGTTGAGCCATTTTATGAGCTCAATATCAATCAGCTACTGCGAAGCCTGTCTTTTAAAAACCAACTGACTTACAAGTAGTCTCAAGACGCATGCTATTCCTGCAGGCGTGTCGCCATCAATACTACGTTTATCCATTGAGGATTAAGTTTTTGGCCCTGCCTCACCATATAAAGTTAGATTTTTAGTCCGACTTTTGAGGTGTACTTCATAAATAGAAATCATCTTAGAGCTCTATTTTAGGATTGATATGACATCCTAACTTATATTGTTTTAATTTTTGTTATGATACTTTGCAATTTCTACGTCGCGTAATTCAACACGTCTGATTTTTCCTGAATTTGTCTTAGGTAAGTCGTCAACAAATTCAATCGCTCTTGGGTATTTGTATGGCGCAACTTCATTTTTACAGAATGTTTGAAGTTCTTTAATAAGTTCTTCACTACCGTTATAGTCATTTTGTAAAATAACAAATGCTTTAACGATGTTACCTCGAATTTCATGGGGACTTGCGACAACCGCACATTCTTTTACTGCAGGATGATTCGTTAACGCATCTTCAACTTCAAAAGGTCCGATTGTATAACCAGAACTAATAATAATGTCATCACGTCGACCTTCGAACCAGAAATAGCCATCTTCATCTTTATGCGCTAAGTCTCCAGTGACATAATACTCACCGGCTGAAGCTGCTTTCGTACGTTCTTCATCTTTATAATAACCTTTAAATAGTGCAGGTAAGTCTAAAGGTACCGCTATATTTCCCTTTGTATGAGAAGGCACTTCATTACCATCATCATCAATAATAGTGACAAAACTACCTGGAATGCCTTTCCCCATTGAACCAGGACGAGGTTCAGTATCTTTTAAGAAACCAATAAGTAACGTACTTTCAGTCTGACCATATCCATCTCTTACTGTTAAATTAAAGTTTCTTTTAAATTGTTCTACTACTTCACGATTAAGAGGCTCTCCTGCTGATACTGCACTGTGTAAGTGTTCCAAATTATAATCTTGCAAGTTATTCAATTTGGCCATCATACGATACTCAGTTGGCGTACAACAAAGCACATTGATTTGATAGTCTTGTAGTAATTCAAGATATGTTTCTGGCTGGAAACGCCCATTATAGACAAAAGCTGTTGCCCCTGTACCTAGTATAGATAAGAATGGACTCCACACCCATTTTTGCCAACCCGGAGCAGCTGTTGCCCAAACAAGGTCATCTTCTTCAATGCATAACCAATGTTTAGGTGCCATTTGTAAATGTGCATAACCCCATCCATGAGAATGTGTAACAGCTTTAGGGTTCCCTGTAGTTCCTGAAGTATATGATAGAATCGCTAAATCATCACGTGAAGTGTCAGCAGTCTCTAACATATCACTTGCCTCAGCCTTTTCATCATCAATAGAAATCCAGCCTTGCTGATGACCTGCGACAATAAATTTAGTTAATTGTTCGTATTCTTTCACACCTTCGAATTCTTTAGTGAGTGAGTGCATCGCAATAACTGCATCAATCTCACCATGTGTAATTCTGTATTGAAGATCTTTCGTACGTAACATTTCAGAACTCGGTATAATGGCAATGCCTAATTTTAACGCTGCAATGTATAATTCGTAGGTTGCAATGGCACGTGGCATGATGATAAGTACTTTATCGCCTTTTTTAAGTCCATGATTTAAAAAGACATTACCCACTTTATTCGCATTATGCATAAGTTCTTCATAACTGACTGAGATATTGTCATGTTCATTATCTTTATAAATAACCGCTTTCTTAGAAGTGTTTGAAGCGTATTTTTCTATTTCAGAAATAATATTGTATTTCTCTGGTGCGAGTAAATCTGATTTATTCATAATTTTACTTCCTTTCAATTCACATTCATACTCATACTATCAGAACTTGATATCCTATCAAACGGATTCCCCTTGCATTATAATAATTTTCTGAATTTTCGTTATGTTAAACCTTGGTTACTCATAAAAAATAAGAAGTCCTACCCTCTAAATCGCTAAAGGATAAGACTTTATTTAAAAGACGTTTTCAAAGTCTATGTGTTCATTTAGTTTTTCTAACTCTACTCTTACATTATATGACAATTCTCGGTTAACAATCTGATGGTCGACACCTTTTGTTGTACCACGTTTTTTATGTGTCTCTGCGTATTCTCTAGAATTTTGCCAATCATAAAATGCCTGACGACTTTCCCATAATGTGACGATGATATAATGTCTACCATTAGTTTTAGGTCTAAGAAATCTTAATGCTTTAAAGCCTGGCACATCTTGCAAATGTTTATCTCTTTGTAAGAACTTATCCTCAAACATCTCTTCATGTCCCTCATTCACAAAAAGATGATTAAGCACACAAAATGTATCATTAGATAGCTGATTAATAGTTTCTAAGACTTCATAATATTGTTTATCATTATTCTTCTCAATCATAAAACAATCATCAGTTTCTTCTATAATATATGTTTTATAAGTGTCGTTGATTAACATGTATGATTCCTTCATTTCAATTCAATTTGTAAGTATTAAATTTTGCTTTGTTCGTATAGTGATAGTGACCGTTTAACAACTTCTATGAGTTCGTGATCAAAATTTTTAATTTGATTAAAATAGTGATCAATATTGTCAGCTACTGTCTCTTCTACAGGAAAATGTGCGTCTTGATTAACCCACTCAGCTAATTCACCTAAAGGCGTTTGATCACCAACAAAGCTTTGTATAAATTCATAGAAACTCACACGATCACCTCTTTTTCGTAATATAAATTAATACTATCACGAAATTACAAATAAAACATCATACCAAACTATATCACTTAAATTTTATTTGCAATTATAAAAAAGAAAATATCATAAAAAGGTTGCCATTTTTAAAAGAAACAATGATACTTTCTATAATGATTTTGTCTTTTGGTGAGGAAGTGTTAACCAAACAATAAAATATGCAGTAAACGCCATCATTGTATTAAACCATAGTCCGATCATCGCACCAAGTTTAGGGTCGAATAATGTGGAAAATATGCTATAAATTGCACCAGATATTGCTACACCAAAGGCACCACCTATAGAGGAAGCCATTTTATAGATCCCTGAGGCTACGCCTACCTTTTCTTCGGGTGAATTTGAAATAGCTGTATCAGTAGATGGCGTCGCAAATAATCCTAAACCTAATCCAAACAGCAAATAACCGAATATACATGAAACGATATACAGTGGAACAGGAAAGAATGTGATCGACATTAAAAAGATTCCAATCGTAGTCGACATTGTACCAATAAGCATAGGTTTCCTTGGTCCAAATTCTTGTAAGATTTTCTCCCCAACTCTTATCATTGCGAGGACCGCTATCAAATAAGTCACTGATAATAACCCTGTTTCAAAGGAACTTAAGCCTATACCTTGTTGTACAAATGCAATGGCTAACGACACAATCGCTACTGAAAAGAGACCTAATTGCGCAGATTGAGTAATGATAACATTGAGACTGAGCATCATAATGACAAGTAAAATGAGCCCAACAATATCAAATTTTCTTGTCTAAGTATTGTGATTCTTAGATTCTGGTGTCTCTTTAATTAATATTAAGGAAATAACGGAGACCACTATCGAAAAAATAAATATCCATTTCCAATCTAAGAATGTAGCAATGATACCTCCAAATAGTGAGGCAAAACCAGAGCCTCCCCAAGATCCAATGGACCAATAACTTAATGCTCTTCTACGATGGTTTCCGTGATAATACGCTTTAATTAATGATAATGTCGCTGGCATGATTGCTGCAGCAGATAATCCTTGGATGCCCCGACCTACTAATAATAATGGCGTAAAGTCAGTAATGATAATTAATAAAGAGCCGATAATATTGAGCCAAAGCCCTATCATAGTAAGGCGTACGCGACCAAAATTATCGGCTAAACTACCTGCCCCTACTACAAACATGCCACTAAATAAGGCGGTTAGACTAACCGCGATACTGATTGTACTTAAATAACTTCCGAATGAAGTTTGTAAAGTTGGAATGACATTAATTAGCGAGTTAGCAAACAGCCAAAATGTGATGACTGCAAGAACGATACCCGCTAAAAGTTGTCGTGTCCCATTATATTCTTGTTGCTGATTCATTGATGTTTCATTCTCCTTTTAACTTAAATAATCTAAAACAACAGTACCCACAGCTTCTGCAGCTACAAGCATTGATGATTCACTAATATTAAATTTTGGATGATGATGAGGGTAGATCTCTCCATCTTCTGGCGCTGCTCCCGAATAAATAAATGTACTAGGCAGTTCAGCAGCATAAAACGCAAAATCTTCTGATGGTGGTTGCGGTTCACAGATTTCTACACCTTTAATATCTTCTATTTTCGCATTTTTAATCGTTTCTGCAACATATGATGTAAAATCTGGATCATTATATAAGGCTGGATAATCCTTTTTAAATTCAAACTCACACGTAACGCCAAAGGTTTCTTCCAAACCATTAACAAGTCGTGTTAATTCGTCTTGAATGGTGTCCCTCGTAGCATCCGTGAGTGCACGTACGTCTCCTTCTATTTCAATTTGGTCTTTAATGACATTGAATTGGCCTTTACCATCAAAGGAACCGATTGTCACAACGCCTGTTTCAAATGGACTCAGTCGTCTAGAAACTACGGTTTGAGCAGTTGTTACAAAGTTCGCTCCAGCAACAATTGCATCATTTGCCATATGAGGTGAGGACCCGTGTCCACCCTTACCTTGTACCACTAATTTAAAATAAGCACGTCCGGTTTGAACAAATCCTTCTCGATAAAAGACTTTTCCTGCTTCCATCGTACTCATTACGTGTGCACCTAACACATGATCCACACCATCAAGCACGCCATCTTTAATCATGCTTTGGGCACCACCTGGTGGCATTTCTTCAGCTGGCTGATGAATAATCACAATTTTACCTTTGAATTGATCCTTCATTTCTATTAGTGTTTCTCCAAGAATGAGCATATACGCTGTATGTGCATCATGCCCACAAGCATGCATCACACCTTTATTTTTAGAGGCAAATGAAAGTCCGGTTTGTTCTTCAATTGGTAGTGCATCAAAGTCTGCACGTATCGCAAGTGTCTTCTCAGGCTTACCGCTATCAACCGTCACTTTGACACCATTAGGCCCTACATTTGTTTCAACATCACAATCTTTATCTTTGTAGAAGTTTGCAATGTATTGAGGTGTCTCTGTTTCATGAAATGAAAGTTCTGGATGTTCGTGAAGATAACGTCTCATCTCTATCATTTTACTTTCTTTTTCACGTAAACGTTTAATTAATTCTTGATTCATTGAAATCCTCTCCTCAATACAATTATAAAACTTAATTGCGAAAGAATGTTGTGCAGTGTCTTTTTACTATATATTTAAAAAATGTTAAACACAAAATATCGTTGGTATCTTTTCCACATAAAAAAGCACACCTCAATTAATGATAATTGAAGTGTGCGCGCAGTCTTATTTATGAATTAATGTTGATAAAATGGATCGTCTTCCATAGCGCCAGCTTTTTCGTCATGAACACCATGTTTATAATAATCTACATATTGTGGTTCAAGTGGTTGTCTGCCTCGAATAATGTCGGCTGCTTTTTCAGCTAACATTAATACTGGTGCGTGAATATTACCATTTGTTGTACGTGGCATTGCTGAAGCATCTACGACACGTAAGTTTTCCATGCCATGCACTTTCATTGTTAATGGGTCTACAACTGCCATTGGGTCAGAAGAAGGTCCCATTTTCGCACTACAAGATGGGTGTAATGCCGTTTCACCATCTTTACGAACCCAATCTAAAATTTCTTCATCAGTTTGTACTTCAGGTCCTGGTGAAATTTCTCCTCCATTGTATGGATCCATTGCTTTTTGTTTAAGAATATTTCTAGCAACTCGGATTGCTTCTACCCATTCGCGCTCGTCTTCTTTCGTTGATAAGTAGTTAAACACGATGCTTGGCTTTTCAAATGGATCTTTAGATTTAATCTTCAAGCTACCTCTTGAATTTGAATACATTGGACCCACGTGTACTTGGTAACCATGTGCGACAGGGGCTTTCTGACCATCATAACGTACCGCAATTGGTAAGAAGTGGAACATTAAGTTAGGATAATCTACCTCATCATTTGACCTTACGAATGCACCACCTTCAAAGTGGTTAGACGCTGCCGCACCTTTACGTGCGAAAATCCATTGTAATCCGATGAAAGGCATACGTTTAACATCAAGGCTTGGTTGTAATGATACAGGTTCTTTACATTTATGTTGAATGTAAACTTCCAAGTGGTCTTCAAAGTTTTCACCTACACCTGGTAAATGTATACGTGGTTCAATTCCTTTAGATTTTAGGAATTCTGAGTCACCGATACCAGATAATTGTAGTAATTGAGGTGTATTAAATGCGCCTCCAGATAAAATGACTTCGTTTGCTTTGACTGTTTGTTCTTTACCATTTTTCTTAAATGTTACACCCGTTACTTTTTTACTATTATTCTCGTCAAAGTTTAACTTAGTAACGAAAGCACGTGTCTCAACATCTAAATTTCTACGTCTCATAGCTGGACGTAAATAAGCTCTAGATGCTGACATACGGCGTCCATGGTGGACTTGACTATCAAATGGTCCGAATCCTTCTTGTCTAAAGCCATTCACATCTGGCGTTTTATGATAACCTGCTTCAACACCTGCATTAAAGAATGATTTAAATAAAGGATTTGTTGCTGGTCCACGTTTTAATTTAACTGGTCCATTATGTCCGCGAACTTTATCATATGGTGACGCACCGTATGTAGTTTCTAACTTTTTAAAATAAGGTAAGCAGTGCGCAAAGTCCCATGTTTCCATGCCTTTAGGTTCTGCCCAACCTTCGTAATCCATTGGGTTACCTCTTTGATAAATCATTCCGTTGATTGAACTTGAACCGCCAAGTACTTTCCCTCTGGCATGATCGACTTTACGTCCCATATGTGGTTCTTCTTCAGTTTGATATCTCCAATCATAGAATGGGTTACCTGAAGGGAACATAAGCGCTGCTGGCATTTGAATAAATAAATCCCAGAAATAGTCACTGCGTCCTGCTTCTAATACTAAAACATTTTTATCTTTATCTTCAGAAAGACGGGCACCTAGTACTGAACCTGCACTACCGCCACCGATAACGATGTAATCATATGAATCATGTTTTCTTCTCATCGAATTCGACCTCCAAAATTGATTTGTTTTCTTTGTTTTTCAACATCTCTTTCTTAAAAGGTTTCACATATTGAAGTGAGCGCTCTTGTTCGAATTTAGCGCTCACTCGCAATTGTTTTTCATTTTTAATCATAAATTATGAACTTATGACTTATTTACTAAACCAATTAACTGGTTCTGGATTAGTATTCGTTAAGATATGCTTTGTAATTAAGTACTCTTCAAGACCTTCTTTACCAAGTTCTCTACCGATACCTGATTGTTTATAACCACCCCATGGTGCTTGAGCGAAATAAGGATGGAAATCATTAATCCAAACTGTGCCAAGTTTTAATTTATTCGCAACGCGTTGTGCCTTACCCATATCTTTAGAAAATACAGCACCCGCTAAACCATAAATAGAATCATTAGCTAAACGGATTGCTTCTTCTTCGTCTTCAAAGCCTTCCACAGTAACGACTGGACCGAAGACTTCTTCTTGTACAATACGCATTGAAGTATCACAATCAGTGATTACAGTAGGTTCGAAGAATAAACCATCTTGTAAGTCTTCACGCTCTGGACGCTTACCACCGATAGCAATTGTGGCACCTTCTTGTTTTGCAATTTCCATGTAATTTTCAATTTTCTCACGATGTGCAGTTGAAATCACTGGTCCCATTTCAGTATCTTCATCAAAGCCGTTACCTACTTTTATCTTACTTACACGATCGATAAGTGCCTTTTCAAATTGATCTTTAATACTGTTGTGTACTAGAATTCTTGAACCTGCAGAGCACACTTGACCTGCGTGGAAGTAGCCACCATTTAAAGCTTGGTCTACTGCTAACTCGAAGTCTGTATCGTCAAAGATGATATTTGGATTCTTACCGCCTAGTTCTAATGCCACTTCTGTTACGTTATCTGCCGCTTGTTTCATAATATGTTTACCAGTTTCGATACCACCTGTGAATGATACTAAGTCAACTTCTTTATGACCTGACATCACGTCACCAACTTCAGAGCCAGCACCTAATACTAAGTTAATTGTACCTTTAGGGAAACCAACTTCTTCCATTAGTTCAAATACGCGAATCGTAGTTAAAGGCGTAATTTCACTAGGTTTCATCACTAGAGAGCAACCTGTCGCAAGCGCAGGTGCAATCTTCCAAGATGCTTGTAATAAAGGATAATTCCATGGTGTAATTTGTGTTACAACGCCGATTGGTTCTTTAACAACCTTGCTTTCAGAATTCGGAATTGGCGTGTTGATGATCTCGCCACCATCTTTATCCGCTAATCCTGCGAAATACATGAACACATTATGAATATCATCCATATCAGCATATGATTCTTCTAATGTTTTACCTGTATCTAACGTTTCAAGTTTCGCGAGCTCTTCACGATTTTCTTTAATTTTATCTGCAACAGCTCTTACTTTTTTACCTCTAACTTCAGCTGTTTCAAGTGACCATTCGCCCTCTTCAAATGATCTTCTTGCTGCTAGAATAGCTCTTTCAACATCTTCTTTTGTACCTTCAGCTACAGTAAAGATGACTTCTTGATTGTAAGGATTTATGATATCTCTAGTATTTTTATTTGAACTTTCAACCCACTCACCATCAATATATTGGCGATTGGATAATTTATCTACAAGTTCCATCAAAACAACCTCCGTTAAGTTTGTTAAATTTTTATTTAACGAATTTTACAAATTTATGTTAGCATAAGTATTGAAAACGTGTCAATTTCTTAAAAAATATTTGTAAAACGCATGTTATAAAGTCAAAGTAAGTTACAATAACAACTATGACA
>NZ_PPRT01000006.1 GCF_002902725.1 Staphylococcus caprae
GCACGCCGCCAGCGTTCATCCTGAGCCAGGATCAAACTCTCCATAAAAAATTATGATGTTTGATTAGCTCATAAATACTAAATAGTTTGTAACTCTCGTTACTGTTTGTTTGGAATTAACGTTGACATATTGTCATTCAGTTTTCAATGTTCATTTAACACTTACAATACATTATTGTATCTAAATCAATTTAATAAGTCAAGAATAAATTCTTTCGTTTATTTCTTGTTTCTTGTTAATTAATTCAACAAATAATATCTTATAATGTTTCGTTTAAAAGTTCAATAGTCAAAATTACACTTTATTAACATTAACTTTAAGGTTTTTACTTAAAGTTTTCAATTAATTAATCTGTTTTTGACGACTTTTATATAGTATCAAGTAATAAGACTATCGTCAATCAATTTATTAGAGTTTTTAAGGTTAAATTTACCTTATCAGTGAATTAATTTCTTCATTAAGAACAATTAGACTTTATAGTGTAATTAGCTTTTTCTACGCACCCATTTATCCATTTATCATCTGTTTCTAAATTGCCTCACAATTACATGAGTTCATACAGAAAAACTAGGCAACCTCTCAAGAGAAGTTGCCTAGTTCATTAGTTTAAAGTTTTTAGTTATTATCTTTTTCTTTACATTCTTTGCATGTGCCGTAAATTTCCATTCGATGATGTGTAATATCGAAGTCAGTAACATGTTGTGCTAAGTGTTCAACTTCATCAAGTTGAGGATAATGGAAGTCTACGATTTTACCACATTTTTCGCATATAACGTGATAATGATTATGTGTATTGAAATCAAATCTACTTGATGCGTCACCATATGTGAGTTCCTTAACTATGCCAATATCTTTAAATACTCTTAGATTATTATAGATAGTTGCTACACTTATATTAGGAAAATCAGGTGAAAGTGCTTGGTAAATCTCATCCGCAGTTGGATGTGAATGTGAAGAAATGAGATAACGTATAATTGCTTGTCTTTGTGGTGTAATACGTATGCCTGCTTTTCTTAAAGACGCAATTGATTCTTCAAGTTCATGTTCAATTGACTCTAAATCCGCACTCATTGAATTCACCATCTTTCTAATTAATAATTATTATTACTTAATATTAATATAACTGTTCGTAATAATGAATGTCAATAAGTACGTATTGTTTTCAGTCAATAGCCTTTATTTAAGTCCACCCTATTCTCAATTACATCATTCTTATTGAGAAAATGCTTTAAATTCTTTTCAAATATTGCTGTAACATCTCGATTAATATGCTTATCATTACCTGTGATATGAGCCGTAATTGTTACATTATTTAAATCATATAATGGATTATCGCTTGCGAGCGGTTCATTTTCAAATACATCTAAATAGGCATGTCTAATGATTTGATTTCTTAAAACATCTATTAATAGTGATTCATCGACGACAGTACCTCGTCCTATATTAATAAACAATGCATCGTCTCTCATTTGTTCAAAATGGTGTTTCTGAAGCAAGTGTATTGTTTCATTCGTTTCAGGTAAAGAATTAACAATAATATTTGCTTCTCCAATCACTTTATCAATTTCTTCTATAGTATATGTTTCGTCAAAGTGATCTTTCATATGACCTGATTTACTGACTCCGACAATTTTCATTCCAAACGCTTTGGCCAAATACGCAGTTTTTTGCGCAATAGCACCAGTGCCTAAAAATAAAAGTGTTTCACCGTTCACCCTATGACCTGTCAATTTAGAGTCAAATCGATGTGCCAATTGATTCTCATATGAAGTTCGCATTTTTTTATAATCATCTAAAATAAATGCAATAATATACTCTGATAGTTGTTTAGCTTGTACGCCTCTCCCGTTTGTAACGATAATTCCTCTTTCATTAATATAGTCTAATGGAAGGTTATTTACTCCTGTAGCATACCAAGCAATCCATTTTAAATTTTTACATTCTTCTATGAATGCTTCATCTATACTTCCATCATAACCAATGAGTATATCTAATGTTTCCCTATCTTCAGTTGGAATGGTTTCCGCTTTTTTATAAAACTTGAACTCCTCATTAGGAAACTTTTTAATAAGTTCATCTTCTAAATCTTTCAATCTAATCAGGCTTACGATTTTCACTTAAATCACCCCAGGATATTTTTTAATTCCTCTATCTGAGTTTTGACTTTAACTTTTTCAATAACATCCATAATATATCCATTTTCATCAATCACAAACGTCGTTCTAACAATACCCATACTTTCTTTGCCGAAAGATTTCTTTAATTGATAAACGCCTACTTCATTTGCCAACTTATAATCTTCGTCGACTAATAAGTCAAAGTTAAGTTGATGCTTTTCGATAAAATTTTGATGTTTCTTTTTAGAATCTCCATTAATTCCATAAACATCTACGTCAAGTTCATTAAATTCCGATAAATGGTCTCTAAAGTCACATGCTTCAGTTGTACATGTCGGTGTATTGTCTCTTGGATAGAAATATAAGATTGCTTTACGCCCTTTTAATGTTTCATTAGTAATTACCTCTCCATTTTGATTTTCTAATGAAAATGAAGGGAATTGTTCGCCTTTATTTAACATATGCTCACCTATTTCTTAATAATGTTGATTTTATGATACGATATTAGATGAAAATATTAAATTAAAAGAGGTTGATAGATATGAATTTTACTGAAAGCGAACGTCTTCAGGAACTATCTAATGAATATATATTAGGTGGCGTTAATTCACCTTCACGTTCTTATAAGGCAGTTGGTGGCGGCGCTCCAGTTATGATGAAAGAAGGTCATGGTGCTTATTTATATGATGTAGATGGCAATAAATTTATTGATTATCTTCAAGCATATGGACCAATCATTACTGGTCATGCACACCCACATATTACTGAGGCAATTCAGGATCAAGCTGCTAAAGGTGTTCTATATGGCACGCCGACTGAACTTGAAATTGATTTCTCTAAAAAGTTAAGAGAAGCTATTCCCTCATTAGAAAAAATACGTTTCGTCAATTCAGGTACTGAAGCAGTGATGACGACAATCAGAATTGCTCGTGCCTATACTAAGAGAAATAAAATTATTAAGTTTGCCGGATCTTATCATGGTCATTCTGATTTAGTTCTTGTTGCTGCTGGAAGTGGTCCTTCTCAATTAGGTTCTCCAGACTCAGCAGGTGTCCCTCAAAGCGTTGCTCAAGAGGTAATTACTGTACCTTTCAATGATATCGAATCATACAGAGAAGCAATCGATTATTGGGGAGATGAAATTGCGGCTGTACTTGTTGAACCGATTGTTGGTAACTTTGGTATGGTTATGCCTCAGCCAGGATTTTTAGAAGAAGTGAATAAAATCTCACATGATAATGGTACATTAGTAATTTACGATGAAGTGATTACAGCATTCCGTTTCCATTATGGTGCTGCCCAAGATTTATTAGGTGTTAAACCTGACTTAACTGCATTCGGTAAAATCGTTGGAGGTGGCTTACCTATTGGTGGTTACGGCGGTCGCCAAGATATTATGGAACATGTTGCGCCATTAGGACCTGCGTATCAAGCTGGAACGATGGCTGGAAATCCATTATCTATGAGAGCAGGTATTGCTTTATTAGAAGTATTAGAACAAGACGGTGTCTATGAAAAATTAGATCAATTAGGTCGACGCCTCGAAGAAGGATTACTTAAATTAATCGAAAAACACAATATTACAGCCACAATTAATAGAATATATGGCTCACTGACATTGTACTTCACAGATGAAAAAATTACGCATTATGAACAAGTTGAAAATTCAGATGGCGAAGCCTTTGCTAAGTTCTTCAAATTAATGTTACATCAAGGTATTAATTTAGCACCTTCAAAATTTGAAGCTTGGTTCTTAACTACAGAACACACAGAAGAAGACATTGATCAAACACTCGAAGCCGCTGATTATGCATTTAGCCAAATGAAAAAATAATCCCCCTTCTCTAGTCTTAACTTCAAACCTCTGCTCAATCCGGGCAGAGGTCTTTTTTGTATCACAAAATTTTCAAAAAGAATGTGCAAAGATCATTTGTATTAACTTGAAAATTTTAGCATCTCGGTGTATAACAATAATGAATGAGAATATATAATTATATAATTCAAAATTAAATCGAAGGAGCGTTATATTTGAGACTAGGAGCTCGGATTTTCAAAACTGGTATAGCCATCATATTAGCTATGTCTATCGCTTCTTTACTTCCGGCAAATATTGGTCTGAAAGCACTCGCTGGTGTCAGTGCAGTTGTAGCGATGCAACCCAGTGTTTATCGCTCTATTAAAACTGTTTCAGAACAAGCCATAGGTAATATTATTGGTGCCATACTTGCCGTGACCATGGTAACTATTTTTAGTAATAACTTCATCATAATGGGCGTTACGGTTATCTTATTAATCGCAATTCTATTCAAATTTAACCTAGCCCACGTTGCTACCCTAGCAAGTGTGACTGCTTTAGTAATTATGGGGCAACACACTGGTTCTTTCTATGTAGCGGCATTTTTTAGATTCGCTCTCGTAATGATAGGTGTACTAAGTTCCTCAATTGTCAATTTAGTATTTCTACCTCCAAAATTTGAAACCAAAATTTATTACAACTCAATGAATATTTCATCTGATATCTTTGTGTGGTTTAAACTTGTGCTTAATGATACTTCAGAATTTCATAATATTAAGCAAGACTGTTCACAACTTAACTCACGTATCACTAAATTAGAGCAAATCTATGATTATTATAATGAAGAAAAACCTTTAACTAAGAAGCATATCTATCAACAGAATAGAAAGAAGATACTATTTAAAGAAGTAGTAAGAACGACTAGACAAGCCTATGAAGTATTAAATCGTATGTCACGTTTTCAAAATGACTTACATCAACTTAACAATCAATTATTATTACAAATTAAACTTGAATTGGATTCGTTAGTTGCAGTTCATGAACAAATTTATAAAAGTCTATCTAAAAAGGCAAAATATGATGTTACACAGCTAGATTACGAAGTAGATAATCCACAAAAGAAAAACTTGATGGATGCCTTCCAACAAGAATTAATAAACAATCCTCATCAAACTCGTTATTCCTATGGTAATATGATGCAGATTATTGCAGCAATAGAGGAATACAGATATCACCTTGAACATTTAGATAGAATTCGATTAAGTTTCTTCACTTATCATCGTTCAGATTCAGACATTGATATTTCCGAGGAAGATTTTGATTTGTAACATATGACAAAACCACCTTTATTCTACAATCAACCATAGAATAAAGGTGGTTTTGTTTATAAATAATTATATTAGCGCTAAAGTTGCATCATTCTCATTATAAATTCTGGATGCTGTATAGATGTTCGTAAGCACCTTTTTTCGCAATTAATTCTTGATGTGTACCCGTTTCCACGATTTGTCCATTTTCCATAACAACAATCTTATCAGCATGTGTAATCGTAGATAGACGATGTGCCACAATTAAGGTTGTTCTATCTTTACTTAATACATCAAGTGCTTCCTGAATGATGGCTTCACTTTCTAAATCAAGTGCACTCGTTGCTTCGTCTAAGATTAATATAGGTGGGTTATTTAAGAAGATTCTAGCAATAGAAAGACGTTGTTTCTGACCGCCGGAAAGTTTCACACCTCGTTCTCCAACTTCAGTGTCGTAACCTTCAGGTAAATTAATAATAAAGTCGTGCGCATTTGCCATCTTAGCCGCTTCGACGATTTCTTCTTCCGTCGCGTCAGGTCGACCTAGCAAGATGTTTTCTCTCACTGTATCTGAAAATAAAATATTGTCTTGTTGTACGAGTCCTATCTGATTTCTTAAACTGCCAGTTAAGAAGTCTTTAACGTTATTTCCATCAATATTTATTTCTCCAGCAGTTACATCATAAAATCTAGGTATTAAACTAATGAGTGTCGATTTACCGCCACCACTCATACCAACAAAGGCCACTGTTTCACCTTTATTAATTGTAAGGTTAATGTCATGTAACACTTCTGATTCATTTTCATTATACTTAAAGCTCACATGATTCAAATCAATTTGACCTTTTTTAATTTCGATAGGTTGTGCACCGATGCCATTCTTAATATCATAATCTTCGTCCATCAATTGGAATACCCTATCCATTGAGGCGAAACTTTGGGTCAATGTCGTAAATGATGATACAAGTCTTCTTAATGGTCCAAAAAGTTGTTCCAAGTAGCCTACGAAAGCTGCTAAAGTACCAACAGTAATAGAGCCATTAATCACTAAATAAGCGCCAACACCAATGACAATGATTGGCCCTAAGTCTGTAACAGTATTAATTGCTGCAAAGGAATATGCATTCCATCGTGTGTGCTGGAAAGCACGCTTTAAGAAGTGACCATTTCGATGATCGAAGTTTTTCGCTTCATTATCTTCAATTGCAAAACTTTTTATCACAGACATACCCTGAACACGTTCATGTAAGAATCCTTGAACTTCTGCTAGCGCTTGTGAACGTACGCGAGTTAATTGTCTTAATCTTCCAAAGAAGAAATAGACCGTTAAAATATAGAATGGGAAGATAAATATCGCTGCAATTGTCAATTTCACATCCAAGAAGAACATGATTGATAGAGCGATAATAATTGTTACACAATCTAACCAAATGTTCATTAATCCTGTAAGGATGAAGTCTTTCGTTTGTTCTACATCATTAATGACACGAGAAATGACTTGTCCCACTTGATTATTAGCATAAAAACGTGCACTTAATGCCTGTAGATGATTATATAATTGTTTACGAATATCATATAAAATTTTGTTACTTGTCCATTGAGCTAAATATTGTCTTATATACTCAATGGGTGGTCGAACAATTAAAAATATAAATAGCGCTATGCCAATCGCCACACCGAGATGACTGAATTTCTCACTATTTGAAAGTGAGTGATTATTAATCACGCCGTCAATCGCATATTTAATAAGCAATGGAATTAACATAGGTATACCGAATTTGATAATACCCACGATAATTGTTGCTATAATACGATATCTATACGGTTGAACGAATTTTAAATATCGTTTAATCATGCGTATTTACCCCCTGTGATGCACGCAGATTTTATTTATCAAAAATGAACAGAGGTTGAACACATTTCAATCGCTTACCACTATTTGTAAGCCACGTCATGATAATGTTTCAACCTCTGATTTAAAATACTATACAAGCTTATATTACGATGTTAAGTCATTCTTTATAATGGTGGAATAGTCTCATTGCAAGATTGTAATACATTTAAATCATGAATACGATTTATTGTTTAACACCTTTAACAATATAAAGCATTGCTTCATGTATTACATCTATTTTGCTTAATAATCTCTAATCTTTTTATAACGTTCTTTCCATACTTTAATAAAATCTGGCGCAAATGGCCCCTTCTTCTGTTCTATCCATTGTTGTAAGATATCAACATTTCTTCTTAAAATCACATCAATATCATGAGGATAGTTCATCTGATTCATATGTTGTTCATACTCATCTTCATCTAATAAATGATACTTACCATTTGGATAAACTTTAATATCCAGATCATAATCAATATATTTAAGTGCCTCTTCATCGCACACGAAAGGTGATGATAAATTGCAATAATAATAGATGCCGTCTTCCCTAAACATGCAGATAACATTAAACCAATACTCTGAATGGAAGTATACAATTGCCGGCTCTCTAGTAATCCATGTACGCCCGTCACTCTCAGTCACTAACGTGTGATCATTTCCACCTATAATCACATGATCAGTACCCTTTAAGATTGTTGTTTCCGACCACACACGATGAATGTTTCCATCATGTTTGTAACTTTGAATCTTAATTGATTCTCCTTCTTTCGGTATGGATTCCTTAACCATACTCCACACCACCTTTAATATTTTTAGCCATTTAGATTATATCATATTTTAATTTACATGCTTAATAAATAAAGGCGCTTCCACTATAAGTGAATCAACACATCTATCCCACTATGAAACGGTATATTTTATCCATTGAAACTGGAAAAGTATGAGCCTCTCTATCATCTAAATCAAACCATTTCATATTTGAAGGCAATTCATCATCTGGAATGTCATGTGTCTCAGGTACACTATATACTTTAATATTCCAAGTCATATGCGTAAATTGATGTCGAAGTTCATAAATAGGTTCTTCTAAAGATTGAACACGTAATCCAAGATAATCAGAAAGTTGCGCATCTGCATCACTTTCTTCTCTCATAGGAAATTGCCACATACCATTTAATAATTTTTCTTGACGTTTTTCAAGAAGGTATTGTCCTTTACTATTTCTAATAAGTAGAACCTTTTGATTTACTGTTTTCTTTTTAATATTTTTTGTTTTTACAGGAAGTTCCTGTGTGGTCCCTTCGTGGAAAGCCTCACAATTTTCTTGAACTGGGCAAAATAGGCATAATGGTGATTTCGGAGTACAAATTAATGCACCCAACTCCATCATTGCTTGATTAAATGTCCCTGAGGCTTCTTGTACATAAGGATTTAATTCCTGCTCGAATGCTTTACGCGTCGATTGTAACTTCGTATCACGGTCATCATTATTCAACCTTGACCATACACGAAAGACATTGCCATCAACAGTTGCAAGCGGTTGATCAAATGCGATACTCATCACTGCCGCTTGTGTATAAGGTCCTACGCCTTTTAACTTTTTGAAAAGTTCTGGATCAGAAGGGACTTCACCATCATATTGTCCTTCAACTTCTTTAATAGCAGTGTGGAAATTTCGAGCTCGACTATAATAGCCTAAACCTTCCCAATACTTTAGCACTTCATCTTCATGAGCTTCACTTAAACTTGCAACTGTCGGGAAGCGATGAATAAATCTATAGTAATAATCGATAACTGTATTGACTTGTGTTTGTTGCAACATTACTTCACTCAGCCATATATAGTAAGGGTTTGTCGTTTCTCTCCATGGCAAATCCCGTTGATTCTTCTCAAACCAATCTACAATATTCTTTTTAAAAGATTCGTTATGATACATGCAATTAATCCTTTCTTTACTCTTTCAATTTTGATTCATTTGATGTTAGTCTTTACTTTTAAAAACAATAATCGATTGAAGTAAGTTAATTTTGTTATTGTGACTTTTAGATTATAATATATATTAAATAAAGATGAAAAGAGTGAACAATTATGGACACAGCCACGCACATTGTTATGGGTGTGGGTCTCACTGCGTTAGCTACTCAAGATCCAGTTATGGCAGGCTCATTTGCAGCTACTGCTACAACATTAGTAGCAGGTTCATTAATACCTGATGGCGATACAGTATTAAAATTAAAGGATAACGCGACCTATATTTCCCATCATAGAGGAATTACACATTCTATACCTTTTACCATTTTATGGCCGATTTTAATAACATTTCTAATATTTGTGATTTTTAATCATACTGAGCCACTACACGTGTGGCTATGGGCACAACTTGCCGTCTTTTTACACGTATTTGTAGATATATTTAATTCATACGGCACTCAGGCACTAAGACCTATTACAAATAAGTGGATACAACTAAGTGTGATAAGCACCTTTGATCCAATTATCTTCACTCTACTATGTATTGGCGTCTTACTTTGGATTGTTGGTGTTCATCCTTATCTTGCTTTCTTTCCTATTGTCGCAATTTTAGTCGTTTATTATATCGTGCGTTTCATGATGCAAGCAACAATTAAAAAAGAAGCGCTCAAACATATCGATCGTTCGCATAATGCTGTGAAAGTCTTTGTCGCCCCTACAATCAAATTTCATGTTTGGCGTGTTGCGATTCAAACTGAACAACATGATTATGTAGGTACTGCACGTTGGAAAGACGTTGAATTTACTGATAAAGTAAAACGTCAATCTATGACGCCAGACACATTACTATGGAAAGTAAAAGGAAACAAAGATATCTTTACTTTCTTAAATTTCTCTTCTATTTATCGTTGGCAAACAACACCTTTAGAAGATGGTGCAACTGAAATACGATTAATGGATTTAAGATATCTTAACAATGGTCGATACTCATTCGTCGCAATAGCACATTTAACGCAAGATAACGAAATCGACCACTCCTACATCGGCTGGGTCTTCAGCGAAGACAAACTACAACGCAAACTATACTCACAATAACATACAAAGAAACCAAGGCACCCCTTCCTCCAACCAATGATAAGGGGTGCCTTGGCTTTTATATAAATTTATCTAAACACTTAATGTCTAAGTATTTTCAAAGTGTAAACAAATATATGATTAACCTATCTTCAATACGCTAACAAATTACCGTTAACTTGCAAATGATCACATTCCTTCAAATGACCATTGACCACTTACCTTCAAACCACCATTCACCTTAACGTTAACGGTTACCATCATTATCATTTACGTTACGAGCGGTATGTCCTTTCACGCTACCATCATGACGTCCATTTTCACCTTTGAAATGCTCATCTTTCTTCTTATCTTCATCTTCATGTTCGATAGCTTTTGAAGTGTCATTATCACCCAAAGTAACTTGACTATCATATTTATCAAAAGCAATGTGACGAACTAGCGCATAATTTATCACACACATGATTGCCAGAAGGAAAATAAAATAAATATGATACGGAATATTATTCATACTTACTGCTCCAAATACCACCGACTCTGCACTACCATTCACAAGATAATAAACTGGATTCAACATTAATATATGTTCAATTATTGTTGAATGTGTCTTAGGTATAAATAATATCGGCACGATAAAGAAACAAATCGCACTAGCAATTAAGTATAGCAGATGAAATCGTTTAACAATGAATTGTAATAAACCACACATGACAGCTGCAACTACAATAAATATACTTGCCATGACGCTATAATAAATAAACGCAAAGATTGAAGTATCAAAATTAACAGGCTTTAAAAATGCGATAATTAAACCAAGAACTAACATCGTCACTAAAGTCATCAACGCAATGACAATTAACGGTGTGACAGCTGAAATATGGAAAGACTTCATTACCATATAATCTTTTCTATAATATTTATAGCCTAAGTATATAGAAAACACTATAAGCCCAAAGACAACAAGCGCTGTTACTCTGAATAACCAACGCACTTGTACCAATTCCGTATTATGATTCAAATTGAAGATGCCTTCTAAACCTAAAATAAACACAAGACCTATTACAAAACTAATGACAAACCAATGCCAAGTTTGCTTTATCCGTTGAGTACAGTAACCTATCAGATGTGGCAAGTTTTTAAAGTATAAGATTATATTATCTATCATTTTCACACCTACAATTCAATATATATCCATTTATTATCTTTCATATCTGCTATGAAATAACCATTGCCAGATTTCGTAATCCATACATCTTTTTTTATATTATATTTTTTCTTCAATTCTGTTTTATGTTCCATAGGTACCACAAATCCTGAAAGTGTATCTTCATCTCCGAAAATCATTTTAATCGGTTGTTGAGTGATTGGTACGACATAACGACTATCTTTCTCTGGAACAAGGGTCTTCGTAACTTTGTCATGCTTTTGGTGTAAATGACTATTGAAATACTCTATGTATGTACTATAGTTGGTTTTAATATAAGGTGAAAGCTTTTTAAAACTGTGTGATTCATATAAACCAGCTGGGTTAAAATAGAATAAGTCGCTTTTTCCAACCGTATACGTCTTTTGGTTCATTTCTATTCGATATTTTTTACTATTCTCACCTGTAATTGTCGCTAATCCATATTTAGGTAATTCCGTATTCTTTGTACCTTTTAATGTTGTAGAACCATCAAGCGCAAGGCCATAAGCTAATTTATCTTCATATGGATCTTTGCTTTGGTTTTGTATTGCGGCTTGGGTATTATTTTCAGAAATATGAACTTTGCCTAAATTGTTGAAGAGTAATACCCCCATCAATGCTAGACCGATTAAGAAACTCGCAAATAATGTCCAGAACCTTACTAAAAAGACAGGTGGCTTAGCATGATTATAGCGCTCAATTCTCTTAAAGTTATACGTCATTTCTGGTATACGTGTACGGCTTTTCTTCCAGTCTAAATCGAAGCTTTCCAATTGCGTCTTAGAATCAATACTTTGACGGTCCTTTTCATGTTCTCTAAACACAGGTAAAACTTGATTTAGCGAACCCTCTTTACGAATTTGTCCATGAGACACCCAAGTGATATAGTTAGCTGTTTCACTAATCTTGTCTATATCATTATCAATCAATACTAATGTTTGGTTACTTTGTATGTAATCATCTGATAATTCAATTGCTCTTTTGAAGAATACATCATCTAAATGTGTCAATACGTGGCTAAGGATGATGATTTTATTTTGAGAAGAACGGGCGATACTCAGTAATAATTGAGCATACTCAGTTGGAGATAAATTTGAAATACTTGTCTTCGCTTTATCTCCTAAATGTGCCCATTGAATGATTTGTTCTGCCTTATGGTCATTTACTTTGTAAGGAAATAATTGCACAGCGCTGTCTACAAAATCTTGAACAGTTTGATATGTAACATGACGGTGCTCCATATCTCCGTAAAATAGATTCTCAGTACGAATGACTTTCCCTTTATCAGGTTTAACAGTCCCACTCAAAATTCTACCAATTAACGTCTTCGAGGATCCTGGTTCACCAATAATACCAAGTGATTCACCTTGATAAATATGTAAAGAGATATTATTTAAATTGATATCTTCTGCATCATATCCAAAGGGCAGATACCATTTCTTTGAGCTTTTATTTCTATAGTAATGTGTCACTTTAAGTAACCTTAATACAATTGAGCTTCCCATTGATTAAACATCCTTCTAAATTTTTAATAATGCTAATGGTAGACCTTCTTCTGGTTCACTACTTTTAATTCTGAACCCCCAAGCAAAAACACCTTTCAGTCTTTCTACTTTGAAGTATTGTTCACTGCCATCGTTTAATTTATAAATCTTTCCTATTTCAACTTTATTACGATCAACCAGATAACTTTCTGCAATGATGACTTTACTTTGGTACACATCGTATTCATTCATAATGCCATTCATTTCAGCTTTACGCATTTTTTCTTTATATGTCTGAATTTCATGTCTTAATTCTTGTTCTGACATCTCACTCAATTTCTTCTGTACCATTTGTAATACCACTTTCTTCTAATTTTGTTTTAATTTTATCATACTTATAACCTTTTCTCATAAGCGCTTCAATGGTTTTCATCATTAATTTTTGACCATCGTATTTTCTACAATTTTTATTATAGACTTTCTCTAAATCACGTTGCAATAAATTATCTAATGTCTCTTCATCTTGGGAAAAGTTGAGCTCAGACATCGCAACCTGGATTGTCTCAAATGTAAAGCCTTTTTGCATTAAAGCTTGTGAAACTTTTTGTTTTACTTTAACTTCAGGTCCCTTCTTCGTTTTCATTATTTTATTGCCTACTTTAATGACATCTTCAAGAGGTTGTTCTTGTTCATAAAGCGCTGTATAGTGATCAATGATTTTAGGTTCAATACCTAATTGATAAAGCTTTTGTTTATATATTTCTGGTCCTTTATCTGTCGTACGAATCATTGTGTTTTTCAAACTTTCAGCATAATCTTCATGATCAATAAACTTTTCTTTATAGCAATAATCAATCACTTGCTCAATTGCATCTTCAGAAATTTCATTTTTTTCTAGGTATTGCCGAACTTCTTTTTCAGTACGTTTTTTATAAGATAAATACTGAATCGCCATATTTACACCACGTCTATAGTGATCGTATTTTTGAATTTGTTCCATATCAGCCGCTTCAAGTATTTGATCTTTTTTTAAATTAAATTTAACGAGCGTATCGATATCAATACCCATTTCAAATACACCGTCTAAATATAAGTTAAATCGTTCTTTGTTCTTTTTCTGAACTTCAAGTTTTGTAACTTTAGGCACGTCTCACCCTCCCTTTCCTGAAAATGTTTTAAACATGAATTACCATTATTATGGCACATTTATTACATATTCATAAACAACTATGCCTTTTTTGAGAACCATTATGTAACGATATAAATAAACACCTGCGCTCTATCATTTTCTGTAGAAAGCAGGTGCTTGATTTTGTAATTAATTTCCTAATTGTGACATAGCTTCTTTATATTGTGCGTCTGTAATATAATCTTGCTGTTTCATCTTTTCCAAATTAGCTTTAACACGGTTTTTAAAATTCTCAGACATATCATTGACATCATATACACTAGGCGCATTCACTTTACTCGCTAAAATGGCACTTTGTAATACACTTATTTGTGGCATACTTTGATTATTTTTATTCACTGTTGTACCAAAATAATGATTTGCTGCACTTTCAACCGTATACTGATTGTCACCATAATAAATATTATTCACATAAAAACTTAAAATTTCGTTCTTGTTATACTGTTGTTCAACTTTATGCGCAACAAATAATTCTTTAATCTTTCTCATAAATGAACGTTCATTATCGTAATAATAATTTTTGACTACTTGTTGTGTGATGGTACTACCGCCTTGAACATCTCGGTCACTAATGGTTGAAAATAATGCACGTGTTGTTCCTTTTAAATCAAAACCATGATGTTTATAAAAACGTTCATCTTCCATCGATATAAATGCGCCCTTAACATAATTAGGCATGTTATCTGCAGGTACGAAACTATTTTTATTTTCAATTGACTTCAAATCATCAACATTCGCTCTTGAAGATAAGAAATACATCAAACCTAAAAATAAAACAAACACGATAATGACGACGAACAATATTTTTAAAATGATTTTATTAGTTTTCTTCTTTTTTGGTGGTTTACCTACTGGTTGATAATACGTATTATAATGAGGTCTTCGCATTTCACTACGTTGATCATTATAAGAATCCGCATATTTTTCGCTTCTTTTCATGCGTTTGCTCCTTTTTTCTTAAACTCACCCTCTTAAAGTGAGTTTACCAGTAGTTTCAACGTTTAGCTATAGCTTATGATAAAAATCAGTCCCAAGGTGTATCCGTGTCTGGACCCGTTGGCTTAGCTATATTCCAAAATAGCTAAGAATGCTTATTTCAAAAACTTTTAAATAAAAATAAAACTGCCAACAGAGTGAATACTCTGTCGACAGCCTCATATCTCATATTAAATTATTTAGAATACTGAATTATGCTTCTAATTGTTTAACAATTTCTCTATTGAAATCGTCTAAATCATCAGGTGTACGGCTTGTTACAATGTTGTTATCAACAACTACTGATTCATCAACAACTTGCGCACCTGCATTTGATAAATCTTTACGTACATTTAATACACCAGTTAATGTACGGCCATTTAAGTCATCAGTATCGATTAATACTAATGGACCGTGGCAAATTGCAAATGTTGGAACATCATTTTTAGTGAAGTATTTAGCAAATGTGCCATAACGACCTTCAGCATCGCCACGTAAGTGGTCAGGTGAGAAACCACCAGGAATTAATAATGCATCATAATCTTCTGGTTTAGCATCAGCAATGCTTACTTGAACTGTCGCTTTTTCACCATGTTTACCTACAACTTCATGTTTTGCAGTATCCCCAATGATTTCAGTTTCAAATCCAGCATTTTCTAAAGCTTCTTTAGGACTTGTTAATTCAATATCTTCAAATTCATCTGCAAGAATGATTGCTACTTTTTTAGTCATAATTAATAATCACCTTTCTCTAATTAATTCTAATCTATATATAGACAAGATGATTAATGTTTAAACATAAGATGTTAAGTCCTTTCATTTCCCACTTTTCTTAAAATAAAAAACAAATCCTCAATTTAGAAATTAAAATAAGAGGATTTGTTAAATCTACATCATTATTATAGTATGAGCCTTATTTTGAAACTTGCTTTACTTTCTCTTCTAATTGATCTAATAGACCAATCCATTCGTCAATATCTTCTACACGTACTTCATCAGGATTCACATGGTCAATATCCTCTATAAATTTATTTAGACGTGTTTTAATTTGATCAATTGTTTGTTGTTCATTCATTTAAAATAAGCGCTCCTTCTTTAAATATTTTTTTAAGATACTCATATCCTAACAGAATTTGACAAAAAGCGATATAATCTTAATAATGTTTACTGTACTTTTTACGTAATAAACAAAGTAGATGGAAAGTTTATATTTAGGAGTAATAATTCATGTTGATCACAAATAAAAAACCTATTTCTATCCAAAATGACCCATGGGAAGCGTATAACGATATCATTGATCATGGTGGATTAACACTAAGTAATATAGAATTTACAACAACCAATCTGTGTAATATGCGCTGCAGTCACTGCGCAGTAGGCTATACACTTCAAACAAAAGATCCAGACCCTCTACCAATGGATATTATTTATCGAAGACTGGATGAAATCCCGAACTTAAGAACGATGTCGATTACTGGTGGCGAGCCAATGTTTTCCAAGAAATCGATTAAAAATGTCGTTAAACCTTTACTTAAGTATGCTTATGATCGAGGCATTTACGTTCAAATGAATTCAAATTTAACATTGCCACAAGACAGATACTTAGATATTGCAGAGTATATCGATGTTATGCATATTTCTCATAACTGGGGAACAATACAAGAGTTTACCGATGTTGGTTTCGGAGCAATGAAGAAGCAACCACCTTTAAAAGCAAAACTTAAATTATATGAACAAATGTTAGATAATTCGAGAACTTTATCGGAACAAGGTATGTTTGTTTCTGCTGAGACAATGTTGAATCAAAGCACGTTACCTTATTTAGATAAAATTCATCATGAAATTGTAAATGATATGAAGTGTAGCCGTCATGAAGTACATCCTATGTATCCTGCTGATTTCGCGAGTCAACTGAATGTTCTTTCTCTTAAAGAAATGAAAGACGCCATTAATTACTTATTAGATATTCGCAATGAAGAGACTTGGATGCTATTTGGAACTTTACCTATTTATCCTTGTATTAATGATGAAAATGACCAAAAATTACTACAGAGATTAAGAAACGCGAAAAATGTCACAATGAGAAATGACCCTGATGGACGTAGTCGATTAAATGTCAATGTCTTTACAGGTAATGTTATTGTAACTGACTTCGGTGATGAAAATGGTACAATTTCAAACATTCAAAAAGATAAACTCACTGATGTATTTGATCAATGGCTTCATTCAGAATTAGCACAATCACTTAACTGTCACTGCCCTGAATTCCAATGTCTAGGTCCTAATGTATTAGTTAAAAATATGTACTATCCTCAAACAGACTTCAAACTCAAAGAAAAAGAAATGCATTCACGCCACATCTTTTCTTAAGTAATGAAACAAATAAATGCCACAGAATGATTAATGATAAAACCATTCTGTGGCATTTGTTTATTTTTCAATATGTCTAACTCTGGATAGATATTCAATCGTTTTCTTGCTTTCTGAACGACGTTCTTTGCGTCTTTCAACACGTGAAGGTGCACTTTCATGGAACCACTTTTCAACATCAGTTTCAGGATAGACACCTGGAACATTTATAGGTTTCCCGTCTTCGCCTAGTGCTACAAATGTTAGGAAACTTAAGGCTGCGAGATGACGCTCATTATTAAAGACATCATCTATAATAATTTGCACACAAATTTCCATTGAACTTGTTCCAGCATATGACACCATCGCTTCATAAGAAAGAATGTCTCCTGTTTTAATTGGTCTTAAGAAATCTACTGAGTCTGTGGAAGCAGTCACCACTTGTGCGCCCGCATGTTTTGTAGCTGAAATAGCTGCTATTTCATCAATATTTGCCATCAAAGAACCACCAAACATTGTATGATGATGATTCGTATCTTGTGGAAATACTTGTCTATGTTTGATACATTTTGCTTCAGACATTGCTTTCATTTTTCTATTTTCATTAGACATACTCTATTTCTCCCCATCTTTATATACCAGAACTTTAACTCCCAGTAAGCTAAATTCATTAATTATTATTTTACTTTTTTAATTTTGAAAAGTAATATGCATACTTTATTATTAGGCCCAATTACCATTCTCGAAGACTAACTCTTTCGTACCATCTTGAAGAATGCCATAAATCGTTAAATCAGAACTACCAATCATAAAGTCTTCATGGACGTTCGAATCATTTAATCCACTTGCAACTTTTTCTTCTGTTGTCATTTCGGTACCACCTTTAACATTGAAACCATATGCTGAACCGATTGCTAGATGGCAAGAAGCATTTTCATCAAATAGTGTATTGTAAAAAATTGTACGACGATTTGAAATTGGCGAATCATCAGGGACTAAAGCGACTTCGCCTAATCTTCTTGAGCCTTCATCTGTGTTAATTAAGTCTTTGAGAACTTCTTCGCCTTTTTCAGCTTTAACTTCAACGATTTCACCATCTTTGAATGTTAATGTGAATCCGTCGATAATATTACCATTATAACTTAAAGGTAATTTGTTTGTGACATAACCATTCACATTATTTCTATCAGGTGCAGTAAACACTTCCTCTGTAGGAATATTGGCAATAAACGGTTGTCCATCTCCATTGACATAACTTGTCGCATCTTCCCATAAGTGTCCTTCTGGTAAACCAACTGTTAGGTCTGTACCTTCAGAGATATAGTGAAGAGCCTTATAATTCTTTTCTTGAAGTCTTTTTGCATGAACACTTAAAGATTTTACATGGGCATTCCAGTTTTCGATAGGATCATTGCCATCCACACGCACAATATCGAATACTTCATCTATGAATTTTTCATATGCCTCTTCTTCATCCAAGTCTGGATAAACACGGCGTGCCCAATCTCTTGTTGGGAATGCTGCAACTACCCATGGGAACTGATTCTTTTGACTCGCTTCCATATATGGTTTAAAGCCTTTTGAATACTGAGCTTGATATGCTTTTAATTTATTCACATCAATACCATTAAGTAAATCTGGATCTTCAGCAATTAATGCTAAATTAGCTGCACCACGTTTAACATAATCTAAACGTTCATCAATATCATATTGCTTTAATTCATTATTTTCAAAGTGCTCAACAGATTCATGTTCGAATTTAAGACGTTTCAAACGTGCATCAGCATATTTTACTCGAACATCAGATGCACCTGCTTTATAAGCTTCTTCAACTATTAAGTGCGTTAATTCTAAGGCTTCAACTGAAGAGCGAATAAATACAGGTTGATTCTCTTGAACATTCATGCCTACTTTAACAAGTAGTTCCGCATATTGTTGTAACTTTTCATGATAATTAGCCATACTGTAGTCCCCCTAATCTTGTCTAAGTTGTCCTAAATGGTCTGCAATCGCAGTGACCTCACTCGGAGAAAACGAATCTTTAGACATTACAAATTCATATATTTCAGTGATTTCTTCATGATTTGAAGATTTGAATTTATCTGGATTCAGTAACCCTTGATTGACTATATTTAATTTCTTTCTGATTTCTGCAATCATTTCTTCATTTGATAATGACATGGGATTCACCTCTTTAATTCAATATTCTATCAAATTACCATACTTTATTAAACTTTAATAGAATTTGAGGTTAAGTACTTTCTTATTGTTTAAATACTCTATAAAATGGGGATATAGTTACATAGTTTGGAGGAATAATTATGGTAGACGTAGCATTTGTATGTCTCGGTAATATATGTCGTTCTCCAATGGCTGAAGCTATCATGAGACAAAGGCTGCAAGACAGAGGCATTTCAGGTATTACAGTTCACTCACGAGGTACAGGACGCTGGAATTTAGGCGAACCACCTCACGAAGGTACCCAAGCGATATTGAAAGAACACAATATCCCCTTCGATCATATGATTAGTGAACTTTTTGAACCAAATGATGATTTTGACTATATTATAGCAATGGATCAAAGTAACGTGGATAATATTCGCCGAATCAATCCAAATCTACACGGACAATTGTTCAAATTGCTAGAATTTAGTAACATGGAAGAAAGTGATGTGCCAGATCCGTATTACACAAACAATTTTGAAGGTGTATTTGAAATGGTACAATCATCATGTGATAATTTAATTGATTACATCGTTAAAGATGCAAATTTGAAAGAGGGGTAATCACTATGGAAAATAAATTAGTTCCTGGTATTCTAATTGGTGCAATTATCGGCGGCGCTGCTACTTTAGCCGATAAATCTACACGTAACGCTTTAAAACAATCATTCAAAGATGCTAAAGAAGGCAATCGTTCACGTAAACCTTCTAAATTTAATAGCATTAAAGATGAAGTAATGTACTGGAAAGATACGATTGAAGAAATTCGTCGTAACAATCCAGAATTAGAACGTTCTATCAAAGATGCTAAGGATACATTCGTTAATCGTAAAAACCAACGTTTAGGTAAATAATCGATAGAATAAGCACGACTTAGCTATACTTTATAACAAGACGCCTTTATTGTTAGAGATTGTATATCTCGCTTTATGGGCGTCTTTTTATATTGACCCATCATGAGTGACTATATATTTAAACCTAATTGTCTTCATATATTTCATACATTGAATTGATTTGAAAGATATTCTATTTAAAATTCACTTTATAGCTATTGCCTTTCCTATCAATTTAAGACAAAATATTGAATGAAATATTAATTTACTTAAAACTTTAAGGTGATGATTAAAATAAATGACATAATTTGCCATTTATTGTTTTAATTCTAACTTAACTTGGGAATATAACAGTCATACATTTTTCGATTAAACAAAGCAAAGGAGATTGTCATGTCAAAACAAGAAAAAACGACTTCAAAATTCCTTAATTCAGCTAAGGAACAAGAAGAACGTCAACACAAAAAGAATGACGATAAAGACAAACAAATTAAAGTCGATCGTACATACATTGAACCTCAAGAGTTCAAGTCAAAGTCACCTAAGAAAAAGGACCAAGTATTCTTTCTATCTCGTTTAAATAAGCCAGCTAAGTACACGAAAGATTCTAATTTCCTAAAATACTTAATTTATAGAATCGGTAAAGACGATGCATCCGGTCTAGCGGCTCAAATGACTTATCATTTCGTGCTCGCAATGTTCCCTATGCTCATCTTCTTACTTACTTTATTAGGACAATTTATAACTATTAACACTGACCAAATCAACCACAAGGTCAGTCAATATATACCTGATCAAAGTACTGCTGATGTTGTCACTAAGATATTTAGTAGTATTTCAGATAGTGCCAATGGTGGCGTTCTATCCATTGGTTTAATCTTAGCCATTTGGTCTGCGTCTAATGGTATGTCTGCCATTATCAATTCATTTAATGTCGCTTATGACGTAGAAGATGCAAGAAATGGCATTGTGCTGAAGATTCTAAGTGTCATTTATACACTCGTTTTAGGCATCGTATTTGTAGTGGCAATTGTGTTGATTACATTAGGACCTGTGATTAGCAAATTCTTATTTGGACCTTTAGGTTTAGATAAACAAGTAGAATGGATCTTCGATGTAGTGAGAATCGTACTACCTCTGATTATCATCATTCTTCTATTCACAGTATTATATTCTGTTGCACCAAATGTTAAAACAAAATTACGTTCAGTACTTCCTGGTGCTTTATTTACATCTATTATTTGGTTAGTTGGTTCATTCTTATTTGGTTGGTATATCTCAAACTTTGGTAATTACAACAAAACATACGGAAGTTTAGCCGGCATCATTATCTTATTCTTATGGTTGTACATTACAAGTTTCATTATCATCATTGGTGCAGAAATCAATGCGATTATTCACCAAAGAAAAGTCATCAAAGGTCATACACCTGAAGAAGCAGCGTTACTCCATGATGACAACAATCAAAATCATTATAATGAAGACACAACTTATGAATACAACAATGACACACCTAAGAATAAAGATGAAAATTATAATATAGATCAAAATGCTGATAATGAGAAACCTGAAGATCAGGAAACACTTAAAGATAAAATCGTTGATAAATTTAAAAACAACCATGACAACGATGATAAAAATCAAAAATAAACCACTAAAAAAAGGCGAAGGACACGTTTCACCGTGACTTTCGCCTTTTATTTTTTGTTATTTTATTGTATAAGATTGTGTTGGAAAGCATAGATAACAGCTTGTGTTCTATCTTGTACTTCTAATTTACTTAGAATATTACTCACATGCGTTTTAACAGTTTTAATTGTAATATGAGATGCACTCGCAATTTCTTGATTTGAATACCCTTTTGCGATTAATAATAAGATTTCCATTTCACGTTCTGTTAACATTTCATATAATTCCGCACGTTTTTTCATTCGATTTCTCATTTTCACAAGTACTTCAGGTTCAAACACTGATTCACCTTGATATGTTTTACGTACTGCTTCAGCAATATCACTTGCGCTTGTTGTTTTTAAAATATAACTATCCACACCGGCATCTAACGCACGATAAACTTCTTTATCTTCAATAAAGCTTGTTAACATCACGACTTTAATATGTGGTAAATCCTTTTTTATTTCGGTTGTGGCTTCTACACCATCCATATCGTCCATCAGTAGGTCCATTAAAATTAAATCTGGCTTTAATTCGTGTGCTTTCTCAATGGCTTCTTTTCCTGAAGCACCCTCACCTACTACCTCAATATCTTCTTGTGTAGAAAGATAACTAGAAATACCTATTCTAACCATTTCGTGATCATCCACAAATAATACTTTAATCGCCATTTGATTCATCCTCCTTGTTCAATGGTGCTTTGACTTCTATACGTGTACCTGAATCTGGTAACGATACGATATGGAATGTGGCACCAATCTCTAATGCGCGTTCTCTCATATTTTTTAAACCATAACTTTGTTCAAATTTTTCATCTACATTGAAACCTTTACCATTATCTTGAACTCTTAACAGTAAATAATCTTCTTTATTGAATAATTCTACCGTTACTTTCGAACCATTCGAATGTCTTAATGTATTGGAAATCGCTTCTTGAGTAATTCTAAACAAATGATCTTCAATACCTTTAGGTACTTTGAAATCTTGAATTTCATGAACCACTTTCATAGGCACTTTCTTTTGAAGATCAATGACTAAATCTTTAATTCCTTCACCTAGAGACTTATCTTTTAATCCTATAGGTCTTAAGTGTAGAAGTAACGCTCTCATTTCAAGCTGTGAATCTTGAACCATTTTCTCTAGAACAGGAATTTGTTGGTCTAAAGGCGGTTCTAATTTAGATTCTTTAATCGCTGAAAGCATCATACTTGCGGCAAATAATTGCTGACTTACCGAATCATGTAATTCTCTAGCCAAGCGCTGGCGTTCATCTTCTATAATTTTTTTCACTTTCACATCATTTAGATTATAGTTTTCATTTGTCATGTTTTGCGTTTTCATTCTCAATCGATGTAATTCTTGATTTAAGGGTACCAATGTATGATAAATATCTAAAGTCTCACTATATAACTCTAAATTTTGATCGTTAATACCAACTGTTTCCCCTTCAATCGATCTTTCAATTTGAGATTTAATCCAATCATTTTGTTGATTGATTTTATACGCTAACACAGACCCTACAATGATGCATAATAAGATAATTAATATATTTAAGAATAAAAATACGGGAATTCCAAATATTTGGGTGTAAAACATCCCTTGAAAATAAATAATATTAACAAAAACTTTGTCAATGAATAAAAAAGCAGTGAGCATGCTATAGACAAGTATTAGCATCGATCCAATTGCTCTTATGTAGTGATTCATTTATAAATCACCTCAACGTCTCCAATAAATGTTGAAACGTAAACATTGACTGTATAGTTGTCATCTTTAGTTTTTTCCTCAACTTGAATATGATTATTCTCAATTTTATATGATTTGTCATTTACATATGCCGTTCCGTAAAAAGCTGCTGTATGTAAATTAATGTTGTAATTTAACGGCACAACCACTTGTACTTTACCTAAGATGTGACGCACGACAATTGTGTTCGTTTCTTTAATATTAGCCGCTTTGGTCATATCAATATGGATGTCACCAATTCCATGTTGAATTTGCACATCTTCCCATTTATACACATATACGGGTGTACGTTGTTCACCGAACCATTTTTGCTTTATAAAAATAGGTGATGTCACTTCTTCATCTGTTGCAACTACCTTTAAAGGTTTAAATTTATAAATTAAATAGCGGATAATGAGTACAACTAAGAATATAAAAAGAATGATAATCGTGTACTTATTTGATAATAAAGTAAAGGCGATAAGTAACGCACCTATCCAGAATGACAGTAAACCTCTTACTTTACGAAAGAATACATACCCCACATACACGAGCACGCATCCTAATAATAAGACGAGAAGAAAGCCAATTTTTTCAAAGAATATATAATAAAAATTAGCGATAATCATTAAAGCTGTAAAAATTATCAACATTTCAGTTGATATATATTTATGCGTCATGTTTCGCCACCTTTCTATGCTACAGCACTCATATGATAAATTAAGTTACATTCATTTTCTGTAGTTATTTTTTCTTTAGATTGTTGATGAATATCCGCTTCTATTCTCGCATAATACGCTTCTATATCATCAAGTTTTGTTTTAATACTTTCAATTTCTGTATCATGAATTTCCTCAGCACAATAAATGTCATGATTATTTACGATGTCGATATATTTATTTTCTAATGAGAGTGTTAAGCTGTCAATTAACTTCTTGAGTTGCGTTCTTTTTTCACTTAAATAATTAATATAACTCTCAATACTTTTTAATTTTTTATCGAGTATCATTCTGTATTCATTGATACTATCTTTAATTGTTGATTTTAGAAAATGTTGTAAGTATAAATCCATATAATTCATAGTACCACCTCGTCACTGATTAAGCTTTATTATAAAACAATTCCGAAACCTAACGTAATAGGCTCCGGAACCATATTGAGTTCATACTTTAGTCCGACGAGGATTTCATATGATTATTTTAATTACTTCATTAAATCTGAAAATGACGCAACGATTAGTCATCAATTTTAGTTGTTAATACTGGACCTTCTTTTGTAACAATGACTGTGTGTTCTATTTGAGCCACAAAACTTTTATCTTTTGTTTCAAAAGCCCATTCGTTTTTACCTTCAGTCACATATGTAGCACGTGATGAAATAAAAGGTTCTACAGCGATAACAAGACCTTCTTTTAATAACGTTTTATCCTTAGGATCATAATAATTCATGACATGTTTTGGTGATTCATGTAATGATTGTCCAACACCATGTCCAGTTAAATTTTTAATGACAGTTAAGTCATTTTGACGTGCAGTAGCATGCACAGCTTTACCAATGTTGCTTAATTTCGCACCAGGTTTCACTTTAGTCATTGCATTTTCAAATGCCATCGTTGCTACATCACACACTTTTTGTTTCATAGGATTATCTGATTCACCAACGACAAATGAGATGCCTGTATCGGCATAGTAGCCATTTTTTAACGCTGACACATCAATATTTACTAAATCGCCTTCACGAATCATACGTTTACCAGGAATGCCGTGTGCTACCTCTTCGTTCACACTAATACATGTTTGACCTGGAAAGTTCTCATCGTGGATTGGCGCAGAGATTGCACCATGTTCTTCGAATAATTCTTTGGCGATATTGTCTAACTCTCGAGTTGTGACACCAGGTTTTGTTGCTTCTCGCATTGTGTCTCTGACTTTAGCACAAATGTATCCTATTTCTTTTAACGCTTGTAATTCTTCATCAGTTTTAACAATCATTTTATCCCGTTCCTTTATAAATTTTATTACATCTTATTATAGCAAATTTTTTTTGATATACTAAACATGAATCATATATCACGTTACATTGTAAAATTATTTTTAAGAGAAAGAGAATTTGTATAAAGTATTAGCTTTTCGAATTCCCTTTTACTGCAAAGGGGTCATATAAGTATGAACGTAAAATGGTATAAACATATTATTGGGGCTAGGACAATTAAAACTGGTCTTGCAACTTTCCTAACAACGGTGTTTTGTATGTTGCTTAACCTCACCCCGATATTCGCAATATTAACTGCGATTGTAACCATTGAACCTACTGCTAAGGCTTCCATCAAAAAAGGATATAAACGTCTTCCTGCAACGGTAATAGGTGCGTTATTTGCGGTAATCTTTACATATATTTTTGGAGATCAATCCCCTCTAAGTTATGCGCTAGCTGCAACATTTACAATTTTAGTTTGCACTAAGCTCAATTTACAAGTGGGGACAAATGTTGCTGTACTTACTTCAGTCGCAATGATTCCAGGTATCCATGAAGCGTACTATTTCAATTTCTTTTCTAGATTATTAACTGCCCTGATAGGACTTGTGACGGCTGGCTTAGTTAACTTTATCATCTTACCTCCCAAGTATTATCATCAACTTGAAGACCAATTATCACTTTCAGAGAAAAAGATGTACGAATTATTTTACGCTCGTTGCCAAGAGTTATTACTAGGTAAGTTCAGCTCTGAAAAAAGTAATAAACAACTCACTAAATTAAATATTATCGCTCAAAAAATTGAAACATTAACAAGCTATCAAAGAGATGAACTCCATTATCATAAAAATAAAGAAGATGACTGGAAGTTGCTAAATAAAATAACAAATCGTGCATATAATAATCGTTTATTTATTTCACATTTATCAAATATCATCTATTTACCTAAGAACACGCACGTTGCTTTTACACCTAATGAAAAAATGGCAATCATTAATATTAGCAATAGTATCAATGAAATTATTAGTAATGGCAGCTTTAAACGGCAGAAGAAATCAGCTTCAACTTTGAAGACATCTGTGAAGCGCTTAGAGGAATTTGATCAAAATCAAATGAAAAGTCATCTCATATATGAAATGCTACTGATTTATAAAATTTTAGATTCACGCTATGCCAAATAAAAAGATATTAAAAGGAGTTTTTTGGGGGGCAAAATGAAATAGCATGATTAACAATGAAAAGCTCTGAACATACAAATACCTCAGAAAGACTGAATCATTATACGTCTTTCTGAGGTATTATTTTATGATTTACTAGTAAAATTTATTCTGTTTCGCCTTGACCGATTGTAACTGAAGTTACATAACCGTCTTCAACTTTGAATTGTAATTTGATTTGATCACCGTGATATACGTATGTACCGTCATCAGGTTGATCTGCATTCGAACTTGTGTGTGGGATATGATTTAATTTATCACTAGGATAAGCATCTTTCATCTGATCTAAAGTGACTGATTGATCTGTTACTTTAAAGCGAATACTCACAGCAGTATCGTCGCTTGTTGCTCTAACTTCTTGGTCATAAACTTTTTTGTATTCTACATTGTCGTCGTTATCTTGATCGATAGAGTAGCCGTTAAAATTCAACTGTCCACTATCTAATGCGTTAACAAAATCTGAATCTGCAAGATATGAAGCGTTTTGTCCAGCGTTACCTTTATGTGTATAACCACCTTCAGCTTCGTTCATGTGAACACCATAATGTGTTTCGTTATTTTCCCCTTTAACCATTTGTTCAGCGTGTGCAACTTGCGAAAGTGAAAAAGCAATCGTTGATGCAGCGAGTGTCAGACCCATCAATTTTAAACCTTTCATTTTCTCACTCCTATTTTAGTTGTATAAATTTAAAATTCTCCCTTACGAGTTCAGTATATCAATCGATTAATTTATAATTAATTATTTTTCTTATATTAAGCGTTTTAGCACTTTACTGTCTAAATATAAAATTTTTAGGACATCTAAGCATCCTAAGTGTCTCATAAAAAAAGAGTTAAATTGAAAACCACAATTGGTCATTCAACCTAACTCTCTATAAAATATTCGATTTTCACTATGCAGACTTTACAGAACCCTTTTAAAAATTTGGTTTAATATATCAATACTTCGTATTGCTTAGCTCCCTTGCCGCGGGCATGGCTTGAGCCTGTAGTCTCAAGACGCATGCTATTCCTGCAGGCGTGTCGCCATCAATACTTCGTATATCTGTTAAGAATAAAAATTCTCGACTGATAAACATTTTCTAATAGTCTGCTACATTCATTTTCACTTTATTTACATTAGTGTTTGTTTCCTTTTGCTCTTTCGATGAGGACGCTTTTAGCTGCTTCTTCTTCGGTATTATCTAATTCCTTAGGTTCAAAAGGAATACCTTTACGTTCGCATGCTTTTTCAAGGAGATAATCTGTCATTTCATGGTTCTTAGGTAAAATAGGACCATGTAAATAGGAGCCTAACAAGTTTTTATAATGGATACCTTCTTCACGGTCAGTGTCATTATTACCATATCCATGTGTCACATGTCCTAATGTTCCAAAGTTATGATATGTTCTTCCACCGTGATTCTCAAAACCTACAATCGTTCCGAAAGTGTCACTCTCAATGACAATATCACCTGTTAAACGATCCGTTTGAGATTCAGTGTAAAAATCTAGCACACCCAATCCTTCTAGCTCGGTACCATCTGGCGTAATATATTTAGTACCCAAGAATTGGTATCCTCCGCATATCGTAAGTCCTGGCATCCCATCTTCAATTGCTTCTTTAAGAGACGTTTTAATCTTACTTAATTCTTTAGTAGCAAGTGCTTGTTCTCTGTCACTACCTCCGCCAATGAAGAAGATATCGCAATCGTCGAATGTTACGCCTTCAGTTTCATTAATTTCTTTGACGTTAAGTTTAATATTTCTTTTTTTAGCGCGTTTTCTTAACGCTATAATATTACCAATATCACTATATAAATTTAATTTATCCGACATAAAATGATAAACCGTTAATTCATTCATTTACGACTGCCCTCCTTCAAATGAGCGATTGAGTTGCTCTAACATAGGTGCTAGAGATGTATAGTTTGGTATAGCTACCGTAAACGATGTATAGTTCATTGTTTGAGCAGTTGCTTTATAAATGTCCTTTTCAACGATAATAGGTACATTGACTTCAGCTAGCTTCAAACGCAATTGAAGTTCTTCGGCACGCGTACCTGTCACTATAATTGCTTCAATATCTTGATTGCTTAACTTTTCAAAGTCAGCATCATATATCCATGAAGTATCACGGCCATCTGCAGCATTGTCATTCAAACTAATCACATAGACTTTCTTGCCCTCTATCTGTTCTCCAACGGATAAACTTGCATTCATACCAGCCGGATTCTTAGCTAAATTAATCATCGCTTCTTTATTATCTTTAGAAAAATACTGCATCCGTCCATTATCTGAAGTGTACGTTTCAAAACCTTTTTCAATTGATTCATCACTAAGACCTAATTCTCGTAATACAGTATACGCAGCGATTGCATTATATGCATTAAAGTCTCCAGCAATCTTCATATTAAATAAATGATTATTAATTGTCATATTTAAAAACGGTGAAACTTCAAAAGATGATACTTCATATGTAGGATCTTCACGTTTGAAACCACATTGACAATGATAATGGCCGATTTGATTGTAATGTATATAATCATATTGCAATAGACGACCACAATTAGGGCAATATTTACTTTCATTCATCGTACTTTGTTCGAATTCGTGTGCATGTGCTTTCATACCATAATATACAAGTGAATCACTTGCGATTTTCAAACGACTAACAAATGGATCATCGGCATTTAACAATAATTTGATTCCTTTATTACTAATTGATTTCGCAATATTGTTAACCATAATATCTATTTCGCCAAATCTATCCATCTGATCTCTGAAGAAGTTCGTAAACACCATCATTGACGGTGTCACTTCTTTTAACACACGCGGAATTGAACCTTCATCGATTTCTATGATAGCGATTTTAGTTTCTTTAGAAATTTGCATAATGAAGGCAGATGTAATCCCAGCAGCCATGTTTGCGCCTTCGTTATTATGAATAATCTTAATTTGATTTGCTTTTAACGTATGTCCGATTAAGTTAGATGTTGTTGTCTTTCCATTTGTCCCACTGATAAACACAATATCATCTACTTGTTCAGACAATTTTCTTAATATATTTTGATCCACACGACGTGCAATTTGCCCAGGTAAGTCCGTTCCCTTTTTACCAACAGCGATACTTGCCTTACGAGCCAACTTAGCCATGTGGGTTGCAGTCCATTGTCTCATGCGTTTCCTCCTCTTAATTCCACTCGCATAATTATAACATGTAAAGGGTATAACAAAAAAGATTCTCAATTCTTATGGGGCTAGCTATTTATAGATTAGAATAATTATTATCTGTAATTGAGAATGGTTATCTCTAGATTAGAATAATTATTATTTACTATTGAGAAAAGGTCTGTTATACTCATAAGTGTTATTAATTAATTAAATTTTTATATGAGGTGAAAAAAGATGTTAAGTAAAGATCTACTCAAAGCATTAAATGAACAAATGAACCACGAATATTTCGCTGCGCATGCTTATATGGCAATGGCTGCTTATTGCGATAAAGAGTCTTATGAAGGATTTGCAAATTTCTATATTGAACAAGCTAAAGAAGAACGTTATCACGGTAAAAAAATCTATGACTATATCAACGACCGTGGCGAACATGCAGTATTCGATACATTAAAAGCGCCTAAAGTAGAATTCTCATCTATTTTAGAAACTTTTAAAGATGGTTTAGATCAAGAAAGAGATGTAACTAAACGTTTCTATAACTTATCTGAACTTGCACACAAAGATAAAGACTATGCTACAATTTCATTCTTAAATTGGTTCTTAGATGAACAAGTTGAAGAAGAATCAACTTTTGAAACACACATTGATTATCTAACTCGTATTGGCGATGATTGCAATACACTTTACTTATATGAAAAAGAATTAGCTGCACGTTCTTTTGACGAAGAGTAATTTTAATTTAATACTCGTATTTTTATGAGAGAGTGATTTAACTAAACTGTTAATGAAGTGATACGCTTCGTTGACAGTTTATTTTTTAATTTTATAGCGCGTTGTTTTGGAGTTCCCTTTCTGTGATGAAAATGAATTGATGATGTGAATGTGCAATTGTTTTTACTATGCAGGTTGTAAGAAGTGTTATAAAATATATAATTAAAACGTTTAATCACAAAGTATTAAATGGTTATATTGAAAGGAATGTTGCAATGAATCAAAATGCATTTGTAGCGTTAGACTTTGAAACAGCTAATGGAAAACGCACGAGTATTTGTTCTGTTGGAATGGTAAAGGTCATTGATAATCAAATAACCGAATCATTCTACACGCTTGTGAATCCTTTTGATTATTTTACTGAAACAAATATTAACGTTCATGGTATTAAGCCAGAGGATGTTGAAGGTGCTCCAAGTTTCGAATATGTCTATCCGTACATGTTACAATTTATCGATCAATTACCAGTTGTTGCCCATAACGCAGCTTTTGATATGAATGTCTTACACCAAAGTTTAAAGCAACTTAATATAGAAACGCCCTCGATGACTTATTTTTGTTCGTATCAACTTGCTAAACGCACGATTGACGCATATCGTTATGGTTTGAAACACCTGATGAATCATTATAAATTAGATTTTCATGGTCACCACGATGCACTTAATGATGCAAAAGCTTGTGCTATGATTACATTTAGATTGCTTAAACATTATGATGATCTTCCAAGTATGCTCAATATTTATGGGAAGAATCTTAAAGATAAAGGCTGATTTACCACTATATACAAGTGATAATCAGCCTTATTTTTTATATAAAATCATATATTGTCATGTTTCGATAACTCGATTGTTCTAAATTGCCGACAGTTACGCCGATAAGACGAATTGGAACATCAGGGTCTTTTAAATCATTATAAAGTGAATAAGCAATGTTATAAATATCTGTTTCAGATTGCACTGAATCTCTTAAACTTGTTTGTTTTGAGAGTGTTTCATATTGAAATGTTTTAATTTTAACAGTTACAGTTTTACCAGATTTCTGCAATTTATTGAGTCTTTCTGCTGTCTTTCCAGATAGCTCCCAGACCTTTCTCAAGATTTCATCATCATCATTCACATCAGTAGAAAATGTACGCTCGGTACCTACGGATTTCCGTACGCGTGTCGCTTTAACTTCATTATTGTCAATGCCCCGTGCTTTGTTATATAAACCTCGTCCCCTTTTCCCAAATAAGCGTATGAGTTCAAACTCATCTTTATTATATAAATCTTGTCCTGTAAAGATTCCATTATCATGCATCACTTTCTTTGAAGCCTTACCCACGCCAGGAAAATCTCCAATATCTAAATGCATTAGAATCTCATGCACATTCTGATAATCAATCACCGTCATGCCATTAGGCTTATTCATACCACTTGCTAATTTAGCTAAAAATTTATTATATGAAACCCCAGCAGATGCTGTAAGTTGCGTTTTTTCATATATATCACGTCGAATATAATTAGCAATTCTTGAAGCTGGCATATCGGGTCTTACTAGATGCGTAATATCTAAGTAAGCTTCATCAAGTGACATGGGTTCTACAATTTCTGTATAACTACGGAATATTTCCATAATTTGTTGAGAAGCTTCTCTATAAGCACCAAAGCGACTTGTGACATAGTATCCATTAGGACAAAGTTTGTGAGCTTGAGACATTGGCATTGCGGAATGTACACCGTATTTTCTTGCTTCATAAGATGCCGTTGATACGACACCTCGATTACTTGCTTTACCTCCAACGATGACCGGTTTACCTTTTAATTTGGGATTATCTCGCATTTCAACTTGTGCGAAAAAATAATCCATATCAATATGAATAATCCTTCTTTCTGCCATTGTCTCACCCCACTTTCCACGATTCTCAAAATAGCTTTATATTATTATACGCTTTAAATAGATATTTTACATGTATTGTGCACACTTTAAATACCATAACTCAACTTTAATTTTAAAAAAAAACGAATAAGTTAAAGCCAAACCTTATATTCTTAACAAATGAAGTATGGATGGCAAGACTCCTGAGGGAACAGAACAAACTGAAGACTACAGGCTGAAGTTGTCCCCTAGGAAAGCGCGGCCATCCAATACGAAGTAATTATATCAAACGAATATTTCTATATTTCGTATTTTAACTATGATTATCATTCCATTATTTTCGAAAACTAAAAACCACTTATCCGCTTCAATGGATAAGTGGCCTATTGATTATTCGTGATTGGCTTGGGTTGGTTTATTTTGATATAAATATAAACCTTCATCATATTTTTGAATATATTTAAATTTACTTGTAAGCGCAAGTGCGACTAAAAATACATCAATCATGCAGTAACTAGTATGTATACTAAACATAAAGATTAATGAAGAATAGGAATAAAGTTGTATCAAAGTGAGTAATGCTACACTGATAATTACAAGTGGTGCTAATAGAATCGTTGTAAATTGCCATCTATTAAAACAAGTATTAGAGAATTGTACGATAATAGTACTTTTCTTATATTTCAATATAGGCTTTTCACCTTTTGAAAACACGATAAATAATACACGATGAATCAATTCGTGAACAATCAATAGAACAATAAATCCAATAAAGCCATATAGCAGATTCATTACTAAATTTTGTTCAATCACGTGCGTGACTTTATATGCCCATTTATAAGTGAATAGTACGACAAATAATCCTAAAACAATTTGCAATAAAATAAATCGCTGAAGTTGAAATTTATTTTCTGATAAATCTATTTTATGCACAACCAACCCTCCAATACTCTATTTTTCAACCATAGTATACAACTTTTATTTAGGTTAAAAAAGACTCTTTTCAAGAAAGTAAGTTGCTTGTAATATAACCTTAACATTCAATATACATTTGCAATTAATTGCATTCTATTTATATAATCTTTTACATTCGCTCAAACAATGCCACGGTCTCAATATGTGTGGTTTGCGGGAACATATCTACTGGCGTTATTTCAACTAAATGATAATGACTCGCTAACATTTGTGCATCTCTTTGTTGAGTAGATGGATTACAAGATATATACACGATACGTTTAGGGTTCAATTTGAGTAATGTTTTGATAAACGTCTCATCGCAACCTTTTCTTGGTGGATCAACCATGACAACGTCTGGTTTAATTCCTTGTGCTTTCCATTCTAGAATAATATCTTCTGCTTTCCCACATTCAAAAGTCGTATTATTTAATTGGTTTTTAGTCGCATTCTCTTCTGCGTCTTTAATTGCAGAAGGTACGACTTCGACGCCATATACATGTTTCGCTTGTGGTGCCATGTATAAACCAATTGTACCAATGCCACAATACGTATCTAATACAATTTCTTCGCCAGTTAACTGCGCGTAATCGATTGCTTTTTGATAGAGCTTTTCAGTTTGGGCAGAATTAATTTGATAGAATGATTGGTCTGAGATATTGAACGTCACTTCACTCAATTGGTCGACAATTTTCTCTTTACCATACAATGTCACAGAATGACGGCCCATAATGACATTTGAATGACTGTCATTGATATTTTGTTTGATACTCGTAATATTAGGAAAGGCATTTTTAAGCTTTTCAACAAGCATTTCAGAATGCTTAAATTTCTTACCATTTGTTACAAATATAACCATCATTTCATCAGTATGGTGCCCAGTTCTCACAACGAGATGTCTGATTAATCCTGTTTTAGATTGTTCATCATAGATACTAATATTCAGTTCATTAAGCCATTGTTTAACATGATTCATCACTTCTTGGTGTTGTTCATCTTGAATTAAGCAATGATCCATATCGATAATGTCATGACTTCTTTGACGATAGAATCCCATGATCACTTGCCCATCTTTATTCTTGCCTACAGGTATTTGAGATTTATTACGATATCTCCACGGTTGTTCCATACCTACCGTGGGATTTATTGGCGTATCTTTGAAAGGTCCCTTTCTATGAAAAAGGTTGACGACTTGTTCTTTCTTCATATCAAGTTGTGCCTGATATGTCATATGTTGCAGCTGACAACCTCCACATTTGTAATAATACATACACGGTGGAGTTATTCTATCTTTGCTCTCCTTTTTAACTTCAAGTAACTTCCCTATCGCAAAGTTCTTTTTAACTTTAATGAGTTTAAATTCGATCTCTTCATCTATTAATGCGTTCGGTACAAATACTGGATAACGATCAATTTTCACTACACCATGCCCTTCGTGTGTTAAATCGACAACGTTCCCAATTCTCACATCGTTCTTTTTTAATGTTTCCAAAACGTTTCCCCCACATGCAAAAAGGTTAGGACAGCAAATTCTGGGTCTCCTAACCTTTTGATTTATATTCTCATTGCTCGGTCGTTGTTTGTTGCTTTTCAGAAGTAATATCTGGCGTCGTACCATTATCTAATAATTCCTCATTGAAAACGTCTTTCGGTGTGAAGACTTCAATATGACGCTCTAGATTTAAGAAATTGGCAGGTAGTTTACCACCATATTCTCCATCGACATTAAGTTGCATCTCTGTATAGGATGAGATATTAATTGATTTAGCCTTTTCATAGATTACTTTCGGATGTTTCGTATGTTCTCCTCTTGAAGCTAATGTCATGATATGTCCTAACTCTGCTAAATTAGCCTTTTCCACAATAATTAAAGTGAAATGACCATCGTCTAATTTCGCATCGGGTACTAACTTTTCAAAGCCAGCCATAGAATTTGTTAAACCAAGTAGGAAGAGTAATGCCTCACCTTGGAAAACTTTATCATCATATTCAATACGAATATCAACTGCCTTCATTTGTGGCAACATTTCAAATCCTTTAATGTAGTATGCGAATGGACCTACAATAGACTTCAGTTTACTTGGCGTCTCATACGATACTTGAGTTAATCGACCCCCAGCCGCAAGATTAATAAAGTAACGATTATTCATCTTACCAATGTCTACTTTAGTTGTATGACCATCAATGATGACATCAACTGCACCCATAATGTCGTTAGGCAAGTGTAGTGCACGTCCAAAGTCATTGACTGTACCCATTGGTATAATTCCTAATTTAGGACGATTAGGTTGTTCAGCAATCCCATTGACGACTTCATTTAACGTTCCATCGCCACCTGCAGCAATAAGTAAATCATAATGACTACTTAACGCTCTTTCTGCTTCAATTGTTGCGTCTCCAGCCTTTTCAGTTGCATATGCGCTAGTCTCGTAACCAGCTTTCTCCAATTTAATTAATACATCTGGTAATACGCGTTTAAAAAGTTCTTTCCCTGATGTCGGGTTATATATAATTCTTGCACGTTTTCTCATTGTTAATCCCTCGACTTCATATACTCATACATTATATTAAATGATTTAAACATCAGTTGAAAGTATTTATTACTAATTCTCTTAACTAATCTGCTTTGCCAAGTCTTTTTAATTGGAAAATGATTTCTTTTTTCAATTTTTGTATTTTATTATGATGATTTTTTAGAAATAACTTAATCTCAACTTTTCAAAAAATAAAGCTTCTACCACATGTCTTTAAACATACAGTAGAAGCTTTAAAGTAAGTATTTGATTGATTAACGTTTGTCTAGTTCTTGTTTTAATAAGCCATTTACTTTTTGAGGATTTGCTTGGCCTTTTGAAGCTTTCATAATTTGTCCAACTAAGAAGCCCATCGCTTTCCCTTTACCATTTTTATAATCTTCAACAGATTGAGGGTTATTATCTAAAGCTTCATTAACAAATTTTAATAATGTCGCTTCGTCAGAGATTTGTACTAAACCTTTGTCTTCCATGATTTGTTTAGCATCTCCACCATTTTCAGCAAGTTCTGGGAAGACTTTCTTAGCAATTTTACTACTCATCGTACCGTCTTCAATTAATTTAATCATGCCGGCAAGGTTTTCAGGAGTTAACTGAGTATCTTGTAATTCAACTTGATTTTTATTTAAATACTCGTTTACGCCACCCATTAACCAGTTAGAAGTTAATTTAACGTCGGCACCATGTTGGATTGCACCTTCGAAGAAATCTGACATTTCTTTCGTAAGTGTTAATACATGTGCGTCATACTCAGGTAATCCTAAATCATTTACATATTTAGCTTTACGTTCATCCGGTAGTTCTGGGATTGTTTGACGAACACGTTCTTTCCATTCTTCATCAACGTATAAAGGTACAATGTCTGGTTCTGGGAAGTAACGGTAATCATCAGAACCTTCTTTGACACGCATTAAAATTGTTTTACCAGTAGATTCATCGAAACGACGTGTTTCTTGACCGATTTCTCCACCATTTAACAATTCTTCTTCTTGTCGTTTTTCCTCATATTCTAAACCTTTTCTTACATAGTTAAATGAGTTAAGGTTTTTCAATTCTGTTTTAGTACCAAATTCTTTTTGACCATAAGGACGTAATGAAATGTTGGCATCACAACGAAGTGAACCTTCTTCCATTTTACAATCTGATACACCTGTGTATTGGATAATTGAACGTAATTTTTCTAAATAAGCATATGCTTCTTGAGGAGAACGAATGTCTGGCTCAGAAACAATTTCAATTAACGGCGTACCTTGACGGTTTAAGTCAACTAATGAATAACCATCTTTATGTGTTGATTTACCAGCATCTTCTTCCATATGAAGACGTGTGATACCGATACGTTTAGTTTCTCCGTCTACTTCGATATCGATATAACCATTTTCACCAATTGGTTGATCAAATTGTGAAATTTGATATGCCTTAGGATTATCTGGGTAGAAATAGTTTTTACGATCAAATTTAGAATTCGTAGCGATATCCATATTTAATGCCATTGAAGCTCTCATAGCCCAATCTACTGCGCGTCTATTTACGACTGGTAATACACCTGGATATGCTAAGTCGATAACATTTGTGTTTGAGTTAGGTTCAGCTCCAAAATGCGCTGGTGATGGAGAGAACATTTTTGAGTCTGTTTTTAACTCAACATGAACTTCAAGTCCTATAACTGTTTCAAAATGCATGATTTCCACTCCTTATAAATTTTCGTATGCGTCATGTAAGTTGTATTGTGTTTCATATTGATAAGCTACACGATATAACGTCTTTTCATCGAATGGTTTACCAATGAATTGTAAACCAATTGGTCGTCCGTTAGATTGTCCGCAAGGAACAGAAATACCAGGTAAACCAGCTAAGTTAACTGGTGTAGTTAATAAGTCGTTCGCGTACATTGTTAATGGATCATCAATTTCTTCGCCGATATTAAATGCAGTTGTTGGTGTAGTTGGTCCTACAACAACATCATATTCTTCAAATACTTTATCAAAGTCATTTTTAATTAATGTTCTTACTTTTTGAGACTTTTTATAGAATGCATCATAATAACCAGAGCTTAATGCGAAGGTACCAAGGAAAATACGACGTTTAACTTCGTCACCAAATCCTTCTGATCTAGACATTTTATATAATTCTTCTAATGATTGCGCCTCTTTTGAGTGGTAACCGTAACGAATACCATCGAAACGAGCCAAGTTTGCTGATGCTTCAGATGAAGCAATCACGTAGTATGAAGGAATGCCATATTTAGTATTTGGTAGTGAAACTTGTTCTACTTCAGCACCTAAAGATCTTAAAGTTTCAATTGCATTTTTAACAGCGTCTTTAACCTCTTCACTTATACCCTCACTTACATATTCTTTAGGGAAAGCAATTTTAAGCCCTTTAATATCTTTACCGATATCAGAAGTGAAATCTACATCTTCTACAGGAGCACTCGTTGAATCATTTGCATCTACACCTGAAATCGTTTCAAGTACAAGTGCGTTATCTTTTACATTACGAGTGATAGGTCCGATTTGGTCTAATGAAGATGCGAATGCTACAAGACCAAAACGTGACACACGACCATAAGTAGGTTTCATACCTACAACACCACAATAAGCTGCTGGTTGTCTAATAGAACCACCAGTATCAGAACCTAAACTGAATGGCACTAAGCCAGCTGCAACCGCTGCTGCAGAACCACCAGAAGAACCACCTGGTACTGCTGTATGGTCAAATGGGTTTAATGTCTTTTTGAAGTAAGATGTTTCTGTTGAACCACCCATCGCAAATTCATCCATGTTTAATTTACCAATTAATACAGCATTTTCATCGTATAATTTATTCATTACTGTTGATTCATAAATAGGTACGAAACCTTCTAACATTTTACTTGCGCAAGTTGTTTCAACATCTTTTGTAATAATATTGTCTTTGATACCCATTGGGATACCAAATAATTTACCTTCCATTTGGTCTTTCGCTTGTAATTCATCTAATTCTTCTGCTTTTTTAATAGCATTATCTTTATCTAATGCTAAGAAAGATTTAATCGTAGGATCAGTTTCTTCGATAGCTGCGTAAATATCTTTAACCACATCAGAAGGTTTAATTTCTTTGTTCTTAATCATTTCTGTTAATTTCTCAACAGATTCATAACGAATACTCATCTTAAGCGTCCTCCTCATTCATGATGGATGGCACTTTAAATTGTCCATCTTCTGTTTCTTTTGCATTTTTCAATGCTAATTCTTGAGGAATGCCCTCGATTGCTTTGTCGTCACGTAGCACGTTTTGTAAATCTAATACGTGATAAGTTGGCTCAACACCTTCAGTATCAGCACTGTCATTTTGTTTTGCAAAATCTAAAATACTTTCTAAAGTGTTAGCCATTTCTTCTGTTTCTTCAGAAGTAATTTGAAGTCTAGCTAAATTAGCAATGTGTTCAACTTCTTCACGTGTAACTTTAGTCATTAAATAATAGCCTCCTTAATACTCATTCATCACCAAATTGTATCAAATTTCGCAATAAAAA
>NZ_PPRT01000058.1 GCF_002902725.1 Staphylococcus caprae
CATACACAATCGATCAAGAAGGTAACTATCATTACACTTGGCAAGGTAACTGGAGCCCAGATCGTTTAGACAATAACTACAATAATTACAACTATAACAACTACTCTAACTATAGTAATTCAAATAATTACTACAACTACAATAATTATGGTAATACTAATCAATCTTATTCAAACGCTTATAATCAAACTGGTGGTTTAGGTTCTAGCTATTCTTCAACTAGCAGAAATGTTCACGTTACTTCTACATCAGCACCATCTTCAAATGGCGTTTCATTATCAAATGCTTCTTCAGCAGGCGGTAATTTATATACTTCAGGTCAATGTACGTATTATGTGTTCGATAGAGTTGGCGGAAAAATCGGCTCAACTTGGGGCAATGCAAATAACTGGGCAAACGCTGCCGCTGCAGCAGGTTACACTGTAAATAATTCACCATCTAAAGGTGCGATTTTACAAACTTCACAAGGTGCATTCGGTCATGTAGCATATGTTGAAAGTGTAAACAGCAATGGTACAATCACTGTTTCAGAAATGAACTACGGACATGGTGCAGGTGTTGTAACTTCTCGTACAATCTCTGCTAGCCAAGCTGCTTCATACAACTACATTCACTAATATACGCACTTCATTAAAAGCATTCATCCATTTAACAGGACGAATGTTTTTTATTTTTCTATAAAAAAAGACCTATTACCTCAATAGGCAATAGGCTAAAAAACTATTTTTTCTTAAACAAATTCAAATATTCATGTACAGTCATTCTAAATCATTATCACGTATGAATAAGATGTATCAAAAGAATTCGTTACTTTCATATAGTTATGTATTCATTCCGCTACAAAATAAATACAACAACTATATAGAAGGATATTAAAATGTTAAAACTATACGAGATATAATCGCTACATTTATATCTACAAATCATGTTTCAACATATTAAATATATTCCACTTAAAAATAAGATTAAACTTAGTTTTTACTTAACTTCTTTATTCCAATACCTGTAAATCCATAGATAATTGCAATGAAAGCACATAAATAACAAGGTACAGTCCAAATAAAGAATTCTCCAACGGATACATTTAGCTGTTGAGCATAGTAAATACCTGAAGTTCCCCATGGTATAAGTGGTAAGACCATTGTACTAGAATCTTCTAGTGTACGTGACAGCACTGATCTAGACAGGTCCATCTTTTCAAACATTTCCTTCATCAATACGCCGACCATAATAATTACAATTGAAGCCACTCCAGCAGCAAAGACAAGCATCAAGCAACATACAACAGTTATTAATATAAGTGTACCTACAGATTTCACACCTTTTGCAACCGTCTCTAACATCACGTCTAGGCATCCGGCTTTCTCCACAATACCAGCAAATGCATAGCCACAAAAAATCGTAACTATAATTTGTGTCATACTCATCATGCCACCTTGCTCTATTAACGAGATTACATTATTAGATAAATGAGACTGATGAACCATAGTATGACTAAAACCTTCAAATGTCGCTTTGAAACCATCAATCATATTAAAATGATTATTAAACGTTCCCACTAATAAAGCACTTAGACTTGAAATGAGCATAGATGGTACCGTAGATACTCTCAATAATAAGCATATCACAATAACAATAAGTGGTATCCACACAATTAAATTTATATTATAAACCTTATCTAATTCACTCAATAACATTTGAATTTGTTTCGGGTTAGCGTTACCTCCAGAGTGTAACCCAGCAAAGAACCACACGATTAGTCCTATAATTGATGCAGGGATAGTGGTCCACATCATCGATTTAATATGAGCAAAAATATTTACCCTTGTCACTAAAGCAGCCAAGTTCGTCGTATCAGAAAGTGGCGACATTTTATCTCCAAATACCGCCCCTGCAATGATGGCCCCAGCTGCCATACCAGGTGCTACACCTAATTGATTGGAAATAGAAATTAAAGCAATACCTGCTGTTGAAGCAGATCCCCATGCTGTACCTGTAGCAACTGATGTTATTGCACTAATAATAAACGCAGATACTAGAAAATAGCTTGGGTTAAGAAACTTTAATCCATAATATATCAATGCCGGTACTGTTCCTGAGAACATCCAACTCCCAACGATAATACCTACAGCCAAAATAATGAAAATGGCAGGCATGGCAGTATTGAGTCTCTTTGAAATACCTTCTTCTAAATCTTCCCATCTTAATCCTACTCGATATGCTATAAAAGAAGCATATGCTGATGAAATTAATAACAGCACTTGAATAGGTATATTAAAAAAGATAAATCCAATTACAACGACAATAACCATCACAATAATCGTTGAAATTGACTCCAAAAATGTAGGCTTTCTATATTTTTGTGTCATACGATTACTCCCTTCAGCAGCGATTTGATGCAAAACCTCTTTTCTTAATATTTAATCGTGTTCAATTATTCTAAACCTAATTTATCAAGGCCTAATTCTTCTACAGTAAGACCTTCCTCAAAGAAATCACGCTCTAATATTGTAGATGCAATAACAATGACTGCATCTATATTAGGCGTTAGTACGTCTATCACTCTTCCTAGACTTGACCATAGAACTAAACCAAACGCAATATCCTCAGTTAGATAACGATTTTCAACGTGGTTAGGACCCGGAATTTGTGAAAATACTGGACTTGTATTAAACAAACGATTTAACGGTTCATCTTCATCTTGGCGTTCTAAATAGCCTCTTTGAATACGAGATTCTTTAGCTGTAGACAATTCAAACCCTAATTTTCTTCCTAAATTTAAACGCTCAATTTCAATTGCATGAAGTAAACGAACCGTGTGCTTCGTAATCCCCTCTTTATAAAGAGAGAAATTTTCCGCATAATCAATACGACCAACATTCAAGAGTGTTGGGCCTGGATGCACTTCAGGGTTACCATTTTCAAGATTTGTTTTTAATAGACTTTCTTCTTTAACAAGATGATCATAAATTTGTGATACTTTCTCATAACTTTCGTTGAGTTCGCTACGATCAAATGTTGAGAAAAAGACTCTACGTGCATTTAATGATAAGTCTACACGTGCATTGTCGAAATCTACACGCGTACCGTAAGTGAGTGTATTTGCTTCAGCAAATTTAGGATGTACATCAATGTGACGGTCTTCTAAAACATTCATAAAACGAATAGAACCCATAGACGCAGCAATGTTGAAGAAAATAAGATGTTCATTTGTCACATAATGAGACATCACCTTAGCATAATATTCAATAAATGATGATGGAATAATAACTTGAACGATATCAGCATCTTCTAGAACATATTCAATATCATCACTTATATTAGTAAATTCTATAAACTTTTCTTCGCCCTCATTATTAAAATCAAATCCGCCTTTTTCGAAAGCGTTATTAAATTTTTCAATGGATTCGTTACGACAGTATAATTTCACGTCATGACCTTTATCTACCATATCTACTGCAGCTGTTACTGCCCCGTTACCTGAACCTACAATAGCTATTTTCATACTTTATCCCTCTTTCATCTTAAAGTTGTTAAATATTCTCCAATGTATGATTTCTATCATTTTAAATCTTTTCATAAAAAAGGAGTGGGTCTGAATTCAATCTTTATGTTATTGAATTCTGTGGCCCGCTCCGCGGTTATTTAAAAGTTATTGCTCAAACGTTATTTTCTAATTCATTATTTCAGATTCTCGACAAACCTTAATATGTCATGTCGATTAACAATACTATATAACCGATTAAAACATATTTTAAACTTATTTGGTATTTTAAGTTAGAAATTTAAATTTATCATTTAATAATATATTTTGTTTTGATATAGTTATAAGTGTATTATGTGTGTTAATTTATTTATTTTGGAGGATACTTATTATGGATAACAGTGAAAATCACCGTTTCAACGAATCAGAATCAAATTCAAACTCAATGTATACATCTGATTCAGAGCGTAATAACAACGAACGTCATTCCGAGAGTTTAACTCAATCGCAACAACAACATCAACATACTTCAGATGAACACAATTCAAAAATTAGACAAGATGAGGATCAAGACGCACGTTTAATGTCAATGCTCATCTATCTACTAGGTTTATTCACAAGCTTTATCGCACCTCTTGTCATTTGGTTAGTAAAACGTAAAGACTCAAAACTTATTGATACAGCAGGTAAGACTTATTTAAATTATTTTATTTCTTATTTTATTTATGCAATTGTAGGTGTGATTTTAGTTTATGTTTTCATGATTATAGCTATGTTAAATCCGAATAATACTGTAATAGCAGCTATTGCAGTTATCATTACGGTAATAATTGCCTTGGCTCTAGTTGTATTATCAATCGTTGCTTTAGTTTTCAATATTATTGGTTGTGTGAAATACATGTCAGGCAAAACTTATAAAATACCTTTTACTATTCCTTTCATTAAATAGTAAAAATGGTTTATTACAAGACCTTGTAATAAATCCATAAGCTTTTTTGCTTATTTATCTACACAAATGAACTAGCTATGCCCCACAGAGAATTTGTAACACACTGTAACCTTGATGGTCGTTTATTACAACGATGGTCAAGGTTTTTTTAATTGGTTTACGAAACCGTAACAACACCCACAAATAAAAATTTATCTGTTAGAGTATGTTGTGTCGTTACAGATGACGTCAAACATTTAACGAGATGTATTCTTAATACAAAGTCGCTACATTTTAAGATGTATCAAATTATCGTTATCAACTTTGGGAGGATTTTTAAATTATGAAAAAATTAGTAACTATCACTACATTAACAGCGGGTATTGGCGCATCATTATTGGGAACAACATCAAATGCGCATGCCGCAGAAAATACGCAAAATATACAAAACAACACTCAATACAACACTAGTAATCAACAATCTTATAGTACAGAAACTACATCAGCATCTTCTACTTCAGGTAACTTATATACAGCAGGTCAATGTACTTGGTACGTGTTCGATAAAGTGGGAGGACAAATTGGTTCAACATGGGGAAATGCTAACAACTGGGCTTCTGCAGCTGAAGCATCTGGTTACACAGTTAATCACACACCTGAAAAAGGTTCTATCTTACAATCATCTAATGGCGCATATGGTCACGTCGCTTATGTAGAAAATGTGAGTAGCGATGGCTCAGTTACCGTATCAGAAATGAACTATAACGGTGGCCCTTATGTTGTAGATACACGAACAATCTCATCTAGTGAAGCAAGTTCATACAATTACATCCACTTAGACTAATCAGTCTCTAAGATGATAAATAAAATCATTTCATCCCTTTAAGGTAAAATCCAAAATATTTTTACCTTAAAGGGTATTTTTAGTCTTTTTTAAACTAATATTTTACATTAACCAATTTTGATATACCACCGTACTCAACCTTCTTAGATTGCCTCTCCCCTTCTTATTTGAGAGAATAGTTTTATCACTAACAATTGGAGGCATATACATATGCAATGGCTAAAAGTCGTCATAGCAGGATTTGTGGAAATCATCTGGGTTACAGGTTTAGATAATGCACATTCTTTATTAAGTTGGGTAGTTACCCTCTTTTTTATTGCTTTAAGTTTCTATCTTGTTATCGATGCATCTAAACACTTACCAGTAGGTACAGTTTATGCCTTTTTCGTAGGTATTGGAGCAGTTGGCACTGTGCTTGTAGATATGATTTTCTTTAATCAACCTTTTACTCTTGCTAAAGTCATCTTAATGATTGTCCTCATTGCAGGTATTATCGGTTTGAAACTTACTACAAATGAAAATGAAGAAGGAGGTCAATAAAGATGTCATGGATATTTTTACTTATTGCTGGCGGACTAGAGGTACTTGGTGTCGTTTTACTTAACGAATTGTCTCGCACCCAAAATAAGATATATGTCATTTTGTTAGGCCTTGCTTTTATATTAAGTTTTAGTACGTTAAAGCTTGCAATGCATGATATCCCAATGGGTACAGCTTACGCAATTTGGACTGGTATAGGCACTGCTGGTGGTACCATCATTGGCATGTTATTCTATAAAGAATCTAAACATGTTGGAAGAATTATTTGTATTCTAATGATACTTATAGCTGTAGTAGGATTACGTTTAATTAGCTAATTACAACACATGTAATTAGCTTTATTTATTGTTTGCGCTTTCCTCTTTTACTATACTGATATTAAAAGAAGGAGTGATAATGATGGAAAAAGTATATATCGCAGGCGCAATTCCTGAAGTGGGATTAAATTTATTAAAAGAACATTTTGAAGTAGAGATGTATGATGGGGATGGCATTATAGATAAAGAAACGTTAAAAGAAGGCGTTAAAGATGCCTCTGCTTTAGTTAGTTTACTTTCAACAAACGTCGATAAAGAAGTTATTGATAGTGGCAAAAACCTTAAAATTATCACTAATTATGGTGCTGGCTTCAATAATGTAGATATTGATTATGCTAGAGAGAAAAATATAGATGTAACGAATACACCAAAGGCTTCAACAAATGCTACAGCTGATTTAACAATTGGTTTAATTTTAAGTGTAGCACGCAGAATCGTTGAAGGTGACGAACTATCTAGAACTCAAGGATTTGATGGATGGGCACCGCTATTCTTCCGTGGTAGAGAAGTCTCAGGAAAGACGATTGGTATTATCGGTTTAGGAGAAATTGGTGGTGCAGTAGCTAAACGTGCACGTGCATTTGATATGGACGTTCTATATACAGGACCTCATCGTAAAGAAGAAAAAGAACGTGAAATTGGTGCCAAATATGTGGATTTAGATACGTTATTAGAAAATGCTGATTTTATTACAATCAATGCAGCGTATAATCCAGATTTACATCACTTGATCGATACTGCACAATTTAAACAAATGCAATCTACTGCTTACCTTATCAATGTGGGTCGAGGACCAATAGTAAATGAACAGGCACTTGTTCAAGCTCTTGAAAATAAAGAAATCGAAGGCGCAGCTTTAGACGTTTATGAATTCGAACCAGAAATCACTGATGAACTTAAATCATTTAAGAACATTGTACTCACACCTCATATTGGTAATGCAACATTCGAAGCTAGAGATTTCATGGCTAAAATTGTAGCAAATGATACAATTAAAAAATTAAATGGTGACGAACCACAATTCGTCGTAAATAATAAATAGACTATCACTCTAAACAAAAAAGGAGGACGAGAAATCATTAGATACTCCAGCCTCCTTTAATGTATTGGCAGTAGATGTCTGAATTGAAAGTGCGCTTATATCAAGCTTCTCTCAATCCTAGCCATCCTTGCCGGGGCGGAACAACGAAAATAATTTTGCTAAATTATTTTTCTGTTCCGCTCCCATCTTTCTTTTTATTTTTCCTTTGATTTATATAAAAACTTAGTTTGTGCGGATGCGTATGAATTAGGCATCACTTTCATCATTGCATTACGTAATTTAGCAACGAATCGATTACGTTTTTGTGCGACTTTCCCAATCTTTCTAGAACGCTTAATCACTTTAGCAGTGTGTTTAACGCGTAATTTATCATATCTTTCAATCGCTTTATCAAAGTCATATGCTTCTAAGCAATTAACTAGCACAATCGCATCTTCCATTGCCTGCCCTGCACCTTGTCCCATATTAGGTGTCGTCGCATGAGCTGCATCTCCTAATAATAACGTTCTACCGTAGACAAATGTTTTTAAAGGTTTCATATCATAAATATCATTTAATAAGATGCCTGTCTCACTTTGTTTATCTAATATCTGACGCACCTCATTAGGAAAATGATTAAAGTAAGCTTGCAAATGTGGCTTTCCAAATGTTTGATATTTAGGATCCTTTTCTTTAGCAGGAACAGTAATAAACCAATATGCTTGATTATTAATCAGTGGTACAATGCCCACTCTACCTTTAGTACCCCAATACTCATTCGCCACATGTTCATCTTTAAGTTGAACATCATCTACAAGTCCTCTAAAACAAGTATAGCCTTGATAATTAATTTTAGTAGGCGCCTGCACCGCTTCTCTTACTTTAGAATGAAGCCCATCAGCGCCAATACATAAGTCGAATGCTTCACTCTCTTGTTCTGAAAAATGCACTGTGACTTTAGAATTCGTTTGCTCTAATCCTGTTACAACATGCTCAGTATAAATAGAGGATGGCTGAACATAAGATTTGATGATTTCTAGTAACGATTGACGTGGTAATGTAACATTTAACGTTTGACGTTTTAATTGTGCAGACATTAATTCACGTCCATTTTCATCGTACACATTCATCGCTGTCAAATTTTGACCAGCGTTTTTAATCCCTTTAGCAAGATCATGATTACCCAATTTCTTAAGGACGTTATCGCCTATTCCGATTCCTGCGCTAACCTCACTTAATGATGCTTTTTTCTCAAACACCTTTACTTCATGACCATGCTCTTCTAAAAGTGCAGCTGCTGTTAAACCACCAATACCTGCACCTACAATTGCAATTTTCATTCGTATACACCTCAAATTTATCATTCGTTAATATTTTATCATATGTTGTAGTGTTTAAAAGTTCGACTCAGTATTTTAAAAGTTAAATTTTACATATTCATAAAAGGAGGTTAGCAACATCTTTGACCATGTGCTAACCTCTATCTTATTTATAATATTTCTTTCTAATATCTTCTTTTTTAATACCAAACTTATCGTAATACTTTTTCATCATATCAGCTATATTGTCTACCCAATTAATATCACTCGCATATTGATGTTGACCGGGATTTTGCGGGTTCCAACGCATTTGATACAAGTTAAGCTGATTATTTTTAAAGTAATGATATCTTACAAATGATGCACCACCCATAATCGCCTTTTCATGAGAAGTCCATGATTCTTGTTTGGCATAACTCTTACCTGTATGAACGGCATTTTCATCAAATGCACCAATACCGAAAAAATTATAATAACGATGATGTCCATCTTTCACACCTTTAGCAAGTTCAGACTTACCATTTCCAGTTTCTACTAAGGCGTGACTGATTAAATAAATAATATTAACCTCATACTTATCTTGCGCCTTGATAAACGTTTGACCTTGGTTCTCCAGTATACCTTTACCCTTCAGAATACGATTAACTTCCGCTTCTGACATAGGGACTTTCTCGGAAATGTCCATGTATTTCAATGGATTATCGCCATGTTTAATCTTCATCGCTCGCGCAACATCACTATCTTGTGCATTTACAAATTCGCCATCTTTTTCCTTAGTATTAATGACACCTTCCCCTTTTTGTCTGTCGACAGCTTCATTGAAGGTATATTTTATATCATTTTTAAAAAGATTAGTATCAAAAATTAGGAAAAGAACCACAAAAATGACTAAAATAGCAATGATTAATAGAGATGTCATGCGAAACTTAGGATTCTTCATCATTTATATCTAACTCCCAAATCACTATTTTGATAAAACGAAATAGGCTATGACAATTGCTATAACAACAATAAAGAATGATACATTAATAGCAATCTTCATACCTGTACGGTCTCTAAACATGACATTAAATATCACTAAACTAATTGCTAAAGATACTGCAAAGAAAGCAATCGCTAGCATGAGTTTAAGCATAATTAAAAATACGATTCCAATAACTAACAAGACATTGGAAGTTATTGCCATGGCTTTCAATATATTAGGATTGATACGCCTTCACTCCTTGAATTTAACTTTTTCATATACATATCATCATACATGAAGTTGAAAGTAAATGTCGACTTAAAAAAAATGGAAGCTGAGATATATTTAATTATCTCAACTTCCTTAAATATATTGCTAATGAACTTTAATCGCGAGACATGCCTTTAAGTAAATTCAACATATAAGTTAAACTACGGTTCATGTCATCGTCTTTTAGAATACCCATAAGATTTCTAATAGATGTATGTGCATTAGGACTTGCTTGGTTCGCTACATGTAAACCTTTATTCAAGCGATTAAGCATGTCGCTTAAATCTTTTACATTGAGATCTCCAAGTAGGAATACCATTTGCGCCATATTAGATAATAAACCTGTATAAATATCTTTATTTAATTCAACGGCAAACTTATTAATAATCACTTGTCGTGCTTTAAATCCACCATTCAGTGCATCTAAAATTTTCGCTTCATCTAAAGTATTAATTAAACGGATTGCCTTAAGAATACTATCCTTATTCTCTGCAATAGCATCAATGACTTCATTTAAATTTTCGCTCTTAATTTGTTCAGGTGACTTTTTCAGACGTTTAATTTCAGTTATTCTTTCAGCCATTATTTATCACTCTGCTTCCCTGGGAATACGTAATCAGAACGATTCCATTTTTTCTGTACTTGAACACTATATTGTGGATGACGCTGTTTATCTACACGGAAGTTTGTAGGATTCAATGGTGACTTACCACGTTTAGAAATGACTTCCATACGTGCGCTTGTACGTTTGTAAGATGGTGTATCTGTGTATTTATCAACGTCACTGTTAGTAAGTAAGTTAATTGCACCCATATCGCCATTTGCCATTGCATCGTTATTCAACGGAATATAAATTTCTTTGCCTTTCACTCGATCTGTAATATGTGCTAACAATGTGGCCTCTCCGGACTCAGAGATAAGTTTAATTTCAGCACCTTCATGTATATCACGATCTTGAGCTAATTCAGGTGAAATTTCAACGAATGCATGTGGCATTTTATATTTAATCATTTCAGTTTGATATGTCATGTTACCTTCATGGAAATGTTCAAGTAAACGTCCATTGTTAACGTGAATATCATATACTTCATCTTCTTTGAAGAAATTATCAAATGTAAGTGGATAAAGTTTTGCTTTTTTATTTTCAAAATTAAATCCATCTAGATAAAGAAATGGCGTATCCTTACCGTCTTTATCGACAGGCCATTGTAAACTATTGAAACCTTCTAAGCGATCGTAACTTACACCCGCATATGAAGGTGTTAGTCGAGCAATCTCATCCATCACTTCTCCAGGATGACTGTAGTCCCAATTAGCACCAAGTTGATTCGCAATTAATTGGAAGATTTCCCAGTCAGCTTTAGAGTCACCAAGTGAATCTAAAGCTTTATATAAGCGTTGAACACGACGTTCAGTGTTAGTGAATGTGCCATCTTTTTCTAATGAAGGACTTGCAGGTAATACAACATCTGCATAAGTCGCTGTAAATGTTAAGAATTCATCTTGCACGACCATGAAATCTAACTTTTCAAAGGCAGCCTGAACGAAGTTAATATTAGAGTCAACAATTCCTGTGTCTTCACCGTATAGATATAGTGAGTGAACGTCGCCATTATGGATACCTTCAATCATTTGGTGATTGTCACGACCTGGCGTTGGACTTAATTCCACACCGTATTCTTTCTCAAATTTAGCTCTAATTTCATCGTCAGTTACAAGTTGGTAACCTGGGAATTGGTCTGGCATACTTCCCATATCACTACAACCTTGAACGTTATTATGGCCACGAAGCGGATAAGCGCCCGCACCAGGCTTTCTATAGTTACCAGTTACAAGCAGTAAGTTAGAAATTGCTGTACTTGAGTCACTACCGATATCTTGTTGCGTGATACCCATAGCCCAACAAATTGCAACGGATTCTGCTTTCGCAACTTCATGGGCAAAGCTAATCAAACGCTCTTTAGGAATACCAGTTGTGTCTTCTGCAAATTCCATTGTAAATGGTTCTAGTGATTTATAATATTCATCGAAATAGTCAACCCATTCATCTAAGAATGCCTTATCATGAAGGTCATTATCGATAATATATTTCGTTACAGCACCTAACCATACTAAGTCCGTACCTGGTTTAGGTTGATAGAATGCATCTGCACGTTCGGCCATTTCATGTTTTCTAATATCAAATACATGAGATTTTTGACCAAATAGTTTTTGTGCACGTTTCATTCGTGAAGCAATAACTGGATGTGCTTCAGCAGTATTTGTACCAATTAATACAGTCATTGCTGCTTTTTCTAAATCATCAATACCACCAGCATCGCCACCGATACCGACTGTACGCATTAAACCTTTCGTAGCAGGTGCTTGACAATAACGTGAGCAATTATCTACGTTATTTGTTCCAATCACTTGTCGTGCTAGTTTTTGCATTAAGTAAGATTCTTCGTTCGTAGCTTTTGAAGAGGAAATAAATGATAAGCTATCCGCACCATGTTTCTCTTTAATATTATTGAAGTTATCTGCGATGACTTGTAACGCTTCATCCCATTCTACTTCATGGAAAGCACCATCTTTTCTAACTAATGGTTTAGTTAAACGTTGATCTGAATTAATATGTCCCCAAGAGAATTTACCTTTAACACATGATGCAATTTTATTCGCAGGAGAATCATGAGATGGTTGAACTTTTAAAATTTCTCTATCTTTTGTCCATACTTCGAATGAGCATCCTACACCACAATATGTACATACTGTTTTCGTTTTATTGATACGCTCTTTACGCATTTCAGATTCTGAATCAGAAAGCGCTAATAAAGGACCATAACCTGGTTCAGATTTTTTAATTAAATCAATCATTGCTACAAGTGAACCTGGTTCAGTATCAGTCATATATCCAACGTTGCCTTCCATATTCACTTCCATCATCGCATTACATGGACATACTGTGGCACATTGACCACATGACACACATGATGATTCATTAATTGGTACATCATTATCCCAAATCACACGTGGATGTTCACGATCCCAATCAATACTGATTGTTTCGTTCACTTCTACGTCTTGACATGCCTCTACACAACGTCCACATAGGATACATTGGTCAGGGTCATAACGATAAAATGGACCATAATCTTTTTCATAAGGCTTCTCTTTGTATTCATACGTTTGATGTTGAACGCCCCACTCATCCATCGTGTTATGAATTTCACAGTCGCCATTATTATAGTCACATACAGTACAATAAAGCATATGTTTTTCTAATATACGATCTAATGCTTCTTTTTGACTTGATTGAACATCGTCGTTGTTCGTTTTAACATTCATTGGACGGTCGATTGTCGTACCACAAGCACGTGCAATCTCTCCATCAATTTCAACCATACATGTATCACATGTTTGGATTGGTCCCATTGATTCGTTATAACAAATCGCAGGTACGAAAGTATCTCGAGATCGAATGAACTCGAGTAAATTTGTGCCAGGTTCCACAAGATAATCAGTGCCATCTAACGTGACGACTAAATGTTCTTGCATAGGCTTACACCCCATTTATATATTTTTTACCGTAATAGACTTTTCATGTTTGCTTTCTCTATCTGAAAAATACCCCACATATATTTCAAGATAGAATTATCTAAATTGTATTACTTTCTATGTAAAAAGTTAAGTGTTTACTAGTATTTTGTATTTTAAAATTATTTAATTGAAAATCAATATCAATTAGAACAATAATTACCTTTTTAGCTACTATAATTATACCTAGTAAAATAACACCTCAAACAAAAAGAAGGCTGGGACATAATTAATTGTCTCAACCTTCTTTAACATATTGGCAGTAGATGTCTGAATTAAAAGTGCGCTTATATCAAGCTTCTTTTAATCCTAGCCATCCTTGCCGGCGGGGCCCCAAC
>NZ_PPRT01000059.1 GCF_002902725.1 Staphylococcus caprae
AACTAATACATTTCTATTTTATTGAAATAACACTCAACTTTCTAACATAATCCTTATTATTTTAATTTTTTATTAAAATTTTATTTAGATATAGTAATTTTTGAAAATAGCACAATTTCATTTGTTACAATCGTTTCATCAAATGAAATGAGGTGTATCAATGAGGTATTTGAACTGGTCACGCAAATGTATAGTAACTACAATTTTCGTATTAAGCAGTTTATTATTAGTATTTTCGTCAATTACATATGCTAAAGAACGCAATCTTGAAGACAGCCTTAAAATCACAACACATAACGTTTATTTCTTGCCTACAGCCATATATCCCAATTGGGGACAATCTCAGCGCGCTGATTTAATTTCAAAGGCTGATTATATACAAGGTCAAGACGTTGTAATTTTTAACGAATTATTTGATAAAAAAGCATCCCATCGACTTTTAACAAATTTAAAATCACAATATCCTTATCAAACGCCTATTGTTGGTAAAGGTACAGAAGGTTGGCAGAAAACATCTGGTTCTTATAGAAAAGTAAAACAAGTAAGCGGTGGTGTTGGCATTGTGAGTAAATGGCCCATCGTCCAACAAGAACAACATATTTATAAAGATGGTTGTGGTGCTGACAAGCTAAGCAATAAAGGCTTTGCTTACATTAAAATTAATAAAAATGGTAAATATCACCATATTATTGGAACACACCTTCAAGCCGAAGATCCAACGTGCATGAAAGGAAAAGACCAAAGCATTAGACAGAGCCAAATGAATGAAATCAAACAATTTATCAAAGATAAACATATTCCTAAAAATGAACCCGTATATATCGGCGGTGATTTAAATGTCATTAAAGGTTCAGATGAATATCAGCAAATGTCTGATAACTTGAACGTTTCATTGCCAACACAATTTGAGGGTAATCCCTATAGTTGGGATACTCAAAGCAACAGCATTGCAAAATATAATTATCCTAAATTAGAACCACAACATTTAGACTATATTTTACTAGATCGAGACCATGCACAACCAAGCTCATGGCATAATTATGTACACAAAGCAAAGGCGCCAGAATGGTCTGTGAAATCATGGGGCAAGACTTACAAATATAACGATTATTCAGACCATTATCCACTTTCTGCATATGCATCAAATTAATATTATTATATGGGCGTTAAATTTTTAAATCTAAATACTTTAAAAGGGAGCTATATGGAAATCAAAGTTCAAATTGATTTCTTATATAGCTCCTTTTTTACTAAATCCTAACTTATCAGTCCTTAAAAACTCTAATTAAATTTAAAGAATTTGTACATTTTGGTTTAAAAGTAAAATTAGATTCAATAGTTATTAAAGCACCGCATCATCAAACAAAGCTAATTTTAGTATGTTTTTGTCGTATTTATTTATCAAAAGATTAATATTTTAGAGAAGGTAGACTGCGGTAACTATCCGGTAATTCTTACCTTATGTTATTGGTTTTAATATCAAGAAAAGAAAAAGACGATACTATTTATTAATTTTACATAAATATTAAATTTATTTGTTTATATCACTTTAAAAAACAAAAAATTGTATGATAAGGATGTGATTAATTATTTATAAAGTCAAAATTGAAGGAGTTCAGTATGGAAATCACAAGTTTAATTACTTTAATTGTCATTTTAGGTATAGGTTATTTGATTATTAATGGGATTAGAAAGAAATCTCAACAAACTTTCAGTGAGGATAAGTTAGACCATATTGACCATAGTGGATATGGTAATGGGAAATATTTTTATCAAGCGCCGAGTATGATTTTAGATAATCAGTATATTCCAATTTATGGTAAAAAAAGGTTATGTCATATTCCATATTATAAAGATAGTAGTCAAAAGATGAGAAGTATATTTGGTTTGAAACCATTACATGGCACGCAAGTTAGGTCTGATGATTGCTCAGTTATTATAGAACGTGTGGAAGGTATCACTAATTTTGCTTTGTATCGAGTGCTTTTAAATAGAGAAGAGATAGGCACTTTCAAAAAAGATAAAATGATTAAAGAAGGCGGGTTCAAACGTTTATTCCCGTATAGTTTTGTCAATAAAGCTAAGGAAAGTTATCGTTTTGAGAATCCAGATCGATTTCATTCTACGGTGATTAAAGATGAACATAGTAACATTATTTTATCAGCCGAACGTACAGCGCTAGATTATAAAAAAAGTAAAAAAACAAATAAACGTGGGGAACAAAATCAGATTAAAGTAAATAATAATAGTAAATATCCTGACGAGGTATGGTTGGCATTATATATACAAGCTTGCATTACATATCAAACGTTAGACAAGCAATAATTCGATTAAATAAGACGCTAAAATAATGAAATATTTTATATTAAGGAGAGATAATTATGTTAATTTTGGGGGATTACGCTTCGGAAACATCGACCTATAATCGGATGGGTATTGTAGATTGGGTGTTTGAAGTTTTTGGAAAAGATATATTGATATTTACGATTATTGCTGTTCTTTACTTTGTAATGATTAAAGTATTCAGTTTACTCATTTATCGTAAAACAGAAAAATTAGATACATACGATAAAATAGCTACTAAATTGGATGGGCCATTAAAATATCTATTAAGTTTATTGTTCTTTATTTTAGTGACTTTAGGCGTTATTCAAGTTATAAGTTATTACTTACTTGCAACGGGATTCTTCTGGATTATTATATTTACCGTTGGACTTGCAATGATATTTATTCTATTTCCATATTTTATGATTTTCTTACCTTTTTTCAAACGAAACAAATATTGGGGATTTCTGAAGACAATTCCGTGGGTGATTATCATGGCAGGAACTACAGTCTATGCTATTGATATAATGTTAGATACCAATACAAAGATATATACTGATGAAGGCGGTTCTGGTTACATAGAGGGAAGCATATTTGTAAAAGAATTAGGCGGTGCATCCTACATATTAGCATCCTTATTAGGCATAGCCATGATTATTATTAAAATTGTGGCTACAAAGCATACAAAAACGAAACAAACGACCTCTAATCAGTCGGAAAATCAATAAATTATAATGTATAAATTGAAAAAACATATGAGCTAAAATGGGTAATATTGTTAATTTTAGTAGACAATTGAACTGAGAAAGCGATTATATAGGCTCTATACTAAATTGGACTGGTGAGAATTTAAAAGTTCTCATCAGTCCGTATTTTTTAGGTTTTAAAAATCAAAACTATTCAATTATTAAAATTGTGTTAATAGAAAATAATTTATTAACATTTATATAAAAATTATGAAAAAACTTTTTAATTTGTGGTATATATTTACTGATGTTATAGTT
>NZ_PPRT01000060.1 GCF_002902725.1 Staphylococcus caprae
GTTAAAAATTACATCATATATATACAAAAAAATGAAACATTAATCAAATTAAATGGAACAACTTCTTATTAAAACAACGTTAAAGATTCTGACTCTGTATAGAACTGTATACTATTTTCACTTTGCAACAGAACCTTAATTTCATAGAACGGCGAAATTAATACATGTTAGTCAGCTAATTGAATACTTACATTATAAGAGAGTAGTTAACTTTATTTTTAATTTGCACCAGAACTTTTTAATGTATTATTTCATCCTTGAATAAATCACCCCATTCGCATATTGCATAAACCACCTTATCTAGCTTGTAGCCTATAGATGTCAGCTTATACTCCACTTTTGGGGGAACTACAGAATAAATATGTCTTTCAATAATTTGGTCCTCTTCTAATTCTCTAAGTTGTCTTATTAGCATCCTTTGATTGACATGCGGCAACTTTTTTTGTAGCTCACTTAATCTCAATACTTTGTCTTGAAGTAAATGAAAAATTATAGGGATCTTCCACTTTCCTCCGATAACACATAAAGCTAAATCTTTAGAAGTGAAAAATTCTTTTCCTTTATAATACAATTTTCATCCTTCTTTCTTCTATAATATTAGAATTTACATTGTTAATGCGGAAGATTATATAATCTTCCGCATTAACTGCTTATTTATATCTATTCTAAATTGGCATGATTATTTTGCATAGTTGTTTCATCAACATCTAATTGTGTCATTAGTCCAATGACTACACTATCTAAAAAGATTTGTGATGATTGTTCAAACAAACTACCTAACGGTTGATCAGACCCAGTAGCATCGTGTTTTGTACCTGCTGGTAATTCAACTACTGTGTCTGCAATTTCACCAATTGCAGAATCTAGTTTAGTTGTTAGTAATACCACTTCTGCTTCAACTGATTTCGCTTTATCTGCTAATAAGCGAAGGTGTTCTGTTGAACCCGAACCAGAAATCACAATAAATAAATCACCTTTTTGAATTGATGGTGTTGTTGATTCGCCAATAACAAATGCTTGCTTTCCTAATTGATTGAGTCTCATTGCAAAACTATTTGCAACGAATCCAGAACGACCCTTACCTGCAACAAATATGCGTGATGCTTCAGTTACTTCTGATGCAAATCCATCAAATTCTTCATCTTTAACATGAGATAAAGTGCCCTTTAACTCATGTAAAATTAATTGATAATGATTAAAAGTTGTCATCATTATTTACCTTCAATAGCGTCACGACATTGTTTAGCTGCTTCTACAGGGTCATCAGCATTTGCGATACCGCCACCAACGATTACTAAGTCAGGTTCCTCTGCAACAATTTCTTTAATTGTATCAGGTTTAATACCACCAGCAACTGCGACTTTAGAATTTTTAATTACTGATTTAACTTTACGTAAGCTATCTAATGGAGATTGTCCTTCAGCTTGTAAATCATAACCAGTGTGCACTGCAATATAGTCAGCACCCATTTCATCTAATTCTTTCGCACGTTTTTCTAAATCTTGAACAGCAATCATATCTACTAATAATTGTTTGTCATTTTTATGTGCTTCTTCAACTGCTGCTTTAATTGACGCATCTTCTGCTACACCTAAAATTGTTACAACATCAGCGCCGAATTTAACAGCTTGGCTTACTTCATAGTCTGCTGCATCCATGATTTTTAGGTCTGCTAATACTTTAGCATTGCTAATATTTTCATTTAAATGTTGAACGGCAGGTAAACCTTCGTTAATCACAATTGGTGTACCAATTTCTACAATATCAACATATTCTTCTACTTTTTTCGCAAGTTCTGCTGCTTCTTCTTTATTTAATAAATCAATAGCTAATTGTAATTCCACTATAATTCATCCTTTCATTAATTTATACCTTTATTTTGACATAATTATCAATAAATCAATACTGACAAAATTGGCATATAAGGAATGTCAGCTTATCTAAAGGGGTGACTATTTTTTCAGTATGAATAATATTACACTGTAGTGTACAGTTGGAATTGTAAATATAAGATTAATAATTACAAATTTGGAGGCTTTTTAGATGATTCATATTCAATTAGATTATGGTAAGGCTTTAGAATTTTTTGGAGAACATGAATTAGAACAACAAAAAGATATCGTGAAGACATTACACAAAACGATACATGAAGGAACTGGTGCAGGAAATAATTTCTTGGGTTGGGTAGACCTTCCAGTTGATTACGATAAAGAAGAGTTTTCAAGAATTGTAGAAGCTTCTAAACGTATTAAAGCAAATTCTGACGTGTTAGTTGTTATTGGTATTGGTGGCTCATACCTTGGTGCACGTGCTGCTATTGAAATGCTAACATCTTCATTTAGAACAAATAATGACTATCCTGAAATTGTTTTTGTAGGTAACCATTTATCATCAAGCTATACAAAAGAATTAGTAGATTATTTAGCTGACAAAGATTTCTCTGTAAACGTCATTTCTAAATCTGGTACAACTACAGAACCAGCAGTTGCATTCCGTTTATTCAAACAATTAGTTGAGAATAAATATGGCAAAGAAGAAGCTAAAAAACGTATCTTTGCTACAACAGATAAACAAAAAGGTGCATTAAAACAATTAGCTACGAATGAAGGCTATGAAACATTTGTAGTACCTGATGATGTAGGTGGTCGCTATTCAGTTTTAACTGCTGTAGGTTTATTACCAATCGCAGCTGCAGGTATTAATATTGAAGCAATGATGATTGGTGCAGCAAAAGCACGTAAAGAATTATCTTCTGACAAATTAGAAGAAAATATTGCTTATCAATATGCAACAATCCGTAACCTTCTGTATAGCAAAGGTTATACAACTGAAATGCTTATTAACTATGAACCTTCAATGCAATATTTCAATGAATGGTGGAAACAATTATTCGGTGAATCAGAAGGTAAAGACTTTAAAGGTATTTATCCTTCAAGTGCTAACTACACAACTGATTTACATTCATTAGGACAATACGTACAAGAAGGTCGTCGTTTCTTATTTGAAACAGTTGTAAAAGTGAATCATCCAAAACATGATCTTACTATTGAAGAAGATAGTGACGATTTAGATGGATTAAATTATCTTGCTGGTAAAACAATTGATGAAGTTAATACAAAAGCGTTTGAAGGTACATTATTAGCACATACTGATGGTGGCGTTCCAAATATCGTTGTTAACATTCCACAATTAGATGAAGAAACATTTGGTTATGTCGTTTACTTCTTCGAACTTGCTTGTGCTATGAGTGGTTATCAATTAGGCGTAAATCCATTCAATCAACCTGGTGTAGAAGCGTATAAACAAAATATGTTTGCTTTACTTGGTAAACCAGGATTTGAAGATATGAAAAAAGATCTTGAAGCAATATTGTAGGTTATAAACTATAAAGAAATGAGAGGATACAATGTCTAGTAATATTGGAATTTTAGGTTTAGGTGTTATGGGAAAAAATCTTGCGTGGAACATCGAGGATAAGAAATATTCTGTGAGTATTCATAGTAGAGATAATAATGAAATTAATGATACTATTCAAAAGTCTCATTATCAAAAGATATATCCTGCGTATAACTTGAAAGAATTTGTAGATTCATTAGAAAAACCCCGTAAAATTTTGTTGATGATTAAGGCTGGTAGTCCTACGGATAACATGATAAATGCCTTACTTCCATTATTAGACGATGAAGATATTTTAATTGATGGTGGTAATACAAACTATCAAGATACAATTCGTCGAAATAAAACATTAGCTGAAAGTGGCGTTAATTTCATTGGTATGGGCGTATCAGGTGGTGAAGTAGGCGCTTTAACTGGTCCTTCATTAATGCCTGGTGGTCAAGAAGCCGCTTATAATAAAGTCAGTGATATCTTAGATGCCATTGCAGCTAAAGCGCAAGATGGCGCATCTTGCGTAACATACATTGGCCCAAATGGTGCAGGTCATTATGTGAAAATGGTTCATAACGGTATTGAATATGCAGATATGCAATTAATCGCTGAAAGTTATACAATGATGAAAGACTTATTAGGTATGAGTCATACTGAAATTTCTCAAACATTCAAAGATTGGAATGCTGGAGAACTCGAAAGTTACTTAATAGAAATTACTGGTGATATTTTCACTAAATTAGATGAAAATAATGAACCATTAGTAGAAAAAATATTAGATACTGCTGGTCAAAAAGGTACAGGTAAATGGACTTCTATTAATGCATTAGAATTAGGAATTCCATTAACAATTATCACTGAATCGGTATTTGCTCGTTTCATTTCATCCATTAAAGAAGAACGTGTTAATGCGTCTAAATCATTAAATGGACCACAAGCTTCATTTGATGGTAATAAAGAAGAATTCTTAGAAAAAATCAGAAAAGCATTATATATGAGTAAGATTTGTTCTTACGCTCAAGGCTTTGCGCAAATGAGAAAATCGAGCGAAGATCACGAATGGAACTTAAAATTAGGTGAACTGGCAATGATTTGGCGTGAAGGTTGTATCATTCGTGCACAATTCTTGCAAAAAATTAAAGATGCTTACGATAATAATCCAGAACTTGAAAACTTATTATTAGATCCATACTTCAAAAATATTGTTACAGATTACCAAGATGCATTAAGAGACGTCGTAGCAACAGGCGTTAAAAACGGTGTACCGACACCAGGATTCTCTGCAAGTGTGAACTACTATGATAGTTATCGTTCTGAAGATTTGCCAGCTAATCTTATCCAAGCACAACGTGACTATTTTGGTGCACATACTTATGAACGTAAAGACCGTGAAGGTGTGTTCCACACACAATGGGATGAAGAGTAATATAATTACTGTTACGGAATGAAAACCAGAAACTAGCTAATCAAGTAAAAGGGGGGAACTGCTTTGGATAAAAATTTATCATCATTAATAACAATATTTGGCGGGACAGGAGATTTAAGTTACAGGAAATTACTACCTTCTATTTTTAATCTTTATAAAAAGGGTCACTTTAAGAAATTAGTTATCATTTCTACGGGTTTAGAGGATATAAGTGATGAAGAATATAGAAGTAAAGTAAAACAAATTTTATTAAGCCAAGAAAATTTTGAAATGGTGAACTTATTTTTAGATAACATATTTTACTTTCAACAAAATGTTGAAGATAAAACAAGTTGGAATAAATTAAAGGAACTTTCCAATGATATTGATAAAAAATATTGTTTGGATGGCAATAGATTATTTTACTTAGCAATGAATCCTCAATTTTTTAAAATTATAACTCAAAGCATAAGCCAATCAGGTCTTTCTGATACAAATGGATTTTCAAGATTAATAATAGAAAAACCATTTGGAAAAGATTTGAAATCTGCTGAAGACTTAAATAAACACATAAGACAGTATTTTAAAGAAGAAGAAATATTTAGAATAGATCATTATCTAGGTAAAGAGATGGTGCAAAATATTGAATCTTTACGTTTTGGTAATACAATATTTGAACCATTGTGGAACAACAAGTATATATCAAATGTTCAAATAACTCTATCGGAAACTTTAGGCATTGAAGATAGAGGCCAATACTATGATTCTACAGGAGCGCTTAAAGATATGGTGCAAAATCATGCACTACAAATACTTACTCTTATTGCTATGGAGAAACCCGAAAGCAGAAATAGTAAAGATATTAGACTAAAAAAAATCGAACTTTTAAACAATATAAAATTTTTGAAAGGGGCTGATGTACACAAATATTTTGTTAGAGGACAATATATTAATGGTATTATTAATGAAACTCCGATAATGTCATATCATGAAGAAAAAGGTGTTAATAGTGATTCAACAACAGAAACATTTGTAGCAGGGAAATTACTCATTAATAATGATAGATGGAAAGGGACACCGTTTTATATTCGTACAGGAAAGCGTTTAAATAAAAAAGCAATAGAAGTTGTTATAGAATTTAAAAAATTAAATAGTAAATTAATCTATGAAAATGATAATGAAGATATTGATTGTAATTTAATGGTAATAAATATAGAACCTAATGCCCAAATATCACTATATATTTATGAAAATAAATCAACTAGAAATAATAGAAACCATAATATACAAATCTATAACTTAATAGATAAAAAACAAGTAGTGGATGCTTATGAATCACTTATATGTGATGCTTTAATAGGAAATCAAACTAATTTTGTACATTGGGAAGAACTTAAACATTCATGGGAATTTATAGATTATATAAGTACTGAATGGAAAAAATCTAACGTAACAATACCACAGTATAAACCAGGAAGTTTTGGACCTAAAGAAAGTGATCAATTACTTAAACAAGATAACTTTGAATGGTGGAATAATCTATAAAACGTAAATATTGCAAAACACTATATAGGAGAAGTTAAATGAATATTCTAATAGTATATGCGCACCCTGAACCTCAATCTTTTAATAGTAAACTTAAAGATATTGCACAAACAGTATTGAAGGAGAATGGTAATAATGTCGTTGTATCTGATTTGTATAAAATGAATTTTAACCCTGTTGCTCAAAAATCTGATTTTAAATATTTAAAAAATAATAACTTTTTTAAATATCCTATAGAACAAGAGCATGCTTACAAAAATAACATATTAAGTAAGGAAATTAAATCTGAATTAAGCAAACTATTGTGGGCGGATATTATTATTTTTCAATTCCCTTTATGGTGGTCGAGTGTTCCTGCAATATTAAAAGGATGGTTTGATAAAGTTTTAATATATGGAGGGATTTATGGAGGGGCATATGGGAAGTTTAAGAACGCCAGATTATCTAATAAAAAAGCTATTATAAGTACAACAACTGGTTCATCAGAAGATAGTTTTAAAATACATGGTTCATCAGGAGATATACACAAACAAGTACTATTTCACATTAGTCATGGAATAGTTGAATATACTGGAATGCAATGTTTAGATACATTAATCGCATATGAAATTGATAAAGATCAAAATAGTAGAGATGAGTATATAGAATTTTTTAAAAACAAAATAAAGTATATTTAACAAAATTGAAATACGGAGTAGAGAAATAAAAAAGCTAAGTCATTGATTTATTAAAGCATAAAACACTTGTATGGGCTATTATAGGGAAGTATTCTCAGAATGTGTTAAAAATATTATTAAACCAGAAGACACAGTAATTAATTTAAAATGTGGTTTTTCAAAATAATTTGGAAAGGAGTTTTTGTTTGTGATAATAGAGCAATTAAAACAAGAATTAGAATTAAATACAGTAAATAGTATAGAAGTTTATTTTCATTCTGGAGATTCAGTAGTTGCAAGAAAAATAGACTATTCACAAAGTTCTGAAAAAATTATTAAAGTACTTAATCCAGTGCCTATGTATATTAATTTAGAAAATGTAACATACATTCAGTTAAGAGAAATGTAATAATGTAGAAAGCATGGTTCTGTTGCAAAGTTAAAATAGTATACAGTTCTATACAAAGTCAGAATCTTTAACGTTGTTTTAATAAGAAGTTGTTCCATTTAATTTGA
>NZ_PPRT01000061.1 GCF_002902725.1 Staphylococcus caprae
CGCTCACACTTTGCGATCTACTTTGTGACGAGCTTGCACTAATTGAATCACTTTCACTCGTTGATTCTGATGTGCTTGCCGATGTCGATGTACTTACTGAGTTTGAAGTGCTCATACTTGTTGAGTTATTTTGTGATGTACTTGTTGACATCGATGTACTGACTGAGTCCGACTCGCTCGTACTTTGGAATTCAGAATTGCTTACACTTATGCTATTTGACTCACTCTCACTTGTTGAATTTGACGTACTAGCTGATGTCGATGTACTAATTGAATCCGATTCACTCGTACTTTGTGATGTGCTTGCACTACTTGAGCCACTCTCACTTGTTGAATCTGAAGTACTAGCTGATATAGATGTGCTTTCTGAGTCTGAAATGCTTGTGCTTTGTGAATTACTTAATGATGTACTTACACTACTTGAGTCACTTTCACTTATTGATACCGATTCGCTTGTTGAAGTTGAGGTACTGACTGAGTCCGACTCGCTCGTACTCTGGAATTCAGAATTGCTTACACTTGTACTATTTGACCCTTCCTCGCTTGTGGACTCTGATGTACTATCGAATGTCGATGTGCTTTCTGAGTCTGATGCGTTTACTGAAGTCGATGCACTAATTGAATCCGATTCGCTCATACTTTGTGAATTACTTAGTGATGTGCTTGTACTTGTTGAGTCACTCTCGCTTGTTGAATCTGACGTACTAGCTGATCTCGATGTGCGTACACTATTTGATTCACTCTCACTTGTTGACATAGACGCTCTATCGGATGTTGATGCGCTTTCTGAGTCTGAAATACTTGTACTTTGTGATTCGCTTAGCGATGTACTTGTACTGCTTGACTCACTTTCACTCATTGAATCTGATGTACTTACTGATGTCGATGCACTAATTGAATCCGATTCGCTCGTACTTTGTGAATTACTTAGTGACGTGCTTACACTGCTTGAGTCACTTTCACTTATTGATACCGATTCGTTTGTTGAAGTTGAGGTACTGACTGAATCTGATTCGCTCGTGCTTTGTGAATCACTTAGTGATGCGCTTGCGCTACTTGAGCCACTCTCACTTGTTGAATTTGACGTACTAGCTGATGTCGATGTGCTTTCTGAGTCTGAAATGCTTGTGCTTTGAGAATCACTTAGTGATGTACTTGCACTTCTTGAGTCACTCTCACTTGTTGATGCTGATTCGCTTGATGATGTACTTTCTGAATCCGATTCACTCATACTTTGCGATCCACTTTGTGACGTGCTTACACTGCTTGACTCACTTGCACTTGTTGATTCTGATGTGCTTGCCGATGTCGATGTGCTTTCTGAGTCTGAAAGGCTTGCGCTTTGTGAATTACTTAATGATGTGCTTACACTGCTTGAGTCACTTTCACTTATTGATATCGATTCGCTTGATGACGTTGATATACTTTCTGAGCCTGAATTGCTCGTACTTTGCGATTCACTTAGGGACGTGCTTGCGCTATTCGAGACACTTTCACTTGTTGATACTGATTCGCTTGTTGATGTACTAACTGAATCCGATTCGCTCACACTTTGCGATCTACTTTGTGACGAGCTTGCACTAATTGAATCACTTTCACTCGTTGATTCTGATGTGCTTGCCGATGTCGAT
>NZ_PPRT01000062.1 GCF_002902725.1 Staphylococcus caprae
ATATATACAAAAAAATGAAACATTAATCAAATTAAATGGAACAACTTCTTATTAAAACAACGTTAAAGATTCTGACTTTGTATAGAACTGTATATTATTTTAACTTTGCAACAGAACTATATTTTTTCTCAAAAATAAAAAGCTGAAAAATGTTACAACTCATTTCTCAGCTTTTTTTATCTTTATGCGGTTATTAAAAGCTCGCAATATTATAAAGAAAAATATTCAATAAATAACTCAATATAATAATTAATGAAACTTAGATAAGCATTTTTACTAACTCTTTCATTTATCTGATGCGCACGTTCACCAGGGCCAAACATTAAGAATGAGAAGTTTTCATCTTTGCCACGTAATAAGTTTGAAGCATCTGTAACTCCTACTGTCGGAGATTTAAGTATTTCATAGTCAAAATGTTTTTTAGCTAGTTTTGAACTTAATTCCATCAAATCATTTTCCCCAGTTGTAAGCACAGGATCAAGGTCAAGATATGTCTCATTTTCTAAACAAGCTCCTTCACTATTAAGACGTTCTATATGCTTGTTAAATAAATCCTTCACCATATCATTATCATATTCTGGTACAGTTCTAACATTAAATTCTGCTACAGCTTGATCAGGAACAGAATTCACCTGTTCACCACCTTTTATAATTGTATTAGTAATTATAGGGCCATATAAAACTCGTGAAACGTCTTCTTGATTTATTTCTTTGGGTAATTGAGGTTTGATATAACTATATAGTTCTTGATAATTAAGTTCTTTACAATTTAATTGTTTAGAGATTTCATAAAAGTCTTTGTCTATATTTCGTATAAATTCTACAAGTGGCTTTATTGCATTTTTTCCAATAACTGGCATAGAGCTATGAGAAGATTTACCTCTAGAGGTAATACGAAAATCCATAGACCCTTTATGTGCATAGACCATCATTTTTTCTGAAGGCTCAGCTATTATTAAAGCATCTACTTCATCCATTTCACCATTTTCATACATTTGTTTGGATCCTAATTGTTCTTTTTCTTCTCCTGTTGTTGCCATAAACTTAATCTTTCCGTTTTTTAACGAGCCACTTTCTTTAACTTCAATCAATGCAATCGCTAGTGCTACTAGCCCTGATTTCATATCTCCAGCGCCTCTTCCGTAAAGGTAACCATCATCCTCAGTTAATGTAAATGGATCATATGTCCACTCATCAGGATCGCCTTCTGATACCACATCCATATGACCTGATAAACCAAGAACAGGTGACCCTTCACCGATTTCTGCAATTAAATTAGCACGATTATCTTCCACTTTCTCAATACGAGAATCAATACCGTATTTTTTAAATAAATCTTGGAAATATTCGCAAACTTCTAATTCATTATTATTGACAGTTTTAAAAGCTACAACTTCTTTTAAGATTTGAACTCTTTCCTCATTTGAAAATACACTCATAACAATATGTCCTTTCAAAGTAATTAGATATAATATATATAATAAATATTACTTCATTATCAACTAGCATATCAAATTAGATGCTTTTCGTGGTTCTGTTGCAAAGTTAGATTTATAGTATAATTTTAACAAAAAGGAGTCTTCTGTATGAACTATTTCAGATATAAACAATTCGATAAAGATGTTATAACTGTAGCCGTTGGCTACTACTTAAGATACGCATTAAGTTATCGTGATATATCTGAAATATTAAGGGAACGTGGTTTTGATGTTCATCATTCAACCATTTATCGATGGGTTCAAGAGTATGCACCTATTTTATATCAACTTTGGAAGAGAAAACATAAAAAAGCGTATTATAAGTGGCGTATTGATGAGACATATATCAAAATTAAAGGACAGTGGTGTTATCTGTATCGCGCGATTGATGCAGATGGACATACATTAGATATTTGGTTACGCAAAAAACGAGATCATCAATCAGCATATGCGTTTATTAAGCGCCTTATTAAACAATTCGCTAAACCTCAAATGATAATTACAGATCAAGCACCTTCAACGAAGGTAGCCATGGCTAAAATAATTAAAGTGTTTAAGCTGAAACCTAACTGTCATTGCACATCTAAATATCTCAATAACCTCATTGAACAAGATCATCGTCACATTAAGGTGAGAAAGACAAGATATCAAAGTGTCAATACGGCAAAAAATACACTCAAAGGCATTGAATGTATTTACGGATTATATAAAAAGAACCGTAGGTCTCTTCAGATCTACGGATTTTCACCATGCCACGAAATTAGTTATATGTTAGCTGGTTAGGTGAAGACTGACACAATAAAATGGTGATTAGATATATTTTTCTAACTTTGCAACAGAACCGCCTTTTTTATACGGGTTTAAAACCCAAGAGAACGCACATTCTACTCCTCTCTATAATTATAAAAAATAGCTATGAAGAAATCTATCGTCATAGATTTCTTCATAGCTAATCTTAGTATGTTTTATAAAACAATTCGTCATCTGACTTTGCAACATAACCCAAATTAGAATACAATTTTTTAACAATAAGCCATCCTGTATAATTCCTAAATGATCTATTAGTTATATTTCTCTTGTTCTTGTTCAACATCTGATAAATAATTAAATAACTCCTCATAAAGATTTAGTACCATCTTAGGTGTTATCTTCTTATCATTTTTTCCCCAACCAACTAAATCCATATGATCCCAGTTTTTTAAAGTAGGCATAACATTCCATATACCAAGTTCTGGTTTTTTATCAAATGTCGTTTCTTTAAAAGGCTTATTATAAGGGAATAGACCACTGGCTAAAGAAATGGGACCATCACTTTTTTGCCAGCTTTCTGGCGATTGGTATCCTTGAAAGTTTCCAATGATTTTAAAAAGAGGGAACATGTTTGAGTTTGCACGTTGATGACCCAGAAAATTTTTGTGGCTATCTAATCCTGTTATCGATACATATGCAATATCTTTATTCATAGTTAACCTATCATTTAATTTTTTAGCCTCTTTTAAAGTGCTATCAAACCAAGGGTAGCTTTCTGTTTTCCAGAAATCATTTCTTTTAACTCTTTTTAGGTATGCTAGATATGTTTCATTTTCTTTTTGTTTTAATCCCCAATGTTCATAACCATAGTCTACAGGATTATATTTATGACTTCTGAGAGTAACATAACTAAACAACAATTTTCTAATAAAAGGCTTATTTGCTATCTTATCTGCTACAAAAGACCCATTATGTGGACCAGCTACAGTAGTTAATGAAGAAATCATATCTTCATTCCCCCCCTTTAAAAGCGGAGATATTTGTCCACCATGCTGTTCATGATATTTTATTTCATCAGGGTCACCATTTCTTAAAAGATCTTCTAAAACTTGAATTGTAGGTCCTCCAAAACTATGCCCAACTAAATGAATTTTTTTACCAGGTTGCCATTCTGGGTATATTCCTTTATAAGTTTTACCATATCTCGAATATCCATATTTTTTAGATCTATAGGCACCATAGTCAACAGTGCCTCCTTTAATATAATAATACAATTCAATAGCTCTATCTTCAGCCCCACCAAACGGACTAACACCAGCTTCCATCACTTTATATCCCTGCTTAGATAATTCTTTATCGAGATCAATCTTGTTACCTCCCCAATAAGAAGGAAAAATCTTTGGTTTAGTTTCATCTGGAAACCCAGCAAAGCCATGTACTAATATGATAGGATTTTTATTTTTTTCACAACTCCCCTATTTCCTTTTGGGATTGTAGGATCTGAAGAATTTTTTGTTTGATATTTTTTCGCTATGTTGTTTAGATCTTTATTATTTAAGACTTGTTCTATATCATTATTATTTTCCTCTGTATCAGTAGATTGCTTTGCATTATCTTGCTTATCTGATTGAGAAGACATTG
>NZ_PPRT01000063.1 GCF_002902725.1 Staphylococcus caprae
GTGTAGGTGTAGGTATACTATATAAAGTATTATAATATTTAATTAAAAAATCGAGACTGGGACATATTAAATATCTCAGTCTCTTTTAACATATTGGCAGTAGATGTCTGGATTGAAAGCGCGCTTACATCAAGCTTCTCTCAATCCTAGACATCCTTGCCGGCGGGGCCCCAACATAGAGAATTTCTTAAAAAGAAATTCTACAAACAATGCAAGTTGGGAGAGGGAAAACGAAATTAATTTTGTTAAATTATAATTCTGTCCCGCTCCCGATTTTTTGTTACTTAGCAGGCACCACGGCACCATCATATTTATCTTTAATGTAGTCTTGAATTTCTTTAGATTGTAATACTTCCATTAAAGCTTTGATTTTTTTATCATCTTTATGTCCTTTTTTAACAGCGATTAAGTTAGCATATGGATTATCTTTAGCATTTTCTAATGCGATAGAATCTTTCTTAGGACTTAATTTTTGATCGATTGCGTAGTTAGAGTTAATGATGACTGCATCAGCTTTTTGGTTTTGATAGATTTTAGGTAAGTATTCAGCAGATTGTTTGTCGTTAAATTTAATATCTTTCTTGTTTTCAGTGATGTCACTGAATTTAGCGTCTTCAATTTTAACGCCTTTTTTAAGTTTAATTAAACCTTCATCTACGAAGAATTTTAAGAAACGACCTTGTTCAGCAGGGTTATTTGAAACATAAACTGTTGCACCTTTAGGTAAGTCTTTTAAACTTTTGTACTTTTTAGAGTACACAGCCATTGGTTCAAGTTCTACGTTTCCTGCAGATTCAATTTTATATCCTTTTTCTTTACTTTCAGTTTTTAAGTATGGCGTATGTTGGAAGAAGTTAGCATCAATTTCGCCTTTATCTAATAATTTATTAGGTGTAGTGTAATCGTTAATTGTTTTAATTTGTAAATCGTAACCTTTTTTCTTCAATAATGGTTTAGCTTTTTCTAAAATTTCAGCATGAGGTGCTGGTGATGCACCTACTGTGATTGTTTTGCTCTTGTCGCCACCGCCACAAGCAGCTAAAGCAACTGTTAATGCTAATACTAAAATTATTCCTAAGATTTTTTTCATTGAACATTGTCCCCTTTTCTTTAGCGTTTATCAATTTTATTTGTAAGCCAATCCCCTAGGAATTGAATTATAAATACTATGATTAAGATGAATACAGTTGAAACTAAGATGACATCATTTTGATTTCGTGTGAAACCAGTTAAGTAGGCTAAGTTACCTAAACCACCGGCACCAATGACACCAGCTATAGCAGTTGAACCGACTAAAGCAATAGCTGTCACAGTAATACCTGAAACTAACGCAGGCATCGCCTCAGGAAGTAGTACCTTGCGTACGACTGTCCAAGTATTCGCCCCCATTGACCAAGCCGCTTCGATAACTCCCTTATCAATTTCTTTGAAGGCAATTTCTACTAAGCGAGCATAAAATGGTGCTGCACCGATAATAAGTGCTGGTAAAGCACCTGTTGGTCCACTAATCGTTCCAAGAATTACACTTGTAAACGGTATAAGTAATAAAATTAAAATGATAAATGGTATCGCTCTAAATAAGTTAACTATAAATGAAACAATTGTGTAGAAAACTCGAGCTGCTGGTGAATGACTTTTCGCAGATAAGAAAAGTAACACCCCTAAAATCAAACCAAAGATGAAAGCAAATATAGTAGAAACAACAGTCATATATAGTGTCTCTAATATTGCTTGCCATACATCTGGCCACTGAACATTAGGCATTGTAAACATTTCGTGGAATATTTCGCCATATGATTTACCCATGTTTCAACACCTCCACATTCACATGTTGTTGATGAAGATCATTCTTAAATTGTTCAAAGTTATCACTATCAATATGCGGTATTTGAATAACTAAGAAGCCTATAGAACCATCCTTTGTATTCTTGATATTAGCTTCAAGAATATTAACGTCTATATTATGTGTTTTAGTAATATATGAAACAATAGGTTCTGTCGTATTATCCCCAGTAAAGTTTAATCTCACTATGTAAGAATCACTCGCTAATGGTTCTAATTCATCTAGAGCATCTTCAAAGTCATCATTTAAATCATCCTTAACAAAACGTTTAGTAACTGCATGTTGTGGATTTTCAAATACTTCGCTAACTTTTCCTTGTTCTATGACTTTACCGTTTTCCATTACTGCAACTTCATCGCAAATTCGTCTAATCACATGCATTTCATGAGTAATTAATACGATTGTAAGGTTTTGTTGTTCCCTTACCTTAAGTAATAAGTCTAGAATTTCATCAGTTGTTTGAGGGTCTAAAGCACTCGTTGCTTCGTCACAAAGTAAAACATCAGGGTCATTTGCTAACGCTCTAGCTATACCTACTCTTTGCTTTTGTCCACCTGATAATTCTGATGGATACGCACTCTCTCTGCCTTTCAATCCTACAAGTTCTACAAGTTCAAGTGCTTTTTGCTTCGCTCTACCACTCGGTACTCCTGCAATTTCAAGTGGGAAAGTAATATTTTTTAATACGGTTCTTGACCATAATAAGTTGAAATGTTGGAAAATCATACTTACTTTTTGTCGTTTTTTACGCAACTCTGATTTGGATAATTTACTAATATTGTCACCATCAATAATGACATCTCCAGACGTAGGCGCTTCTAGATTGTTAAACATTCTAATTAGCGTACTTTTACCTGCACCAGAGAAACCAATAACGCCAAAAATCGAGCCTGAATCAATATTTAAATCAACGTGATCAACTGCTAGAACATCTTTGTTCTTAGTATGATATCGTTTCACTATTTGGTTTAACTTAATCACGTTAATAGCCTCCTTAAATTGCTTATATAAATTAAAAAATGCTTCCTCAATCTTTAGAGAGTTGAGAAAGCATTTGTATATCTTCTTTCTCTCATCTTCTAAAGTTAAACTTTATGTGAATTGGCACCATTTCTATATCAGACGGTTGCCGGGCTTCGTAGGGCACATCCCTCCACCTCTCTCGATAAGAGTTTACGCATCATTTAATTTGTTTTAATCCTACCACCGTACTAAAGTTTCGTCAATAACTATTTTAAATTTTCTAACAAATAAGGGACTGATTGAAAAGCATAGATTCTTTTTACTTCTTGATCCTTATTCATCACCAATAAAACAGGCACTGACATAATTTCTTTTTCTTTACTAAATTCAGGATGAAAATTAAGATCCACCTTTTTAACCGGAAGCTGTAAAATATCATTCGCAATATCTAACATTCTTTCTGAAACTTTACACGTTCCACACATTGGCGTATAGCCAAATATAAGATGTTTCTCTTCATTGTAATTTTCTGTTATATCTTCAAGATCAATTGAACTATTCATTAACTAGAACTAACCTTTCAGTGTTTAAATTAGGCATGAGATTCTTTTCTTTTTTCACTGAGAAACCATATCTATTCAAAACATTAGCTAAATAATTTTTCGGACACTTCGCGACTTCACAATATGTTTTATCAACATATATGTGTTCACTTTCGCTTAAATATCGTTTAAACCATTTTCTAATTTTTTCTCCTTCGTCATCAGAATCTGCAAGAACATAAACTTGTTTACCATAAAGTGATTCTATCATATCATCAATTTTATCTATACTCATGGTCCCATGTGTACAAATAATACTTACTGGCTCTGCGATAACTTGTTGCACTCTTTTCTTATCCGATTTACCTTCAACAATGATAACTTTATTCACAATAGTCATGTCAATCCACCTTCTAAGCGTCGATAGTTAACTGTCACTTAAACCATTCACAGAATTTAGAAAAACTAAACATCACAACGGGCAAACTTACATATGGTTAATGAAAACTAAACACTGATTTAAAATATAGTGTAAAAATTCTTTTATATTATAAATAAAACTCCTTGATTAAAATAATCGAGGAGTTTAACACATGCTATTCACCAATCATTTCTGAATATTGGTCTGCTGATAATAATGCATCTAATTGACTTTCGTCATTCATTTCTACTTTAACCATCCATGCTTTTTCGTATGGTGATTCATTAACGAATTCTGGGCTATCTTCTAATTCTTCGTTGATTTCTACAATTTTACCTGAGATAGGCGCGTATAATTCGGATACTGTTTTAACAGATTCTACACTACCAAATGTATCGCCTTCATTTAATTCGTCATCTGTTTCAGGTAGTTCAACAAATACAATGTCGCCTAACTCGTTTTGAGCGTACTCTGTAATACCAATTGTTGCTACATTATCTTCTATTTTAACCCATTCATGTTCTTTAGAATATTTAAATTCGCTCGGTACTGCCACGAGAATCCCCTCCTAATTATTAATTACATTTTAATGATGCCACACTGATATAGTTCAATCAACTATTATCTAAAAGAATTAATATGCTAAAATTCGTATTTATTTATGTAAAACACGATATTTGATACATTTTCATTTCTAATGTTCACTTTTCACGATGAGTGTTAAAAAATTATATCCAAGTATTTTTGTACGTTTCTTCTTTAAAACCTAAAGTGATTTTTTCTCCAGAGATAGCTAGTGGACGTTTTACCAACATTCCATCAGATGCTAATAAATCTAATTTTTCATCATCTGACATGTCTTTTAATTTATTTTTCAAATCAAGTTCACGATATTTAGCACCATGTGTATTAAATAATTTATTTATTTCTACACCTGTTTTCTCAATAATATCTTCAAACTCTTTTTTAGTGGGTGTGTGTTGAACAATATCGATAGGTTCGTAGCTCACACCATATTCATCTAAAAATTTAGCGGCTTTCTTACAAGTCGTACAATTTGAATATTGATAAAATTTTATCATATGTTTATTACCTCCTTATCTCTATTAAGACAAATATATCATTTTCTATAAGAAAACGCTCTACTTTTTAGGCTAATATTTTTATAAAAAAGATATCATTCGTTATAATAAATTTACTAATATTGAAAGGGAGTATAAATGATGCAAGGTATTCATAAAACTGAAGATTTTAATTCAACAATTAACAGTAATCATCCAGTTATTGTAAAATTTGAGGCCGATTGGTGTCCTGATTGTAAAGCAATGGATATGTGGATTGATCCTATTGTTGAGAAATATAATAACTACAGCTGGTACGTCGTAGACCGTGATGAATTAGAAGATGTAACCACTGAAAATGACGTAATGGGTATTCCTAGTATTTTAATTTTCCAAAATGGTGAAAAATTAGCGCATTTACATTCAGCAAATGCGAAATCTCCAGAACAAGTGGAATCATTTTTAGATGAAAATTTAAATCAATAAAAGTTAAAGGAGCTTTCTCTACTGTTTAATGTAGGGAAAACTCCTTTTTTATTTTCATACACTTAATTTTTTAAACCTTATTCAAATTCAATGATTAAATTTTTATTTTTACGTTGTGCTTTAGTTGGTTCTACTTCTAAATCTGTAAGATATAAGAAACCAGCTAAAATTTCATCGTTTTTAATATCTAAAGCTTTACGTACTTTAGGCTCGAAAATGTAATGTGGTGATTTCCAACATGTTCCGATACCTGCCTCATATAAGAGAAGCATTAAGTTTTGAGCAAATGCACCAAATGCAAAGTAATTTTCACGACTTTGTCTTTGTCTAGGATCATCTTTTAAGATTAATAATAATAAACCTCCTAGATTTGTTACTGCATTATAATGGTCTTCTCTTTTTTCAGGATTATCAGGAAATGCAAATCTCGTAATATCCTGACTGAAATCACCTAATTTATCTTTTGCAACATGAACGACTCTCCAAGGTTCTCTCATTCCGTGATTTGGAGCGTCTGTAGCTTTTTCGACAGCATCATATAATGCCTTATCGTCAATAACCATATCATGTTTAAATTTCTTGATACTTCTTCTATTAGATATAGCTTCTTGTAATTCCACTTTAATTCGCTCCTTCTACGTTCGTTGATAACAATTATCAATTATAATTCACAGTCACATTTTATTCAACTTTTCTGTTTATGATTCATAAAATTGGAGTTGCTGTTTCAGCTCCTTAACATGAATCTGACCAGGAGCTTGCGGTTCTCCCAAACAACCATACGAAACTGCACCGCCGAAGACGCCTTGAGCTGTACGACTAATTACACCTAATTTAGACATCGAGATGCCAATCACTTGATATGGCGTACTATCAGAAGTCACACTCATCGCCTCTAATAAATGTAAGACATCCTCTTTACTATGAGGCATAACTGCTAACTTCAAATATTGTGGTGACAATTTTTGCATTTTGAAATAAATAAATTTTAATTCCTCTAATGAAGGCGTCTCTTGAAAATTATGATGCGATAACACCACTTTTAGACCATTCTCTTGCGCGTGTTGAATTAACTTACCGTAAACCTCTACATCTATGGACGCGTTCCATTCAATATCTAACATATCAAACTGCGCGTGTTGGATTAACTTATACAGTAACTCTAAATATTCAGTTTCTCCAATATCCCCTTTACCGCCTTGCGTTGATGTTCGATACGTCACAAGGATTTTAAAATCCAATTTTAATTGTTTTAATTGATGAATAATCGTTTCAAATTGTTCCATATTAAAATCGAACCATTGATCTATTCTTAATTCCACAATATCAATCGAATCTCTATATTGGTAAATATCATTTAAGAGTGTTTGTGAAATTTGATTTTCCGGTGCAATTGTAGCTGCCACATCAACATGTGTCATAGTATATACCTCGTTTCTAACATCGTATTAAACTTATTTTATATTAATTGCTTTATCACTTACAAATTGCTGTTATTTAATTCATTTTCCTGAAAATGAAATTCTCTATGATTTAAAAAATTAGTCATCGGGTAGTAAACAAGTATAATGAATTTAGGAGGTAATCATAATGGCAGTTCAATATGAAACTAAAGCTACAAACGTAGGTGGACGTAAAGGACATGTTCACACTGACGATAACGCAATAAATGTAGACGTATTACCACCACAACAAGCTGACGGAAAAGCTACAAACCCTGAACAATTATTTGCAGCAGGCTATGCTTCATGCTTTAACGGTGCATTTGATCTTATCTTAAAACAAAATAAAGTACGTGACGCTGAACCTGAAGTCACATTAACTGTGCGTTTAGAAGATGATCCAGATGCAGAAAGTCCAAAACTAAGTGTCGATATTGACGCAAAAGTTAAAAACGTTTTATCACAAGAAGATGCAGAAAAATATTTAAAAGATGCACATGACTTCTGTCCATATTCTAAAGCAACACGTGGCAATATCGATGTTAACTTAAATGTAGAAGTTGTAGATTAATAATAATAAATAGTAATTGAATATATTAGAGGTTCAACCACCAACAAATTTACGTATTTTGTTGGTGGCTTTTTTATATCTAAATTCAGTAAGCTTATAAATTGTATACACCTGAAATAAAATTTATTAAGATTTAGTAAATAGAGTTAAATGAATAAATATTTTGTTAAAATAGTGCGTATTAAAATCATTTCAAGCGACAAGAAGTTCTTAAT
>NZ_PPRT01000064.1 GCF_002902725.1 Staphylococcus caprae
GTATGTGACTAGCTAGTAATTTTATAGAAAATTTTAGGAAAGAAGAGTCAAAATATGTTAGTACAAACATTTAATCCATTTGATAATTTAATATTATCAAGTTTAATCGCAGCGATACCTATTGTTCTATTCTTACTATGTCTTACTGTTTTTAAAATGAAAGGAATTTATGCCGCGATAACGACACTTGTCGTGACATTAATAATAGCCGTTCCATTTTTCAAATTGCCAGTTGGTATTGCATCTGGGGCAGTTGTAGAAGGTTTCTTCCAAGGTATTATACCGATTGGTTATATCGTTATGATGGCCGTTCTACTTTATAAAATCACATTAGAATCAGGACAGTTTTCTACGATTCAAGATAGTATTACAAGTATTTCTCAAGACCAACGTATTCAATTATTGCTGATTGGTTTCTCATTTAATGCATTTTTAGAAGGAGCAGCAGGATTTGGGGTACCTATTGCCATTTGTGCATTATTATTATCTCAACTTGGATTTAGACCATTACAAGCAGCGATGTTATGTTTAGTTGCGAACGCTGCTTCAGGTGCGTTTGGTGCCATTGGTATTCCAGTTGGTGTTGTAGACACATTACATTTACCTGGAAATGTTTCAGCGATGGGTGTATCTCAGACATCTACGTTAACTTTAGCCTTTATTAACTTCTTTATTCCATTCTTACTAATATTTATTATTGATGGTTTTAAAGGTATTAAAGAAACATTACCTTCTATCTTAGTGGTTTCAATTACGTATACCGCATTGCAAGCACTCTTAACTGTATTCAATGGTCCTGAGTTAGCTGATATTATACCGCCACTTGCATCTATGCTAGCTCTAGCATTATTTTCTAAGAAATTCCAACCGAAAAATATCTTCAGAATTCAAAAAGATGTCGAACCAGAACCCGTTCAACATCATAAAGGTAAAGATATATTATACGCATGGAGTCCATTCATCATATTAACAGTCATTGTAATGATTTGGAGTTCTCCATCATTTAAAGGATTATTCTTACCAAAAGGGAAGTTATCAAGTTTAGTATTTAACTTTAACTTGCCAGGTACCTTTAGTGAAATTGCACATAAACCTATCGTGTTATCACTTAATATTATTGGACAGACAGGTACAGCCATCTTACTTACAATTATCATTACGATATTAATGTCTAAGAAAGTAAACTTTGGAGATGCCGGACGTTTATTTGGCGTAACATTTAAAGAATTATGGTTACCAGTCTTAACGATCTGTTTCATTCTAGCTATTTCTAAGATTACGACATACGGTGGCTTAAGTAGTGCAATGGGACAAGGTATTGCTAAAGCGGGTAGTGTCTTCCCAATCTTATCTCCAATACTTGGATGGATAGGGGTATTTATGACAGGATCTGTAGTAAATAACAACTCTCTATTTGCGCCTATCCAAGCGTCGGTTGCACAACAAATTGGAACGAGTGGTTCTTTACTTGTTGCTTCTAATACAGTAGGTGGGGTAGCAGCTAAACTGATTTCACCTCAATCTATTGCGATTGCCACAGCTGCCGTTAAAGAAGTTGGTAAGGAATCCGAATTATTAAAAATGACTTTACGTTATAGCATTGGATTATTAATATTCGTCTGTCTCTGGACATTTGTATTATCACTTTTATTATAAAAAATGAAATACACTTATCAATGAGGTTGCACCAAGAAAATTAATTTTACTAGAACGATATTGCTATCTCACTTTCGAAATATCAATTCTAAAATAAGAGCTCTAAGAGGATTTCTAATCAAAGAACTCCTCTTAGAGCTTATTTAATGTCAAGATATCGTTTGCCAGTTATGAACTAAGGGAATTGCTCGAAGCGGTTTACTTTATTATTTAAACATCGACATAAAGTCTTCATATACTTTATCAGGTTGATATAATTCTAAAGTTTCTCTGCCACCTTGAACGATGTGTTCAAGCTCATGGTAGTTATGAGTGGTTAAATCGATTTGTTTCGCAAGTTGTGAGACGTTTTCATACTCAACAAGGTAACCATTCTTTCCATTTTTAATAATAGCATCTGGTCCAACATTCCCTTTAAAGCTGATAACGATATTATCTTGGACCATTGCTTCTAATATAACCATTCCAAAGCCTTCGTTGCGAGAAGGAACAACGACAATTTTACTTTGAGCTAATTTACTATTTAACTCTTTTGTAGATTCATTGAGTTGTATAATATCTCCCAAATCATACTGATTGATAAATTCTTGAAGTTGTAATTTTTCTTTACCGTCTCCATAAATATGAACCTCGTAATTTAAACTTCTCAAATAATCTTGAATGAGTCTGACGCTTTCTAGCAGTAAGTCAAATCCTTTTTCGTATTCAAGACGTCCAGCAGCTACAATGATATTTTTCTTTGGTGCTGCAATCTTTTTCTCAGTAATCATATTTGGAACAACGTAGACAGGCGTCTTGATTTGAGATTGATATCTTTTGCGATCTGCTTCAGTTAACGTTGTAACCTTATTTAGGTTACGATACGCTGCTATGATTTCTCTTTGATATTGTTCAGGGTGGGCTTCGAAATTCATATGTTCCATTCCAATGGTTGAGACTTCAGTTTTAGCATATTTAGAAATAAGTATGTTGAAGCTTGCGCGTGTTCCTACTAACACATCGGTTGAAACGTTTTTGATAGCTTTAATTATTTTCTTTTCTACATAACTTGAAAATTGATTGAGTCCCGGTTCGTGTTGAGAAATATGTTTCGTCTTTAAGAATGGCGTGTATGCTTTAACGCGGTTCGCAACAATCGCCTTTAAATTTTTAGGTTTGAGACGATAGTCAACAAGTACTTTAATTTTAATATCTTTATGCAGTTGGAAATAGGGCGTTTCAGCACCTCTAAATACTGAAATGATAGTAACAGGATGTCCTTTTTGTGCCAATGTATTCGCAAGTTGTGTTACAGACTTTACCGTTCCACCCATTGCATAAATGTTATGCATGAACAACGTGAACGACTTCATGAATTTAAACACCTCATTGTTTCTTTGTTATTATAAATAATTATAACATTAGACTTGCTTTCTAAGGTAATATGTTAAAATGGTCAAGTGGTTAAAATTTAAGACTACAAGTTTAATTATTTATGTATATCTGACTTTTTATCCTTTTGTGAAATACAATTTATGTATATAATTAAAGTAGTCTAATCAATGGTTATGATGAGAAGGTATATAGACTTCTTAAATAACTCTTGGGATATATTTTTTTATAGATTTAGAAAGCGCTTTAATTTTAATAAGAAAATCTATGTTAAAACAAATCCATTAGAGTCAATCGTTCCATTTATTCATTGAAAAGGGGGACTGTATTTGTTATGAGTACACAACATAGCAAAACAGATGTCATCTTAATTGGTGGCGGTATTATGAGTGCAACGTTAGGAACATTACTTAAAGAATTATCACCTGAGAGAGAAATTAAATTATTTGAGAGATTAGAACAACCAGGAGAGGAAAGTTCAAATGTTTGGAATAATGCAGGAACAGGGCATTCAGCATTATGTGAATTGAACTATACTAAAGAAGGTAAAGATGGCTCAGTTGATATTACAAAAGCGATTCAAATTAATGAACAATTCCAAGTGTCTAAACAGTTTTGGGCGCATTTAGTACGTACTGGCCAATTAGAAAGTCCAGGAAACTTCATACAATCTGTGCCTCATATGAGTTTTGTCAAAGGTGAAAATAATGTACGTTTCTTAAGAAGCCGTGTAGATAGTCTACAAAAGAACGTTCTTTTTGAAAAAATGGAAATCTCTGAAGATCCTGAAAAGATTAAAGAATGGGTACCGCTTATGATGGAAGGACGTCAATCTGAGGAACCGATCGCTATTACTTACGATGAAACAGGAACGGATGTGAACTTCGGCGCTTTAACGAAGAAATTAATCAGTAATTTACAAGATAAAAACGTTGAAGTTAATTATAAACACGAAGTTCAAGATATTAAGAAACAAGATAATGGCAATTGGCATGTTGTCGTAAAAGATTTAAAATCTGGCCAAGTCATACACTATGAGACTGAATTTGTATTTATTGGTGCAGGTGGCGCAAGTTTACCATTATTACAAAAAACAGGTATTAAAGAATCTAAACACATTGGTGGTTTCCCGGTAAGTGGTTTATTCTTAAGATGTAAGAACCCTGATGTGATTCAACGACATTATGCGAAAGTATATGGTAAAGCTGAAGTAGGTGCACCGCCTATGTCAGTACCTCACTTAGATACACGCTTTGTGAATGGTGAGCGTTCATTATTATTTGGACCATTCGCAGGCTTTTCACCTAAATTCTTAAAAACAGGTTCATACCTAGATTTAATTAAATCTGTAAAACCGAATAACATTGTAACGATGTTAAGTGCAGGTGTGAAAGAATTTAACCTAACTAAATATCTTGTATCACAATTGATGTTATCTAACGAAGAGCGTGTCGATGATTTACGAGTATTCCTTCCTGAAGCGAAAGATGAAGATTGGGAAGTTATCACGGCCGGTCAACGTGTTCAAGTTATTAAAGACACTGATAAATCGAAAGGTAATTTACAATTTGGTACAGAAGTGATTACTTCTGAAGACGGTACGCTAGCAGCATTATTAGGTGCTTCTCCAGGCGCTTCGACTTCAGTAGATATCATGTTTGATGTATTACAACGTTGTTATAAATCTGAATTTAGTGGGTGGGAATCTAAAATTAAAGAAATGGTACCATCATTTGGTTTGAAACTTTCTGAACATGAAGATGTGTACCGTGCAGTTAATAAAGAAATTAAAAAATATTTAAATGTGAAATAAATTTTAAACGAAGAGGGATTGAGAGAAGCTCGGTATCAGTGTACTTTCAATTCAAACACTTTCCGCTAATAGGTGAATAGAGTGTAGGCATATAAAATTAAATGTTAATACGTAGTATTTGATATAAAAGTAGCAGTAAGAAGATTCCAATTGAAATCCTCTTACTGCTATTATTTTTGGGAATTATGTCTCAGCTTCCTTTTTATTTACATATTCAATTGAATGGAGAATATTGTAGAATCGTTTGAATGTAAGGAGATATGTCCTCCATGTAATTCAATAATTGATTGAGTGATAGCTAAACCTAAACCGTTACTCGTGTTATCAGTACTTGTTTTATAAAATCTCTCGAAAATGTGAGCCTTATCTTGATTTGAAATGGTACCTTCATTTTCAATTGTAAAAATGATATTGGATGCTTCTTTAAATAAACGCATTTGAATCATACCTTGTTGCGGAGAATATTTAATCGCATTGATAATTAAATTGCTGAACGCTTGATGTATCAAACGATCATTTCCTAGGAAATACACATCTTCCAACTCAGTCATGATAACTAAATCTTTATTTTCTGAACGATAGTGTTCATGTCTTACGATGTCTTTAATTAATGCATTTAAGTGTATATGATCGTTAAATGTTAGATGAGCAGCATTGTCTAATTCTGATAGTAACAGTAATTCTTTTGTTAACTCGCTCACTTGTGATGTGATACTAAATAATTCATTAATATAAGATGTGCGTTCCTCTTTATTTTTGGAAAACTGTAACTGAGTAAGTAATCTTTGCATATGTGTTAATGGTGTTTTGATTTCATGAGAGACATTTTGTACAAAGTGCTGTCGCATTTGGTCAACTTGTCCTAGACTTTGTCTCATATGATCAAATCTCAATTGTAAAGTTCCAATTTCATCTTGTCTCGTTTGTTTGATTGGCGTTTGGAAATCACCATGCATGAGTCTGTTGGTCGCATTTTTCAAAGCAGAAACAGGCTTAATAATAGAATACGTAGACGCAATAACTAATGAAATTGAAATGACCAGTAATAATGAAAGTAAAACTGCTAAAAATATTCTAAATTCGCTAAATGTTTCTCCGATATCAGGGCGCATAAATACGGCTAATGGTCCGTGCTGAGTATGAAAACGCACGCCCACTGTATTGTCTGTTTCGTTATCGAAGAATCCAGTTACGAATAGTTCGAAAGGTTTATTCTTAATACCATGATAATCTTTGCCGTTCAAGACGGATTGTATAGCGTGATTTGATAATGAATCCTTTCGAAAAGCTTCCCCGTAAAAGTGCTTCGATTGATGCGCGTCTACGGTAAGAATTTGGTAATTCATATCACCTAAATGTTTAAAATAGGACGTCAATTGCTTACTATTTTGCGTTGTTTCATACTCTCGCGCTTGCTTTAAGGTGTGCATAATTTTAGCATCGTTAGAGGACTTCAAATTAAAGTGATAATAAACATTCGTAAGTAAAAAGCTAACTAAAGCGCTAAAAAGTATAACAGTAATCGTATATATAGCTATTCTGGAATAGAGTGTTTTAAACATTTTGACTCACCATATATCCTTGTCCGCGCACAGTATGGATAGATACTGAAGCCTCTAATTGCATTAATCTTTTGCGCAGCCTTTTAATATGTACATCGACAGTTCGATCATCACCTTCATAATCAAAGCCCCAAATTTTCTCAATAATGTCATCTCGAGTAAATATATGTTTAGGATTTGATACTAATAAGAATATCAATTGAAATTCCTTATTAGGCAGATTCACTGTTTTTGAATCAACGCTAAGTTCCATGTAAGACTGGTTGAGTGTCAAATTGCCAAGTTTCAGTTCGCTTTCAGCATAGATTTGGTATCTTCGTAATACTGCTTTGATTCTGAATAACAATTCTTTAACTTCAAACGGTTTAGTCACATAATCGTCAGTACCACTTAAGAAAGCACGTTCTTTATCACTTAGCGCATCTCTTGCTGTTAACATGATAACAGGTAATCCATAATCTTCTTTCAGTTTTTGACATAATTCGAAACCATCCATGCCCTTCATCATAATATCGACAATCGCGATATCTACATTCTCTTTTTCTAGAAAATGAAGTGCCGTCTCACCACTCAAAAAAGTATGAGTGCGAATATGCTCATTGATGAGGTGGGTTGCTACATAATCCAAGATTTTACGATCGTCATCAACGATTAAACAATTAACCATAGTATGTCCGCTCCTAAGTTTTTCTATCATTATACTATTTCAAATTTAACTTTAACACATTGACCTTAGTTCATATTCAGTTCACATTCACTGCTTAAAATCTTTAACTATAAAGATAAAGGAGTGACGATACATGAATTTGGCATGGAAGGAAATAAAATTTTATAAATTCAGATTTATACTAATCATGCTGATTGTGTTTTTAATGGCAATCATGGTTCTATTCATTAGTGGTTTAGCTCAAGGATTAGCTAGAGAAAATATTTCTATATTTGAACAGTTTAAAGGGAATCAATTTATCATTCAGAAAATGAAAGAACCACAAATTGAAAAGTCTGCATTGTCAGAAGACCAACAACGACAAATCGATGAGGTAGTTAAAGCAAAACCAGTCAATATGATACAGAAGACATTAAATATTAATGGTAATGAAGAAAATGTGGTTGCATTAAATCGTACTAAAGACAGTGACTGGAAATTAACTTCAGGTAGATATCCACAACATAAAAATGAAATTGTAGTCAATAAGAAGCTGCTTGTCGAAGGTCTTAAAGAAGGAAGTACAGTTAAATTTAAAAATAGTAATCAGAGTTACAAAATCGTAGGCATTTTAAATGATGCAATGTATGCACATAGTAATGTTGTAATATTGAACCAATCTGTTTTTCAAAATGAAAGTAAAGCTGTAGCATCATTTTATTCAACAAATCAACTCAGCAAAGTACAGAAAAAACAAATTCAATCCATTCAAGGCACTCAAATCGTCAACACCCAAGATTTAACAGACCATATTGCGAGTTATAAGGCTGAACAAAGTCCATTAAAAATGATGATTTATAGTTTATATGTGATTACTGCAATCGTGTTAAGTGCATTCTTCTATGTCATGACCATTCAAAAAACATCTGAAATTGGAGTGCTCAAAGCTATAGGTATCTCAACACCACATTTGTTAATCTCACTGATTTTACAAATTTCTTTAATTACGTTTATTGGCGTAGCCTTATCAGAGATTTTAATCATGATGATAAATCAAATTATGCCGGTGACTATGCCATTTCATCTAAGTATAGGTAACCTGCTTTCAGTGGTAGTGATATTTCTAATCGTAGGTTTAATCGGTGCATCACTGTCATTTATTAAATTATTAAAGATTGATCCAATTGAAGCTATTGGGGGTAATGAATAATGACTTTAATCGTAGACAATATCGTTAAAACTTTTGGAGAAAATGATTCAGCAACTCAAGTACTTAAAGGCATTAACTTTGAAATTAAAAAAGGGGAGTTTGTCATCCTTAATGGCGCTTCCGGCTCAGGTAAAACGACATTATTAACAATATTAGGTGGCTTACTGTCTCAAACCTCTGGAGATGTATTATATGATGAGAAACAGTTATTCATTAACGGTAAGGACAATTCGCAATTTAGACTGAATGATATAGGGTTTATATTTCAATCTTCACACTTGATTCCTTATCTGACAGTAGAAGAACAGTTACTTATTGTAGGTAAAGAAGCGGGAATGCCTAAGAAAAGTGCTAAGTCTAGAGCAACACAATTACTTAATAATATAGGATTGGCGCATCGACTTCACAGTTATCCGCATATGTTATCTGGTGGGGAAAAGCAGCGTGTGGCAATTACTCGCGCATTTATGAATCAACCTAAAATCATTCTAGCAGATGAACCTACAGCAAGTTTAGATGCCAAACGAGCTAAAGAAGTAGTATCAATGATAAGTCAACAAATTAAAGCACACAATAAGATTGGAATTATGATTACTCATGATACAAGTTTATTCGAATACGCAGATCGCGTCATAGAATTATATGATGGACAAATTATAAAACAATAAAAATGAAGCAAGAGAACAGTTGATGTCGCAAACCATACATCACTAGGTTCTCTTGCTTTTTAATTTAGAATCAAACTGAGAATGCTAATCCAAAAAGTGATTGCAAAATAAATGGTTAGTAATAAGCGATATTGATACATAACACCTAAGAAATCTTTGATTAATGCTCTACTGAAAAAGTGGTACGGTGTATGACTGCCAATACCATCAAATTTTAAACCTAACTTTTCAGCGAGTCGTAACGATCTTAAAATATGAAATTGACTTGTTACACAAAGAAGTTGCGACTGACGTTTGAAATGCGTTTCAATAATTGGTTTAGAATATAAGAAGTTTGTATACGTATTCGTGGATTGATTCTCCATTAAGATTATATCTTCAGGTATACCTTTTGCTATTAAATAACGTTTCATTGCTAAAGCTTCAGTAATCGGTTCATCAAGACCTTGCCCGCCACTTACTAAGAAATAAACAGGCTTTGCTTGTGAATGATAAACATTTATTGCGCGGTTTAACCGTTCAGCTAACATAGGTGTAACTTGCTCTGTGAAGATACCAGCGCCAAGCACCATAATCAAATCTACATTTTTATGAAATGAATGACTCCCAAAGGCAGATGACCAAGATACATAACATATAAATGCAAAAAATGTGCTAAAAGCAATTGCACTCAGCCATAACGCTAGTCCATTGAGAACTGGGATTGAAATTGTACTGATATAGAAACAAGCTATTAAAAATAAAGCAAGTTGATAGCCGTTAATACACATATTCTTTAGAAAATGACGACCACGACTAAAGTTAAATAAATGACGATGTTTCATTATAATGAGTATAGAAGCAATAGTCATTATAATGGATAAATCATAGGGCAGTGTTAAAGTGATTAAATGATACGTCACGATGATGAAACCTAAAATAACTGTTGAAATAAAGCTCAATAAATTAAGTGTTAAAGGTTGGTCAAAGTACAAAGATACAATGAGAATAAATGCGATGATGGTTAAAATGATTGAAATCATGATTGATGTTCCTCTTTTTATATTGTACTTATAAATGTAGACTAACCAATCATAATTAGCAATCTTAAAGATAAAGTATTGCTCAGAGAATTTGAGGTTTCAATTATCCAGTATTCTTGCTATTATTTAAAAGTATGAAAAATAATTTTTTTATAGAAATAGATAAAATAATATAGGAGATTCTACATGGTTAGAAG
>NZ_PPRT01000065.1 GCF_002902725.1 Staphylococcus caprae
AGATGTGTATAAGAGACAGATCTACTACTCTCCTCATAATTCATTATACAATTTTGTGCAACTCAATTTAAGAAATATGCCTAACTGTTATATAAATATACCTAAGTGTTATTTTTAATTCCTAAGTGATATTTTAACATAAAAAAATTTACAGTTATGTATGTTTTTTTGCGAGTTAAGAAATATTTGTTTCATTATGTAGAATGCATGTTTTAATAGACTCATATCACAGAGATGTGATGGAAAGATAGTTGAAAAATTTGCTTAATCTTAACTGAATGATTTTTCCCTAATCATTCAAATCCATTATTTAGTCGGAAGGAGTGAAGTTGACATGGCATCAGATATCATTTCTACAATCAGTGATTTAATCAAATGGATCATTGATACAGTTAAAAAATTCAAAAAATAAGTTTTGAATTTTTCATTGTAACTTTGTTTTCTTCGTATAGTATGACTAAGAAATGGATTGTTAAGCCATCCCAACTTAACAATCCAGAACTCTTGAATAGCAAGTGAGCAACATTTGCTATAAAGCTGTAGTTTCCTTGGACTCAGTGTTACGTATTATTCTTAGCTACCTTTAATTAGGTAATTATTTCTAGCATGTAAGCTATCGTAAACAACATTCAATTTATCATTAATAAAATAGATAAATTCACTAAAATTTTTTCATAATTAATAACATCCCCAAAAAATAGATTGAAAAAATAACTGTAAAAACATTCCCTTAATAATAAGTTATCAAAGCCGTGAGTCCCTCCCAAGCTCACGGCTTATTTTTATTTGTATAAATGAGGTTTTAAATTCTTGAAGACAGGAATAGACTCCCGTTGTTTATCCACTAACTCTAGATCTATAGTAGTTGTAAGTAAACCTTCGTCACTTCCCAATTCTTGTATGATTTCACCATTAGGGTTAATTACTGTGGAGTAACCTGCATATTCAGTATTCCCATCATTGCCACAACCATTTGCCGCTACAACGTACATATCATTTTCAATTGCTCTTGCTTTGAGGAGTGAAAGCCAATGATTAAGTCTAGCACTTGGCCATTGAGCTACATAGAATGCGATTTTAGCACCGCTTTTAGCAGGATATCTTAATAATTCTGGAAATCTTAAGTCATAACAGATAATTTGAGTTGCTAGTGTTCCGTCTGATAATTTGAAAGGCTCAGGCACGATATTTCCATCTGAAAGAAATTCAGGTTCTCTTAACATAGGTACGAGATGTACTTTATCATATTCATTAATTAATTCGCCGTCTTTATTGACTGAAAATGCCGTATTGTATACATTTTCATTTTTAATATTAGAAACAGATCCAGCGACAATATCTACATTAAATTCCTTAGCAAGTTGAGATACAAATGGAAAACTTCTTTTTAAACTGATGTCGGCTTTATCTTCAAGTTCTTCTAACGCATAACCGTTATTCCACATTTCAGGTAAAACAACGACATCAGTATCATCATCTATGTATTCATTAAACCAATTTGTGATTTTAGTTTCATTTTCTTCCGTATTACCGTAAGCCACGTGAAATTGAAAAAGTTGAATTTTCATATTCTTCACTCCTCATTTGAGTTTATCTATAAGATACTAAAGTTATCTATTAAACGCAAAAAGGAGGCTGGGACATAATTAATTGTCTCAGCCTTCTTAACATATTGGCAGTAGATGTCTGAATTAAAAGTGCGCTTCTATCAAGCTTCTTTTAATCCTAGCCATCCTTGCAGGCGGGGCCCCAACATAGAGAATTTCTTAAAAAGAAATTCTACAAACAATGCAAGTTGGGAGAGGGACAACGAAAATAATTTTGCTAAATTATATTTCTGTCCCATTCCCTAACTCAAAGATTATTTTTTTACGATAAAACGATCTTCGATAGGTTTAATTTCTTTATCTTTAGCTTCTTCACGTACATCACCGAAAGGCATTTGTGCAATTAATTTCCAAGTTTTAGGAATTTCGAATTCACTTGCAGTTGCTTCATCCACGATTGGATTGTAGTGTTGTAAAGAAGCGCCAATACCTTGTGTAGCCAATGCAGTCCATATAGCGTATTGATGCATAGCATTTGCTTGATTAGACCAGATTTCAAAATTCTCATAGAAATTAGGCATTTTATCTTGTAAAGCGTTAATCACACTTTGATCTTCATAATAAAGAATTGTACCGTGTGAATGTTTAAAATTATCAATTTTTTGTCGAGTGGGTTCAAAATCTCTATCTTGTCCCATTGTTTCTTTCAGTATCGACTTTGTCGTTTCCCAAAACTTTTCATTTTTATCATTTAAAAGTAAAACGATTCTCGTAGATTGTGAGTTGAATGCTGAAGGTACGTGTTTAACAGCATGTGAAATGATTCCTTCAAGTTCTTCATCACTTATAGAAATCGATTTTTCTAAATTATAAATCGTTCTTCTACTTTCAATTGCTTCACTAAATGTTGGTTCTTTTTCATTTTTATTTAAAAATCCCATTTTAAAATACTCCTTTGTTTATAATGTATATTCACTATAATAATTATACTTTTCAAAGTAAACAAATAATTACTATGAAGTTTCAACTATATTAATATTCATTTTCAAAAGACTTATTTAAATGCAAAAGTCTTTTATTTTATATATACTAAGGATGATAAGAAAAAGAAAAGGGGAGGTGATTGGGTGATGAAAAATATTAAATTAAAGCATTCGTTTGTATTAACAGGCTTTGCCTTTATGCTAAGTACGTCTATGTTAGATCATCAAGCTCACGCAGCTGAAAATGAAATCGCAAACCATGCAAATTCTAATACGGAATTGAATCATACTGATTCTGTCAATCCATCTTCTAATGATGAGAATACACTAAATGAGCAACCTCAAAACAATATAAATGACGTTTCTACTTCTGAAAATGAAAGTGCAGATAATTCTGATGTAAATGCAACGAGTGAGGTAAATTCAGATTTGGATTCTGACAGCGATTCAGATTCTGATAGTAATTCAGATTCAAATAGCGACGCAGATTCTGACAGCGATTCAGATTCCGATAGCGATTCAGATTCTGATCATAATTCCGATAGTGATTCAGACAGTCATTCAGACTCAGATCAAGGTTCGGATTCCGATAGTGACTCTGATTCAGACCAAGGTTCCGATTCAGATAACGACTCAGACTCTGATCACAATTCAGACTCAGATTCAGACAGTGACTCCGATTCTGATCAAGGTTCCGATTCCGGTAGTGATTCCGATTCAGATAGTGACTCAGGCTCCGATTCAGACCACAGTTCGGACTCAGATCACGGTTCAGACTCAGATCAAGGTTCGGATTCCGACAGCGATTCCGATTCAGATAGCGGCTCCGATTCCAATCATGGTTCAGATCACGACCACTCATCTGATAATGGCGGGCATCATCCAGGTGGAGGCGATTCAGGATCTCATGGAAATAATAACCATGGTTCAGATGGTAACAACAATAACGGTCATTCCAATCATGGTTCATCAGGTAACTCACATGGGTCTCACCAGGATAATCCAAATCAACCACCTAAATCTGATAACAATAATGGAGGAACGAATAGTCCAGGGAATGGAAACTATGGAAGCCATAATAGTAATAATGATAGTGGCCCTCCATATAAAAGAGACCCGAACACGGACAATAGTTCAGACTATCCACAATCGAATCATCAATCGCAGCACTATGATCGTAATCAATTTATTTGGAATAGATCAGGTTCAGCCGTAAATCACAATCATTATAATACTAATAATGAAAAAACTGACGACAACTCTATTCTGAACCGTTTTAAAAATTTAGCGAGTGGTGCGTATAAATATAATCCATTTTTAATTAACCAAGTGAGAAATTTAAACACTGAAAATGGGGAAATTACTGATAGTGATATTTACAGTTTATTTAGAAAACAAAATTTTAGTGGGAATGAGTATTTAAATTCTTTACAAAAAGGGTCTAACTATTTTAGATTCCAATATTTTAATCCATTAAATGCTAGTAAATATTATGAAAATCTAGATGAGCAAGTTTTAGCACTTATCACTGGCGAAATCGGTTCAATGCCAGATTTGAAAAAACCTACTGATAAAGAGGATTCAAATCATAGTGCCTTTAAAAATCACAGCGAAGATCAAATCACAACCAATGATGAAGAACAAACAGATGACTATAATAATAAGAAGAAATTTAATCGTACCCTCATTACACTAAGTAGTGTGATTGTTGTCATATTTGCAGGTGTAGTAGGTATGTTCTTATATAATAGAAAGAAAAATCAACAATAACAAAGAAAGCATCTAATCATGTACGATTCGCAACATTATACATGATTAGATGCTCTTTATTTTAAAATAAAATGTAGAATAAAGTTTGCTTGTTCTTGAGCTTTCTTCAACGCATCGCCACCAAACACTTGCATCAGTACCACTGTACCATTTTGCAACATATGAATACCGATTGGAACAGCAATCCGCTTAGTATATACATAAGCAATTGAAAATATCATACCCATACCAAAGTACATAGGAATGAATTTAAAATCGTTATGAGCTAAAGCAAAAATAAGCGAACTGACTATCGAAGCAATGAGAAAGCTTACGACACGAGGCCCTTTAATAGCATTATATATTTCTCCGAAAAATACCTTTCTGAAGACAAATTCTTCCAATATTGGTCCTACAATAGAAATTAAAATAATGAATACAGGCATTTGTTTTGCGATTACCATTAAACGTTCTGTATTTGGACTCTTTTGAGGGCTACCATTAATTGCAAAGAAAATTAAACCCACAATCACTTGGTAGATCATAACGATACAGAAACCGAGCAATGCCCATGGCACAATATATCTTTTAGGTTCTTTTTTACTAGCTTCTAGTGTAGTAGGATTCTTTACCTTTAAATTGATTAAAATAATAATAACAGCAGCTAGAATAAATAAAGAAACTTGAGTATAAATCATAAATTGAGTGCTTTCTATTTTTGACATATGACCAAGCCAATTGCTTCTTAGAATGAAACCAGGTAGCATTTGAGCCAAGCCATATATGAGCACCGTTAATAAAGATACCCAAAATCTTCTCATAACTTACCTCCATCTATATTTAAGTATAGTTTATTTTATCGTAAATAATTGTGATGTACAAAATTTAATCGGCTACCTTTTCACTTGAAAAGTTGACCAACTTTGATTAATATAAAAATTAGGTTAGCACTCTATTATTCTAAGTGCTAAATCACATGCGAATAAAGGAGGAACAATCATGCTTAAACCATTAGGAAATCGTGTGATTATTGAAAAGAAAGAGCAAGAACAAACAACTAAAAGTGGTATCGTGTTAACAGATAGCGCTAAAGAAAAATCAAATGAAGGTGTAATCATCGCAGTAGGCCAAGGACGTTTACTAGACAATGGTTCACGAGTTGCTCCTGAAGTAAGTGAAGGTGACACTGTCGTTTTCCAACAATACGCAGGTACAGAAGTTAAACGCGGTGACGATACTTACTTAGTTTTAAATGAAGAAGATATTTTAGCAGTAATTCAATAATTTTAAAAATAAATTTATAAACATTAAACGACAATCAAAGAATTTCTAAAATTGGAGGTATTATAAAATATGGCAAAAGATCTTAAATTCTCAGAAGACGCGCGTCAAGCGATGCTTAGAGGTGTAGATAAATTAGCAAACGCTGTAAAAGTGACGATTGGTCCTAAAGGACGCAATGTAGTATTAGATAAAGAATATACAACACCATTAATTACAAACGATGGGGTTACAATTGCTAAAGAAATTGAATTAGAAGACCCTTATGAAAATATGGGCGCAAAATTAGTGCAAGAAGTTGCTAATAAAACGAACGAAATCGCTGGTGACGGTACGACTACAGCGACTGTTTTAGCACAATCTATGATTCAAGAAGGCTTGAAAAACGTGACAAGCGGTGCCAATCCAGTTGGTTTAAGACAAGGCATCGACAAAGCAGTAAAAGTTGCTGTTGAAGCACTTCATGATATTTCTCAAAAAGTTGAAAATAAAAATGAAATTGCTCAAGTAGGTGCTATCTCAGCTGCAGATGAAGAAATCGGTCAATATATCTCAGAGGCAATGGATAAAGTAGGTAATGACGGAGTTATTACAATTGAAGAATCAAATGGCTTCAATACTGAATTAGAAGTTGTTGAAGGTATGCAATTTGACCGTGGTTACCAATCTCCATATATGGTTACAGATTCAGACAAAATGATTGCTGAATTAGAAAGACCTTACATTCTAGTAACTGATAAGAAAATTTCATCATTCCAAGATATTCTTCCTTTATTAGAACAAGTCGTTCAATCAAGTCGTCCGATTTTAATTGTGGCTGATGAGGTTGAAGGTGACGCATTAACTAATATTGTCTTAAACCGTATGCGTGGCACATTCACAGCAGTTGCAGTTAAAGCACCTGGTTTTGGTGACCGTCGTAAAGCAATGTTAGAAGATTTAGCTATTTTAACAGGTGCACAAGTGATTACGGACGATTTAGGCTTAGAATTAAAAGATGCGACAATCGATATGTTAGGTTCAGCTAACAAAGTTGAAGTAACTAAAGATAATACAACTGTCGTTGATGGCGATGGTGACGAAAATAATATCGACGCACGCGTAAGTCAAATCAAAGCTCAAATCGAAGAAACTGATTCAGACTTCGATAGAGAGAAATTACAAGAGCGTTTAGCTAAATTAGCCGGTGGCGTTGCAGTCATTAAAGTAGGTGCTGCAAGTGAAACTGAACTTAAAGAACGTAAATTACGTATTGAAGATGCGCTTAACTCTACTCGAGCTGCAGTTGAAGAAGGTATTGTTGCCGGTGGTGGTACTGCCTTAGTTAATATCTATAAAAAGGTAAGTGAAATCGAAGCAGAAGGCGACGTTGAAACAGGCGTAAATATCGTGCTTAAAGCACTACAAGCCCCTGTACGTCAAATTGCTGAAAATGCTGGCTTAGAAGGCTCAATTATTGTAGAACGCTTGAAAAACGCAGATGCTGGTGTAGGCTTCAACGCTGCTACAAATGAATGGGTAAATATGCTAGAAGAAGGTATTGTAGACCCTACGAAAGTTACACGTTCAGCATTACAACACGCTGCAAGTGTTGCTGCAATGTTCTTAACAACTGAAGCGGTAGTCGCTACAATTCCTGAAAAAGATAATAACGATCAAGCAGGTATGAGTGGCATGCCAGGTATGATGTAATTGAATCAATGACTAATGATTAAAGTTTAGCTCCTTTCAAAGTGATGAATTCCCTTTGAAGGGAGTTTTTTGTATCATTTTTTTGAAAACGATGTCGAAACGAGTATTTTTATTTAAAATAATATATTATAATTAATTTAACTATAATGTTAGTGAGACGAGCATATATCAATTCATAATATTTACTATCGTTTCAATTTTTAAAAACGTTATTGTTCAATAATTTTAGGAGGATTTAACAACTATGAAAGACAACACACCTAAAGATGTAAACAAATTAAAACAATTATCCAGCAAAAAATATTTAGGTTATGGTACCGCAAGCGCATTAACTTTAGCTCTATACTTATTTTCAGGAAATGCGAGCGCACATGCTGAACAAAATAATAGTGACCAACCGCAAGATAAGAAGGTAGCGACAACATCCACTGAAAAGAGTGATAAAACAGTACAAACAACACCTGCGAATCCAAGTGCGAGTAATCAACAAAATACAAATAATCAACAACATGCTGATACTTCAACTAATGAGGATGAAGAAGATTATAGCAGTTTTTACGAAGTACCAATTCTACATGTTACAGTCTGGTTGGATGAAGACGGCAATATTCTGAAGGATGCAGTTGAAGATGCGAAAACTCCAGAATCAGAGAGAGGACCTGTTAAAATTCCAGGTTATAGATATACACGAATGACAATGTCAGATGGTATTACTAAGTATATTTATAAAAAAGTGAGTAATAACCAAACTACTCCATCCACTGGAAACGCTACAAACACGAATCAAAACACACCTGTAGAAACAAAAAAAGAAGAAACACCAGCTGCAACTCAATCACAAAATAAGAATCAAGAGAGTAACAAAGAAGAAACACAAGCAACACCTAGTGACAAAAAAGAAGAAAAGAAACCTACAGAAACAAAAAAAGAAGAAACACCAGCTACAACTCAAGCGCAAAATAAGAATCAAGAAAGTAACAAAGAAGAAACACAAGTAACACCTAGTGACAAAAAAGAAGAAAAGAAACCTACAGAAACAAAGAAAGAAGAAACAACAACTTCAAACACTAAAAAAGATGAAGAAAATAAAGATAAACAAAAAGCTAAAAATAATGGACAAACTCATTTAAACTCAAATGAAGATGAAAATAAACAAACTACTGAAGAGAAACCATTACTACACGTTACTGTTTGGGTAGATGAAATTGGGAACATTCTTAAAGATGCAGTAGAAGACAGTAAAACTACAGCTAATAATAGAAATCCTGGACAAATTGACGGTTATACTTTTGAAAAAACAATTGTAAAAGATGGTATTACAAAACACATTTTCAAAAAAGAGATGACAAAGAAACCTACAGGTAAAACAAAAAATCCTGAGCAAAACCAGAATAAAAAAGCTACTACGAAAGTCAAAGGACATAACAATTCAGAGAATTAAACAGGTGAAGAAAAATCAGATCAAAAAGATAAAGATGAATTGCCAAAAACTGGGGTAGAACAAACTGGTTTTAATCCTGCTGCATTAATGTTACTTGCTGGCTTAGGATTATTAGGATTATATAGAAATAGAACAAAAGAATAAAATTTTTGGAGTACAGACATTATTGTTTGTACTCTTTTAATTTTCGTCAAAAAAATCATCAAAACTATCAATTTTTTAATTGTAAAAAAT
>NZ_PPRT01000066.1 GCF_002902725.1 Staphylococcus caprae
ACGTTGTTTTAATAAGAAGTTGTTCCATTTAATTTGATTAATGTTTCATTTTTTTGTATATATATGATGTAATTTTTAACTTTGCAACAGAACCGATATTAAAAAGTTCGGGGGGGGCCTCTCATAAAAAATCAGAAAACATGTTAAAATAAATTCGAAGAGGTAGATTCGGATCCTCCTAACAGAATTATCTTAGTAATTTTGTAATAAGTTAGATTATAGCTCTTAATAAGTTTAGTGAAATTCTTTTTTTGTTGAATTTTATATTTTTTGTTTATTCAAAGTTACGTTTTGAGAATAACATAATAAATTAACTTTTATAGGGGGGCAAAATGAAAAAATCTTTTATTTTCGCAGGAATAATAGTCCTATTACTTATAATTTGTAGTGTATTATTAAAGTTAATCAATATTCCTAGTGAACCTAATATCTATATTTGCTGTTCAAGGCATATAGAAGCCATATAAGAGCCGCTAATAGTATATAAGGTTCCAAGTAAGCAAGTAAGGTTTTTTTCATAAAAACGCTACAAAGCTCTCTGAGTACCCTTATATGAATCGCCACTAAAGCTCTCTTCGATTTGATAAATAATGTCTTGCATTGTTTTTAGCGCGCTCATAATGACGATTAACTGTTTGATCGAGTGGCACCATATATCTTTCCATAACTTGATCTGAATCTGATATATCAGATAGCATGTGTAACGCTATTAAATTATTAAAATCTATGCCACTGATTTTTCTTTTCAGATATTTGAGACTTTCTGACATACTCTTAATTTCTTCATCAATATCAAAAAGATTTTCTTTTGCGTTTTCTTCAGCCATCCTTCTTTCGTTACGCCCTTGTATATAATAGTCAATCAATATTTTAATAACTTCTGAGTTCGTACTGGCATTATTTTCACTTTTAATTGAAATCAATTTATCTTTATATAACTCTGTCACGTAAAAGCTTTTCTTTATTTTATTCATCTATAATCTCCTCCAAACATTGATATACAGTTTCTATATTCTCTAATCGAGCTAATATTTCTATTTGATTTTCCATGAGCTTTAGTAACACCGGATTCAAATAATGATTGATGCTAGACGAAAGCTTTTGGTCGAGATCAGATTCATAATATTCTTGAATGATTTTAAGATACAACTGATTGACTGATATATCCTGCTGTTCAGCTTGCAACTTGAAATGATTATCTATTTCTATAGGAATACCATATATATTTCTTCTTTTCGTCGTTTCCTTCAATATATCAACTCCTATTTTTGAAATTAATTTTTGTAACCTCATTGAAGACTTTCAATAATTTTTCAACTTTGAATTTTTTTGTTACAACTTCAAGTTGTTTCATCGATCTTTGCCTAAAATCTTAGAAATTCACTCAAAAACGAACCCTGAATATGTCTCTAAACACTCTACTTTTAGTATACATTAGGTAGACATAAAGATTCAATAGGTCTACTTTTGGTATACATAGGTCTCTAAATGGTCCCTTAAAGCGCTCTTTTTGGTATACATACAGCACGCACTCACGGAATCTCATTTGACACTGTCAAATCAACGTTTAGTATGTTTGTGGTCGACTGTTTGGAGACTCAAACGTGCTAGATTCCCTTATGCTCTTGAATGACTTATAGTGTAATGATACATATTTATTGGAGGGTGTTTTCTGATACATTTTTGAAATCATTAAAACAATTGAGTGAGTAATTACTTAATGGAATTGCTTATTTATATATAATTATTAACAAAGTAATGACTCAATGTATTTATTGTAAAATTATTGAGTCATTACTTAAATATAATATTTTATGTTTGTGAGTATTTACTTAAAATATATGTTATTATGTATAGAGTAAATACTCACGATAAAGGGTGGAGATATAATGCCAAGTGCATATAATAGAAAAGCCAAAGTGATTAATTTAAATCTAACACTTGAAGAGTATGAAAAAATTAAACAATTAGCAGAGATAAGACATCTTAATCCAACAAGCTATACAAAACTGGTTGCTTTAGGTAATCGAATTAAGCCCACAGTGATTGAAAAGACGAACATTCAAAATGACTCGAATGGAGTCAATGAACAGCTCAAATCAGACAGCCAAGCACTTCAACAGCGTATTGATTCTCTTGAAGGTGTATTAGAGGATGTTAAAGAGGAAAATGAAGTGTTTCATCGCTTATTAGAATATTTTGATAGTACGGCATTTATGAACTTTAATACGTATCGGAATGATCGACAATTGAAAAATGCGATTAAGCGACTCAAGGAGAAATATAAAAAAAACGACTAGTGTAATTACTAGTCGTTTTCAGATTATTTGGCAAGCATTGGCTATGCTAGCCACATACGTGGTAGCGTCGCCTGCTTGTTGGGGATATTCCCCAAGCCCCTTAAGATTTTTTCTGCGAAAAATAAGCGGCTAGTTGCTAGCCACTACCAAAATATATTTAATTATTTCATAAATTTAGTTATAATTTTTATGAATAATAATATAAGGGAGAGATAAAATGTTTGTTTCTCAAAATAATATTAAGAGTGTAAACGGAGAATATAATTGGTTAAAAAGTGAAACTCAAAAAACGAAAGAAGTAATTGAATCTAAAGGTTTTCCATGTGTTTTTGGAGTACAGGGACATAACAGACAAGTACATTTTTACTCAGCATTAAATTACCCTTATAATCCTAAAGAATTGGCTGAAGATATTAATGACTATTTAAAAGAGCTAGAGAATATGCCAAAAAAAGATAGAGGTATTTCGGGATTATTAGTATTTTTTGAGCCTATTGGCGATATGAATATTCATGCTAAACAGTTTATGGTTTGGAAAATTCTTTCGGAAATGAAAAATAAATATGGAAATAAGGAAGATAATATTGACAATGATCCATTAACTGATGGATACTCTTTTCTATTTAAAAATGAGTTATGGTTTATTAACTTTAGTTCAAATAGCTATAAAAATAGGAAATCACGTAATCTTGGAGCTTTTATCACATTAGCTATGCAGACCTTAAGTAAATCTGATGAACATTTCAATTATAACATGAAAACTAAAGCTAAGGCACAGAAGACAGTAAGAGACCTTGCAGAAAAATATGATGGATGTCCAGTGCATTCAGGTTTAGGTCCTATCATTGGTTCCGAAAAATTTTCGCCAGCTAAATTATCATACTTTATTGGGGATACAAATGAAGAAAAATCTTATGAGCCATGGCAATTCAAAGAGTTTGTACCTAAAAAGATTTTTATAGATGATACTATATTTGGAAATTATTTAAATACAGTCAAAGAATTTAAAAATTTGTACAGTGATGGCAATATAGAATGTTTGTCAGAGTGTAGTAATGCTGAACATATGAACGAAAGTAATTTATTGTTAACAAATGACTCTACAATTATAGAGAAATATAAGGGAAATGTTAATATAGCAACCTTTGATAAAAATTTAGCAGCATACTATCATATTTTTGATATAGATTATTTTAATGATTTATTAGCTTTAAGATATTCAAAGGTGTAATTTAATCGTGTATAGAAAAGAGGGCTAACATTGTATAAAAATATAATTTTTGATTTTGACGGTACAATAGCAGATTCAAAAAAGTGTAGTTTTATTGCAACAAAGAAGGCTTTTTTAGACTGTGGGTTGAAAGAACCTAGTGATAATCAAATTGAATATTATATGGGTATTCCGATAGAAAAATCATTTGATTTAATGAGTTCAGTAGAATTAAAAACGAAAGAGCGTAATGAACTTATAGCATTGTTTCGAAGAAATTATAAAGAGATAGAAGATTTATATTTAGAAATTTATGATAATATGTTATCTCAACTTGAGACTCTTCATAAAAAAGCTAAATTATTTGTGGTTTCTAGTAAAAAAACTGATGTATTAAAAAGAAACTTAAAGATATTAAAAATTGAAGGTTTATTTTTAGAAGTTGTCGGTTCAGACAAAGTTAAAGAGTATAAACCATCTCCAGATGGAATTTTATATATTTTAAATAAGTATAATTTGAATAGAGATGAAACAATATATATTGGAGATGCTATATTTGATATTCAAATGGCAAAAAATGCTGGTGTATCTTCATGTGCAGTAACTTGGGGGAGTCATAGTGAGGAAAAATTAAAATTAGAAATTCCTGATTTTATAATTACCAATGTTAATCAATTAGAGTTTGAGGGATAATTAATGTCGATTAGTAAAATAATAACTATAATTGGATTTTTAACAATGTTTATTGTTGGCGTATCTGATTTAATCATTGTAGGAATGATGAGTGAAATGAGTCAAGAATTCCATGTTAGCAATGCTTTTATTGGTCAGTTAGTGACAATATATGCTATTTCATTTTCTATACTTAGTCCAATACTAACGAGGCTAACAATAAATATAAATGATAAAAAAGTACTTATATACAGCTTAATGATTTTTATTTTATTAACAATAATTACAACAATTATTGAAAATTATATTTTATTGTGTGTCGTTAGAGTAATTCTAGCTGGTGTAGCTTCATTAATTACTGTAAAGCTAATGTCAACAGGGGCTAATATGGTACCTATCGAAAGTAAATCTACAGTTATTGCTAATATTTATGTTGGGTTTAGCGCGGCAAATATACTTGGTATTCCGATAGGGACATTACTTGCTTCTTATTATGGTTGGAAAATTCCATTTTATATTATAGCAATCCTCACTTTTTTTTGCTTATTAAGCATTGTTTACTTTATACCGACTAATATAAAACGAGATAAAACTCATACTAGTAAATATACGGTTACAAATTATAAAGGCACTATTATAATATTATGTTTTTTATTATTTATGATGATATCCAATAGTATTTTATTTACATATTTAGAACCTTTAGTTAAAAGTAAGGGGCATGATATTTTTATAGTTAGTTTATGCTTATTTTTATCAGGTATTGCTGGGGTTTTAGGCTCAAAATTAGGTAATACTTTATCAGAAAAAAAGGGTTATAGTATTTCAGGTAATATTATTATATTGATGTATATAATATCTATTATACTCATTCTAATTTTGGGACAAAATATAGTTATTTTAGTATCATGTGTATTTATATGGAATTTATTTCACTGGGGAACAAACCCCACTGTTCAATATGGACTATTAAAATTTTTACGAGGTGATCCGAGTCAAATACTAAGCTATGACATTTCAATTTTAAACTTAGGTATAGGATTAGGTTCATTTGTTGGTGGTATTCTATTCTTTATAGATAATAGTTTCAATTTGTCTATAATTATATCTGCTTTGTTAGCTATTTTATCATCTTTACTTTTAAAAGGTGTAAGTCATTCAGATATTGTAAAATAATTCTATGCTAGATTTTAATGAATAAGCTATACAATATAACTACCCATAATAGTTAATTATGTTAACTTAACAAAAAGGGACAAACACCGCCATATCAGTGTTTGTCCCTTTTTGTGAGGATTATAGGTTATGCAGATTTTATACATACCCTTAATGACACGTTTTCATGCATTTTCATTAAGTGAACTTTTGTATCTTTATTCAAAAACGGAGAATCTATTAAAATCAGATTCTGTTATACTAAAAAAGCACTTCCCGTGCAGAAAGGAGGTGCCACATCTAATGATTGTCGTTCTGTTTGTTGTGAAATATATCGTATGTCCAATTATTGTTGGACGTGTTCTTTATTTATTAAATCAAGAACAACGATAAAAAAGAAACCCCAGCATATGCTTTGGTCGGCATGCTGGGGTTTTCACATCCAATGATGTGTCTGTCTGTTTGTTATTTTTAGTATATCTTGCATGAAGAGATTTGTAAAATTATGGTGTCTAAAAAATACAAAATGTTGAAGTAATAGAAATTTAATTTTGGTCTAATTTCGTATCAAAATCAGATAATTTAATTTTGATGACATCCTTATCTTGAGAAGAAACATTCACCATTTTTTGATCTTTATTGTTTAATTTAATAATTGTATCAAGTCTGTCAGATTCATCATTAGATTCATTCATTAAACTAGGTAAATTATCGTTGGTTAATTGGCCAGTATACTTACCAGCATCACCAGCACTTTGTATACTTCCTGTACTCACATTTGTATAAAGTAATAAGCCTTCGGTTTGTTTATCATTTGAATAGACTGATTTGAGTACATCGCCTAGACCTTTTTTAGCTTTCTTTTCAGAAATATCCTTAGTGGTAACAAATGTAATAAGGGCATTCCCTTTTTCATTTGTTACTTCTAAATAAGTTTTAACATCTTTATAGGGTGTTTCTTGATAATCAATCTTTTTATTATCAAGGACTTTTTTAACTTCATTAGGATCTAAATTCAGTAGAAATGAAGGAGATATTTCTGAAGAACCCAAAAAGATCTGTTTCATTTGACCATTTTTAGTTAAGTATATAGATTCAATCTCGTTATTATTATCTTCATCAGTAGACATTGAAAAGAACATGTGCTGTTTTTTATCATTAATGATATCTTTAATAGATATATTTTTTTGTGTTCAACATCTTTATTACATCCACTCAAAACAATTGTAATTGTCAAAAAAGTAAGAATAAAGTAAAAAATTTAGTTATTTTCATTTATTATCTCCTTTTAATTTCAAATAAATTTAATATGTATATGTATTTATAATACTAACATTAAAAATATATATACATATTACTTTTTTTACTTTATTCTTCCCAATCCACTTTAAGTTGCTTTAAAAAAGCTTCTTTATCTTTTTCGAAATTTTCGTCAACGTTATATTTATGGTTCTGTTGCAAAGTTAAAATAGTATACAGTTCTATACAAAGTCAGAATCTTTAACGTTGTTTTAATAAGAAGTTGTTCCATTTAATTTGA
>NZ_PPRT01000067.1 GCF_002902725.1 Staphylococcus caprae
ACGTTGTTTTAATAAGAAGTTGTTCCATTTAATTTGATTAATGTTTCATTTTTTTGTATATATATGATGTAATTTTTAACTTTGCAACAGAACCCTTTTATAACGTATTTTATTTTTCATTTTACTTTTCAACAGAACCACCTTAAAGAAATGATTTCGCATACTGGCTTGTAATAATAGATATTTGAATGTTAGTATAAAACAGTAAATTAAATAACTCATTGCTAGGGGTGCCGAAAAGGCTGAAAGATATACTATCAACCCTTTGAACCTGATCTAGTTAGTACTAGCGTAGGGAAGCGCACATAGATGATTAAGAAATAGAAATTCAATATGACGTTGGATAAATACTTGATGTTTATCTTTGTTCATAGATGTATAAATCCTTGCGCATTCATAAAATTATGAATGCGCTTTTTCTTATTTGTCTTGGATTTTTTGCCTCCTAGCATTGAAGCAAGGAGGATTTATTTTATGAAACAAGAAGAAATTGAATTGAAAAAAGGTTTTCCAGCAAGTAGACGTATCTTTAAACAAGGGGCAGATGAAGATGTTCGTGTGCCGTTTCGTGAAATTAAACTTAGTGATACAGTGACAGATTATAGTACACAAAAGAATGAACCTATTACAGTGTATGATACAGCAGGTGTCTATCATGAAGAAGATTATGAAGTGGATATTCAAAGAGGTGTTCCGAAATTGCGTTCTAACTGGATTGATGCACGTGGAGATGTTGAAGCGTATGAAGGTCGAAAAGTAAAATCGATTGATAATGGCTTTAAAAAAGAAGGACATCATAAATTCGTGGAAACACCGTTTAAATATCAACCAAAACGTGCACAAGAAGGTAAACGTGTGACACAAATGTATTATGCAAAACAAGGTATTATCACTAAAGAAATGAAATTTGTGGCAGCACGTGAAGGGGTAGAACCAGAATTTGTCAGAGATGAAATTGCGAGAGGGCGCGCAATTATTCCAAATAACGTAAATCACCCTGAATCTGAACCAATGATTATTGGTAAAAATTTTCAAGTTAAAATTAATGCCAATATCGGTAACTCTGCAGTGTCATCGTCGATTGAAGCTGAAATCGAAAAATTAGTTTGGGCAACACACTGGGGTGCAGATACGATTATGGATTTATCTACGGGTAAAAACATTCATGCCACACGTGAATATTTATTAAGGAACTCACCTGTGCCTGTAGGAACAGTACCTATTTATCAAGCGTTAGAAAAAGTAAATGGTATTGCGGAAGACTTAACTTGGGAAATTTATCGCGATACTTTAATTGAACAAGCAGAACAGGGCGTTGACTACTTTACTATTCATGCGGGTGTCTTACTTCGCTATGTACCTTTAACAGTCGATCGTTTAACAGGTATTGTCTCTCGTGGTGGTTCTATCATGGCACAATGGTGTTTAGCACATCATGAAGAAAGTTTCTTATATGAACACTTCGAGGATATTTGCGACATCTTAAATCGTTATGATATCTCAGTCTCTTTAGGAGATGGATTAAGACCAGGATCTATTTATGATGCGAATGATGAAAGCCAAATTTCAGAATTAAAAACATTGGGAGAATTAACAGATATTGCTTGGAAACATGATGTTCAAGTGATGATTGAAGGTCCTGGACATATTCCAATGCATAAAATTAAAGAAAACCAAGATTTAGCAGATTTCTACTGTAAAGAAGCACCGTTCTATACATTAGGACCATTAACAACAGATATCGCACCCGCCTATGATCACATTACTTCTGCGATTGGTGCAGCACAAATCGCGAGCCATGGTACTGCAATGCTTTGTTATGTGACACCAAAAGAGCATCTTGGTTTACCAAATAAAGATGATGTGCGTGAAGGAGTTGTCACATATAAAATTGCGGCACATGCGGCGGATTTAGCTAAAGGTTTGAAAGGGGCTTCTGAACGTGATGACGCAATCAGTAAAGCACGCTTTGAATTCCGTTGGATTGATCAATTCAACTTATCATTAGACCCAGAACGTGCACGTGAATATCATGATGAAACATTACCGAAAGAGTCAGCAAAAGTTGCACACTTCTGTAGTATGTGTGGCCCTAAATTCTGTTCAATGCGTATTTCACATGATTTACGTCAACATCATTTTGATGAGCAAGAAAGACAAGATGGGATGAAAGAAAAAGCAAAAGATTTCGTAGAACAAGGTAGTAAAATCTATCAATAATTAAAAACGAAAGTGATAAAAATGACACCTGTACAAAATTGTACGGGTGCCTTATTTTGGGGTTAAAAGTCTTTTAAGAGTGTATTCCAAATATTCTATAAGCCTCCAAAAATGGGGTTCTGTTGCAAAGTTAAAATAGTATACAGTTCTATACAAAGTCAGAATCTTTAACGTTGTTTTAATAAGAAGTTGTTCCATTTAATTTGAT
>NZ_PPRT01000007.1 GCF_002902725.1 Staphylococcus caprae
AACAAGTAAAACGAGAAGAAAATTTTGGTTATTTATATAAAGATGGTTTAAACTTAGTATATATTTACCAATAAATATAAAATTTATCTAATGTTTAAAAAAGTTCTATTAGAAAAAGTATTATTAATATCAGAAGCATTTTATGGATATGCTAGAAAATGCTTTTAAATTTTAAGAATAAAGGTGAAAGAATTGAAAACAATTAGTATTATGTTAAAGAATATCTCTCAAGTTTTATTGATTAATAATAAGTGGACCGGATTGTTTGTATTAATTGGTTTGTTTGTAGCAAATTGGCAAGTTGGTTTAAGTGCACTTATCGCTAGTATCATCTCATTTGTTTTGGCACCATATATGAACTATTCACAAGATGAGATTGATAATGGTCTCGCAGGTTTTAGTCCTGTTTTAACAGCTGTAGCGCTCACACTTTTCCTTAATCATAATTTGAGTGGCTTAGTGATTACTTTAATTGCAACCATTTTGACGCTACCAGTAGGTTCGGCTATTAGAGAATTGTTGAAGCCTTATGGTATAGCGATGTTAACATCACCTTTTGTGATGATGACATGGATTACTGTGTTGATACCTGGTCAAGTTAAATCGTTAAATACACAACTTGATATCATCCCTAGCCATATTAAGAAAACATCGTTTGATACGGGAAATGAAACGATACAATTTTTCCAATCTTTAACTGAAGGATATAGCCAAGTATTTCTTGTGCCAAGCGTGATAGGTGGCTTGTTGATTATAATTGGAATTTTTATAGGCTCAAGAAAGGCAGCTATCTTATCAATTGTTGCTAATATTATTGGTTTCTTAATTGTAGGATTGTTAGGTGGTAATTATAGCGATATTAATGAGGGCTTGTTCGGTTACAATTTAGTTTTAACAGCGATTGCTTTAGGAGTCACTTTTAAATCTACAATGAACGCATATTTAGCAACAGTGCTTGGTATTGTTTTAACAGTCTTTATCCATTTAGGATTAAATACGTTATTAGAACCGTTTGGATTACCTGCACTTACCATGCCATTTATTTTAGCTACATGGATCATGTTATTTGCTGGAATGAACAATCGTGCATAAGGTGTCGCATTTGATTTTTATAAAAAGTGATAATCATATATGCATACAGAAAAAGAATTTTTAAATTTAAAATCTATTAAATGATATAAAATGAGCTCCTACATGGATTGATTAAACATTCATTTTAGGAGCTTTTAGATTGCGATTAATTTTTCATCCTTGATACTTTTAGCAATTCATATGACATCTGCTTATAGTGAAAGTGTTTATACGAATGCTCATGGTTGCTAGTTCCTTTATATTTTGAATGATTTTCAGTGGCAGTTGACTTCCATATATAAAAGTCGAGTGTTAAACTAGGAATAATTAAAGGGATGTAATTATGAATATTCGAGGTGAGAGTTGTGGTACAGTCATTTCTAGTACGCACAGAAATTCAAAAGCGGTGGATTCAAAAATTTAAAGAAGTGGAAGATATATTCAAAGAACGCGCTACTGAAAACGATAAAAAAGCGCAATTTCCATATAAAAATATTGAATGGCTTATTCAAGAAGGCTATACAAAACTAACATTGCCGAAATACTATGGAGGCGAAGGGGCAACCATTGAAGATATGGTAATTCTTCAAAGTTATTTAGGTGCAATAGATGGTGCTACTGCTTTATCGATAGGTTGGCACTTAAGTGTGGTGGGCCAATTATATGAGCAACATATGTGGGATCAACGAATGCTTGATGCATTTGCTAAAGAAGTAGTCAATGGTGCACTTGTAAATCGAGCAGTAAGTGAAGCTGAAACAGGCAGTCCAACAAGAGGTGGTCGCCCAGGTACACATGCGGTTAAAGTTAACGATGGTTACGTTTTAAATGGAGTTAAAACTTTTACATCAATGAGTAAAGCATTGACGCACTATATTGTTGGTGCGTATGTTGAAGAGATAGGTTCAGTTGGATTCTTCTTAGTTCCTCGAGAATATGCAGGTGTAGAGGTTGCTGATAACTGGAATATGGTTGGTATGCGTGCAACTGAAAGTCATGATCTTGTATTGAATGATGTTCATGTACCAACAGAATACTTTGTTGAAGCTGGACGTAAACCTCAACCGAATGGCTGGATTCTTCATATTCCGAGTTGTTATTTAGGTATCGCACAGGCCGCTCGTGATTATGCTGTTCATTTTGCGGAAAATTATAGTCCAAATAGTATCGAGGGAATAATTGCAGATTTACCTACTGTCCAACAAAATTTAGGTAAAATGGAAAGTTTATTACTATCGGCAAGACATTTCTTGTGGAGTACTGCACATGGGTATCAATTATATGAAGAAGATGCTCAGATATGGAATGTGACTTCTGCGAGTAAAGTGATGGTGATGAATCAAGGACTAGAAGTGATTGATTTGGCAATGAGAATTGTTGGTGCTAAAAGTTTAGAAATGGATCGACCATTACAACGATATTATAGAGATATGCGTGCGGGGCTACACAATCCTCCAATGGAAGATATGGCCTATACGAATATAGCTAAAAGTATTACATGTAAGATGTAAGGGATGTCTATGATTGAAAGAAGCTTGATATAAGCACACTTTTAAATGTGAAATCTACTGTCAATATGTTAAAGGAGACTAAGATTATTAATTGTAGCTTGGTCTCTTTTTAATTTTCCAAAAATATTTACTTAACAAACTATTGTAAAACTACAAATATTTACGTATAATTAATCGTGAAATTGATAATCGTTATCATTTAGGAGGAAGTTATGAAAAAATTATTATTACCTTTGATTGCGTTAATCCTAGTATTAGCCGCATGTGGTAACAATTCAGGTAGTGGGTCAAAGGATTCAGATAATAAAGCAGAAACAAAGTCATACAAAACGGATGATGGCAAAACAATTAAAGTACCTAAAAATCCTAAGCGTATTGCAGTAGTGGCACCTTCATACGCTGGTGGAATTAAAAAATTAGGCGGAAATGTTGTCGCAGTAAGTAATCAAGTTGACCAAAGTAGTATCTTAAAAGATAAATTCAAAGGTGTAACTAAAGTGGGAGACGATGATGTAGAAAAGGTAGCTAAACAAAAACCTGACTTAATCATTGTTTTAGATCAAAATAAAAATATTAAAAAATACAAAAAAATCGCAGCTACAGTACCATTTAATTACCAAAAACATAAATATTTAGAACAACAAGAAGAATTAGGTAAATTATTAGGTAAAGAGGACGAAGTTAAAAAATGGGAAAAACAGTGGAAAGATCAAACAGCTAAAGATGGCAAAGAAATCAAAAACAAAATTGGTGCCGATTCTACAGTCTCAATCTTCGATGAATTTGATAAAAAATTATATACTTACGGAGATAACTGGGGCCGCGGTGGCGAAGTCTTATATCAAGCATTTGGATTAAAAATGTCTAAAGGCCAAAATGACTTAACTAAAAAAGCGGGTTGGGCTGAAGTAAATCAAGAGCAAATTGAAAAAGTTGCTGGTGATTACATTGTTTCAACAAGTGCAGGTAAGTCTACTCCAGGTTATGAGAAAACAAATATTTGGAAAAACTTACCAGCAGTGAAAAAAGGGCATGTTATAAAAGTTAAAGCTGAGACGTATTGGTATAATGATCCATATACTTTAGACTTCATGCGTAAAGACTTGAAGAAAAAATTAATGGATGCAAAATAAAAGGGAATTAACGAATATCAATTGAGTAAATGGAAGAGGTTGCCGATAAAAGGTAGCCTCTTTTTTAAAATCAACATAATTAAAATTTGTTAAAATAAATTAAAAGAATAGAGGAGGAAGAATGATGACTAACGTTTATTTTAACCATGATGGTGGCGTAGACGACTTAATTTCTTTATTTTTATTACTCCAAATGCAAGATGTGGATCTGATTGGTGTGAGTACTATTGGAGCGGATTGTTACCTAGAACCCTCACTTAGCGCATCTATTAAAATTATAAATAGATTTTCAAATAAAGGTATTCAAGTTGCCCCCTCACACGAAAGAGGTAAGAATCCTTTCCCGAAAGAATGGAGAATGCATGCATTCTTTATGGATGCACTACCAATTTTGAATGAAACACGTACGCCTAACCGTGCTAAAGTCAGTGATTATGAAGCGTATGAAGATATTATTCAAAAGGTTAATATGAGCTCTAAAAAAGTGACATTATTATTTACTGGTCCGCTTACAGATTTAGCCAAAGCAATTCGTCACAACGACGCCTTTTTAGCGAATGTTGAAAAATTAGTTTGGATGGGCGGTACATTTTTAGATAAAGGTAATGTAGAAGAACCAGAACACGATGGAACTGCAGAATGGAATGCATTCTGGGACCCTGAAGCGGTGAAAACGGTTTTCGATAGTAAGATTAAGATTGATATGGTCGCTCTCGAAAGTACAAATCAGGTGCCATTAACATTAGATGTACGTCAACGTTGGGCTGATGAGAGAGAACATGTAGGTATAGATTTTCTAGGAGTAAGCTATGCTGCCGTGCCTCCATTAACACATTTCGTAACGAACTCAACCTACTTTTTATGGGACGTACTTACAACAGCTTATGTAGGTAAACCTAAACTCGTTAAATCAGTGAAAATGAATGTAGATGTTATAAGCCATGGTCCTAGTCAAGGTAAAACTTATAAAGATGAAAATGGGCGCAAAGTGAATGTAGTTAACTACGTAGAAAGAAATGCGTTTTTCGACTATATTTCACAGCTTGCTAAACGAGTATAGTGATTAAGCATTTTTATAAAGAAGAAAAAGACCAGTTAACTAATGTAAACTTTTTATTTATTAAAGTTTACAATGATGATATAATCATTCTCATGTAAGGAGGATGAACAAATGACTACGAAACACTTAGTTTATACAGCTTTAATGACGGCAATTATTTGCATTTTAGGATTGGTTCCTGGTATACCCTTACCATTTATGCCAGTGCCTATCGTATTGCAAAATATTGGGATCTTTTTAGCAGGAATTATTTTAGGACGTAAGTTGGGAGCTACCAGTGTCATCGTATTTTTACTATTAGCTGCAACTGGGTTACCAGTATTATCAGGAGGACGCGGAGGTATTGGTGTCTTTGCTGGTCCTTCAGCTGGATTCTTATTCTTATATCCATTTATTGCCTATTTTATAGGCTTAGTAAGAGATCGCTATTTTGGGAAAATTAATTTTGGCGTACTTCTAGTAGCTACGTTAATCATTGGCGTATTAGTATTAGATATTTTCGGTACCATTATTATGGGATTCATTATACATATACCGGTTTCTAAGGCAATTTTATTGTCATTTACATTTATGCCAGGGGATATCATTAAAGCAATTATTGCTAGTTTAATTGGTGCCACAGTTTTAAATCACACACGATTTAGAACTCTGATACAATAAGGGTAATCAATTTTAGAAATATTTGCAGAGGCGATAAGTATGTCACGGATAACGTTTGAAGATATCTATGTAGATGGTACAAAGTGGTCTGAAGATCAACGCAAAGTCATTTATTTAACTTCGAATCAACCATTACAATTTTCGAGTAATACTTGGTTTTATAAGATGATGCCTTCTATGAATCAATGGTTAGAAGATATCAATGTGCAGCAACGTCTTCATACTCAACAGGGCTCGAATCATCTTTCGTTTTACTTTCCGGAAAATGAACCACTCACTCAGCAATGGATAGATTTCATTCAAGAGCGAGGGTTTGAGCTAGGATTAATGGAATTATATGTTGTAGAGGGCGAAGATTTATCGAAATTGCCACAGAATCAGCAAGTAGAGATTCAGCATGTCTCTGAACAAAATATTGAGGATTATTTAAAAATTTATCAATACTTTGCTCAACCGTTTGGTGAATCATATGCCATTGCAAGTGCACAACATATAAGAGCTTATTATGAGAACGATATTCCACAAAGACTTATCGCATATATTAACCAACAACCTGTTGGCATCGTGGATTTGATTGTTTCAATGAAATCAATTGAAATTGATGGCTTTGGTGTACTAGAAACCTATCGTCATCAAGGGGTTGGTTCAACGATACAAGCTTATATAGGTGAGTTGGCTAAAAAGAAACCCGTTATACTTGTCGCAGATGGAGAAGATATTGCCAAGGATATGTATCTTAAACAAGGTTATACGTTTCTTGGTTATCGGTATCAAATTTTAAAAGAAAATATTTAAATAAAAAAGCGAATTAGAAAAGGAATGTATGTTCCCAATCTAATTCGCTTTAATACGTTCTGGATGACTATATATGTTGAAATTACCATCACGGATGAAACCAATTGCGGTAATATTTAAATCTTTAGCTAATTGCACAGCAAGCGTAGTTGGTGCAGATTTAGATAGAATCACTCCAACACCTATTTTGGCAGCTTTGATTAAAATTTCTGAAGAAATACGCCCGCTAAATATAAGTACTTTATTTCTAACTGAAATATGTCTTTGTATACAATATCCGTATAGTTTATCTAGCGCATTATGACGTCCAATGTCCTGCCTATGTTCAAAGAATGTACCTCCATCACTGATTGCAGCATTATGAAGTCCACCGGTTTGTTTGAATATCACACTAGCACTTTGAAGTTGTGTCATCATTCTTAGAATTTGTTGTGGTTGTAATTCAATTTTTGACATTGACGTTTTCGCAATAGCTGCATCATTATGAAAATAAAATTCACGGCTTTTTCCGCAACATGAAGCAATCATTCTTTTAGTTGAATATTCAAAACGATCGCCTAATGATTTTGTTAATTCGACATGTGCAAACCCTTTACTATCGTCAATTTGTATTGATTTTAATTCATCTCTTTTTAAAATAGCGCCCTCAGAAGCTAAAAATCCTAGAACAAGTTCTTCCATATTTGTAGGACTACAAATAACGGTAGCGAACTCTTCGCCATTGACCATAATTGTTAATGGGAATTCTGTTACGTAATTATCTTCTGTTTCAAATAATTCACCATTCTCATAACGCACAATTGATTGGTCAGTTGATACGTCTTTATTCATAATATTGTGCCCCCACTTTAGTCATAATATAATCATAAAACTAAATGTTAGAAATTTAAATTCTTTTGTTTATAGGTTTATATTGCTAAAAATGTTATTAAATAAATTAGCTTAGCATTCATTAATTATTACGAATTTGTTCAATAACTTTTACATAAATATCCTTTTCAAAGTAAAACAAAAGAGTATAATAAAAACAGAGTGGAGGGATTTATTCATGAAAAGAAAACACATTTTAGCTTTAATTATTGCAGTGTGCTTAGTATTAGCAGGATGCTCTAATTCTAGTAACAGCAATAAAGATGGAGATAAAAAAGAATCAAGTTCGTCTGACAGTGGTAAAAAACAAGAATTACAAATTTCTGCAGCAGCGAGCTTAACAGACGTAAGTAAAGCACTTGAGAAAGAATTTAAAAAAGACCATAAAGATGCAAACATTAAATTTAACTACGGTGGTTCTGGTGCATTAAGACAACAAATTGAAACAGGCGCACCTGTAGACGTATTTATGTCAGCTAATACAAAAGATGTCGATGCATTAAAAGATAAAAAGAAAGCACACGATACATACAACTATGCTAAAAACAAATTAGTGCTTGTAGGCGATAAAGATAAAAACTATCAATCAGTTAAAGATTTAAAAGGTAATGACAAACTTGCATTAGGCGAAGTTAAAACTGTGCCTGCAGGTAAATATGCTAAACAATACTTAGATGACAACAAATTATATGATTCAGTTAAAGATAAAATTATCTATGCTAAAGATGTTAAACAAGTTCTTAACTATGTAGAAAAAGGTAACGCGCAAGAAGGCTTCGTTTATAAAACTGACTTATACAATCAAAAGAAAAAAACTGATAAAGTAAAAGAAATTAAACAAGTTCAATTAAGTAAACCAATTGTGTATGAAGCTGGCGCAACTTCAGATAAGAAATTAGCTAAAGAGTGGATGAAATTCTTAAAATCTGACAAAGCTAAAAAAATTCTCAAAGAATACCAATTCTCAGCATAAGGAGTTATAAACCATGCCTGATTTAACGTCATTTTGGATATCTTTACGTGTTGCAATAATCAGTACAATTATTGTTACAATACTAGGGATTCTTATTTCTAAATGGTTATACAATAAGAAAGGGCATTGGGTGAAAATCCTTGAAAGTTTTATTATATTACCTATTGTGCTACCACCAACGGTACTAGGTTTTATATTATTAATTGTATTCTTAACAAGAGGACCTATAGGTCAATTCTTTACAAATATTTTACACTTACCCGTAGTGTTCACATTGACAGGTGCAGTTATTGCATCTGTCATTGTTAGTTTTCCACTTATGTATCAACATACAATTGGTGGCTTTAGAAGTATTGATAGAAAGATGTTGAATACTGCACGAACGATGGGAGCGAGTGAATCTAAAATATTTTTTAAATTAATTTTACCTTTATCTAAACGTTCAATTTTATCTGGTATAATGATGAGCTTTGCACGTGCCATTGGGGAATTCGGTGCAACATTAATGGTGGCAGGTTATATTCCTAATAAGACGAATACATTGCCTCTTGAAATCTATTTCTTAGTTGAACAAGGTAAAGAAAATGAAGCTTGGCTCTGGGTACTTGTACTAGTCGCTTTCTCTATAACAGTGATTGCTACAATTAATTTAGTTAATCGGGATAAATATAGGGAGGTCGATTAGATGTTAAGAATTCAATTAGAATACTTGTTAAAGGACACACAAATCCATGTCGATATCGATGATCATGTCCCTAAGATTTACGCTATTCGTGGACCATCTGGAATTGGGAAGACTACAGTATTAAATATGATTTCTGGTTTGAGAGAAGCAGATTATGCTTATATTAAGGTGAATGAACGTGTGTTGACTGATTCGGAGCATAAAATCAATGTCAAAATTCAACAACGTCGCGTGGGCTACCTATTTCAAGATTATCAATTATTCCCTAATATGAATGTTTATAAAAATATTACTTTTATGGCTGAACCATCTGAACATATTGATAATTTAATACAAACGCTCAACATCGGTCACTTGATGAATCAGTACCCGATGACATTGTCTGGCGGTGAAGCGCAACGTGTAGCTTTAGCGCGATCACTGAGTACGAAGCCAGATTTAATTCTACTCGATGAGCCCTTTTCAAGTTTGGATGATGCGACAAAAGAAGAGAGTATTGAACTTGTTCAAAAGATATTTAATGAATGGAAGATACCTATTATATTTGTTACGCACTCAAACTATGAAGCTGAAAAGATGGCACACGAAATCATTAATATTGGAAAGTAAATAATTATAAATATAAGAGGTTGGGAACTTTAAAGTTTACGCTCTGCGACACCGATTAACGGCGTCCCAAAGCAAGGTTTTCGACAGTAACACTCACAATTCGACAAAATTTGAGAAACAATTTTGCTCATTGCTCGGTTCTGTTCAAATCCTAAACACTTTTGTTCCGACCTCTTTTAGTGTTTAAATTTTGTGACTTATCAAGAAAGCTTATATAATGGAAACAATGATAAATGAAAGGGAAACTCATATGAATCAAGAACGTTATTCGAGACAAATGTTGTTTAAACATATCGGTAATAGAGGCCAAGAGAAAATCAAACAACAACATGTGCTGATTATCGGGATGGGAGCACTAGGTACGCATCTTGCTGAAGGTTTAGTTAGAGCAGGTATTGGTAAATTAACTATAGTAGATAGAGATTATATTGAATATAGTAATTTACAAAGACAAACCTTATATACTGAAAATGATGCAAGAGAAGCTTTGCCAAAGGTGATTGCCGCACAACGTGCACTCACACATATTAGGAATGATATTGAAATTCATGCATTGATTGAACATGTGAATTATCAATTTCTAGAGAAGCATGGTAAAGATGTGAACTTTATTCTCGATGCGACAGATAACTTTGATACAAGACAATTGATCAATGATTTCTCATATAAATACGGTATACCATGGATTTATGGTGGAGTAGTTCAAAGTACGTATGTAGAGGCAACATTTATACCTGGGCAAACGCCATGCTTTAATTGCCTTATGCCACAGCTTCCTTCAGTCAATTTAACTTGTGACACTGTGGGCGTGATTCAACCCGCAGTTACAATGACTACAAGTTTACAATTAAAAGATGCTTTAAAATTACTTACCCAAAATGAAATCAAAACGCGTTTAACTTATGGAGATATTTGGGAAGGCGATCACTTCACAATTGGGTTTAGTAAAATGTATCGAGAGGATTGTCCTACGTGTGGTCATCATCCGTACTATCCACATTTAAACCAAGAGAAACAAAGTTATGCGACATTGTGTGGTCGTGATACAGTTCAATATGAGAATCGTAATATTTCCCAGGAAATGCTCATCGCTTTTCTTGAGCAACATCAAATTCATTATCGTACCAATAATTATATGACGATTTTCAAATTTAGAGGACACCGCATTGTTGCTTTTAATGGAGGCAGGTTCCTGATTCATGAAATGACGCATCCTCAAAACGCTATGCAATTAATTAATCAATTATTTGGATAAAATAAGGAGTTGAATATGATGCACAATCATCAACACGAACATGTTAAATTAGAAAGAAATATTAATGTAGCTGTTCTAACCATTTCTGACACAAGAGATGAAGAGACTGATAAAGGTGGTCAATTGGTACAATCTCTTTTAAAAGAGATTAACGTAACTGTTGAGAAAGATAATTATAAAATTGTTAAAGATGATAAAAATGCAATTACTTTACAACTTAAGCAATGGTTAGATGAACATGAAGAAATTGACGCCATTATTACTACAGGTGGGACTGGCATTTCTCAAAGGGATGTTACGATTGAAGCAGTACGACCGTTGTTAACTAAAGAATTAGAAGGCTTTGGAGAGTTATTCCGATATTTAAGTTATACAGAAGATGTAGGCACACGTTCGCTATTATCACGTGCAATTGGAGGAACTGCTAAAGATAAACTTATCTTTGCGTTGCCAGGTTCCACAGGTGCGGTTAAACTTGCGATAGAAAGATTAATTAAGCCAGAACTTAATCATCTTGTGCATGAATTGACTAAATAATATGAAGGAAACAACTAGCGTAAAGACTAGTCGTTTCTTTTGTAATCTCCGGATTTGCCACCGGATTTAGATTCTAAGTATGTTTCACCAATAATCATGCCTTTATCAACAGCTTTCGTCATATCATAGACAGTTAAAGCTGTCGCTGAAGCTGCTGTTAAGGCTTCCATTTCAACACCTGTTTTACCAGTGGTTGAAACAATGGCAGTAATATTAAGAACATAAGAAGGTGCTTGAGTGGTATCCCATTCAAATTGCACATCAATACCTGTTAATGGTAAAGGATGGCACATTGGAATAATCGTAGACGTGTTTTTAGCTGCCATGATTCCAGCAATTTGGGCTGTATTCAGTACATTACCTTTCTTATTTGTATTATCGATAATTTGTTGATAAATGATTTCATTTACAGTAATGCTTGAATGAGCACGAGCTTGACGTTTAGTCACTTCCTTTTCAGAAACATCAACCATCTTAGCATTACCTTGTTTGTTAATGTGTGTAAAGTCAGTCATTATATACCTCCTAGCAGAACTTAGTATATCACGAAAATATTTATTTTTTGGAGATGAAAATATGTCAGTTGAGAAAAGAACCCCAATACCAGTAAAAGAAGCTATTTCACGAGTGATGAAGCAAAATGTAGAAGTACGTAAAACTCAAGTAAAATTAGATGATAGCTTAGGATATGTATTAGCTGAAGATATCGTGGCGACATATGATATACCTCGCTTTAATAAATCACCATATGATGGCTTTGCGATTCGTAGTGAAGACTCTAAAGGCGCAAGTGGTGAACATCGTATTGAATTCGAAGTAATAGATCATATCGGTGCTGGATCAGTTTCTGATAAGAAAATTGGGAAGAATCAAGCAGTCCGTATTATGACAGGTGCACAAATACCTGAAGGTGCGGATGCTGTCGTAATGTTTGAACAAACCGTTGAATCCGAAACAACATTTACGATACGTAAACCATTTGAACATTTTGAAAATGTATCATTAAAAGGTGAAGAAACGACGACAGGTGACATTGTCTTACAAAAAGGTCAACATATCAATCCGGGAACTATTGCCGTATTAGCAACTTATGGTTATACAGAAGTACCAGTAGCAATGAAACCGAGTGTTGCAGTTATTGCTACTGGTAGTGAGTTACTTGAAGTAGAAGATGAACTTGAACCTGGTAAAATTAGGAATTCGAATGGGCCTATGATTAAGGCGTTAGCTGAAAGTTTTGGTTTAGAGGTCGGCGCATATAAAATCCAACAAGATGATCTTGAAAGTAGCATTCAAGTTGTTAAAGAAGCGTTGTCACAACATGATATGGTGATTACTACTGGCGGTGTTTCAGTAGGTGATTTTGACTATTTACCAGAGATTTATAAAGCAATCAACGCTGATGTCTTATTTAATAAAGTCGCTCAGAGACCTGGCAGTGTAACAACTGTAGCATTTGCAAATGGTCAGTATTTATTTGGACTATCTGGTAATCCTTCAGCATGTTTTACAGGATTTGAACTTTACGTTAAACCTGCTGTGAATAAAATCATGGGTGCAAAAGCGTGTTATCCTCAAATGATTAAAGCGACATTAATGGAAGATTTTACTAAAGCGAATCCGTTTACGCGTTTCATTCGTGCGAAAGCGACTTTAACTCCAGCAGGTGCGACAGTAGTCCCTTCAGGTTTTAATAAATCAGGTGCTGTTGTTGCGATTGCGCATGCGAATGCGATGATTATGTTGCCAGGAGGTACGCGTGGATTTAAAGCCGGTCATACTGTTGATGTGTTACTGACGGAATCCAATGCCTTTGAAGAGGAACTGTTGTTATGATTTTACAAATTGTCGGTTTTAAAAATTCTGGCAAGACGACTTTAATGGCACATGCGGTTTCATTTTTAAAGGAAAAAGGATATACAGTTGTAACGATTAAGCATCATGGACATCAAGGTGAAGATATTACCTTGCAAAATGATAGTGTAGACCATATGAAACATTTCAATGCAGGCGCTGACCAAAGCATTGTTCAAGGTGCTACGTATCAACAGACAGTGACACGGTGCTATAAACAGAATCTTACTGATATTATTAATGAATCTGTTACAATTGATTGTAATATCATCTTGGTTGAAGGATTTAAAAATGAACATTTCGACAAAATTGTTGTATACAAAGATGATAAGGAATTAGAAAAATTATCAAAATTAACACATGTACGTTTTAAAGTGAATTTGAATGAGCCGAATGCCTATAAACATTTTGAAACAGCATTGTTAGATTTGATTAACATAGAAGGATTGAAAGATAAATGAAGCAATTTGAAATCGTGACTGAACCGATTCAAACTGAGCAATATAGAGACTACACAGTCAATGAGCATCAAGGTGCAGTTGTCGTTTTCACAGGTCATGTTAGAGAATGGACAAAAGGTGTGCGCACGGAATATCTAGAATATGAAGCTTATATTCCTATGGCAGAGAAGAAATTAGCGCAAATTGGTGATGAAATTCAGCAACAATGGCCTGGAACAATTACTACAATTGTCCATCGTATTGGACCATTGAATATCTCAGATATTGCCGTACTCATTGCAGTTTCTTCACCACATAGAAAAGATGCGTATCGTGCAAATGAATATGCGATTGAACGTATTAAAGAAATTGTACCAATATGGAAGAAAGAAATTTGGGAAGATGGTGCAGAATGGCAAGGCCATCAAAAAGGCACACATCAAGAAGCGAAGAGAGGTGAATAATGTGAGAGTACTTTACTTCGCAGAATTGAAAGAGATTTTAAATCAATCATCAGAAGAAATCGATATAAAAAAAGAGATGACGGTTCAAGAGTTTGAAGCTCACCTTTTTAATCAACATCCAGAAATTGATGATAAAAAATTTCAAATTGCAGTAAATGAGGAATTTGTAAGAAAAGACGATATCATACAACCACAAGATACTGTCGCACTTATTCCACCAGTTAGTGGAGGATAAATTTAATGAAAGCAATTATACTGGCAGGTGGTCATTCAGAACGCTTTGGTCAACCAAAAGCATTCGCCGAAATTGATGGCCAACCTTTTTATCAGAAAATCATAGAAACCTTAACAACAACAAATATGTTTAATGAAATTATAATTAGTACAAATCAACAATTAGCATCACAATTTAAGTATGCACATGTAGTTGTTGATGATAAAGAAAATAAAGATAAGGGCCCTTTAGCAGGAATTTATTCAGTAATGAAGCAGTACTCAGATGAGGAACTGTTCTTCGTTGTTTCTGTAGACACACCCATGATTACGAGTAAGGCTGTCAGTGGGTTATATCAATTTATGATATCTCATTTAATTGAAGATCATTTAGACATTGCAGCTTTTAAAGATGGAGACATGAAGATACCCACGATTGCATTTTATGGACCGCACGCAAAAGAGGTTATAGAACAAGCACTACAATCTAGTGATTATAGTATGAAGAATGTTTATAAACAATTATCCACTGATTGGTTAGACGTTTCAGAAATCAATTCACCTCATTACTGGTATAACAATATTAACTATCAGCAAGATTTGGACTCTTTAAAACTAGAAATTAAAAAATAGGGAGGTCCAATTATGGTAGAGCAAATTAAAGATAAGTTAGGCCGACCCATTCGTGATTTAAGGTTATCTGTCACAGATAGATGTAATTTCAGATGTGATTATTGCATGCCTAAAGAAATATTCGGTGATGACTTTGTCTTTTTACCTAAAGATGAATTACTTACGTTTGATGAAATGACTCGTATTTCTCGTATTTATGCTGAATTAGGTGTGAAAAAGATCAGAATTACTGGAGGAGAACCTTTATTACGTCGTAATTTATATCAATTGATTGAGCAATTGAATGAAATTGAAGGTATAGAAGATATTGGTTTAACAACAAATGGATTGCTCTTAAAGAAACATGGACAAAAGTTATATGACGCAGGCCTTCGTCGTATCAATGTGAGTTTAGATGCTATCGATGATCAAGTCTTTCAAGCAATTAATAATCGAAATATCAAAGCTTCAACAATTTTAGAACAAATTGATTATGCGGTATCAATAGGTTTTCACGTCAAAGTCAATGTTGTGATTCAGAAAGGCGTAAATGATGATCAGATTATTCCAATGATTGATTATTTTAAAGATAAAGATATTGAAATACGCTTTATAGAATTTATGGATGTTGGTAATGATAATGGATGGGATTTTAGTAAGGTAGTAACTAAAGACGAAATGTTAAGTATGGTTGAGCAGCACTTTGATATAGAACCAGTAGAGCCAAAATATTATGGGGAAGTTGCTAAATATTATCGACACAAAGAAAACGGTGCAAAATTTGGATTAATCACAAGTGTCTCTCAATCATTTTGCTCTACATGTACACGCGCAAGACTATCATCAGACGGGAAATTTTATGGTTGCTTATTTGCAACCGTAGACGGCTTCAACGTTAAATCATTTATGCGATCAGGCGTTACAGACCAAGAATTAAAAGACCAATTCAAAGCACTATGGAACATAAGAGACGACCGCTACTCAGACGAACGAACAGAACAAACCGTAGCCAACCGCAAACACAAAAAAATCAACATGAACTATATTGGGGGTTAGGGTTCCCGACATAAAGATTCTCAGCAATGAGAATCCCCTTTAAAAACCTCAAAATATTGCTTTGTGTATTGTTTGAATTTTAAATGTATATATTTAAAAGCAATTCGTTAGATAACTTTGCTGTGGCAAAATCTATTTAGATATTTTATATGCCTTTCAATATATAACTGATTGTTTAAATTGTTTAAATTCTTAACAAGATTTAGACGCTATTTTAATATTTGTAATAGAATAAATGCAAACTTTGTTATATAATAAAGTTAAGCAATTGAATTTTATAATGCAAACATTACATCTAAGAATCAACATAGGAGGCATTTTATTATGAGTAACAAAGTACAACGTTTTATTGCATCTGAAAGAGAGTTGAGCCAATTAAAGCATTGGCTTAAGACAACTTATCGTATTTCGATTGAAGAGTTTGTGGTTTTATATAAAGTATATGCAGATACAAAGATTAGTGGGAAAGAATTACGCGATACTTTACATTTCGAAATGTTATGGGACACAAGTAAAATTGATGTGATTATTCGAAAAATCTATAAAAAAGAACTCATTTCAAAATTACGTTCAGAAACAGATGAAAGACAAGTATTCTATTTCTTTGACGCTAAACAAAAGAAATTATTAGATAAAATGACTGGTGAAATTGAAACCATTAGTATTGCGAACTAAGTAAAAATAAAGAACTAAATAAATGAAGTATTGATATAAAAAGCGCCTCTAAAATGAATTGATTCAAAAATTCATTTTAGAGGCGCTTATATATATTATGATAGAAATTTCTATTTTAACTTTTGCTTAATCAAGTTAAGTTATTAAATGCTTTGATGTTTTACTTTTCGTCCGTGAACAAGTAAATAAATAATCAAAGTAACTACTCCTAGAATTCCCATAATTCCAAACAATTGACTATAAGTAATCATATGTGTAAATAAACCTAAGAATGATGGTCCGAATCCTATGCCAATATCCAAGCCTATGAAATACGTAGATGTAGCTAATCCATATTTTGTAGATGGAGATACTTTGATTGCAATGGCTTGCATAGATGATGATAGATTACCGTATCCAATACCTAGGGCAATACCAGCAATTAATAACATCCAACCATTGAAACTAAACATTAGCATTGCGAAACTAATGACTAAAAAGATAAATGCTGGATATACTACTACATTTTCATTTTTATCATCCATTAAACGACCGGCAATCGGACGCGTAAATAGAGATGCTACCGCATAAAAGATAAAGAAGTAACTTGCCGCTGTGACTAAGTTTCTTTCTACGGCAAATGCTTGTAAATAAGTTAAAATTGCTGCATAAGTCACACCAATGAGCATCATAACAATCGCAACTGGTATCGCTTCTTTTGCAATAAAGTGACTCAAAATCGAACCTTTTTGATTTACTGAATCATTTTTAGCTTTAACAGTTTGAAATTGAATTCTAATAAATAATGATAACAAACCACTGATTACACCAAGAACAACACAGATAATAAATAGTATCTTAATTGAAAATGAATTCATTAATAACATACCAAAGAATGGTCCAATGGCGGTACCTAATACTAAACTTAATGAAAATAAGCTAATACCTTCACTTTTTCGTGTAGGTGGTGTGACGTAGGCGGCTATGGTACCTGTAGCAGTTGTAGCGATTGCTGTGGCAATGCCATTGAGTAATCTCACAATCATTAAGAACCAAACTGAACCTGGTATGAAATAAAGTAATTGTGTGATGATTAAACAAATTAATCCAAATATAAGTATCTTTTTCGGACCAAACTGATTCACATATTTACCAGTAATAAAACGGCCGATTAGAGATCCTACAATGAATAGTCCTACTACAAGACCTGCAAGTGAATCGGAAGCATGGAATTCAGTTTTACTGTATCCAGCGATGACAACGATTAATAAATACATACATAAGTATACGAAAAAATTAATCGCAAAATTAAGATTAAAACTTTTGGTGAAAATAGGATCCTTAGTAGGTATCGCTTCGTTCATTATTTATCCTCCTTAATTAATGTCTCGTGAATTTGAGACATAATCTCTATAATTTCTGAGAGCTTTGCTTCTGTTAAACCTACTTTTTTAATAATGTTTTCTTGAACAACCGTTACTTCTTCATTAATTGCATCGAACAATGCTTTACCTACAGGCGTTAAACTTAATAATTTTTCTCTTTTGTCATTACCTTGAGTAGCAACAATCCAATTATTTTCAAGTAGGACCTTAACAATTTTACGAGTTGTAGGTTTTTCAATTGAACGACGATGAGAAATTTTAACCAATGTAGTTGGTTGGAAATTAGCTATATCTCTCAGCACAAGCCACTGACCTGTATGGATATCATGCTTATCTAGAATAGGTTGTGTTAATTTTATATAAGGTCTATAAACTCCGATGAAACTATTAAAGAAATCATTGTTTAACATGGCCGACACCTCATTTTGTCATTATAGTTAGCTTAGCTAACCTTTTTGGTACAAAAAGTATTATATGACTGAAATATGAATTTTGCAATACTTTTTTATTCTTTTTGATATTAAAAGTAAAATGGTCGGCTTTTTGTTAAAATAAGCATTAATAAGAGGTAGAGGGGGAAGATAGATGGAGCTCAAATTTGATCATATCATCCACTACATCGATCAACTCGAGCGATTTCAATTTCCTGGGAAATTATTGAAATTACATAGCGGTGGTAAGCATCATAAATTTGGAACTTTCAACCAATTGTCTTATATTAATGGTAATTATATTGAAATGTTAGACGTTGAGGATAAAGAAAAATTGAAGAAGTTAGCAAAGTCTGAAGAGGGACGCGTATCATTTGCCACTAAGATTGCACAAGATAACTTTATTCAAGGTTTTAAAACTATCAGTATGCGAACGAATGATATTGAGCAGGTAAAACAAACTTTAACTGATAGAGGTATTGATACGATAGGGCCTTTACGAATGGAAAGAGATAATAAAAAAGGCGATAAAGTAGGTTGGCAATTATTGTATATTGCTAATCCTGACTATAGGGTTAAACCGCCGTTTTTCATACAATGGGACGAAAGCGAAGCGTCTAGAGAAGCACATCTGAAAGATTTTTATCAAAAGCAGTTTTCAATTGAAGCAGTAGTAATTAGTAGTAGTCAACGACACAAAACTGTTGAGGATTGGAAGCAATGGTATGATATGCAAATCTTACATGAATATGATACTTATACAGATCTAATCTTGAAAGATGATGATATCCTTTTCAGAATTGAAGATGGAAAAGAATCAGGCTACCGCACACTAATTATTAAAGATGCTAATGCGACAGCGCCATATTCAATATTTATTAGAGGTGCCAAATACAGATTTGAACCTATTAATTAGTATAAATATTGGTAGGTACTTTGTGCGATAATGCCGATATGGATGAGCGCAATAAAAATAGAAATGATACTTAAAATTGTGTCAAAACGAGATGTTCTTATAAGTGAGAAGAAAAGAGACAGAACGAACGTTAATGCAACACATATCACTCTAAGACTAAAATAAGATACGGTAAGCGGATGGCTTAACGTCACTATTATTGCAATTATGTTTAATAATATAAATACAGATAGTATAATCTTTCTCATTAAGAAAACCTCTTTCTATCTCATAATAATAAATATTATATCAAGATTTAACAGGATGTCAGAACTAAAAAGGTTTATAGCATACTTAATCGACAGCGATTAAGATAGGATGTATAATTAAAATTACTGTAAAATAAAGGAGATATTATAAACCATGGAAAAGATGAATATCACTAATCAAGAACATGACGCATTTGTAAAATCTCATCCAAATGGCGATTTACTGCAATTATCTAAATGGGCAGATACTAAGAAATTGACTGGATGGTATTCTAGAAGAATTGCGGTTGGTGAAAATGGTGAAATCAAAGGTGTAGGGCAATTATTATTTAAAAAAATACCAAAACTTCCTTATACGTTATGTTACGTATCAAGAGGGTTTGTCACAGATTATAGTGATAAAGAGGCCCTAGAAGCATTATTAAAATATACAAAAGTAATTGCAAAAGAAGAAAAAGCCTATGCAATCAAAATTGATCCAGATGTAGAAGTCGATAAAGGGACTGATGCATTAAAAAATCTACGTGATTTAGGATTTAAACATAAAGGCTTCAAAGAAGGTTTATCTAAGGATTATATCCAACCACGAATGACGATGATTACGCCAATTGATAAATCTGATGATGAACTTATTCAAAGTTTTGAACGTCGTAATCGTTCTAAGGTACGTTTAGCTCTTAAACGAGGCACTAAAGTAGAACGCGCAGGACGAGAAGGACTTCAAACTTTTGCGAACTTAATGAAGATTACAGGAGAACGTGATGGCTTCTTAACGCGCGATATTAGTTACTTTGAAAATATTTATGATGCACTTCATGAAGATGGAGATGCCGAACTTTTCTTAGTTAAGTTAGAGCCAAAGCCTGTTTTAGAAAAAATTAACAAAGACTTGGAAGAGCTTAATAACGAAAAAGAAAAGCTACAAGCTAAAAAACAAGACAAAAAAACACTAAATAAAATCAACGATACAGATAATAAAATTAAAAAGACGGATGAACTTAAAAATGATATGCTAGAACTTGAAAAAGTACATCCTGATGGTATTTACTTATCCGGTGCATTGTTAATGTTCGCTGGTAATAAATCTTATTATTTATATGGTGCATCTTCGAATGATTATCGTGATTTCTTACCTAACCATCATATGCAATTTACTATGATGCAATATGCACGAGAACACGGTGCAACAACGTATGATTTCGGTGGTACTGACAATAATCCCGACAAAGATTCAGAACATTATGGATTGTGGTCATTCAAACGTGTATGGGGCACATATTTAAGTGAAAAAATAGGTGAGTTTGATTATGTACTTAATCAACCATTGTATCAACTTATTGAGCAAGTAAAACCACGACTAACTAAAGCTAAAATTAAATTATCACGTAAACTAAAAGGTAAATAATTAACATAATGAGAATCTGAACGCGTCTATGATATTACTAGAACGTTCAGATTTTTTACTATAAATGAATTTATAAGTGGAAGGGAATAATAGGATGATAAAAAAATTATTACAATTCTCATTAGGTAATAAATTTGCTATATTTCTCATGGTTGTATTAGTCGTTCTAGGGGGCGTGTATTCGAGCGCGAAATTAAAACTTGAATTGTTACCAGATGTAGAAAATCCAATGATTTCAGTTCAAACAACGATGCCAGGTGCGACACCTCAATCTACACAAGATGAAATTAGTAGTAAAATTGATAGCCAAGTGCGTTCCTTAGCATATGTAAAAAGTGTCAAAACAGAGTCAATTCAAAATGCGTCTATCGTAACTGTTGAATATGACAATGGCACAGACATGGATAAAGCAGAAGAGCAACTTAAAAAAGAAATCGATAAAATTAAATTCAAAGATGGTGTAGGAGATCCAGAATTAACACGTAATTCTATGGATGCCTTTCCTATGGTCGCCTATTCATTCACCAGCAACCAACACGATTTAAAAGATGTGACCAAAGATTTAAATCAACAACTTATTCCAAAACTTCAAACGATTGACGGCGTCCAAAATGCACAATTAAATGGACAAACCAATCGTGAAGTGACATTAAAATTTAAACAAAAAGCATTAGATGAAAAAGGTTTAACAGCAGATGATGTTGAAAACTACATAAAAACTGCAACACGTGAGACACCGCTAGGATTATTCCAATTCGACAAAACAGATAAATCTATAGTTGTAGATGGCGAATTCAATTCGGTTGATGCTTTGAAAAATCTTAAAATACCAATGTCTGCTGCAGGCCAAGGTAGTCAAAGTAATGATAATTCTAGTAGCGATAGTGAAAATGAGAACAGTAGCTTAATGCCGAAAGATAATACAAATGCTTCAAATTCTAATTCGAAGACATCTAGTAGCGATGGTAAAATGCCATCTGTTCCTCTAAAAGATGTTGCACAAGTCTCTGTAGGAGATGAACGTACCTCCATTTCTAAAACGAATGGTAAAGATGCAGTGAACTTACAAATTATAAAAGCTCAAAATGCGAATACGGTTCAAGTCGCAAGAGATGTTCAGAAAAAAGTGGACGAATTTGTTAAGAATAATCATGGCATGACTTCAACTAAGACAATGGATACGGCTAAACCTATTCAAGACTCTCTTTATACAATGGTTGAAAAAGCAGCATTAGGAACAATTGTGGCTATTATCGTTATCCTATTGTTCTTAAGAAATATTCGAACAACTGCGATTTCCGTAGTATCTATCCCATTGTCTATTTTAATTGCGCTCGTAGCTTTAAAATTGAGTAATGTATCATTAAATATTTTGACGTTGGGTGCCTTAACAGTAGCCATTGGTCGTGTGATTGATGACTCTATTGTAGTAGTGGAAAATATCTACCGAAGATTATCCCATCCAAATGAAAAGTTGAAAGGCGAAAATTTAATAATCAATGCTACGACTGAAGTGTTTAAACCCATTATGTCGTCTACGTTAGTAACTATTGTCGTGTTCTTACCACTTGTATTTGTATCAGGATCAGTGGGTGAAATGTTTAGACCATTTGCTTTGGCTATTACGTTTAGTCTTCTCGCATCGTTACTTGTATCTATTACAGTTGTGCCTTCTTTAGGTGCGACCCTTTTCAGAAAAGGTGTGAAAACAAAGCGTCAACATGAAGGTTTAGGTGCCATCAGTCGAGGATATCGTCAAATACTTAAATGGTCGTTAAATCACAAATGGATAGTCATTATCGTAAGTATCGTGATTCTTATAGGCAGCATCGGGTTAGGGGCAACAAGTTTAGGAACAAGTTACATTTCATCTGGCGATGACAAGTTCTTAGCGCTTACTTATACACCTAAACCTGGGGAAACTGAAAAAGCAGTACTCAATCATGCTGAAGAAGTTGAAAAATATTTGGATAGTAAAGATAAGGTTCAAACTGTGCAATATTCTGTTGGAGGCCCGACACCACAAGATCCAACTGGAAGTACAAATAGTATGGCTATCATGGTTAAATATAAATCGGATACACCTAATTTCGATGAAGAACCGGATAAAGTTTTAAAACATATTGATCAATTCAAACAACCAGGAGAATGAAAAAACCAAGATCTAGGTACAGGAGCAGGAAATGATTCTGTTGAAGTAACTGTGAAAGGTCCTTCTACCGATGATATCAAAGGCACTATAGAAAAAGTTGAGAAAACGATGAAAGATATCGATGGTATTGCGAATGTTAAATCCGATTTAACACAAACTTATGATCAATATGAAATTAAAGTTGACCAAAATAAAGCAGCAGATAACGGCATCTCTGCGAGTCAATTAGCTATGAATCTAAATGAAAACTTACCTGAAAAGACGATTACAACAGTGAAAGAAAAAGGTAAGAAAATCGATGTTAAAGTGAAGCAAAATAAACAAACTGATTGGTCAGCGAAGAAATTGAATAACATAGAATTGAAGAAACCGACAGGCGGAACGATTAAATTAAGTGAAATTGCTACATTGCAAAAGACTACAACGCCAAGTAAGTTAACTCAAGAAGATGGAGACTATGCTACGACTGTCTCAGGCAAAGTCACTGATAAAGACGTAGGCGGAAAATCACGAGATGTTATGTCTAAATTAAACGATATTGATAAACCACATAACGTTAAATTGAATGTAGGTGGTGCGACCGATGATATCAATACAGCTATTTCTCAACTTATTATAGCGATGGTCGCAGCAATTATTATCGTTTACTTAATACTTGTGATTACATTTAAGGGTGGACTTGCGCCATTTACGATACTCTTTTCACTACCATTCACAGTGATAGGGGTTGTGCTAGCGCTCGTGATTACCGGAGAGACAATTTCCGTACCAAGTCTTATAGGTATGTTAATGTTGATAGGTATTGTTGTTACTAATGCGATTGTATTAATAGATCGTGTCATTAATAATGAAAAGCAAGGTATGGCAATGAAAGAAGCATTAATTGAAGCGGGTGGCACACGTATTAGACCGATATTGATGACTGCCATTGCGACAATTGGTGCCTTAATACCATTATTATTTGGTCAAGATAGTTCAATTCTTATTTCAAAAGGGATGGCCGCTACTGTGATAGGTGGTCTTGTGTCATCAACTATTCTGACACTCATCGTCGTGCCAGTCATTTACGAAATACTATTCACGCTTAAAAACAAACTTTTTAGAAAATAGACTCATAAAACGAAAAAATCGACTTAGGCCGCTCACCATGGTAGCCTAAGTCGATTTTCCATTATTAATATAAGAATAGCGCCAATATCACATAAATCACTATCAAAATAATTGATATAATATTTAAAATGTTAACGCCTTTTTCGTCGTCTTTCAGTTTTTTAAAGCCAGTGACTTCAATATTACCTACAAGCAATAATAAGACGATAAATACCCACCAGTTTTCTTTAGGGAATTGCAAAGTAGTGATAGCAACTACAAATAATAATAAAACACCCATGATAATTCTTAAAATTCTAGTAAAAATTGAACGCATTTTAAAAATACTAATATAAGCGACAATTAAATATAAAATGGGCAATAAGATAAGATACAGTAGCATCTGAGACATCCTTTCCTTTACGAATATTATATTAGCACGATAAAAAGTAGCTGACTAGGATGTCTAGTCAACGGTATATGTAAATCCAGAACTAATTATAAAAATAGCCATTGAATGTTTAAATTAGAATGTGATGATGTGTTTGTACGATCGAGCTTGTCCGATGCAACCTGTGATAGCAACTTGCTTTATTAATGCCATGCACATTACTTTGTCGACGCGCGCAATCTTTTTATTAAATTCAACTCAATTAGCTATTCATTTTAGCGCGGACATCTGCTATTTCTTTTTCAATTTCTTCTAATTGATTAAGTAGTGGGTCAATATTTTGATTGAGCGATTCACGTTTATCTAAATCATTCTGTAAACGTACGTAATCATACTTAAGTTCTGTTAATTTAGATTCTAAATCCATAGAAACAAATCTCCTTTTATAATTGAAATTGATTATTAACTATATTTAAATAAGATTATATCATGAAACAAGACACTTCTAAAAATTGAAAGAGATATGTTAAAGTTATCAACTGTAAAAAGTGAAATTTTTGGGAAAGAAGGAATACATGTGACTGAACAATTTGTCATGATTATATTACTCATTGCGCTTGGTTATTTCCTAAAACGTATCAATTATTTAAAAGCAACAGATAGCCAAGTTCTTTCAACGCTCGTATTAAATGTCACATTACCTTCTCTCGTTATCGTTAACTTAAACAGTGCCGATTTAAATATGTCATTCTCTATTTTACCAATCATGATGATTGTGTATGGTGTGATTGCTAAAATCATTGTTGTATGGTTTTTCAGAAAGTATGACAATCACATGCGTGGCTCAGTAGGAATGATGACAGGGTCAATGAACATCGGACTCTTCGCATATCCATTAGTTAACGCAATTTGGCCTGAAAAGGGTATGGTATATTTCGGTATGGCGGATATCGGTGGCGCAGTCATTATGTTCGGAGTAACTTACTTTGTAGGGAGTTATTTTAGTGAAGGGGCAGACCAATTCAATTTTAAATTCTTAGGGAAAAAATTGATTCAATCTGTACCGCTCGTGACATATATTGTGATGTTTATACTGAATATGTCTAATATTCATATTTGGAAACCGGCGATAGATTTCTTTAGTATTCTTTCTAAAGCCAATATGCCTTTATCTATGATTTTACTAGGTGTCATGTTAAGTTTTAGCATTGATAGAGAATACTTGCCTGTGACAATTAAATATTTATGTCTACATTACGGCTTAGCGATTGTAGCTGGTACACTCGTTCATTTCTTTTTACCGGTTTCAGATCAAATGATTAAAACAACATTGCTAATTACATGGTTGTTACCTGTAGGCGTAGCGATCATTCCTTATTCTATTCAATTTAAATATAAGACATTGCCTTTTATAGGTATGGTCACCAACTTAACGATTGTGATCAGTATTGTCATACTCTATATTTATCAAGCACTCTTTGTATAATTGTATTTGCTCCTTTTGAAAATTAAAATTAAGTGCAGATACCTTTAACGTGGGATGAATCACTTGAGAAAGGAACAACATCCTCACTCATTAAAAATAAACGAAATATTGTATATAAAAATAGAGGTTGGGAATTGTGTTCTGGGAAACCGATTAACGGTGTCCCAAAAGCAGGATTTTCAGCAGTAACACTCACAATTCGACAAAATTTGAGAAACAATTTTGCGCATTGATCGGCTCTGCTCAAATCCTAAACACTTTTATCCCGACCTCTATTATTTTTGTACAAGTATGTCCAAGGATGTTACTTCAAATTATCCTTTACCACCCATAAATGCAGGATAATTTGTCATACCACCATCAACATATAAAGTTGTGCCATGGATATAGCTGGCTAAATCAGATGCTAAGAATAAAGCAACATTGGCTACATCTTGAGCTTCTCCAATTTCACGTGCTGGAATCATTTCTAAAGTTTCTTCACGTGTTTTAGGATCAGAGAATTTCTCTTTCGTATGTTCAGTGACAATGGCACCTGGAGAAATATTGTTAATACGGATACCATATTGCGCATATTCCATAGACATCGTTTCCATCATTAACTTCATTCCGCCTTTGCTTGCAGCATAGTTGACGTAATTTGGCCATGGAATCGTATCATGAACACTTGAAGTATTAATGATCACGCCTTTTTTATCTTCTTTAAGGAATTGGTTAATGGCTTCTCGTGAACCGATAAATGCGCCAGTTAAGTTAATATCGATCACTTTTTGCCATTCATCTAATGACATTTCGTGCGTTGGGATTGGCTTTTCAAAACCAGCATTATTAATCATAATATCAATGGTGCCGAACGTTTCCACTGCAGATTGAACAAGATGCTTCACATCTTCTTCTACAGATACATCGCCTTGAACTGCGATAGCTTGTCCGCCAGCGCTTTGAATCGTATTTTTAAGTTCTTCTAATTCATCTAAATGACGATCAGAACGATAATTTAATACAACTTTTGCTTTCGCTTTACCAAAGTTTTCAGCAAATGATTTGCCTATACCACTACCTGCTCCGGTAATAACGACTACTTTGTTTTCTAATTCTTGAAACATTTTGACTCCCCCTAGACTACTATTTTAAGTTACCTAGAATAATTGATGCGATAATAATAACGACAATACCTGACCATATACCAATCATTTGGCGGCGATCTTTTTTCTCTCCTAAAATAAAAATCCCACCTAATGTAGATACGATAACAAGTAATTGTGATAATGAGAAACTTGTTGCTACACCCACTTTAGGTTGTGAGTAGAACATAAATAAGTTACCAATACCCCATACGACACCAGGTATGAGATTGAGCGCAGTAGATTTAACAGAGGTTTGATGATTCATTGATAGAATAAATCCTCCGATTGCCATACCAATTGATTGGAAGAATAGGGCATCTGTACCACTTACTCCGAAAATATCGCCAAGTACGACATAACCTACATAGCCAACTGTGGATATAAGTAAAATCCCCATTGCTTTTTTAAATTCTGGATTGTTAGATGTACCTTCATTCTTAGCTTTAAGTGACGTTAAAGCAATACCGACTACAAGTAATACCATTGCAATTAAGCCCATGACAACTTGAACCATTGTGCTCCATTCTCCTAAGAAAATAGCACTAAACAAGGTTGTACCAACAAGTTGCATACCTGTAGATATTGGCATAGTTTTTGATACACCGATTAAATTGACTGATTTCAATTGATTGCCTTGACCAAATGCCCAAAGCGCACCAGAAATCAGACCTACAATAATGACAGTAAAATTATCAAAAGCAGCATTACCAGTTAATAGTAAACCGATACCGACAATTAATGTTCCTAATGTCGTGCCTCGGATTTGATTGTAGGGGCCACCACCTACAAATACATTTATAATTACAACACTACCCCAAAAAAGGGCCGGTAATAGTGCGATAAGAAAGTCTAAAATTTGCACTTATTACTCACTCTCCTAAAACATGATTAAGTGTCCCCTTAACACTTGAAATCATTTTAAAGCATAAAAATTAATAAGTAAAAAACAAAAACTTGAAGTTGCAATAATTGTAATTACTAATCATTGTAATTAAGTGAAACAATTTGAATGTTAAAACATTAAGAAAGGTTAGTGTTTGTATTTTCGAAATAAGAAGACAAATAGTATAGAAATTAAAAAGACTGTAAATCACACGTTAGTTTTAGAACTATAGGTTAAAGCTCTAAAAACAATATTGATTCACAGTCAAAGTTTATTGTTATATTTATTTAAAAATATGATATTCAGTTATTGAGTGAAATCTTGGTGCAGATGTTGAGGTTCGAATTTATATTTTTTATATTCGTAATTAATTTGAAATCCTAGTTCATTAAAGCGTTCCACAAGTTTGCTGTTTTTATTACGGATTTTGAAATAAACCTTATGAATAGAATAATGTTCAAAAGCAAATTTCAACGCATATTCTAATAAATCAAAGGCAATCCCTTTAAGTCGATAATCAATATGAGAACTAAAATATTTAATTTCAGCACTATGTCGTTCAGCATCTACTCGTAAATATAAATAACCTTTAAGTAACCCTTCGCTAACAAATAAGAACAATCGGTGATGTTCATCTAGTGATTCTATAATCTCCTCCGGTGTCATCGCATCATGTTTGAAAGTCATTAAATGTAACTTACTGAATGCACGATAAAAACCTCTTTGATATTCAATGATATTCTGACTATTAAAAGTCTCTCCTAGATCTTGGTGAGCTTCTAAATAATAATCTGTAAAATTATAGCTTGCATGTATTTGCTTCATGAAAGGTTTGTATTCTTGCACACCTTCTTCAAATGAAAAATTAAAAATAGTCTCTTCGGGTTGATGTTCAGTTAATTTGTCGAAAAGTAATTGGAAGTGCTCGTCATCGAGTTGGAAATCTTGTGCTATAAAAGGTCCTATCACTTTATATCGATGATGATCATATGAGAAAGCGAGCATTAAAGCTAAAATTGTTCCATCTTCTGTCAACGCGACAACTCCAGAATTGCTAATTGCTTCATTTAATAAAGTATCAAAGTCTTCATATTGTTGTGGAAGTTTATATAAATAAGATGTTGATAGGTATAGAGATGATTCAATAAATGCTTTTATTTCTTGTGGCTCACTCAATTGAATGATATCCATTAATCTACCTCCGTCTCTCACGTCTTTAATTTAAATGTATTTTGCCGATAAGTTCTTCCTTAATTATATTATATTTCTAGAGAAATAAAAGTTTATCGATATACTCACATGTTACAATATGACTAATACTAATCAATGGATCAGATAGTTTATTTATGAAAAGTGTTAAATAGAATGACCGTAAGAATTAAATCATTACTTATTTAATATAAACTATTGATGTAATTCATTTTCAGAAAGGGAAGTTATGATGAAATCCTTAATATTAGCTGAAAAGCCATCGGTAGCGCGAGACATAGCCGATGCACTTCATATTAAAAATAAAAAGAATGGCTATATCGAGAACGAAAAATATATAGTGACTTGGGCTCTAGGACACTTGGTCACAAATGCGACACCAGAACAATATGATGCGTCATATAAAGAGTGGAAACTTGAAGATTTACCGATTATTCCTAAATATATGAAAACGATAGTTATTGGTAAAACAAGTAAACAATTTAAAATTGTTAAGTCATTAATATTAGATAAAAAAGTAAAAGATATTATTATTGCGACGGATGCAGGACGCGAAGGTGAACTTGTAGCAAGACTTATTCTAGATAAAGTTGGAAATAAAAAGCCTATTCAGCGCTTATGGATTAGTTCTGTAACGAAAAAGGCAATACAAGAAGGATTTAAACATTTAAAAGATGGTCGAGCATATAATAGTCTGTATCATGCGGCATTAGCTCGTAGTGAAGCGGATTGGATAGTAGGGATTAATGCGACACGTGCATTAACGACGAAATACGATGCACAATTATCTTTAGGTCGTGTACAAACACCAACCATTCAACTCGTTCAGTCCAGACAAGATGACATTAATCATTTTCAACCTGAAAAATATTATACGCTCTCAATTAAAGTAGATGGATATGAGTTCACGTTTAATACGCAAAAGCATTTTAAAAATAAAGAAGACCTAGAAACGATTGAACAACAAGTGAAGAATCAAGAGGGGAAAGTAATAGATGTAAAATCCAAGCACAAGAAGTTGTATCCTCAACAGCTATACAATTTAACAGATATACAACAAGATGCGTATCGTCGTTTCAAAATGGGGCCTAAAGAAACATTGAACACATTACAACATTTATATGAACGACATAAGATTGTAACGTATCCACGTACAGATTCTAATTATTTAACACATGATATGGTAAGTACAATTAAAGAACGTTTACAAGCTTTGCTTGCAACAAATTATAAATCTCATGTGCGTGAACTTATTGGTCAATCATTCTCACCTAAAATGTCTATATTTAATGATAGTAAGGTATCAGATCACCATGCGATTATACCAACTGAAGTGAGACCATCTCTCGAACAACTGAGCCAAAGAGAATTTAAAATCTACATGCTTATTGTTGAAAGATTTCTAGAATCTTTAATGAAACCATACGAGTATGAAGGCGTGACGGTTAACTTTGAAGTGGGCGATTTGATGTTCAGTTTAAAAGAGAATATCCCTAAACAATTAGGATTCAAAGCCTTAAAAGAAGATACATTACAGCCATCAAAATCACATCAATTTGTGATTGGACAACAGTTTAAAGTTCAAAAAGTTGATATACATGAGCATGAAACTAAACCGCCTGAATACTTTAATGAAGGTTCATTATTGAAAGCAATGGAAAATCCTCAAAACTATATTCAGTTGGATAATAAAAAATATGCTCAAACTCTCAAACAAACAGGTGGAATTGGTACTGTCGCAACACGCGCTGACATCATCGATAAACTGTTTAATATGAATGCACTTGAAGTACGTGATGGTAAAATTAAAGTAACATCCAAAGGGAAACAGATATTAGAATTAGCGCCAAGTGAATTAACTTCACCATTGTTAACGGCCCAATGGGAAGAAAAACTTACACAAATTGAAAAGGGCCGATATAATTCAAAGAAATTTATGGATGAAATGAAGCATTTTACTAAAGATATAGTGCAGAAAATTAAAAAAAGTGAACAAAAATATAAACATGATAACTTAACTACAACCGAGTGTCCTACATGCGGTAAATTTATGATTAAAGTAAAAACTAAAAATGGACAAATGTTAGTTTGTCAGGATCCTTCATGCAAAACGAAGAAAAATGTTCAGCGTAAGACTAATGCACGCTGTCCAAATTGTAAGAAAAAAATGACGTTATTTGGTAGAGGGAAAGAAGCGGTATATCGATGTGTATGTGGGCATTCTGAAACCCAAGCTCAAATGGATAAACGTATGAAAGAAAAATCCAGCGGTAAAGTTTCTCGTAAAGAGATGAAAAAATATATGGGAAATCAGGAAGAAATAGATAATAATCCTTTCAAAGATGCTTTGAAAAATTTGAAATTGTAGATAAATAGCGAACAAAATCATGAGATTAAAATTAAAAGTTCGCGTTTAGTATTGTTTTTTACGAATATAGGTATTAAAATATTAAAGTATTTCAAATAAAGGAGCATTTACCGTGAAAAAATACTTTCAGTTCGATAAGTATGGAACAAATTACAAAAATGAAATTTTAGGCGGCATTACAACATTCTTGTCAATGGCTTATATTCTTGCTGTAAACCCTCAAGTTTTAAGCTTAGCAGGAGTTAAAGGTATTTCGAGCGATATGAAGATGGACCAAGGTGCGATATTTGTAGCAACTGCATTAGCAGCATTTGTTGGTTCGTTATTTATGGGACTCATCGCTAAGTATCCAATAGCTTTGGCGCCGGGGATGGGTTTAAATGCCTTCTTCGCATTTACAGTCGTACTCACAATGGGTATTCCGTGGAAAGTTGGTTTAACTGGCGTTCTCTTCTCAGGAATATTCTTTGCCATCCTCACTGTAACCGGATTAAGGGAAATCATCATTAATGCCATACCTTATCAAATGAAAATGGCTGTTTCAGCAGGTATCGGATTATTCATTACCTTTGTTGGACTTCAAAGTTCTGGAATCATCATTAAAAATGATTCTACATTAGTTACACTAGGACATTTAACTAAAGCACCAGTGCTTCTAGCGATTTTTGGTATTATAGTAACTGTGATTTTATACACTAAAAAAGTTCCAGGTTCTATTTTTATAGGTATGATTATTACAGCTATCGCTGGTATGTTAACTGGTCAAATTCATGCACCATCTGGAGTTATTGGAGATATACCAAGTATTAAACCTACTTTTGGTGCTGCATTTGAATCATTTAAAGATCCAGGACAATTATTTACGGTACAATTTTTAATCGTCATTCTTACTTTCTTATTTATTGATTTCTTTGATACTGCTGGAACTTTAGTAGCAGTAGCAACTCAAGCAGGTATGATGAAAGATAATAAGTTGCCAAGAGCGGGTAGAGCTTTATTCTCTGATTCATTAGCAACGATTGTCGGAGCTATCTTTGGTACAACAACTACAACGTCATACATAGAATCTACTTCTGGTGTGGCAGTGGGGGCACGAACAGGATTTGCAAGTATTGTAACTGGTATTTGTTTCTTACTCGCTTTATTCTTTAGTCCACTCATTGAGGTTGTGACAAGTGCCGTAACGACACCAGCACTTGTAGTAGTAGGTGTACTCATGGCATCTAATTTTGCTGAAATTAATTGGAAACGTTTTGAGGTTGCAGTTCCAGCGTTTATTACTATTATTATGATGCCATTATCTTATTCGATAGCTACCGGTATTGCATGTGGGTTTATATTCTATCCACTTACAATGCTCATTTCAAAAAGACACAAAGAAGTACATCCAATTATGTACGTATTAATGGCTTTATTTATTCTTTACTTTGTATTTGTTCATAAATAATAAAGAAAATGGTCGGTTCCTTCTCTAGGTTCCGACCATTTTATACTATAGAAATAGAATTATTTATTATCATATTCGTCTTTGTGCTGATTTTTATATTGAGTATATATCACTTTAGCATCTTTATTTGGTAGATAGGTTGGAGCAGATAATACGATAAAGACAAAGAAAATCATTAAGAAGAATAAAATCCAATGAATAATCATGCCCACAAAAGGTATAAATGCCATAAATGAACCTACAAGACCAACGATTGGTATAATAACCATAGGTTTTATGGCGTTTTGACTATCTACAAGTAAAATGATTGTAATGATGAAATAAAGTAAGGCATTAAATAATAAAGGTTGCCAGCCAAAACTCATGATGACACTGCCACCTAAAAATGGAATGCCATAGAAAAATTCACAAATGATAAGAAATACACCCAAAATCGCTAAAGTTATTTTAACTCCATTTTTCATTAAATCACTCCTATTCTCTTCCTATTATATAAAACCTACCATTATAAATATATTAATATGTTTTCAAATTCGACAGAGAGATAAATTAAAAGTAAAAAATTTCAATAAAACGGTTGAACAACCACTCTATTTCAAGTACAATAATCAAGTATGTGTTAGACAGATATATAGAAAGTTACTGGAAAACCTTGATTTATCAGTGTTTTTCATGTAATATATCTAATGTTGGACTTTAAGAAAAGCGATGAAGCGAAAGGTTACTGACACACCCGGCCGCTTTGCCATGGCGTTGTGTGAGATAGTTTTCGTGGAGAAGTCTATCACTTAAATGTAGACGAATAAGGAGGGAAAATTATGGCAAAACAAAAAATCAGAATCAGATTAAAAGCTTATGATCATCGTGTTATCGATCAATCAGCAGAGAAAATTGTTGAAACTGCAAAACGTTCTGGTGCAGACGTGTCTGGACCAATTCCGTTACCAACTGAAAAATCAGTTTATACAATTATTCGTGCCGTGCATAAGTATAAAGATTCTCGTGAACAATTCGAACAACGTACTCATAAACGTTTAATCGATATTGTTAACCCAACACCTAAAACAGTTGATGCTCTAATGGGCTTAAACTTACCATCAGGTGTAGACATCGAAATTAAATTATAATAGAAAAATTTAGGAGGTGGACTTTCGATGACCAAAGGAATCTTAGGAAGAAAAATCGGGATGACACAAGTTTTCGGTGAAAACGGTGAATTAATCCCAGTAACAGTAGTAGAAGCTAGCCAAAACGTTGTATTACAAAAGAAAACTGAAGAAGTTGATGGATACAACGCAATTCAAGTAGGATTTGAAGACAAACAAGCATACAAAAAAGGTTCTAAATCTAATAAATATGCAAATAAACCAGCTGAAGGTCACGCTAAAAAAGCTGACACAGCACCTAAGCGCTTCATTCGTGAATTCCGCAACGTTAACGTTGATGAATACGAAGTAGGTCAAGAAGTCTCAGTAGATACTTTTGAAACTGGCGACATCATTGATGTTACAGGCGTTTCAAAAGGTAAAGGTTTCCAAGGTGCAATTAAACGTCACGGACAAGCTCGTGGACCGATGGCACACGGTTCTCATTTCCACAGAGCACCAGGTTCTGTAGGTATGGCTTCAGATGCTTCAAGAGTATTTAAAGGTCAAAAAATGCCAGGCCGTATGGGTGGAAACACTGTTACAGTTCAAAACTTAGAAGTCGTACAAGTCGACACTGAAAATAGCGTTATTTTAGTTAAAGGTAATGTACCTGGACCTAAAAAAGGTTTAGTAGAAATTACTACTTCAATCAAAAAAGGTAACAAATAATTTAAAAAGCGAAAGGAGGAAATTGCATAATGGCTAATTATGATGTTTTAAAAGTAGACGGATCTAAATCAGGTTCAGTTGAATTAAGCGATGCAGTATTCGCTATCGAACCAAATAATAGCGTTCTTTTCGAAGCTATTAATTTACAACGTGCGTCATTACGCCAAGGTACACATTCTGTTAAGAATCGTTCAGCTGTACGTGGTGGTGGACGTAAACCATGGAGACAAAAAGGAACAGGTCGTGCACGTCAAGGTACTATCCGTGCTCCACAATGGCGTGGTGGTGGTATCGTATTCGGACCAACTCCAAGAAGCTATTCATATAAAATGCCTAAGAAAATGCGTCGTTTAGCATTACGTTCTGCATTATCTTTCAAAGTTCAAGAAAAAGGATTCACTGTTGTTGATACTTTTGGTTTTGACGCTCCAAAAACAAAAGAATTCAAAAATGTGTTAACTACACTTGAACAACCTAAAAAAGTATTAGTTGTTACTGAAGGCGAAGATGTAAATGTTGAATTATCAGCACGTAACATCCCTGGCGTACAAGTTACAACTGCTCAAGGATTAAACGTTTTAGATATTACTAGCGCTGACAGTGTAGTAATCACTGAAGCTGCTGCTAAAAAAGTTGAGGAGGTGCTCGGATAATGGATGCAAGAGATATTCTTAAGCGCCCCGTAATCACTGAGAAATCTTCAGAAGCTATGGCAGAAGATAAATACACTTTCGATGTTGATACTCGTGTGAATAAAACACAAGTTAAAATCGCTGTTGAAGAAATCTTCGATGTAAAAGTTGATAGTGTAAATATCATGAATTATAAACCTAAGAAAAAACGTATGGGCCGTTACCAAGGCTATACAAACAAAAGAAGAAAAGCGATTGTTAAATTAAAAGAAGGTTCAATCGACTTATTTAACTAAAAATAAATTACCAATAAGGAGGTAAGCGACAATGGCTCTTAAAAAATATAAGCCAATAACAAATGGTCGTCGTAATATGACTACTTTGGATTTCGCAGAAATCACAAAGACAACACCTGAAAAGTCATTATTACAACCGCTACCGAAAAGAGCGGGACGTAACAACCAAGGTAAATTGACTGTTCGCCATCATGGTGGAGGACACAAACGTCAATACCGTGTTATCGATTTTAAACGTAACAAAGACGGAATCACTGCTAAAGTTGATTCAATTCAATATGACCCTAACCGTTCAGCAAATATTGCATTATTAGTATACGCTGATGGTGAAAAACGCTATATCATCGCACCTAAAGGATTACAAGTTGGACAAACTGTTGAAAGTGGTGCTGAAGCAGATATCAAAGTAGGTAATGCTTTACCATTACAAAACATTCCAGTAGGTACTGTAATCCACAATATTGAGTTAAAACCAGGAAAAGGCGGACAACTTGCTCGTTCAGCTGGTGCAAGCTCACAAGTTTTAGGTAAAGAAGGTAAATATGTATTAATCAGATTAAGATCTGGTGAAGTACGTATGATCTTATCTACTTGCCGTGCTACTATCGGTCAAGTTGGTAACTTACAACATGAACTTGTAAATGTTGGTAAAGCAGGACGTTCTAGATGGAAAGGCGTTCGTCCAACAGTACGTGGTTCTGTAATGAACCCTAACGATCACCCACACGGTGGTGGTGAAGGTCGTGCTCCAATCGGTAGACCATCTCCAATGTCACCATGGGGTAAACCAACTCTTGGTAAGAAAACACGTCGTGGTAAAAAATCATCAGATAAACTTATCGTTCGTGGACGTAAGAGAAAATAATAATAACAACTTATTTGGGTGTGCGGCTTAACTGCTGCACGCACACAATAAGAAGGGAGGCGCCCAAATGGCTCGTAGTATTAAAAAAGGACCTTTCGTCGATGATCACTTAATGAAAAAAGTAGAAGCACAAGACGGAAGTGAAAAAAAACAAGTAATTAAAACATGGTCTCGTCGTTCTACAATTTTCCCTAATTTCATCGGTCATACTTTCGCAGTATACGATGGACGTAAACATGTACCTGTATATGTAACAGAAGATATGGTAGGTCACAAACTAGGTGAATTTGCTCCAACTCGTACATTCAAAGGACATGCTGCAGACGACAAGAAAACTAGAAGATAATTTTTAATAAGTAGAGGAGGAAATCCTAATGGAAGCAAAAGCGGTTGCTAGAACAATAAGAATCGCACCTCGTAAAGTTAGATTAGTTCTTGACTTAATCAGAGGTAAAAATGCTGCTGAAGCTATTGCTATTTTAAAATTAACAAACAAAGCTTCATCACCAGTAATTGAAAAAGTATTAATGTCCGCTTTAGCAAATGCAGAGCATAACTATGACATGAACACAGATGAATTAGTTGTCAAAGAAGCATATGCAAATGAAGGACCAACTTTAAAACGTTTCCGCCCACGTGCACAAGGTCGTGCAAGTGCAGTTAACAAACGTACAAGCCACATTACAATCGTCGTAAGTGACGGTAAAGAAGAAGCTAAAGAAGCTTAATAAACTTTCTAAGGAGGGAATACTGTGGGTCAAAAAATTAATCCAATCGGACTTCGTGTCGGAATCATCCGTGACTGGGAAGCTAAATGGTATGCTGAAAAAGACTTCGCTTCACTATTACACGAAGATTTAAAAATCCGTAAATTTATTGATAATGAATTAAAAGAAGCATCAGTTTCTCACGTAGATATCGAACGTGCTGCTAACCGCATCAACATCGCAATTCATACTGGTAAACCAGGTATGGTTATTGGTAAAGGCGGTTCAGAAATTGAAAAACTTCGTAACAAATTAAACGCTTTAACTGATAAGAAAGTACACATTAACGTAATTGAAATCAAAAAAGTTGATATCGATGCTCGTTTAGTAGCTGAAAATATCGCACGTCAATTAGAAAACCGTGCTTCATTCCGTCGTGTACAAAAACAAGCTATTACAAGAGCTATGAAACTTGGTGCTAAAGGTATTAAAACTCAAGTATCAGGTCGTTTAGGCGGAGCTGACATCGCTCGTGCTGAACAATATTCAGAAGGAACTGTCCCACTTCATACATTACGTGCTGACATTGATTACGCACACGCTGAAGCTGATACTACTTATGGTAAATTAGGCGTTAAAGTATGGATTTATCGTGGAGAAGTTCTTCCTACTAAGAACACTAGTGAAGGAGGAAAATAATAATGTTACTACCAAAACGTGTAAAATATCGTCGTCAACATCGTCCAAAAACAACTGGTCGTTCTAAAGGCGGTAACTATGTAACATTTGGTGAGTATGGTTTACAAGCTACTACAACGTCTTGGATCACTTCTCGTCAAATCGAATCTGCTCGTATTGCAATGACACGTTACATGAAACGTGGTGGGAAAGTTTGGATTAAAATCTTCCCTCATACACCGTATACTAAAAAACCTTTAGAAGTACGTATGGGTGCTGGTAAAGGTGCGGTTGAAGGCTGGATTGCAGTCGTTAAACCTGGTAGAATCTTATTCGAAGTAGCTGGTGTATCTGAAGAAGTTGCACGTGAAGCATTACGTTTAGCAAGTCACAAACTTCCAGTAAAAACTAAGTTTGTAAAACGTGAAGAATTGGGTGGTGAAACAAATGAAAGCTAAGGAAATTAGAGACTTAACCACTTCAGAAATCGAAGAACAAATCAAATCTTCAAAAGAAGAGCTTTTTAACCTACGCTTTCAGTTAGCTACAGGTCAATTAGAAGAAACTGCACGTATTCGCACAGTAAGAAAAACGATTGCACGTCTAAAAACTGTTGCTCGTGAAAGAGAAATTGAACAAAGTAAGGCTAATCAATAATAATCGAAAGAGGAGGTTACAAAAGTGAGCGAAAGAAACGATCGTAAAGTGTATGTAGGTAGAGTTGTTTCAGACAAAATGGACAAAACGATTACAGTTCTTGTAGAAACTTACAAAACTCACAAATTATACGGTAAACGAGTAAAATACTCTAAAAAATACAAAACTCATGATGAAAACAATTCAGCTAAATTAGGAGACATTGTTAAAATTCAAGAAACTCGTCCTTTATCAGCAACAAAACGTTTTCGTTTAGTAGAAATTGTTGAAGAGTCAGTAATTATTTAATCAAGATTAGAGATAAGGGAGGTTTAACGAATGATCCAACAAGAAACACGTTTAAAAGTAGCAGACAACTCTGGTGCTCGTGAAGTTCTTACAATTAAAGTATTAGGTGGATCTGGTCGCAAAACAGCGAATATCGGTGATATTATCGTATGTACTGTTAAAAATGCAACACCAGGTGGCGTTGTTAAAAAAGGCGACGTTGTCAAAGCTGTTGTAGTTCGTACTAAATCAGGTGTTCGTCGTAACGACGGTTCATATATCAAATTTGATGAAAATGCATGTGTTATCATCCGTGATGACAAAGGCCCACGTGGTACTCGTATCTTTGGTCCTGTTGCTCGTGAACTACGTGAAGGTAACTTCATGAAAATCGTATCATTAGCACCAGAAGTACTTTAATACAAATTTAACCAATCATACTATTTAAGGAGGTGCCCACATGCATATCAAAAAAGGTGACAACGTAAAAGTTATCGCAGGTAAAGACAAAGGTAAAGAAGGTAAAGTAGTTGCTACTGAACCTAAAAAAGACCGTGTCGTTGTGGAAGGTGTTAACGTAATTAAGAAACACCAAAAACCAACTCAATTAAATCCTGAAGGTGGAATCTTAGAAACAGAGGCAGCAATCCATGTTTCTAACGTACAATTATTAGACCCTAAAACTAACGAACCTACACGTGTAGGATACAAAACAGTTGATGGTAAAAAAGTTCGCGTTGCTAAAAAATCAGGCGAAGAAATCAAATCTAATAATTAATAACTAGTTGAAAGGAGGATCCACTTTGAACCGTTTAAAAGAAAAGTACAATTCTGAAGTTACTGAGAACTTAGTGAAAAAATTCAATTACAGTTCAGTAATGGAAGTACCTAAAATTGAAAAAATCGTTGTGAACATGGGTGTAGGTGACGCAGTTCAAAACTCTAAAGTATTAGATAATGCTGTTGAAGAGTTAGAATTAATCACTGGTCAAAAACCATTAGTAACAAAAGCAAAAAAATCAGTTGCAACATTCCGTTTACGTGAAGGTATGCCAATCGGTGCAAAAGTTACACTTCGCGGTGAAAGAATGTATGAATTCTTAGATAAACTTATTGCAGTATCATTACCTCGTGTACGTGACTTCCAAGGTGTTTCAAAAACAGCATTCGATGGACGTGGTAACTACACATTAGGTATTAAAGAACAATTAATTTTCCCTGAAATTGACTATGATAAAGTAACTAAAGTTAGAGGAATGGATATTGTTATCGTAACTACTGCTAACACTGACGAGGAAGCTCGTGAATTGTTATCAAACTTCGGTATGCCATTTCGTAAATAATCTCTAAAAAGGAGGCTAATTAAGTGGCTAAAACTTCAATGGTTGCTAAGCAACAAAAAAAACAAAAATTCGCTGTTCGTGAATACACTCGTTGTGAACGCTGTGGTCGTCCACATTCTGTATATCGTAAATTTAAATTATGCCGTATTTGTTTCCGTGAATTAGCTTATAAAGGCCAAATTCCTGGCGTACGTAAAGCTAGCTGGTAATAATTAAGAGTCTGAAAGGAGGCAACAATCAATGACAATGACAGATCCAATCGCAGATATGCTTACTCGTGTTAGAAATGCAAACATGGTTCGTCACGAGAAGTTAGAATTACCTGCATCTAATATTAAAAAAGAAATTGCTGAAATCTTAAAAAACGAAGGTTTCATTAAAAACGTTGAATACGTAGAAGACGATAAACAAGGTGTTATTCGTTTATTCTTAAAATATGGTCAAAACAATGAACGTGTTATCACAGGATTAAAACGTATCTCAAAACCTGGTTTACGTGTTTATGCTAAAGCAAATGAAGTACCTAAAGTATTAAACGGTTTAGGTATCGCATTAGTTTCAACTTCTGAAGGTGTTATCACTGATAAAGAAGCAAGAAAACGTAACGTTGGCGGAGAAATTATCGCATACGTTTGGTAATAATTAATAAGGAGGTGCCATAACATGAGTCGTGTTGGTAAGAAAATTATTGACATCCCTAGTGACGTAACAGTAACTTTTGATGGTAATCATGTAACTGTTAAAGGTCCTAAAGGTGAATTAGCAAGAACTTTAAATGAAAGAATGACATTCAAACAAGAAGAAAACACAGTTGAAGTTGTAAGACCATCTGATTCTAAAGAAGACAGAACAGACCATGGTACAACTCGTGCTTTATTAAATAATATGGTACTAGGTGTTTCTCAAGGTTTCGAAAAAACACTTGAACTTGTTGGTGTTGGTTACCGTGCTCAAATGCAAGGTAATGACTTAGTACTAAATGTTGGTTATTCTCACCCAGTAGAAATTAAAGCTGAAGACGGTATTACTTTTGCTGTTGAGAAAAACACAACTGTTAAAGTATCTGGTGTTTCTAAAGAACAAGTTGGTGCTATCGCATCTAACATCCGTTCAGTAAGACCTCCAGAACCTTATAAAGGTAAAGGTATTCGTTACCAAGGTGAATATGTTCGCCGTAAAGAAGGTAAAACTGGTAAATAATAGATAACACTCTAAAGAAAGGAGTATTGAAATGATCAGTAAAATTGATAAAAACAAAGTACGTTTGAAAAGACATGCTCGTGTTCGTGCTAAATTATCAGGTACAGCTGAAAAGCCACGTTTAAATGTGTATCGTTCAAACAAACACATCTATGCTCAAATTATTGATGACGTTAAAGGCGAAACTTTAGCTCAAGCTTCATCTCAAGATAAAGATATTGCTAGTGAATCTACATCAAAAGTTGATTTATCAACTAAAGTAGGTCAAGCAATTGCTAAAAAAGCAAGCGATAAAGGTATTAAAGAAATCGTATTCGACCGTGGAGGTTATTTATATCACGGACGTGTAAAAGCTTTAGCAGAAGCAGCTAGAGAAAGCGGATTAGAATTTTAATTTAAAGGAGGGACACATTCATGGCTCGTAGAGAAGAAGAAACTAAAGAATTTGAAGAACGCGTTGTTACGATTAACCGTGTTGCTAAAGTAGTAAAAGGTGGTCGTCGTTTCCGTTTCACTGCATTAGTAGTTGTAGGTGATAAAAAAGGTCGTGTAGGTTTCGGTACTGGTAAAGCACAAGAGGTACCTGAAGCAATCAAAAAAGCTGTAGAAGCAGCGAAAAAAGATTTAGTAGTTGTTCCACGTGTTGAAGGTACAACTCCTCACACTATCACTGGTCGCTACGGTTCAGGTAGCGTATTCATGAAACCAGCTGCACCTGGTACTGGGGTAATCGCTGGTGGACCAGTTCGTGCCGTATTAGAGTTAGCAGGAATTACTGATATCTTAAGTAAATCATTAGGATCTAACACTCCTATTAACATGGTTCGTGCAACTATCAATGGTTTACAAAACTTAAAAAATGCAGAAGATGTTGCTAAATTACGTGGCAAATCTGTAGAAGAATTATACAATTAAGGAGGGAAAATAAGTTATGGCTAAATTACAAATTACCCTCACTCGTAGTGTTATTGGTCGTCCTGAAACACAACGTAAAACTGTTGAAGCATTAGGTCTTAAAAAAACTAATAGTTCAGTAGTTGTTGAAGATAACCCTGCTATTCGTGGGCAAATCAACAAAGTTAAACATTTATTAACAATTGAAGAAAAATAATTAAGGAGGTGCCGAAATGAAATTACATGAGTTAAAAGCAGCAGAAGGATCACGCCGTGTATGTAATCGTGTAGGTCGTGGTGCTGCAACTGGTAACGGTAAAACTAGTGGCCGTGGTCAAAAAGGTCAAAAAGCACGTTCAGGTGGTAAAGTAAGACCAGGATTTGAAGGTGGACAATTACCTTTATTCCGTCGTTTACCAAAACGTGGTTTCACTAACATTAACCGTAAAGAATATGCTATTGTTAACTTAGACCAACTTAATAAATTTGAAGATGGTACTGAAGTAACTCCAGCTTTACTAGTAGAATCTGGTGTTGTTAAGAATGAAAAATCTGGTATCAAAGTACTAGGTAATGGTTCACTTGATAAAAAATTAACAGTGAAAGCTCATAAATTCTCAGCTTCAGCAGCAGAAGCTATTGATGCTAAAGGTGGAGCACACGAGGTGATCTAATGTTTCAAACGCTTGTGCGTTTCTTTACAACTAAGGAAGTGCGTAACAAGATTTTCTTCACTCTAGCAATGTTAGTTATTTTTAAAATAGGAACGTATATTCCTGCTCCAGGAGTTAATCCTGAAGCATTTAACCATCCACAAGGTTCTCAAGGTGCCACTGAGTTATTAAATACTTTTGGTGGCGGTGCCTTGAAACGTTTCTCAATATTTGCGATGGGTATTATGCCCTATATCACCGCATCCATCGTTATGCAATTATTGCAAATGGATATAGTGCCTAAGTTTACAGAATGGGCTAAACAAGGTGAAATGGGTAGAAGAAAAATTAATAATGTAACACGTTATTTCGCTATTATTTTAGCTTTTATCCAATCAATAGGTATGGCTTTTCAGTTCAATAATTATCTCAAAGGACAACTGATTATTGATAAATCAGTTATGAGTTATTTATTGATTGCAGTTGTTTTAACAGCAGGAACAGCTTTCTTAATTTGGCTTGGTGACCAAATCACTCAGTTTGGTGTTGGTAATGGTATTTCTCTTATCATCTTTGCTGGGATTTTATCAACTTTACCATCAAGTATTGAACAATTTGGCCAATCTCTATTTGTTGGTCAAGATGATACTTCATTAGCATGGTTAAAAATTGTAGGTTTAGTTGTAGCATTAATTTTATTAACAGTTGGTGCTATTTTTGTACTTGAAGCTAAACGTAAGATCCCTATTCAATATGCGAAGAAACAATCTGCTCAACGATTAGGCTCACAAGCAACTTATCTACCTTTAAAAGTTAACTCAGCAGGTGTTATTCCAGTAATCTTTGCGATGGCATTTTTCTTATTACCAAGAACGTTAACATTATTCTTCCCTAAAGCTGAATGGGCACAGAATATTGCTGATACTGCCAATCCTTCAAGTAATATTGGAATGATTGTATATATCGTATTAATTATTGCATTTGCGTATTTCTATGCATTTGTACAAGTTAATCCGGAAAAAATGGCTGATAACCTTAAAAAACAAGGTAGTTATGTCCCAGGCATTAGACCTGGTGAACAAACAAAAAAATATATTACTAAAGTTCTTTACAGATTGACATTTGTTGGTTCTATATTCTTAGCAGCTATAGCAATTTTGCCGATTATAGCAACTAAATTTATGGGCTTACCACAATCAATTCAAATTGGTGGTACAAGTTTATTAATCGTTATCGGTGTAGCTATAGAAACTATGAAGACATTAGAAGCTCAAGTAAGTCAAAAAGAATACAAAGGCTTTGGTGGTAGATAATTTGTAGGAGGGCATTTATGAATATCATTTTAATGGGTTTACCTGGCGCAGGTAAAGGTACTCAAGCGAGTGAAATTGTTAAGAAATTCCCAATACCACATATTTCTACTGGTGACATGTTCAGAAAAGCGATTAAAGATGAAACTGATTTAGGTAAAGAAGCTAAATCATACATGGATCGTGGAGAATTAGTTCCTGATGAAGTTACTGTAGGTATCGTTAAAGAACGTATTTCTGAAGACGATGCGAAAAAAGGATTCTTATTAGATGGATTCCCAAGAACAATCGAACAAGCTGAGGCATTAAATAACATTATGTCTGAGCTTGATAGAGAAATTGATGCTGTTATCAATATTGAAGTTCCTGAGGAAGAGTTAATGAATCGTCTTACAGGTCGTCGTATCTGTGAGAAATGTGGTACAACTTATCATCTTGTATTTAATCCTCCAAAGGTTGAAGGTATTTGTGATATCGATGGTGGAAAGTTATATCAACGTGAAGATGACAATCCAGAAACAGTATCAAATCGTTTGAGCGTTAATGTTAAACAATCAAAACCTATTTTAGAGTATTACGATGAAAAAGGTATTTTGAAAAACATTGATGGTTCAAAAGATATTGATGAAGTAACGAACGATGTCATTGATATTTTAGATCATTTATAGATAGATCAACGATTTACGATCTATTTGCTAAGTGAATATTTGAGTGAAATTTAATAGAGTGAGTGACAAATAATGATTTGTAATTCCCGTATTTTTGTTAAACTTATAATAACTAGTCACGAATAGATTCGTATTGTTAAGTTGTCTATTGACGATTACCTTACTATTGCAAAAAGGGGGAAGTTAATCAATGGCTAAACAAGATGTAATTGAATTAGAAGGTACTGTATTAGATACTTTACCAAATGCAATGTTTAAAGTAGAATTAGAAAATGGTCATGAGATTTTAGCGCATGTTAGTGGTAAAATCAGAATGAATTACATTCGTATTCTACCTGGCGACAAAGTAACTGTTGAGATGTCTCCGTATGATTTATCACGCGGTAGAATTACTTATCGTTATAAATAATCGTCACTCCATAATATAGGGAGGTATAAAAATGAAAGTAAGACCATCAGTAAAACCAATTTGCGAAAAATGCAAAGTCATTAAACGTAAAGGTAAAGTAATGGTAATTTGTGATAATCCTAAGCACAAACAAAGACAAGGTTAATAAAAGAGAGGTGTAAATTAATATGGCACGTATTGCAGGAGTGGATATTCCACGTGAAAAGCGCATTGTTATCTCATTAACATACGTTTATGGTATCGGTACTTCAACTGCTAACAAAATCGTTGAAGAAGCAAACGTATCAGCAGATACTCGCGTTAAAGATTTAACTGATGACGAATTAGGTCGTATCCGTGAAGTTGTAGATAGCTACAAAGTAGAAGGTGACTTACGTCGTGAACAAAACTTAAACATTAAACGTTTAATGGAAATTTCATCATACCGTGGTATTCGTCACCGTCGTGGCTTACCAGTTCGTGGTCAAAAAACTAAAAACAACGCACGTACTCGTAAAGGCCCGGTTAAAACAGTAGCTAATAAGAAAAAATAATAGGTAAAGGAGGCAAAAATAATGGCACGTAAACAAGTATCTCGTAAACGTAGAGTGAAAAAGAATATTGAAAACGGTGTAGCACATATCCGTTCAACATTCAATAATACTATCGTAACTATCACTGATGAATTCGGTAATGCATTATCTTGGTCATCAGCTGGTGCATTAGGATTCAAAGGATCTAAAAAATCAACACCATTCGCAGCACAAATGGCTTCAGAAACAGCTTCTAAATCAGCTATGGAACATGGTTTAAAAACTGTAGAAGTAACAGTTAAAGGACCTGGACCAGGCCGTGAATCAGCTATCCGTGCATTACAATCTGCAGGATTAGAAGTAACTGCAATTAGAGACGTTACTCCAGTACCTCACAACGGTTGTCGTCCACCAAAACGTCGTCGCGTCTAATTTAGGATTGTATTGTTACAGGTCACTGAGCAAACAGTTTAAATCTAGTCGACGTATTTAAGGAGGATATTTGTAAATGATAGAAATTGAAAAACCTAGAATTGAGACAATTGAAATTAGTGAAGATGCTAAATTCGGTAAGTTCGTTGTTGAACCACTTGAACGTGGCTACGGTACTACACTAGGAAACTCCTTACGTCGTATCCTACTATCTTCGTTACCAGGTGCAGCCGTTAAGTACATCGAAATCGAAGGAGTTCTACACGAATTTTCAGCAGTAGACAATGTTGTAGAAGATGTTTCAACAATTATTATGAACATTAAAAAATTAGCATTAAAAATTTACTCTGAAGAAGATAAAACTCTTGAAATTGATGTTAAAGATGAAGGCGAAGTAACTGCAAGTGACATTACTCACGACAGCGATGTTGAGATTTTAAACCCAGAACTTAAAATCGCAACTGTGTCTAAAGGTGGACATCTTAAAGTGCGTCTTGTTGCTAATAAGGGTAGAGGTTACGCATTAGCTGAACAAAATAATACTAGTGATTTACCAATTGGTGTAATTCCTGTTGATTCACTATACTCACCTGTAGAACGTGTTAACTACACAGTAGAAAACACACGTGTAGGTCAAAGTAGTGATTACGATAAATTAACTTTAGATGTTTGGACTAACGGTTCAATCACTCCACAAGAATCAGTTTCATTAGCAGCTAAAATAATGACTGAACACTTGAACATCTTTGTAGGTCTAACTGATGAAGCTCAAAATGCTGAAATCATGATCGAAAAAGAAGAAGATCAAAAAGAAAAAGTACTTGAAATGTCTATCGAAGAATTAGACTTATCTGTACGTTCTTACAACTGCTTAAAACGCGCAGGAATCAATTCTGTACAAGAGTTAGCTGATAAATCTGAAGCTGACATGATGAAAGTGCGTAATTTAGGTCGTAAATCTCTAGAAGAAGTTAAATATAAATTAGAAGATTTAGGATTAGGATTAAGAAAAGAAGATTGATAAAGGAGGTTAACTCATGGGTTACAGAAAATTAGGTCGTACTTCTGATCAACGTAAAGCAATGTTACGTGACTTAGCGACTTCTCTTATCGTAAGTGAACGTATTGAAACTACAGAAGCTCGTGCTAAAGAAGTACGCAGTGTAGTAGAGAAATTAATCACTTTAGGTAAAAAAGGAGATTTAGCTTCTCGTCGTAATGCAGCTAAAACTTTACGTAACGTTGAAATCTTAAATGAAGATGAATCAACACAAACTGCTCTTCAAAAATTATTCGGTGAAATCGCTGAACGTTATAATGAACGTCAAGGTGGTTACACTCGTATCCTTAAAGTAGGCCCTCGTCGTGGTGACGGTGCTGAATCAGTAATTATCGAATTAGTTTAATTTAGGGATTGAGACATTAAATTATGTCTCAGTCACTTTACCTTAATAAATACACTTACTACTTATATATAAAGCAAATGAGTGCAACGATAATGTTTGCCACATACAAATATTGTCTAGCTCAGAGTGCCCCATCTAACTAAATATTTCTTATAAGCGTGAACTCAACAATACGATGGGGTGCGCGCTTTTTTATTTAAGCTATAGTCAGAGATTACTATAGCTTTTTTGTTTTCTTTTCTAATATAGAGAAATTCTAAGATTATCTGTGTGAAAAGAACGTATGTGATATACAGATAAATTGAATTATTGTAAAATATTTAAAGTAACGACAATATTTAACAGAAGGAGTTGTTTAGTGTGAATGAGCCAATGAATATCATTGAATTTAAAAGTGTATCTTTTCAATATCAAAGTGATTCTGCGTTCACATTAAATAACGTATCTTTTTCTGTTCCTATTGGAAAATGGACGTCGATTGTAGGTCATAATGGTTCTGGGAAGTCTACTATAGCTAAATTAATGGTAGGCATAGAAGAAGCTAACGAAGGTCAAATATTATTTAAAAATGAAAAAATAGACAATTCAAATATACATAAAATTAGAAATCAAATTGGTATTGTGTTTCAAAATCCAGATAATCAATTTGTCGGCTCAATTGTGAAATTTGATGTTGCTTTCGGTCTAGAAAATCATGCAGTCCCTCATGATGAGATGCACATTAAAGTAGATAAAGCATTATCAGAAGTAGACATGCTTAATAAAGCTGATTACGAGCCACATTCACTTTCTGGAGGTCAGAAACAACGTGTTGCGATAGCTGGTGTATTAGCGCTAAATCCATCTGTTATTATTTTAGATGAAGCAACAACTATGTTAGACCCTGATGCGAAAGTATCACTCTTAAATCTCGTACGTGAAGTGAAAGAAGATAATGAAGTAACAATCATTTCTATAACTCATGATTTAGACGAAGCGATGGAAGCTGATCATGTTATTGTTATGAATAAAGGAACTGTTTTTAAACAGGATACACCTGAAGAAATATTTAAATATACTGATGAACTAACTTCTATTGGATTAGATTTACCTTTCTCTATGAAAATGAATCAACTACTAGGATTTGATTCATCATTTGTGACATACGAAGGGTTGGTCAAACGATTATGAGTATTCAGTTAAATCATGTTAGCTATACTTATCAAAAAGGGACGCCATATGAATATAATGCTATAGAAGATATATCTTTGATTTTGGAAAAAGGAAAGTATTACGCAATTATAGGACAAACAGGTAGTGGAAAATCTACCTTGATACAGCATCTTAATGCGTTATTAAAACCAACAAAAGGGTCAATTGAATTTGAGGATATTGAAATAACACATAAAACTAAGGATAAATATTTACGACCTATCCGTAAAAAGGTAGGCATTGTATTTCAATTCCCAGAATCTCAACTATTTGAAGATAGTGTAGAAAAAGAAATAGAATTTGGACCGAAAAACTTTAATATGGACTTAGAAAAAGCTAAAGAAAAGGCTTATCAATTATTACTTGATTTAGGATTTTCAAGAGATATCATGTCACTTTCTCCTTTTCAAATGTCAGGTGGACAAATGAGGAAAATTGCAATTGTATCTATTTTGGCTATGGATCCAGAAGTTATTATATTGGATGAACCAACAGCTGGCTTGGACCCTCAAAGTAAAGAGCAGATTATGACTCTTATTAAGCGAATTCAAGTGGAAGAAAATAAGACGATTATTTTAGTCTCACATGATATGAATGATGTTTCGCGATATGCTGATGAAGTTGTTGTATTAAGTAATGGTAGGGTAGCTGAACAATCAGAACCTAGAGAACTATTTAAAAATACAGATAAGTTAGCTGAGTGGCATATTACGCTACCAAACATTATTAGATTACAAATAGATTTTGAGCACAAGTATCAAATATCCTTACCTAAACTAGCTTTAAATGAAGAGGAGTTTATTGAGATGTATAAGGAGTGGCAAAATGAAAAATAAATTAATCATTGGACGCTATCTCCCAAATCATTCGACTGTACATCATCTTGATCCTAGAGCAAAGCTCATATTTGTCTTTGTGTTTATAATATTTATTTTCTTTTGTCATTCGTTTGGCACATACGCTTGGATATTTTTACTTATCATTATATCTATGAAATTGGCTAAAATCCCATTCGGATTTCTAATGAAAGGGCTCACGCCTATCTTTTTCTTCTTAATATTTACTTTTTTAATGCATATCTTATTTACTAATGGAGGAAAGACACTTTTACATTGGGGTTTCTTTACAATAGAGTCTAATGGAGTGATAGAAGGAATTTACATTTCATTACGTCTTATCTTTATAGTGATGATTGCGACAATTATGACGCTTTCGACAAGTCCTATAGATTTAACTGATGCCTTTGAAAAGTTATTAGCACCATTGAAATGGGTTAAGATTCCCGTTCATCAATTGAGTATGATGATGTCTATCGCGCTAAGGTTTATACCTACTTTAATGGATGAATTGGAAAAAATTATTTTAGCTCAAAAATCAAGAGGGTCTGAAATAAGTTCAGGGAGTATTGTGACACGCATTAAAGCATTTATCCCTCTTATGGTTCCATTGTTTATTTCTGCCTTTCAAAGAGCGGAAGAATTAGCAATAGCTATGGAAGTAAGGGGCTATGATATGAATGTTAAACGAACTAGTTACAGATTACTACAATGGCGATTAAAAGACACGATAACGTTAATTCTATTAATACCAATTGGACTTATCTTATTTATTATTAAATACACAGGAGTGTAAACATTGCGAATTTTAGTAGAAATTGCATATCAGGGTAATCAATTCCTTGGCTTTCAAATTCAACAGCAGGGGAGAACAGTACAACAACAATTTGAAAAGATTCTTAAACGTATGCACAAGCGTCATGTACGAATACATCCTACAAGTCGTACGGACAGAGGCGTGCATGCGTATCAACAATTCTTTCATTTTGACACTGAGTTAAATATTGATAATCAACAATGGCAATATGCGATGAATCGTTTCTTACCTAATGATATTTACGTTAAAAGCGTTCAAACAGTAGATGAAAACTTTCATTGTAGATATGACTGTGTAGGTAAAAGATATCGATATAAAGTCTATCAAGGCGCACATCGTGATCCGTTTAAAAGTGGTCTCGAAACATTTATCGATAATGATTTAGATTTAGCTAAAATGAATGAAGCGGCTCATCATTTTATTGGAACACATGATTTTACAGGTTTTTGTTCTCAGAAAACTGAAGTGGAAAGCAAAGTGAGAACTCTATATCAAAGTGAAGTGGTTCAAACTGAAGCAGGTTTTGATTATGTGGTTACTGGTTCAGGATTTCTCTATAACATGGTTCGTGTTCTTGTAGCATTTTTAATAGAGGTGGGAAAAGGGAAGCGACAACCTGACGAGGTTCCACAACTACTTGAAGAAAAAAATAGAAACAATGTACCTTTCACTGCCCCCTCAGAAGGACTCTATTTAGAAAAGGTTTACCTATCACCAGAATCACTTAAGGAAGAGTTTGGAAATGATATTAAAATACATCTTAAAAAATCGTTGGAAAATGATTGAATGTCATTGACAAAAGCATTGTGAAATTATAAGATTATTAACGGTATTGTTTTATATCACCCCACGATAAGCCCCGGAAACTTATTGTGTTACTAGATATATAAGCAAAGCAGAACAACAGTTAACAAAATAAATGAAAACTTACGCTTTTAAATCGTAACAATAATTAAAATTGTGCGTTGAATGATCATAGGTTCGAATGTGATCAATTGACAAAACAATTAAGAACGAAGCATTTATTTTTAGGAGGACAATTATTATGCGTCAAACATTTATGGCAAATGAATCAAACATTGAGCGCAAATGGTATGTTATTGATGCTGAAGGCCAAACATTAGGTCGTTTATCATCTGAAGTAGCTGCTATCTTACGCGGTAAAAATAAAGTAACTTATACACCACACGTTGACACTGGTGATTACGTAATCATCATCAATGCATCTAAAATCGAATTCACTGGTAATAAAGAACAAGATAAAATGTACTATCGCCACTCAAATCACCCAGGTGGTTTAAAATCAATCACAGCTGGTGAATTAAGAAGAACTAACCCAGAACGTTTATTAGAAACTTCTATTAAAGGTATGTTACCAAGTTCACGTTTAGGTGAAAAACAAGGTAAAAAATTATTTGTATATGGTGGCGCTGAACATCCACACGCTGCACAACAACCAGAAAACTACGAGTTACGTGGTTAATTAGAAGGAGGAAATTACATTGGCACAAGTTGAATATAAAGGTACAGGCCGTCGTAAAAACTCAGTAGCACGTGTACGTTTAGTACCAGGTGAAGGTAACATTACAGTTAACAACCGTGACGTACGTGACTACTTACCATTTGAATCATTAATCTTAGACTTAAACCAACCATTCGATGTTACTGAAACTAAAGGTAACTATGACGTTTTAGTAAACGTTCACGGTGGTGGTTTCACAGGACAAGCTCAAGCTATCCGTCACGGAATTGCTCGTGCATTATTAGAAGCTGACCCTGAATACAGAGGTTCTTTAAAACGCGCTGGATTACTTACTCGTGACCCACGTATGAAAGAACGTAAAAAACCAGGTCTTAAAAAAGCTCGTCGTTCTCCTCAATTCTCAAAACGTTAATTTTGGCGAACACACATCAACACTTCCCATTATTTGGGAAGTGTTTTTTTATGTTATTACAATGATGATGAGACTAACTATAAAGTTCCCAACCTCAAAATATTATCTATTTTTTCGTGACGTTTTCGACAACTTCTGTCATATCTTCATGTATGACTAAGTCAGCACTTTGATCATACGGTGTGTGATCTCTATTGATAATTACTAAATTGTCACCTTTAAATTCTGAAACAAAGCCTGCTGCTGGCTGTACTACGAGTGATGAACCTAGAACAATGAGTGTATAAGCTTTTTGTATTTTTTCTAAAGCTTTGAATACTGTGTTTTGATTCAACATTTCCCCGTATAATACAATATCAGGTCGTATAATCTGGCCACACTTTTCACAATATCGAATGTGATTGTCCATCACTTGAGATTTTGAGTATTCATTGTAGCAATTGATACAGTAAAAACGATTTAAAGTGCCATGTAATTCATCAACATGTTGACTACCTGCATCTGTATGTAAGCCATCAATATTTTGAGTAATAACACCTAAAGATTGACCTTCATGTTCTAATTCTGCAATCCATTGATGTACAATATTTGGTTTTTTATCTGCAATTAATAATCTTTTATGATAAAAATCAATAAAACTTTCTTTGTCATCATTTAAATGATCTACACTTAGTAAATACTCTGGAGATTGTCCATCTTTTGAAATCTCATCAAATAGACCACCCATTGAGCGGAAATCAGGAATACCACTTGCTACAGATACGCCTGCCCCAGTGAAAAATACAATTTTTTCGGATTCTTCTATCATTTCTCTTAATCGTTGAATTTCCATATCCATAGAATCACCTCAGTTTTTAAATTTCTTTTTAACTAATCGAAAACTGTTCGTTTTCACCACAAATAATTTATAAGTGAATATCAAGTTTCCGTGTTATGATTTTTGTAGCAACATATTTACATAATTGATTACTTTATCATTTTAAAGTATTTAAAGTGTGTTATAAAATTATATTAAGACATTAGAAAAGTAAATTAAAGTTAAAACAAATTAAGTATGTAAATGACGTTATCGTAGGAAGTGGATATAGATATGAACAAATATGATAGGCTAGACGAAATTACAAAACTTGTTAATAAAAGAGGGACTGTTAGAACAAATGAAATTGTAGAAGATTTAAATGTATCAGATATGACAGTTCGTCGTGATTTAGCAGAGTTGGAAGAGAAAGGTGTGCTTACTAAGATTCATGGTGGCGCACGTAGTAATTCTGCATTTCAATATAAGGAGATGTCCCACCAGGAAAAACATACGCACTACATTGAGGAAAAGAGATATATAGCTAAAAAAGCTGTTGCGTTGATTGAGGATGGAGATACTATATTTTTAGGTCCTGGTACGACTGTTCAAAAGTTAGCTGAAGAAATTAATCATCATACGCTCACAGTTATCACAAATTGTTTGCCAGTTTTTAAAATTCTAATGAAAAAACAGAGTCTACATTTTAGAGTGTATTTGTTGGGTGGAGAAATGAGAGATTTAACTGAAGCATTTGTGGGAGAGATGACGAATCAATTATTAAATAACTTGCGATTTAGTAAGATGTTTTTTAGTAGTAATGGAGTTAAAGATGGCGTTGCGATGACTTCATCAATGGATGAAGCTTATACCCAACATCTAGCATTAGATCATTCAATTGAGAAATATTTACTTATTGATTCTTCGAAAATAGGGAAAGATGATTTCTCTTCTTTCTGTGAATTGAAAGAATTAAATGCAGTATTAATGGATAAAAATGATTTGGAAAAGACAGAACAAGTTGAAAAATATGTTGAAGTCATAGACTAACACTTAAAACTTAATAAAATATAGTTTAAGAGAAAGTGCTCTTATACCTCGTCAACCTCTATGGAGCGGAAAGTGAAATCATTCTACAAGAATGAGATTTCACTCTCCGCTCCTTTTCTGTTGATTTAAAGGAGTAGTTTAAACAATAAGTTCACTAAATGTTTGAAATCAAACATCAAACAAACAAAATACAAACAGTATTTGTTGATTTATTGTTGTGTAGTGTTTATAATTTAAACATAGTTAATTGAAAGCGCTTTTCTCTCATTCATTTATTTAGTGCTTTCAAAATCATTTTAAAAGGAGACTTAAAATGACAATTATTATCGGTTCAGATGTAGACGGTAAACGTCTAAAAGATTTAATTAAAGTGTATTTAAAAGAGAACGATTTCGAAGTTCTAGATGTAACAGAAGGTAAAGAGTTAGATTTTGTAGATTCGACAGTATCTGTTGCACGTGAAGTTCAAAAATCCGATGACAATTTGGGAATTGCCATCGATGCCTATGGTGCAGGTAGTTTTATTGTTGCTACAAAAATTAAAGGAATGATTGCAGCTGAAGTTTCAGATGAGCGTTCAGCATACATGACTAGAGGACATAATAATTCCAAAATGATTACTTTAGGTTCTGAAATTGTTGGAGATACTTTAGCTAAAAATGTGGTTAAGGGATTTGTTAACGGTCATTATGACGGCGGACGTCATCAAATTCGTGTAGATATGCTGAATAAAATGTGCTAATAGGAGGAGAACAAATGAAAATTGCTATAGGTTGTGACCATATTGTCACTGATACAAAGATGGAAGTATCACAGTTTTTAAAATCAAAAGGACATGAAGTTATTGATGTTGGGACTTATGACTTCACACGTACACATTATCCAATTTTTGGTAAGAAAGTTGGAGAAGAAGTTGTAAGCGGTAATGCTGACTTAGGTGTATGTATTTGTGGTACAGGTGTTGGTATTAATAATGCGGTTAACAAAGTTGCTGGCATTCGTTCCGCACTTGTACGTGATATGACTTCAGCTTTATATGCGAAAGAAGAGTTAAATGCAAATGTTATTGGTTTCGGTGGGAAAATCATCGGCGAACTTCTAATGTGCGATATTATTGATGCATTTATCAATGCTGAGTATAAACCTACAGAAGAAAATAAAAAATTAATCGCAAAAATAAATCATCTTGAAACTCATAATGCTAAACAAGAAGATCCACATTTCTTTGATGAATTTTTAGAAAAGTGGGATAAAGGCGAATATCACGATTAAGGAAGATCAACATGATTTTAACTTTAACTTTAAATCCTTCGGTAGATATATCTTATCCATTAGATGAATTACACATTAACACAGTGAATAGAGTTCAAGACGTTAGCAAGACGGCTGGTGGAAAGGGACTCAATGTAACTAGGGTGTTATCACAACTCAATGAACATGTTGTTGCGACAGGCTTTTTAGGTGGTAAAATAGGTGAATTTATTGCAGAAAAGTTAAATCACAATCAAGTGAAACATTCATTTTTTACAATTAAAGATGAAACACGAAATTGTATTGCTATTTTGCATAATGGCAACCAAACAGAAATTTTGGAACAAGGACCAACCATTGCGACGGATGAATCAAAAGGATTTTTGAAACATTTGAATGATTTAATATCGAAAGCTGAAGCGGTAGTTATTTCTGGTAGCCTTCCAAAAGGTCTAGATTCAAATTACTATTCAAAAATTATTGATATATGTCACGAAAATGCTAAACCAGTCGTATTGGATTGTGCTGGCGAAACACTTAAATTAGCGCTACAAAACACTCACAAACCGACAGTCATTAAGCCAAATATTGAAGAATTATCACAGTTGATTTCATTGGAACTTAATGAATCTACTGAAGAACTGAAAAATGCTTTAAATCATCAGTTATTTTCAAAAATTGAATGGATTATTGTTTCTTTGGGCGCAAATGGCGCTTTCGCTAAACATAACCAACGATTTTACAAAGTAAACATACCTTCGATTAAAGTACTTAATCCTGTAGGTTCCGGAGATTCCACAGTAGCAGGTATAGCTTCAGCAATTGTTCATCATGAAAGTGATGAGCATCTCCTTAAGAAGGCAAACACCTTAGGGATGTTAAATGCGCAAGAAGCACAAACTGGTTATGTAAACATGTCTAATTATACTCAGCTCTTTGACCAAATTGAAATTATAGAGGTGTAAAAAATGGTAAAAACAACTCAAAAAACGGCATCAATTGAACATCTAAGTAATGATAAAGGCGTCATCTCAGCATTAGCTTTTGACCAACGCGGTGCATTAAAACGTATGATGGCGAAACATCAAACAGATGAACCTACAATTGAGCAAATTGAACGATTAAAAGTTTTGGTATCAGAAGAATTAACGCAATACGCGTCATCAATTCTCCTAGATCCTGAATACGGACTACCTGCATCTGAAGCCCGCAATAAAGATTGTGGATTACTACTTGCTTATGAAAAAACAGGATATGACGTTAACGCTAAAGGTCGTTTACCTGACTGTTTAGTTGAATGGTCAGCTAAAAGACTTAAAGAACAAGGCGCTAATGCAGTTAAGTTCTTACTTTACTACGACGTAGATGATGCAGAAGAAATTAATATTCAGAAGAAGGCTTACATTGAAAGAATTGGTTCTGAATGTGTAGCTGAAGACATTCCATTCTTCTTAGAGGTACTCACTTACGACGATAATATTCCAGATAATAGTAGTGTTGAATTTGCAAAAGTGAAACCAAGAAAAGTAAACGAAGCAATGAAATTATTCTCAGAAGCGCGCTTTAATGTTGATGTCTTAAAAGTAGAAGTTCCAGTCAACATGAAATATGTTGAAGGGTTCGCTGAAGGAGAAGTTGTTTATTCAAAAGAAGAAGCAGCTCAACATTTTAAAGATCAAGACGCTTCAACAAACTTACCATATATTTACTTAAGTGCTGGCGTTTCAGCTGAACTTTTCCAAGAGACTCTAAAATTTGCGCATGAAGCGGGAGCTAAATTTAATGGTGTGCTTTGTGGTAGAGCGACATGGGCTGGAGCTGTTCAAGTTTATATCGAACAAGGTGAAGAAGCAGCTCGAGAATGGTTACGTTCAACAGGATTTAAAAATATTGATGAGTTAAACAAAGTTTTGGAAACAACTGCAACGTCATGGAAAGAGAGAGTTTAATTCTCGAAAGGGGACGAATACATCATGAATAGAGAAGAAGTACAATTATTAGGATTCGAGATTGTTGCATTCGCTGGGGATGCGCGGTCTAAATTCTTAGAAGCACTAACAGCTGCACAAGAGGGAGATTATGATAAGGCAGAATCACTAATTGAAGAAGGAAATCAATGCATCGCTGAAGCACATCGGGCTCAAACAAGCCTACTTCAAAAGGAAGCACAAGGTGATGATATTGCCTATAGCGTAACAATGATGCATGGCCAAGATCACTTAATGACAACAATTCTATTAAAAGATTTAATGAAGCACTTAATCGAATTATATAAAAGAAAGAGTTGACCTTTATGAATAAGTTAATAGCATGGATAGAAAAAGGAAAACCGTTCTTCGAAAAAATATCTCGTAATATTTATCTAAGAGCGATTCGTGATGGATTTATTGCAGCAATTCCAATTATCTTGTTCTCAAGTATATTTATTTTAGTAGCTTATGTGCCAAACGTATTTGGATTTACTTGGAGTAAAACCATGGAAGGCATCTTAATGAAACCTTATAACTATACAATGGGTATTGTTGGGTTCATTGTAGCAGGAACAACAGCCAAGTCACTGACCGATTCATTCAATAGAAAGTTGGACAGTACGAATCAAATTAACTTTATTTCGACAATGATGGCTGCGATGTGTGGTTTCTTATTCTTAGCCGCTGATCCTGTTAAAGATGGAGGATTCCTAAGTGCTTTCATGGGTACTAAAGGATTATTAACAGCGTTCATCTCAGCATTTGTAACTGTGATTGTTTATAGTTTCTTTATTAAACACAATATCACAATAAAAATGCCTAAAGAAGTTCCTCCAAATATCTCACAAGTATTTAAAGATATATTCCCTTTATCAGCAGTAATCATCATTCTATATGCATTAGATTTACTTGCTAGAGCTTTTGTTCATACAAATGTGGCAAATGCAGTATTAAAAGTATTTGAACCATTGTTTACAGCAGCTGATGGTTGGGTTGGAGTAACGATAATCTTTGGTGCATTTGCATTCTTCTGGTTTGTTGGTATTCATGGACCATCAATCGTTGAACCAGCGATTGCAGCGATTACTTACGCTAACCTTGAAACAAACTTACATTTGATTCAAGCAGGAGAGCATGCAGATAAAGTCATTACACCTGGTACTCAAATGTTCGTAGTAACAATGGGTGGTACCGGTGCAACATTGGTCGTACCTTTTATGTTTATGTGGCTGACTAAATCTAAACGTAATAAAGCAATTGGACGAGCATCAGTAGTTCCAACATTCTTTGGTGTAAATGAACCTATCTTGTTCGGAGCACCATTAGTATTAAACCCAGTGTTCTTTATTCCATTTATATTAGCGCCTATCGTCAACGTTTGGATATTTAAATTCTTTGTAGATGTACTGAATATGAATAGTTTCAGTATTTTCTTACCTTGGACTACACCAGGTCCTCTCGGTATCGTGATGGGTACTGGTTTTGCATTCTGGTCATTTGTATTAGCCATCGTCTTAATCGTTGTCGATGTCATTATTTACTATCCATTCGTTAAAGTTTATGATGAACAAATTTTAGAAGAAGAGTTAGGCAATAAAGAAGCAAACAATGAATTAAAAGAAAAAGTTTCAGCTAACTTCGATACAAAAAAAGCTGACGCAATTTTAGCTACAGCTGGAGCTGGTGAAGCTACACAAACTCAAGTTGATCAACCAGCAATTTCAAAAGAACAATCTAACCATCAGATTACTGAACAAACGAACGTTTTAGTATTATGCGCAGGTGGAGGTACAAGCGGTCTTCTCGCAAACGCACTTAATAAAGCCGCTGAAGATTATAATGTACCACTTAAAGCAGCAGCTGGCGGTTATGGTTCACATATGGATATTATGAAAGAGTATCAATTAATTATATTAGCACCACAAGTCGCATCAAACTATGAAGATATTAAACAAGACACTGACAGATTAGGTATAAAATTAGCTAAAACACAAGGCGCTGAATACATCAAATTGACAAGAGATGGAGAAGCAGCTCTTGAGTTTGTAAAAAAACAATTTGAAAATTAGATAGGAGTTTTATACATGACTAAGAAATTACCTGAAGATTTTATTTTTGGTGGAGCAACAGCAGCATATCAAGCAGAAGGAGCGACTCAAACTGATGGTAAAGGACGTGTCGCTTGGGATACGTATTTAGAGGAAAATTACTGGTACACAGCAGAACCAGCGAGTGATTTCTATAATAAATATCCAGTGGATTTAGAATTAAGTGAAAAATTTGGAGTTAATGGTATTAGAATTTCAATTGCTTGGTCACGTATTTTCCCTAAAGGTTATGGCGAGGTAAACGCTAAAGGCGTGGAATACTACCATAACTTATTCAAAGAATGTCATAAACGTCACGTAGAACCGTTTGTCACTTTGCATCATTTTGATACACCAGAAGTACTTCATAAAGATGGAGATTTCTTAAATCGCAAAACGATTGATTATTTCGTTGAATATGCGGAATTCTGTTTTAAAGAATTCACAGAAGTTAACTATTGGACAACATTTAATGAAATTGGTCCAATAGGAGATGGTCAATACTTAGTAGGTAAATTCCCTCCAGGCATTAAATATGACTTTGAAAAGGTATTTCAATCTCATCACAATATGATGGTTGCACACGCACGTGCAGTGAAACTATTTAAAGATGGCCAATATTCAGGTGAAATAGGCGTTGTACATGCCTTACCAACTAAATATCCTTACGACCCTTCTAATCCAGAAGATGTTAAAGCTGCCGAATTAGAGGATATCATTCATAATAAATTTATTTTAGATGCCACATACTTAGGTAAATATTCTCGTGAAACAATGGAAGGTGTACAACACATCTTATCTGTGAACGGTGGTAAGTTAAATATTCCAGAAGAAGATTATCAAATTTTAGATGCTGCTAAAGATTTAAATGACTTCTTAGGCATCAATTACTATATGAGTGATTGGATGAGAGGTTATGAAGGTGAATCTGAAATCACACATAATGCGACTGGTGATAAAGGCGGTTCTAAATATCAACTTAAAGGCGTCGGTCAAAGAGAATTTGATGTAGATGTACCAAGAACAGATTGGGACTGGATGATCTATCCTAAAGGATTATACGATCAAATTATGAGAGTGGTTAAAGATTATCCAAACTATCATAAAATTTATGTCACTGAAAATGGTTTAGGATACAAAGATGAATTTGACGAAAAAGAAAAAACTGTACATGATGATGCGCGTATTGATTATGTGAAGCAACATTTAAACGTAATTGCTGATGCAATTGCAGATGGTGCTAATGTGAAAGGTTACTTCATTTGGTCACTTATGGATGTATTCTCTTGGTCAAACGGTTACGAAAAACGATATGGTCTTTTCTACGTCGATTTTGATACACAAGAAAGATATCCTAAGAAAAGTGCTTATTGGTACAAAGAATTAGCTAAAACAAAAGAAATTAAATAACTAACATAAACGAATCAATCATCAAAATTTTATCAAAAAGGCTCATCACTAATAAGTGGTGGGTCTTTAATTATGAGCAAATCATACTTGAATGATATATAATATATGAACTAGATAAAAATGAGGGATGATGATGAAGTCAAAATTAACAGCAATAGTATTTTTAATGATTGCCGTAATGACATTAATATTAGTGATGGCATTAAACAATCGTGAAACAAAGCAAAACAATCATTCTAAAGTAAGCCAATATACTCAAAATCAGGTCGTAACTTTATTTATGCATGGATACGGAGGTAGTGAGAACTCTGAAAAATTTATGGTTAATCAAGCAGTTAAAAAAGGTGTTACTAAAGATGTGATAACTGCAAAGGTAGCACAAAATGGAGAGGTTACATTTGATGGACACTTAGATAAAAATAGTAAAAATCCTATCGTAAAAGTTGAATTTGAGAATAATCAGAATGGTGATTTTAATGAAAATGCGAGATGGATTAAAAATGTTTTAACTCAATTAAAATCACAGTATGGTATTAAACAGTTTAATTTTGTAGCACATTCAATGGGAAACATGTCATTTGCATATTATATGAAGAATTATGGCGGTGATAAACAATTACCTCGACTTCAAAAGCAAGTCAATATTGCCGGGACATTTAATGGTGTATTACATTTAAATGAAAAAGTAAACGAAATTAGTGTAGATCAAAATGGCAAACCAAGTAAAATGAACGAAGACTACAAAAATTTACTATCACTGAAAGATATATACAAAAACAAAGGAATAGATGTTCTCAATATATACGGAGATGTTCAAGATGGCACACATTCAGATGAACGTGTATCAAATAGTTCATCCAAGTCATTAAAATATTTATTAGGAGATAGCCCTAAATCTTATAAAGAAGTTAAATATACTGGCAAAAAGGCGCAACATAGTCAATTACATGAAAATAAAGACGTTGCTAACAAAATCATACAGTTCTTGTGGAACCGATAACCCCCACAATTGAAGCGCACTTATGTTTTCCGCCGCAAATTTTAAAACATAAGTGCGCTTATTTTAAATCATCATCCCAAATTCAATTCATGAGCTAATAACTCAATCAATTCTAATCGTGCGTCTTCTCCATATACATGAGGTAAAATCATGAGTTCATTAACACCATAGCGATGTTTCAACTCTAATAGCACGCGTGAGACTTCACGAGGTGTTCCGTATATGATTCGACGTTTGTTCTTCTCAAGTTTTTCACTTTCTCGATCGCTATAAACTCGATTTTCAGCGGTTTCAATAGATGGATAAAAATGAGGTTGATCCAAATAGTGAATACGTAATAACCATAGTTGTAAAGCACTTAAAAGGTGTTCTATTTTCTCATCGTTTCCAGCAGTTACAACAAACGTAGCCAATATCACATATGGTTTCGCATCGCCAGAATATTCATCCCTATATACTTTTATCACTTCATCAATAGACTTTGATGATTGACCCATTTGAGCAATAACAAATGGTAAACCTCGTCTGCCAGCTAACTTAGCACTACGTTCACTCATACCTAAGATATACATCTCAGGTGCAGTAGGGATTAACGGCGTAGCTAATAACGACTTGAAGCGGTGTGCGTCATCAATATTATCACTAAAGTATTTATTCAAATCATCTAATTGTGTCTCAAAGTCTAGCTTTTCTTCTTTATTCTCATTTAACGCTGCATTGACATTTTTGAAACTAGGTGAACGACCAATTGCCATATCGACGCGTCTAGGATGTCGTGCCTCCATAATTTTAAATTGTTCAGCCACTTTGTAAGGACTATAATGCGGTAACATGACACCGCCGCTACCGATTCTTATCTTCTTTGTCTGTTCTAATAGGGACATCATGACCATTTCTGGCGCACTTGATGCCACAGAACGTACTTGATGGTGTTCAGCTACCCAATATCTCATATAACCTAGTTGTTCAGCGCGTTGTGCCAATTCTACACTGTGCTGAAATGCTTCGTGCGCGCTTCTATCTTCAAATATCGGTACATAGTCTAATAGGCTCAATCTCATTTTAGGAAAATTAAACCTCCCTTACCTCACGAATTACGTCATTTCTCAACGTTTGCCCTCATTATACAAGTGATTTTCTATGATTGCGATGACCATGTTCGAGGTATGATACTTACAGAATTAATTTTAATAAAAGGGTGATACCATGAAAAATGAACAAATCGTATTTAACAAAGTTCCAGATGGAATGCCACAAGATGATACATTCAAATATGAAGAAACTGATGTGACAGAACCCGAAAATAATGAAGTCCAATTAGAAACATTATATATATCCGTGGATCCTTATATGAGAGGTCGTATGACGAATGCAGACTCATACGTAGAGCCATTCAAAAAAGGCGAACCTTTCAATGGTCACATCGTATCCAAAGTGCTTAAATCCAATGCTGAAGGTTACAGTGAAAGTGATATTGTAGTAGGTATGCTTCCTTGGAAGAAAATCAACACCGTATCTACAGAAACTATAGACAAAGTCCCTTCCACAGACGTGCCACTTGATTTATATTTAAGCGTACTCGGCATGCCAGGGCAAACTGCCTATCACGGTTTATTAGATATTGGTCAGCCTAAAGAAGGTGAAACCGTTGTTGTTTCAGCCGCATCTGGTGCGGTAGGCTCAGTGGTAGGTCAAATTGCTAAGATTAAAGGCTGTAAAGTTGTCGGCATCGCTGGTGGAGATAAGAAAGTGAATTATCTTACAGATGAACTAAATTATGACGCAGCCGTAGATTATAAGAAAGATGACTTCTCTCAAGCATTGAGAGACGCAGTTCCAGACGGTATTGATGTCTATTATGAAAATGTAGGCGGCAAAATTAGCGATGAAGTATTCAAACATTTAAATACACATGCAAGAATTCCTGTTTGTGGTGCCATTTCTTCATACAACCATCCAGAAGACGATATTGGCCCTCGTATTCAAAGTACGCTTATTAAGAAACAAGCGATGATGAGAGGATTCTTAGTTGCAGAATTCGCTGATGACTTTAAAAATGCTAGCGAACAACTCGCACAATGGGTTCAAGAAGACAAAATTAAAACACAAGTGTCTGTAGAAGAAGGTTTCGATAAAGTACCACAAGCATTTAGAAATCTACTCACTGGCGATAATTTCGGTAAACAAGTAATTAAAGTTGCTGACGTTTAAGCGTTTCATTTTCAAAAAAAGAATCAAAAGTGTGAATTAAATAAAATGCTATAATTAATTTAATAGAACGAACATCGAGGTGGAATCATGAAAGCAATTGGATTTAACGCACCATTTAAATTAGAAGATGGAAATCAATTTCAAGAAATAGAACTTAATATTCCTGAGCCAAAAGGGAAGCAGTTACTCGTCAAAATTCAAAGTATGAGTGTCAATCCTGTGGATACGAAACAACGTATCTTACCAGTCGAGCATCCGCCACGTATATTAGGATTTGATGCAGCAGGTATCGTCGAACAAGTTGGAGAAGATGTCACAATGTTTGAACCGGGAGATAATGTCTTTTATTCCGGATCACCCACACAACATGGGTCTAATGAAGCGTATCAATTAATTGAGGAAGAATTAGTAGCGAAAGCACCAGCTAATCTTACGCCTGAACAAGCGGCAAGTTTGCCACTCACAGGCCTCACAGCTTCAGAAACGCTATTTGACGTCTTTCAAATTTCACATAACCCTGAAGAGAATAAAGATAAATCTCTTCTCATCATTAACGGGGCTGGTGGCGTAGGAAGTATAGCGACTCAAATCGCAAAGCAATATGGCTTGAAAGTGATTACCACGGCTTCCAGAACGGAAACAATTGAATGGACTAAGTCCATGGGCGCAGATATTGTGTTAAACCATAAAGAAGATTTAAAGGCTCAATTTGAACAACATGACATCAATGAGGTAGATTACATTTTCTGTACATTCAATACAGATTTATATTATGAAAAGATGATTGAATTAATCAAACCACTAGGTCATATCGCAACGATTGTAGCATTTAATGACAAGCAAGATTTAAATCTGCTCAAACCAAAGAGTGTCAAATTTACACATGAATTTATGTTTGCGCGACCAGTCAATCGTACGCCAGATATGATTAAACATCATGAGTATTTGAAAGATATTGCTGAAAAAGTTGAACAAGGACAGTATCGTCATACCACTACGAAGGTTATCAACGGTTTAACTACTGAGACACTTTACCAAGCACATCAAATTTTAGAATCTAGTACGATGATAGGTAAATTAGTCATTAATGTAGACAATCAATAATATGACAATGAAACTAGCTAAACCTGAATAACAATCTCCAAATCAATAGCTCTAAGATGGTTATTAATGATGTACAGAAGCACTAAAGTAGTACACAAGATCTAACTTTATGCGGTTGTATTATTATAAAAACCGTCTTAGAGTCTTTTTTATCTCTATTTCTATAATCCGTTTTCCATAAGCCATCTCTACTTTAATACTTCGTTTTCCTTCGGATGTGCTGATAACAATATTTCTTTTTATATTCTAAAAACGAAAAAAATTATCAAATTTTTCTAAATATACGTTTTTCACTTAAACAAAGTGGGAATAAATCAATGTAAGTGGTACTTCTTTGAATATTTTTTAAATTAGATATAAAAATGTTTTATTTATGTTTTAAAAAAATATTTATAGGGTACTTAGTTCACATGACAACAAAATTCAACAATGACTAAAGGAGGTGCCATGCGAGGTGAAAAGACTTAAGAATTTCATCCTCGGCCTATTAATAGTCGCAATCGTTGGATTCCTATTGTTTATGTACATAAAGGATAGTCGAATTAAAAGTTACCAAGACTATTTCCTTCAATTCAATTGGTTCCAACCATTATTAATAGGGCTTGCTGGATTACTAATATTGATTGGTCTCATATTAGTACTAAGCATATTCAAACCTACGTATCGCAAACCTGGACTTTATAAAGACTTTGACGATGGTCATATTTATGTATCACGAAAAGCAGTTGAAAAATCTGCATACGATACAATCACTAAATATGATCAAGTAAGACAACCTAATGTTGTAAGTAAGCTTTACAACAAGAAAAACAAATCATTTATCGACATTAAAGCAGATTTCTTTGTACCAAATAATGTACAAGTTAAATCGTTAACAGAAAGCATTCGTTCTGACATTAAACATAATGTTGAACATTTTACAGAAATTCCAGTACGAAAATTAGAAGTTAATGTACGTGACCAGAAAACATCTGGCCCACGAGTGTTGTAAGGGAGGGATATCATGGCTGATAATAACAATCAAAACGGACAAGACTCTACGCAACAATTGATTAATATCTTTAAAGCGTTCAAATGGCGTATTATTGGATTTCTAGCATTCTTAATTATAGCTATATTATTCCTAACTCTTGGATTTTGGAAAACGATTTTAATTATTGTCTTGTGTTTAATTGGAATTGGAATCGGGTATATGAAAGACCGTACACAAGACTTTATGAATTTCTTGAATAGATGGAGTTAGCTTTTAAAATTAAGAAATTTTCAATTAACAAATTTTAAATATTTAAAATAAAGGAGAATGAATTATGGCAGTAGATAACAATAAAGCAAAACAAGCATATGATAATCAAACTGGAGTAAACGAAAAAGAAAGAGAAGAACAACAAAAACATGCTCAAGAAAACCAAGAACCACAATTCGAAAATAAATTAACTTTCTCAGATGAAGTAGTTGAAAAAATTGCTGGTATCGCAGCTCGCGAAGTTAAAGGTATCTTAGACATGAAAGGCGGTTTCGCTGACAGTGTCACTAACGCTTTCTCAAGCGGAAACAATGTAACAACTGGTGTATCAGTAGAAGTTGGCGAAAAACAAGCTGCTGTAGACTTAAAAGTAATCTTAGAATATGGTGAATCAGCACCTAAAATCTTCCGTAAAGTAACTGACTTAGTTAAAGAACAAGTGAAATATATCACTGGTTTAGAAGTTGTAGAAGTCAATATGCAAGTTGACGATGTTATGACTAAAAAAGAATGGCAACAAAAAAATGAAAAAGACAACAAAGAAAACAACCACGACAGACAAGGTTTACAATAATTAACCTTTAAACGTAATAAAGCACTAGGGCAATCGCTCTAGTGCTTTTTTTGATATAAATGAAGTTGTTGTGTAAATGCACAAATTATTTTAATGTTTCATATTTCATCAATACTTAATGAAGCGGGTTATTTACTTTAATGTACGTATACTCATGTGCTTCATCTTCTAAACGCATCGTTGTAACGCATTTATAATCAATAGTTGGCGCGAAGATGATATCTTCAATCGCCGTGCGACGTTCTTCAGATAAGTCAATGATATCATTGAATATCTCTTTTAATGTTGTAGCCATCTCTTGCCAGATTTCATTTTCAAGGGTAGTAGAATTAGAAGACTTAGCAATCGTTAGCACAAGTTCACCTAGATGATTCTGTACAGTAGAATAGAAGGCTTTATTAAATACAGAAGTCTTAGAATTTGTTAAAATTCGAGATTTCTCATGGAAATGATCAGTTGTGTAGCCTGCTTGGTTCAATTGTTCAGCATCAATACGTAAGCCTTCAAAATCTCTAATATACATGGTATTTAATGAGCCATCATGATTAAATGTTGCGACAGAATTTTGTAGATGTGCTTCTAAAGAAATGCCATATTTAGAATATAGAGGAATGACTAATCCTAAAATCGCTTTACTATACTCACGCATCCATGATTGTGCTGCATCTTCAAATGTTTCGTAACCTCGAGCATCTTGATACGTTTTAATTAACGTTTCAATCGGCTTTTCATCATTGAAAGGATAGGTTGCTACTAAACTTGAAGGAATGACAGGTACAACATTGTCAGGGATAAAGCGATAAAAATTATTTCTAAATAAAGTACCTAATTGCTCACTTCGATCAGTTTGTATTGACGGATTATCGTTTTGATTATAGAAGTGGATACCCGCAACTTCGTCAATGACATTTGAGGCATATTGATTAAATGTTGTATCCTTTGTCAGAATGTCATTTAAAATTTGAGTTACTAACGGGCCATTATGCGTTGTTTGTTCAGATAATGTACGAATCTCACCAGTAATATGCACATTGGTAGATAACTTGATGTGAGGGGCTTCATTTGGTAACTCTGGTACTAACGTTCTGAATGATAAACCGGCATAATACGGAATGGAATATTCACTTACTATCACAAGTTGTTGATTCAGTTCTTCCATATAATCTTGGTGTAAGACATGATCGTATTGCCATGGATGCATAATCATCAGATTGTAATCATCTAAATTGATTGTGTTGTCGAATTCCTTTTCCAAATGTGAATAAATATCTGAAAACATATGTTTCATCGTATCATTGTAATTTGCATTTAAAGCTTGAACACGGCTTACAGAATGGTGGAGTAGAACGACTTTTAATTCTATAGGTTGTGCAAATTCAGAAGAATATTTAAATGTTTCGAATGCATCCATACCTTTACGAAGTTTGGCACCTGGATGTAATGGGTGGCCTTCAACGACAGCTTGTTCTGATCGAAGATAACTGTCTTGATGATTTTTAATAATGTCATAAAGTGGCGCTCTATCATCGCACATTTTGAAATATTGATAGCTCAACGCGAATGTCATGTTCGCAGCACTATTTGTTTGGTCGTCTCTAAATTGCTGGCTTGCTTCATTATCTAATTCAGGCGCTTCAGTAAGGATCCAATCTAAGACCACATTCGGGTGTAGAATACGGTTGAAGTCATCATTATGTTTCCCTTGCTTGTAATAGAAAGGACCTTGCACGTCAACACGATTAAATGCATGCTGTCCAGTGACCGGTGCATATAAATAAACATCTGACTTAGGAAAATGAATTTCTAAAATAGCAGTCACATTCACGTCATAACCAGCAAATTTATGGCGATTCAATAATTGACTATTGTCATTCCCGTTGACTAGATTTTCCCTATGTATAGAAGTTACGAGACGTTGAGTTACTTTATCTCGTCCCGTTAATAATTTATCTTGGAAAATAGATGCCCATTGTTCATCATATTGTTGTAAAAACTGAAAAACATTTTGCTCATCTTTGGTCATCTCGATGTCTTGTTTATTAATAAATTGATTGAAATTCATAATTCACCTCTAAAAAATATTTTACAAAAATAAATAAGATTTGTATAATCCATATTAATGATAATGATAATTATTATCAATTAAAAAGACAGGTGGAAATTAAATGGCAAAATTTTTCTTTTCCAGTTCATTTCTTCTGTTTTTGGGGAATTGGATTGGGCAAATAGGGTTAAACTGGTTTGTGCTTACCACATATCATAACGCAGTTTATTTAGGATTGGTTAATTTTTGCCGACTCGTACCAATTTTGTTATTAAGTGTATGGGCCGGATCAATCGCTGACAAATATGATAAAGGAAATTTACTTAGAATAACAATTTCATCATCGTTTGTCGTCACTGCAATATTATGTGGTTTAACATTTACTATTGATTCTATCCCAATCGCTGTAATACTCGTGTATGCGACTTTAAGAGGTATATTAAGTGCCGTTGAAACACCTGTGAGACAAGCTGTCTTACCTGATTTATCAGATAAGATTTCTACTACACAAGCTGTATCGTTTCATTCATTTATTATAAATATTTGTCGTTCAATCGGTCCAGCAATTGCAGGTGTCATCTTAGCAGCTTACCATGCGCCAGCGACATTCTTAGCGCAAGCAGTATGTTATTTAATTGCAGTCGCATTTTGTATACCGATTCACTTTAAAGTTGTATCAAATAATGTTGAAGATAAAGAATTTTCTTTAAGAGTAGTCATGAATTATTTTAAACGAAACTTAGAAGGAAGTAAGATATTTATTACCTCACTATTAATCATGGCGACAGGATTTTCATATACAACAGTATTACCCGTGCTAACGAATCATATTTTTCCAGGAAAATCAGAAGTATTTGGTATAGCGATGACGTTCTGTGCTATTGGTGGTATCGTCGCAACAGTAGTACTACCGACGATCTTAAACCATTTAAGTTCAGTAAAAATGTATTACTTAAGTTCATTACTATTTGGACTTGCTTTACTAGGCGTCGTTATACACAATTTGGTTATCATGTTCATATGTATTACTTTAATAGGACTATTTAGCCAATGGGCAAGAACTACCAATAGAGTTTATTTTCAACATAGTGTTAAAGACTATGAGAGAGGGAAGGTATTAAGTATCATTATGATGGATCGCGGTATGATACCTCTTGGAAGTTTAGTAATGAGCTTCTTTGCAGATGTCTTTGGAATATTAACAACATTCCTCATTATGGGTATTGCAACTGTCAGTATCTCAGTCATTTTCTACTTAATACAACGCATTTCGAAGGTGGAGGAAAGTAACAATGGAGCGTAATGAATGGCTTTTAGCAGACAAAAATATACAATATAGAATCATGAACGCAATAATCAAAGAGCGTATTTCTCCAGATGGTATGACAATGACAGAAACAAGCCATCATGTTGAACTTCAATATCACGGTAAAATTTTATCAGTTCATGTAGAGCGAAAAAGCGCCATGGAAAGATATGTGTTCAGTGGGGATGTTATTTATAGCTGTGGTCATGTATCTCAACCGATAGAAAGTTTAGAAGATTTACTTGAAACATTAACGCAAGACTTTGATATAGAAATTTCAGAGCGGTTGTATGAAGAATTGATTCATAGTAGGGATAGCTTTATTGAAACGTACAAACATTTTAATAATAGACAATCACTGATACATCAGAGTATGAAATTTGCCAGATTACCTGAATCTTTAAATTTCATCTCTTGGCTACAACATTTACAAGAAAATGGCATTGCCGATGATTTAAGTTACTCTGAAAGTTTAATTGTTGAAGGACATCCTACCCATCCTTTAACAAAGACGAAACTGCCTTTGACAACGAATGAATTAAAAGCGTACGCTCCCGAATTTGAAAAGGTCATCCCTCTAAATATCATGCTGATAGAAAAGAACCATATCGTCACAACATCTATGGAGAATGATGCACAATATATATTAAATAAAGTCATCCCAGAGTATCGTAGTCAATTGAGTACATTTTTAGAACCACTCAATTTAGATATAGATGACTATCGGGTAATGATTGTACATCCGTGGCAATACGAGCACACAATTGGTGAAAAATTTAAACAATGGATTGCAGATAAGATTCTGATACCTACCCCATTTACATTAGAATCTAAAGCGACATTGTCATTTAGAACAATGGATTTAATCCATAAACCTTACCACGTGAAACTACCTGTAAATGTTCAAGCAACGAGTGCAGTTAGAACGGTCTCTACAGTTACGACTGTCGACGGCCCTAAGTTAAGTTATGCTTTACAAGGCTTGCTAGATCAATATCCAGGGCTTCAAGTTGCAATGGAACCATTTGGCGCTTATGCAGACGTCGAACCTGATTTAGCTAGACAACTCGCATGCATTATTCGTCAGAAACCCGTTATATTTGAAAATGGCACAACAGTTGTTACTGCTAGTTTGGTTAACCCTAATCCAATCGATCATAAAGCCATTGTTGATAGTTATTTAGAATGGTTAGAAAATGACGTAACCATCGATCATATTAAATATTTCATTGCGACTTACACACAAACATTAGTACAACCTTTGATTGCATATATTCAAGATTATGGAATAGCTCTTGAAGCTCATATGCAAAACACGATAGTGAATCTGGGACCTAATTATCAAATGAAATTTTTAGTGCGTGACTTAGGTGGCTCTCGTATAGATTTAACAACATTGCAACAAAAAATAGATAACATAGAAGTGACTAATGAAAGCTTATTAGCGCAATCAATTGAAGAGGTCATTGCGAAATTTCAACATGCCGTCGTTCAAAATCAGCTTGCGGAATTAATTCACCATTTTAATCAATATGAAGATGTGGTAGAAAAAGAGCTTTTCGATATTGTACGTGAAGAGATTGAAATAGCTATTGACGATGACAAAGCACATGCCGACATTTTAAGGAAAGTATTATTCGGACCCACAATAACAGTTAAAGCGTTATTGAGTATGAGAATGGAAAATAAAGTAAAGAAATATTTGAATACAGAATTAGATAATCCTATAAAAAAAGAGGTGTAGTACATGGCGAGAATCAACGTTAATTTATCTAAAATTAAATATAATGCCAAAGTACTTCAAACTATACTTGAGCGTAAACAGATTCATTTTACCCCTGTAGTGAAATGTGTTGCCGGAGATGAACGTATTGTTTCAACAATTCAATCTTTAGGTATTACACACTTTGCTGAATCTAGACTTGATAATATTGAACGATTAAAAGATTTAGATGTTACGTTTACTCTATTACGCCCCACAACAGAATCTGAGTTTGAAGCAATGGTTTCAAAAGTTAAAATGAGCATTCAAACTGAATTACATACAATTAAGAAACTTAATACGATTGCTAAAAAACTTAATGTGAAACATCAAATTATGTTGATGATTGATTGGAAAGATGGTCGTGAAGGTGTCTTAACATATGATACGCTTGATTTCATTAAAGAAATTATGAATTTAAATCATATACAACTTGTAGGTGTTGCATTTAACTTTATGTGCTTTAAGTCTGCTGCACCAGAAGAAAACGATGTATTTATGATAAATAAATTTGTGAGCGCAGTTGAAAAAGAAATGGGTTACAGATTTAAAATTATTTCTGGTGGTAATTCAAGTATGCTTCCACAAACAATGTATAATGATTTAGGAAAAATTAATGAATTAAGAATAGGAGAAGCATTATTTAGAGGTGTGGACACGACAACAAATGAACCGATTGCTAGTTTATATCAAGATGCAATTGTGTTAGAAGCGGAAATTATTGAAATTAAACCACGGATTAATCAACTCGCACACCAATCCTATTTACAAGCAATAGTTGATATTGGATATTTAGATACATTTATCGAGGGGATTAAACCAATTGCTAATGATATTAAAATTATTGGTGCTTCAAGTGACCATTTAATGATTGATTTAAACAATCAAGATCATTACCAAATCGGTGATAGAATTCAATTTAGTTTGAACTACGAAGCAGTCTCTCAAAGTATGTATATGAAAAACTTAACCAAAAGTTATATTTATGATTCAAAGATTCAAACACTAATTGAAAATTTCCATACACCAGTTTATGTGAAATCATAATACGATTTTCAATTAGACTAACGTTATTATATGAATCAAGAGGTTGGGACAAAAGTGTTTAGGATTTGAGCAGAACCGAGCAATGAGCAAAATTGTTTCTCAAATTTTGTCGAATTGTGAGTGTTATTGCTGAAAATCCTGTTTTTGGGACGCTGTTAATCGGTTTCCCAGAGCATAAACGTTAAAGGTCCCAGCCTTTTTTATTAAATAGTTATTTAATTTAAGAATTATATTGAGTTATATACAGATTAATCTCAATAAGAAGTTAAAGAGACATTTGATTTAAATAGTAATGAGTAAAATTTATTCACAAAATTATACAATAAAATGTTGACAATGATAATCGTTATCAATAAACTATTAATGTAAGCATATACATATTAAGGAGTGGAACTATGAGAGGTCTCAAATTTTTTAGTGTTATTGGCTTAATGCTAGTTTTAGTTCTTGTTGCTGCATGTGGAAGCAATGGTTCTAATGACTCAAATAATAAATCAGCATCTAAAGATGGTGTTGAAATCAAGCATGAAGAAGGGAAAACAAAAGTCCCTAAACACCCTAAACGTGTTGTTGTTCTTGAATATTCATTCGTTGATGCATTAGCTGCATTAGATGTTAAACCAGTTGGTGTTGCAGATGATAAGAAGAAAGAACGTATTATTAAACCATTAAGAGATAAAATTGGGAACTATACTTCAGTAGGTGCTCGTAAACAACCTAACTTAGAGGAAATTAGTAAACTTAAACCGGATTTAATTATTGCAGATAGTAATAGACATAAAGGCATTTATAAAGATTTAAATAAAATTGCTCCTACAATTGAACTGAAAAGTTTCGATGGTAACTATAATGAAAACATCGATGCTTTCAAAACGATTTCTAAAGCATTAGGTAAAGAAGATGAAGGTAAAAAACGCCTAGACGAACACGAGAAAAAAATCGAGAAATATAAAAAAGAAATTACAATGAACAAAGATGAGAAAGTATTACCTGCAGTTGCTTCTAAATCTGGTTTATTAGCACATCCAAGTAATTCTTATGTAGGTCAATTCTTAAGTCAACTTGGATTCAAAGAAGCATTAACTGATGACGTAACTAAAGGCTTAAGTAAGTATCTTAAAGGACCTTACTTACAAATGAACACAGAAACATTATCTAAAGTTAACCCAGAACGTATGTTTATTATGACTGACAAAGCAAGTCCAAATGAACCATCATTAAAAGAATTAGAAAAAGATGCAGTTTGGAAAAAATTAGATGCTGTTAAAAAAGATCGCGTTGACGTTTTAGACCGTGACTTATGGGCTAGATCACGTGGTTTAATCTCATCTGAAGAAATGGCAAAAGAACTTGTAGAATTATCTAAGAAAGATTCTAAAAAAGATAACAAGTAAGGTGGAAATCAATGACTATAGGTTATAAAGATAGTCAATCCGCTATTGAACAAAAAAAGAGAAAGCGCACTACACTCACTTATATTGTGGGTGTGTGCCTTCTTTTTATTTCAATCTATTTGAATTTAGCGATTGGTTCTTCGAAAATACAATTTCATGATATTTTAAGTTATTTCACAGGACACATCGGAACAGAGCAAACATTCTTAATACACAACGTACGTATGCCTCGAATGCTTGCAGGATTAGTCATAGGTGGCGCTTTGGGGATAGCAGGTTTACTTATGCAAGCAATTACTAAAAATCCACTGGCCTCTCCACAGATATTTGGTGTAAACGCAGGAGCTTCGTTTGTCATTGTCTTAATAACAGTTTTAATTCCAGCTTTAGGCTCATATTCAACTATCTTAGCTATTATTGGTGCCTTTTTCGGTGGTTTTACTGTTTATACGCTCTCGGGTTCTACAAAAGCTATTACACCCGTTAAACTTGCACTTGCAGGTATGGCTATTCATCTATTTTTTAGTAGTATGACCCAAGGAATTATCATTTTAAATGAGGACTCTAACGATACAGTGATGTTTTGGTTAGTAGGATCTTTAGCTGGTATTAAGTGGAGTCAAATCATGATGATTGTCCCATGTTTAGCAATTGCTGTGATTGTGACCATTTTCATGGGACGTCAACTTACAATTATGGAGCTCGGTGACGATATAGCTAGAGGGTTAGGTCAACGAACACATATCGTAAGAATGATTATCGGTTTATTAGTCATTGTCTTAGCAGGTATGTCTGTTTCAATTGCAGGACCTATAGGATTTGTTGGTTTAATCGTTCCTCATATCGTTAAACGCTATGTAAGTAAAAATTACTTAGTTATGATTCCTCTAACATTTATTTTTGGTGCAGATTTATTATTAATCTCAGATGTATTATGTCGATTAATCACATATCCATTTGAATCACCAGTAGGTATTGTGACATCATTTGTCGGCGCCTTTTACTTCTTATTTATTACAGTTAGAGGGGTGAATCGCGTATGATAAAAGGAAGAAATAGTATACGTTACGGTATTGTAATTTTAATTTTATTAGTGAGTACTTTATTCAGTTTATGTATAGGTTCTGTCATGATTGACCCTATTCATGCAATTGCTGGTTTATTTACACAAGATGATTTTATTTTAAATGAATACCGTATCCCTAGAACATTATTGGGATTAGTGATAGGTAGTAGTTTAGCTATTTCAGGTGCGGTTATTCAAGGTGTTATCAGAAACCCACTTGCTTCACCAGACGTGATTGGTATTACAAAAGGGGCAAGTCTTGCTGCTGTTATCATTATTATGATTTTTCCATCAGCTCCTCTCTTTGTTTTACCTTTAGGATCATTTGCAGGCGCTTTAATTATCAGTTTAATTCTATCTTTCCTAATATCTAAATTTGATGTTAAAGGTTCGAAGCTTGCATTAATAGGTTTAGCGATAGGGGCAATTTGTACAGCTATCGTTCAGTTTCTACTTATTCGTAATCCAATGGATGCTAACAATGCATTAATTTGGTTAACGGGTAGTTTATATGGACATAATATCTCTAACTTTTTCAGCGTGCTACCTTGGTTTATAATTACTGTACCTTTAGTACTTCTACTTGGTTATCAGTTGGACATTTTAAACTTAGGTGACAACGTAGCCACTGCACTCGGTGCACGTGTGCAATTCTTAAAAATGATACTTCTTATCTTAGCTGTTATGTTAGCTGGAGCTTCAATTGCAGTAGTCGGAGGTATCAGTTTCTTGGGACTTATTGCTCCTCATATCGCTAGACAACTTGTGGGTCATAAGAATTTACATGTCATCATCATGTCAGGGTTAATAGGTGCCATATTATTAACACTTGGTGATGGCTTAGCTAGGGGAATTCAACCACCACTCGATATTCCAGTGGGTGTGGTTATTGCAGTTATTGGAGCACCATATTTCTTATTCTTATTACGTAGAATGAAATAAATTATTCATTAATTATAAATGGGTGAGCTCAAGGGTATAACAAGGCCGATTTCAATTTATAATACGTTGAAATCGGTCTTTTTTTAAATTTGATGATTGCGAAAAATGGAAGAATAGCGTATAGTAATTATACGTATTTATTCATAATTTTGCATATATAATCATTAACAAATGCACTTATCTTGATAAATTCAAGTTTAATATAAATAGAAAGAAATGGATTGAAAGTAATGAAAGAACACACCCAAAGTGAGATCATTAAAGGAAGAATAAAATTTATAACAATGTCTATCTTAGGAATTATTTTATTTTTAATTCCTATACCTGTTGTTCAAGATGGAGAGAAACAAACAACATTACCTGTAGCATTTTTAGCTAATTGTCTTAAAGATTGGATAGGTGGCGTGATGTCACCACTCATAGTTTTAATTATCACAGTTTCTGGTATTTTAACTATTTTATGTTCTACAATTTTTAAAAATAAATTGAATCCGCAAGGTTTAATGTATAATGCATTTAACGTTAAAATAGGATGGTTAATATTAAGAGTTTTAGCAGTGATATTTGTGTGGCTTACTTATTTGAAAGTGGGTCCAAAGATGATTTATTCAGAAGATACTGGAGGACTCGTTTTTTCTAGTTTGCTACCAACATTAGTCGCTGTATTTTTATTTGCGGCTTTATTTTTACCATTATTAATGGAATATGGTTTATTAGAATTACTAGGACCAGTATTTAGACCAGTGATGAGACCATTATTTACATTGCCTGGTCGATCTACAGTAGACAATCTTGCTTCATTTATCGGAGATGGGACAGTAGGACTACTCATTACCAGCAGACAATATGAAGAGGGGTTCTATTCGAGAAGAGAAGCAACTGTTATTTCAACTACATTCAGTGTGGTTTCTATCACTTTTGCAATTGTCATTGCTTCAACTATAAAAATGCAAGATCAATTCTTTTATTTTTATATCACAGTCATTATATCTTGTTTAATTGCAGCAATGATTATGCCTAGAATATGGCCACTAAAAAATATTCCTGACGAATATGCCAAAGATGTTTCTAAAGAAGCTAGAACAGAACAATTACCTGAAGGAAAAACAGCGTTAGGACATGGTTTTGATATGGCAACAGAAGTTGGCATTAAAGCACCTGGATTCAAAGATTTCTTTATTTCTGGTTTTAAAACAGTTGTTGATATGTGGTTTGTCATCTTACCAGTAGTTATGAGTATCGGAACAATAGCTACAATCATTGCGAATTATACACCTATTTTTGAAATAGTAGGGAAGCCATTTGTGCCATTTTTAGAGTTACTACAAATACCTGAAGCCTCACATGCGTCTCAAACGATTTTAATTGGTTTCGCGGATATGTTTTTACCATCTATTCTCATTGAAGGTGTTCAGAGTGACATTACACGCTTTGTTATTGGCGCATTAAGTATATCTCAATTAATATACTTATCAGAAGTAGGTGGCGTTATACTAGGATCAAAAATCCCGGTTAGCATAGGAAAGCTATTTATGATCTTCTTAATTCGTACTTTAATTACGCTTCCTATTATTGCATTATTAGCACACTTGTTTATTAAATAAAAAAGATGACACATCGTTTCAATTCCATTCGATGGCCATCTTTAAATCGTTTTTATTTATCTAGTTTAGATAAGACATTCGCTTTTACAATTTCGCTTTTAATTACTGGAGAATCTTCTGATTTTCCAGTATTTTTATGTGCTTCTTTAAAAGCATCACTGTTTACCCAGTTCTTAAAGTCTGCTTCAGTTTCCCACCAAGTATTAACATACATGTCCTCACTATAATCATCTCTAGCAATTTGCCAAACTTCAATTCCATTAAATCCTTGTAATGATTGAATTTGTCCACCTTTAGTAAATCTAGGTGCCATTTTTTCAGCAAAACCTTTTTTTACAGTGATTCTGTTAGTCACAACGAACATAGCTCTGATACCTCCAATTAAATGCTACTTTAAATATAATATGTATATTTGAGATTATCAATTTTTAAAGATTTTGAAAATTTTATTTACTATCGGAATTTTTCTATAACTAATAAAAGCTGCCAACAAAGTTTGACCTTGTCGACAGCTCATTGCCATATCATATTTTATGTACTTTATTATTTTGTAAGTTCATTATAAACTTTTTGATCGTTTTGAGTATAAATAATGTATTTATGGTCATCAGTATCGATAATTACGCGATTTGTTTTCCCAAATGTAGATCCAATACGTGAAATTTCTTTACCATTTTCGTCTGGAACGGCATGGATGTCTTGGTCTTGAGAAATATTTTTAATTTCATTATTTGGGATTTTAATATCTGCAACTCTCCATTGAATACGTACTTCATTATCGTTTTTCTTTACTGTCATTGCCATTAAAAACACATCCTTTAAATAATTTGTACATTTATCATAAATGATATTGAAATCGTTTTCAAGCATTTGTGTGATACTTTTAAATAAATTATGTCATACTAATGATTTGAATATAATATAGCGAAAGTATGTTCGCATTCGTTGGGTGAATGTGATATGATTAATAAAGAAGGAGACGTTCAATGACAGGTAAAACACATGCATCTTGTGGCTTTCTAGTAGGAGCCCTCACAACACAATACTTTCATACAGATTTATTTACTTCGATTACCACAATAGTTCTATCCACGATTGCAAGCTTATTACCAGATATTTGCCATACTAAAAGTAAAATTGGTAGACGTTTTAAAATTTTAAGTTTTATCATTCGACTTTTATTTGGACATAGGACATTTACACATTCTCTAGTATTCATAGCTTTAGTTGGCTTTTTACTGTACTTAATTCATACTCCCATGTATTATATGGTTGCGATTGTTATTGGAATGATATCACATGTTATACTAGATATATTAACTCCTAGAGGTGTGAAATTATTTTACCCGTTACCATTTAATATAGTATCACCGATACATTTTAAGACAGGTGGTTTAGTAGATTTATCTTTAGCTACTGCTTTGAGCTTTGGAGCTATCTACGTTTTATTTCAACCCTTTGTTAACGAATTAACGCATCAGTGGGTAAGCCATTTTTTCTAAATTAAATAAAATATGGAATGAAGAACATAGAATTATTAGTACATAAGGAGCGTAATCATGTTAGACAAAAATCGATTGGAAAAATATAACCAAGAGCATTTGTATGAATATGAGAAATTGATGAGTAATAATGAGAAAGAATCTTTAGATAATAAGGTAAAACAGCTTGATTTAGAATCGATTCAAAATTTATATCAAGATTTATATGTGAATAGACAATCTATTGAAGATGTTTCTTCAGTTTCTGAAGTTAAATATGAAGTGAAATCCAAATTAACAGATGAAGAACGATATACATATGAACAAAAAGGTTATGAAGCAATTAGAAATGGCGAATTCGCTGTACTCTTAATGGCTGGAGGCCAAGGGACGCGTTTAGGCTATAAGGGGCCTAAAGGTTCATTTGAAATAGAAGGGGTAAGTTTATTTGAACTACAGGCACGTCAGTTAATTAACTTAAAGGAACAAACAGGTCACACTATCAATTGGTATATAATGACAAGCGATATTAACCATGAAGAAACTTTGGAATACTTCAAACAGCATAATTATTTTGAATATGATGCGAATCATATACACTTTTTCAAACAAGCAAACATGGTCGCTTTAGGAGAAGATGGAAAGCTTGTATTAGATAGAGATGGTCATATTATGGAAACGCCAAATGGTAACGGAGGCGTCTTTAAATCGCTTAAAGATGCAGGTTATTTAGATAAAATGGAGAAAGATCATGTTCAGTATATATTCTTAAACAATATAGATAATGTACTAGTTAAAGTCTTAGATCCATTATTCGCTGGATATACTGTTAGCAATAACAGAGATGTTACTTCGAAGACCATACAACCCCGTGAAGGAGAAAGTGTAGGTAGATTAGTTAACATCGATTGCAAAGACACTGTTCTCGAGTATTCTGAGTTAAATCCTGAAGTAGCAAATGATTTTGACAATGCTAACATAGGTATTCATGCCTTTAAATTAGCATTTATTAAAAGTGCGGTAGATAGAGAATTACCATATCACTTGGCTATCAAAAAATTAAAGCAATTGGATGAGGATTTTGGAGTAGTAGAACGACCTACATTAAAATTTGAGTTGTTCTATTTTGATATATTTAAATATGGAACAAGTTTCATTACTTTACAAGTACCTAGAGAAGAAGAGTTCTCACCACTTAAAAATAAAGAAGGCAAAGATAGTGTAGAAACAGCTACTGAAGATTTAAAGAGAATGGGATTGATTTAAATAAGGACGGTGGAATAGATGTCTCAATCATCTAAGCATAAAAACGAATCTGTTGTTGAAACATTTAAGGACATCATTCCTTTAACGTTTGGGGAAGAAATTGGTAATGCAGCATCTCATGGTGCTGCAGCATTACTGACGTTATTTATATTACCTTATGCAGCGGTGCACAGCTTTAATAATGGTGGCACATTGGAGTCTGTAAGTGTATCTATTTATATAATTAGTATATTTATGATGTTTATCTCATCAACAGTGTATCATTCGATGCAAAATCATACGGCACATAAGTATATTTTACGTATTATTGATCATAGCATGATATATGTGGCGATATCTGGGACCTATACACCTGTGTTGCTAACTGTCGTAGGCGGTTGGATAGGTTGGTTGGTAACGATTCTATTATGGGGAACTACGCTTTGGGGAATATTATATAAATCTATAGCTACAAAAGTGAATCATAAATTAAGCCTAATTGTATATTTAGTGATGGGATGGATTGGTATTATATTTTTACCAATCATCATTATACGAACGTCTTGGCTATTTATTTTATTTATATTTCTTGGTGGTCTTTCATATACCATTGGCGCATGGTTTTATGCTCAAAAGAATAGACCTTATTTCCATATGATATGGCATATATTTATCGTTATAGCTTCATTATTACATATGGTAGGTATTTTATATTTCATTTAAGAATGTTAGCGGTAGAGTTTATATTACTCTGCCGTTTTGTTTTTTAACGATTTAAAATAATACTAATGCACGATTGTGTTAATCGATATAACGTATTAATATTTTAAAGGTTCGATACAACTCATAGAAAGGGAGGTAAACTAAAATGAAATTAAAATCTATAATTACAGTCACTGCACTCATACTAATTATGTTTATGGCTGCAATCGAAACGTCCATTATTTCTTTAGCATTACCAACAATTAAAAACAATTTACATGCTGGAAATTTAGTTTCGTTAGTATTTACAGTATATTTTATAGCTTTAGTTGTTGCTAACCCAATTGTTGGGGAATTATTGTCGCGATTTAGAATTATTTACATTGCAGTTACAGGAGTGGCTTTATTCGCAATAGGAAGCTTGATGTCGGGATTAAGTGAAACATTTACCTTCTTAATTATTTCAAGAGTAATCCAAGGTTTTGGTGCTGGGGTAATGATGTCACTATCTCAAATTGTCCCTAAATTAGCGTTTGAAATACCTCTCAGATATAAAATAATGGGAATCGTCGGTAGTGTTTGGGGGATTTCAAGTATTGTAGGTCCTTTATTAGGAGGAGCAATTTTAGAATTTGCTACATGGCATTGGTTATTCTTCATCAATATACCAATTGCTATTATTGCTATCATTTTAGTGCTCATTACTTTTCATTTTCCAGATGAAGAAAATGTCAATAAAACTAATTTTGATGTAAAGGGACTATCAGTTTTCTATATCTTTATAGCATTACTTATGTTCGGTCTTTTAAATCAAGGCCACATTTCATTAAACATTATCTCTATTATATTAGCGATGATTGTTATGATTTTATTATTTAAAATGGAAAAGAAAACTGAAAATCCATTTTTACCAGTTGCAGAATTTAATAAATCAATCGTTCTTGCATTTATTACTGATTTATTTATCGCTATGTCATTAATGGGGTACAATCTCTATATACCAGTCTATTTACAAGAAAAATTAGGCTTGTCTCCATTACAAAGTGGATTGGTTATATTTCCATTATCCGTGGCATGGATTACACTGAACTTTAATTTAGCTAAAATTGAAGCGCATTTTACTAGAAAAGCCTTATATATAAGTGCATTCACAATACTGTTAATATGTAGCATTGTTATCATATTCGGTTTGAAAGTACCACTTTTAATCGCTTTTGCAGTTATTTTTGCGGGACTCAGTTTTGGATTTGTATATACTAAAGATAGCGTTATCGTCCAAGAAGAGAGTTCACCAAAAAATATGAAAAAGATGATGTCATTCTATGCATTAACTAAAAATTTAGGTTCTTCAGTTGGATCAACAATTGTGGGATATATGTATGCTTTGAAAGCAGGATTATTTGGTTCAGACTTACACAATGTATTAGGTTTAGTTTCTGTTATTTCGATATGCCTTGCGCTTATATGGACATTCCTTTATAGAAATGATGAATTATCAAATACTTAAATCCTAATTGAATAAACATTAAAAACGTCTACGATGTGTGTGGGCGTTTTTTAAATTTTATAAGGTTGGGTATACGTGATACTATAAATATGTATTGATTAAGGAGGGGGGACAATTAAAGTGAAGTCGTTTAAAAATAAATTTTATAATTTAGCAGTAACACTTATTGTTCTCGCTATCTTTGTACTGTCAGGGGCAATTTTCTTAACTTTTTTAGGTTTTGGTTTATATGGTTTGAGTAGAATTTTAATATTCTTTCATTTAGGATACTTTGAATATAATAAAGGCTTTTACGATAATTTATTTTATTACGGTAGCTATATTATTTTTGGATATTTTACGCTATTTGCGATTGAACATTTAATGGACTATTTTAAGAAAAAATTGCCAAACAACCCATACTTTCAAGGTATCACTTATCATCTCATTTCATTTATAGTCACAACTATCATGTTTTATTTCATCGTTCATATCCATTATGTATATATAAATATTCAATTTTGGGTAATTATGATAATCATAGGATTTTTATTTGTCTGTAAGGAAATCTTCTATCCGGAAAGTAAAAATTTAAATAATAAAAAATAATCAAATAAGCAATTAGATTGATTCGAGATCTTAATTTTGGTTAAATAAAAAACTGTTATCAAACAAGAAGGAGTAATTATCTATGGACACTATAAAATTACCCAAACATAGACGTAATTTAATAGTGGCAGTGATGTTAATTAGTGCATTCGTTGCAATATTAAATCAAACATTATTAAATACTGCCTTACCTCATATTATGCGTGAATTAAAAATTAACGAAAATACATCGCAATGGTTAATAACAGGTTTCATGCTGGTAAATGGTGTCATGATTCCTTTGACTGCTTATTTAATGGACAGAATAAAAACTAAACCACTATATCTTGGAGCGATGGGGACGTTTTTATTAGGTTCAATTATAGCTGCTATTGCTCCTAATTTCGGTGTATTAATGACTGCAAGAGTCATACAAGCGATAGGTGCTGGTGTGCTCATGCCATTAATGCAATTCACGTTATTTACATTATTTTCAAAAGAACATCGTGGTTTCGCCATGGGGCTAGCTGGATTGGTCATACAATTCGCTCCTGCGATTGGACCTACTTTCACAGGACTTATCATCGATAATGCAAGTTGGAGAGTTCCATTTATCATTATTGTTGGAATTGCTCTAATTGCATTTATATTTGGATTAGTTTCTATTTCAAGTTACAACGAAACGAAAGATACAAAGTTAGATAAGCCATCGGTTATATATTCAACAATTGGTTTTGGATTAATGTTGTATGCTTTCAGTAGCGCCGGTAATTTAGGATTTTCAAATCCGATTGTTATTGGCTCACTCGTGATTAGTATCGTGATTATTTTAATCTTTATAAGAAGACAAATAACGATTGCTAACCCGTTACTTAATCTTAAAGTATTTAAAAGTAAAATCTTCTGTTTCAGTACAATTACTTCTATGATTGTCATGCTTTCAATGGTCGGCCCTGCTTTACTAATTCCATTGTATGTTCAAAATGCATTAGGTTTATCTGCATTACTATCCGGTTTAGTTATTATGCCAGGCGCTATTATTAACGGTATCATGTCAGTATTTACAGGAAGATTTTATGATAAATATGGACCGAGACCTCTGATATTTGCAGGATTTACATTACTTACTATTTGTACGCTGTTGCTTTGTTTCCTAAAAGCAGATACTTCATATACGTATCTCATCATTATATATGCGATCCGAATGTTCGCAGTTTCATTACTAATGATGCCTATTAATACTACAGGTATTAACGCCTTAGAAAATAAAAATATCTCACATGGTACTGCTATAATGAACTTTGGACGTGTTATGTCAGGTTCACTTGGTACAGCTTTAATGGTTACATTTATGAGTATAGGTGCAAAATGGCTAGGACCTTCATCATCAGCACACGCTAGTAAAGAATTATTGCAAAGACAAACGGTCGCTGCTGGTGTTGATGTTTCATTTGCATTAGTAACTGGTTTTGTTGTTATTGCCTTTATTTTAGCCTTATTTATCAAAGAGCCGAATAGAAAATCTCAAAATATTAGAGAAGTATAAATATATTTATCGAGTTAGTTTACTTAATTATGTAGGCTAACTTCTTTTTTTATCATTAAAAAAGCCTTATACTTAAACAGATGAACTACGTAAATGAATAACTTTTGTTATTATGTAGATAAATTAACATTGATTAAGGGGGATTTACTTTGTTAACGGTAAATCAAGTTGAAGAGATAGTAGGTGCGTTAAAGGATCCAATTATTGATGTACCTTTAAAAGAAACTGATGGAATTGTTAACGTAACCATCAAAGAAGAGATAGAGCACGTAAGTGTTAAAGTTGCAATGGCTCAATTAGGTGGCCAACCACAATTAGATTTACAAATGGCAATTGTAAAAGCTTTAAAAGAAAATGGTGCAAATACAGTTGGTATCCGTTTCGAAGAGTTACCACCTGAAACAGTTGAGAAATACCGTGGTAAGGGAACTGAAAAACCAAAAACAATTGAAGGACTTCTTTCTCAAAATAATCCAGTTGAATTTATCTCAATTGCATCAGGTAAAGGTGGCGTTGGTAAATCAACCATAGCAGTAAATTTAGCTGTAGCCTTAGCAAGAGAGGGTAAAAAAGTCGGACTTGTAGATGCTGATATATATGGTTTTAGTGTTCCAGATATGATGGGTATTGATGAAAGACCTGGCGTAGATGGTAAAGAAATCATTCCAGTAGAACGTCATGGTGTTAAAGTTATCTCAATGGCATTCTTTGTTGAGGAAAATGCCCCAGTTATTTGGAGAGGGCCTATGCTAGGTAAAATGTTGACAAACTTCTTTACAGAAGTACAATGGGGAGATTTAGATTATCTCTTACTTGATTTACCACCAGGTACTGGAGACGTTGCATTAGATGTTCATTCTATGTTGCCATCTAGTAAAGAAATTATTGTAACGACACCTCATCCTACAGCAGCATTCGTTGCAGCTAGAGCTGGAGCTATGGCAAAACATACAGACCACTCAATTTTAGGCGTTATCGAAAATATGAGTTACTTTGAAAGTAAAGAAACTGGAAATAAAGAATATGTATTTGGTAAAGGTGGGGGAACTAAACTCGCTGATGAGTTAGATACTCAGTTGTTTGGAGAATTACCATTAGAACAACCAACATGGAACCCAAAGGACTTTTCACCATCTATTTATCAACCTGATGATCGCTTAGGTGAGATTTATACATCTATTGCTAGAAAGGTCATTGCTAGCACTCAAAAATAAATAAACAATTTTAAAAGAGCTTTATTAAATCATACAAAGACGAATTTTGTTTTTGTATGATTTTTCTATTGCAAATTTTAGAAATCATGGTAGAATATTTCTTTGTGAGCTACGAAAACGACACTCACAAAATTTAAAAAATAATGCAATTTAATTGTTGACTTAAAAACATAAAATTGATATTATAAAAAAGTCGCTGAAAAGCGATTGTAAAGTGTTTATTTCAATTGTTAAGCGAGTGTAAAACTTACCCTTGCAAAGGTAATTAAAACACTTTAAAATAAATAAAGTAATCTTGATAAGTCATTGACTTTTGTTTATAAAAAAGATATGATAGAAAAGATATGATAGAAAAGATTGATTTTATTCAAATGAACATTGAAAACTGAATGACAATATGTCAACGTTAATTCCAAACAAACAGTAACGAAAGTTACAAACTATTTAGTATTTATGAGCTAAT
>NZ_PPRT01000068.1 GCF_002902725.1 Staphylococcus caprae
TGAATAAATATTTATCCATCATTTTAACTACTGTTATATTAACAATAAACCAAAAATTCATATAAATATAATATAGGTTTTTCAACAGTTAGGCAATTTTTTCAACGTTTAGGCAATATTACACAAAAATGCACATTGTTGAGTTATAAATAAATTGTAACCTATAAATATATTAAAAATTTATCACGTGATAAAAAACTGTTGGAGGTTTTAAAATGAGAAAATTTTTTTTATCTATAGGTTTTATAACAATTGCAATTTTAGCAACCACGGTCTTATTAAATATCTCTCAGGCAAGCGAAAAAAGTACTCCACAAGCTGATTCAATGCATCAAGCAAGTCACAAAAAGGTTACAAACGATAATGGTAAAGCCAATAAGAAAGTTAAGCCTCTCGGATCCCGAAAATTTCCAAGCGTTATCCTCCCGAACAACAATCGACATCAAATCTCTAATACGCAAGAAGGACATTATGCCCCAGTTTCATTTGTGAAAATTTATAATGACAGTGGTGACCTTGTTGCCTCAGGTTCTGGTATTGTCGTTGGTGAAAACGAAATTTTAACAAATAAACATATTGTTGATGCCGCACATAATAACCCAGATAATCTCGGTGTTGCCCCATCTTCTAAAAGTGAAAGTGAGATGCCTAATGGTGAATTCAAAGGACAAGAAATTAAAAAATACCCAGGAAATGGCGATTTATCAATTTTAAAAGTACAACCAAATGAAGATAATAAAAAAATTGGAGACGTTGTAACTCCAGCTAAAATAAGTAGTAACTCAAATACTCAAACTGACCAAGATATCACAGTGACTGGATATCCAGGAGATAAACCTTTAGCAACAATGTGGGAAAGTAAAGGTAAAATCTTATCAATTAACGGTAACCAAATGACATATGATTTAAGTACTTATGGAGGAAATTCAGGTTCTCCAGTATTTAATGAAAACAACGAAGTGATTGGTATACATTATGGTGGTGTAGAACACAAACATAATAGTGCAGTATTCATTAATGAAGATGTTCAAAACTTCTTAAAACAAAATATACCAAGCATACAAATAAATGAAAAAAATACAAACCTTGAAAAATCTCATGATGGTAACAACAATTATAAAAAAGCAGCATAATCTAGTTAATAGTAAAGACGAGATTTTTTGAACTACTCGCAAGTTACTTAACTATAAAATGGAAACGACATACAATAGATTGTTGTTATAAAGACAACGAATCACACTTTAACGACCAACAAAATCTATACTACAAATACGAACAATAGAGAATTACAAGATAAAAGGAAGGGGGAGACCCCTTCTTTTTTAATGTCTTAAATATAAAAATATTGTTAGAACAGATGATTCAACTACCACTCCTATCAATCATTAATTCAAATTAATATGCACATGTAAAAGCTATTGTATTAATAACTTTCACATGTGCATTTTTTATTTTCCACTATATATTGACGTCAATAAATATGATATATTTTAATTAAATTATTTTTATTGGGTGATGGTATGGGGTATCAAAGCGAATATGCCTTAGAAGAAGATGTAATTCAACAATTAGTAAGCCAAGGATATGAAAGAGTTCAACTGCGAGATCACGCACAACTCGTAGATAATTTCCGCGCAATACTTAACGAACGTAACAAAGACAAACTTAATGGCGAACCATTAACAGATGCTGAATTTCGCAGAATTATGATAGACATTAGCGATAAAAGTGTCTTTGAAAGTGCAATGATATTAAGGGATAAGTATGTCCTTGAACGCGATGATGAAACGAAAGTCTATCTTAGCTTCATGGATACGCACAAGTGGTGTAAGAATAAATTCCAGGTGACGAGCCAAGTCACTGTTGAAGATCAATATAAGAGTCGCTACGACGTAACCATTCTTATCAACGGTCTGCCACTCGTTCAAATCGAATTGAAGCGAAGCGGTATCGCAATCTCTCAAGCATTCAACCAAATCGAACGTTACCGTAAGCAGAATTACAGAGGTCTGTTTAGATTCATTCAGCTCTTCGTTATTAGTAATAAGATGGAAACACGCTACTACGCGAATAGTGACCAAAAGATTTTCAAGAGCTTTATGTTCTATTGGAGCGATAAGAACAATCAACGTATCAATGTGCTCAAGGACTTCATCCAAGACTTCCTCAGTCCATGCAAAGTAGCAAAGATGATTAGTCGTTACATGATTATCAATGAAACAGACAAGATTCTTATGGCATTGAGACCGTATCAAGTGTACGCGGTTGAAGCGCTTATCAAACGTGCGACCGAAACGAATAACAATGGCTATATTTGGCATACTACGGGAAGCGGTAAGACGTTGACGTCATTCAAGACCAGTCAAATTCTCTCTACACAGCCTAATATTAACAAAGTCATCTTCCTCGTCGACCGTAAGGACCTTGATAGTCAAACGCTCGCCGAATTCAATAAATTTGAAAATGACTCCGTCGACCTTACCGACAATACGCGTAAATTACTACAACAATTAGAAGACCCTACTCAGAATCTTATCGTTACGACAATACAAAAGATGGCGAATGCGATCAAAACAGGACATAAAGCCATTCAACGATATAAAGAAGATAAAGTAGTCTTCATTATAGATGAATGTCATCGTACACAATTCGGTGAAATGCATCGTGTCATTAAACAAAACTTCAAGAATGCGCAATACTTCGGTTTCACGGGTACACCACGTTTCGAAGAGAATGCGAGTCAAGACGGACGTGCGACGGCAGATATCTTTGGTAAATGTCTCCATACTTACCTAATTAAAGATGCGATACGTGATGTCAAAGTACTCGGGTTCTCTGTCGAATATCTCAATACGTTCGACACATTAAAGGACAATATTGATGAAGAATATGTGACTAAGATAGACGAGAATGAGATCTGGATGGCTGACGACCGTCTTAAGAAAGTAGCCCAACATCTTGTGACGAACCATCATAAGAAGACGCGTAATCAGAAATACACGTCTATCTTTACTGTTCAAAGCATACCAATGGCGATCAAATATTATAAAGTCTTTAAAGAGATGAGAGAAGCGGGTCTCCACGATCTTAATGTCTCTACCATCTTTACTTATAACCCTAATGAAGATATTCATAAAAATGAAAATCTCAAACATTCACGTGAAGAGTTAGAAACAGTCATCAAAGATTATAACGAGATGTTTAATAAGAACTATTCTACAGACACATTTGATGGATTCTTTAACGATGTGTCTCAACATGTAAAGAATGGCATACCAAGTGAACGATTAGATATCTTAATCGTCGTTGATATGTTCTTAACAGGTTTCGATAGTAAAAAGTTAAATACCTTATACGTCGATAGAAATCTACAGTATCATACGTTGATTCAAGCATATTCACGTACGAATCGTGTGGAAGAAGATACGAAACCTTATGGTAATATCGTATGTTACCGTAATTTGAAAGAAAATACGGATAAAGCAATTGAGTTATTCTCTCAAACAGATGATATTGATACAGTACTAAGTGCATCATTTGATGAATTTAAATTTGATAAAGATAAGATAGGTATCGCTGAACAAACATTTGAAGATTTCAAAGGCAAATATCTCAATTTATATGATGAAGTTCGTAAGAAAGATAAAAGAGAAATAGAGAAAGTCTCAGTACTAGATGATATTGATTTCGAAGTCGAGATATTAAGAAACGATTTGATTAATGTTCAATATATTTTGGATTTATTGAACCAAATTGATTTAACAGATAAAGAACAAACTGAGAAAGCACGTCATCAAATTCGTAAATTACTCGAACAAGCAGATGATGATAAATTAAGACTGAAGGCAGACTTAATTCGTGAATTCTTGGATAGTGTGATTCCACATCTTGAAGAAGGTACAGCAATTGACGATGCGTATTATGAATTTGAAGAGGAAGTTAAAGAGGGCGAATTACAAGATTTCGCGAAAGACCAAACATATCCAATTGATTTATTGAAGAAACTTGTCAATGAGTATGAATATAGTGGGCAGCTGGATAATAATTTAGTTGAAGAAGGCGTGTCTGGTGGATTGCTTGTACGTACTAAGAAGATTGATAATGTTAAATCATTCGTTCAAGAAACCGTTGAAAAGTATGGAGCCGTAAATTAACTACTATAAAGATACTTTAGATATTATAGTTTAAACTACTTTTATAAAATATTCTATAAATACTGTAAGTTAGGTGGGTGTCCCCACTTAACTTATTTTATTTTGTGCTATAAAATTATAAATAAAAGACAAAATAAGTGGGTAGCTATATATTAATGATTCAGTACTAAATGGAGGGAATGTGCATTGACTACATCAGAGAAGCAACGTCAACAACAAGCAGAACTACAAAAGAAATTATGGTCCATTGCGAACGATTTACGCGGGAATATGGACGCCAATGAATTTAAGAATTACATACTTGGACTTATCTTTTACCGTTTCTTAAGTGAAAAGGTTGAAGTGACATCTGGAAAACTTTTATCAGAAGATAATATTTCTTATCAAGAAGCGATGAATAACGACGACTACCGTCCTATCGTTGAGAAAGAGCTCATTCAACGTATTGGATTTGTCATCGAACCAGAAAATTTATTCAGTAATCTAAAAGCCAAAATTGAAAATCAAACGTTCGAAATTGAAGACCTAAGTAACGCCATCAAAAATGTTGAAAATTCGACACGTGGTCATGAAAGTGAAGACGACTTTATCCACTTATTCGATGATATGGATTTAAACTCAAGTCGTCTAGGGAACACAAACGCGGCCCGTACGAAGTTAATTGCGAAAGTTATGATGAATATTTCAACATTACCTTTCGTACACAGTGATTTAGAAATCGATATGTTAGGCGATGCATATGAATACTTAATTGGTCAATTTGCGGCCAGTGCAGGTAAAAAGGCGGGCGAATTCTATACACCTCAACAAGTATCGACGATACTCGCAAAGATTGTTACAGATGGCAAAGAAGACTTAAGAAGTGTGTATGACCCCACATGTGGTTCAGGCTCATTACTCTTACGTGTGGGTCGAGAAGCTAAAGTGCGTAATTACTATGGTCAAGAATATAATAGTACAACCTATAACCTAGCTCGCATGAATATGTTGCTTCACGATGTGAACTTCAAAGCCTTCCAAATTGAAAATGGTGACACATTAGAAGATCCAGCGCATAAAGGTGAACAATTTGATGCTGTTGTAGCGAATCCTCCATACAGTGCCAATTGGAGTGCAGAGCCTTCATTTTTAGACGATGAACGTTTCAGTGATTACGGGAAACTCGCACCGAAATCGAAAGCAGACTTTGCCTTTATTCAACATATGATTTATCACTTAGACGATGAAGGCACGATGGCTGTTGTACTTCCACATGGCGTCTTATTCCGTGGCGCAGCCGAAGGCACGATTCGTAAATATTTAATCGAAGAGAAGAACTATTTAGATGCCGTGATAGGCTTACCTGCGAACTTATTCTTTGGCACAAGTATTCCAACCTGTGTCCTAGTCTTTAAGAAATGTCGGCAACAAGACGATGATGTCGTATTTATCGATGCATCACAATCCTTTGAAAAAGGTAAAAACCAAAACCATCTCACAGATGAAGATGTAGATAAAATCGTCAAAACATACAGTCAAAGAGTAACGATAGATAAATACAGCTATGTCGCAACTTTAGATGAAATTAAAGAAAACGACTACAACCTTAACATTCCAAGATACGTCGATACATTCGAAGAAGAAGAACCGATCGACTTAGACCAAGTGCAACAACAACTTAAAGACATTGATAAAGACATCGCCAACGTAGAATCAGAAATCAACGAATACCTCAAAGAACTAGGAGTGTTGAACAATGACTGAACAACAAACAACTCCAGAATTGAGATTTCCAGGGTTTAAAGATGAGTGGACACAATCTTATCTCGATCAATTAGGTGATTTCAAAAAAAGTTATTCTTTATCAAGATCATTTGAAGGGAATGGTGATTATAGATATATTCACTATGGAGATATACATTCTAGATTTCCTTCAATACTCAAGTTTGCTAATATAATTCCTACTATTACTGAAATTAAAGATTTTGAAGAGATTGAAAAAGGAGATTTAATATTTGCAGATGCATCTGAAGACTATAAAGATTTGGGAAAAACAATTTTAGCGGATTTCAACGATTCGAAAATTATTGCTGGATTACATACTCATCTATTTCGACCTAAAAATTTTATTGATTCTAAATTTTTACTGTATAACACTAAGACTAATAATTATTTAAAGTTTATTCGTAAACAGGGTACAGGCATTTCTGTACTGGGCATATCAAAAAAGAATCTATCTAAATATTTAATGAGTTTGCCCTCAAGTGAAGAGCAATATAAAATAAGTAATTTCTTTAGCAAACTCGACCGCCAGATTAAGTTAGAAGAAGAGAAACTTGCACTCTTCGAACAACAGAAAAAAGGTTATATGCAAAAGATTTTCTCACAAGAGTTAAGATTTAAAGATGATAATGGATGTGATTATTCCAATTGGGAAATGAAGAAATTAGATAAGATAGCTAATTATAGAAGAGGTTCATTCCCACAACCTTATGGAAATAAAGAGTGGTATGATGAATTAAATGGCGAACCATTTGTTCAAGTCGTTGATGTAGATAAAAATATGCAATTACATGAACAAACGAAACAAAGAATTAGTGACTTAGCTAAACCGAAGAGTGTTAAAGGATATAAAGGTGATATTGTAGTCACTTTACAAGGAAGTATAGGGCGTGTAGCTATTTTACAATATGACGCATATATTGATAGGACGTTGTTACTAATTAACTCTTTTAAAATAGATATCAATAAGAACTATTTTAAATATGCTCTCTATTTACTATTTTTAAAGGAAAAAGAAAAGGCCCCTGGAGGTACTATTAAAACAATTACTAAAACAGTACTTTCAAATTTTATAATCAATGTGCCATCAATTAAAGAACAAGTGAAAATAGGAAATTTTTTAGAGAAATTAGATTATCTAATTGAAAAACAGACCTTGAAAGTTGAAACATTACAACAACGAAAACAAGGACTACTCCAAAAGATGTTTGTATAATTCTGATAAAAACCTATGATATTAACTCAAAATAGAGAGTTTGGGACATAATTCCCAAACTCTCTTAAGCTACCGACACAGTCTTCAATTCTTTCTTATTTTAAATCATATTTTTCCTCAAAGTGATGTCGCTTTCTATATTCTTTATATTTGTTTTTATTAAGATCGTATCTTTGATATTTCTCTTTTAAAACAGCGTCTCCAGTTACTTTACCATCATCATCAAGATCATAATAATATTGATATGTATTATATGGCTCGTCTTTATAAGTGACTTCTAAATAGTTATCTCCAGTATTAAACGTGAAAATGGGTTCTTCTGTTTTAATTTTATTTACCCATCCTTTTTGCTTAAGCACACGGTGAACTTTTGTTTTGGTTTTAGCTTCTTCCTTTTTTTTATAATTAGTGTAATGGGACACTGTAAGAAGGATTAATACTGAAATAATAATTAAAATGATAACAATAATTCCTAATATTTTATATGTCTTTTTCATATTAACCTCCTTAAATAAATATTATTGTTTTATTAATGTTTTGTGGAATTTAATAAAATAATACAATTTTATGATATGTTTTTGATGAAACACAGTAAAATCATAGGAGGAAAGCAATGAAAAATTTAATAACTAGTTTATTATGTACCACAATATGTGGCACAGTTCTAACTACAGGAAGTGTAAATGCGCAAGCTGACAGCTCAACTAACTCTAATTCGTTGAAAGAACTTCAAGATGAAGACATTGTGTCTAAATCCATTACTGAAGAACAAAGGTGTGTTTCCTATACTAGATAGGATTAAAATTTGTTAACTTAATTTTTGTCCCTATTTATCCAGTTCTATTGATTTTATGTTTGGTTTTTCTGGGAGGAATCCATGTTTAATTTGAATAGTTAATGTAGCTGATTTTCCATTAATATCAATAGGGTAGTATCCTACATGTCCACTACCTTGATTATTAGCTTTTCCCTCAATTGAAATTTTATCTTGTTTTCTTAAAAATTGATAAGTTTTATTATCTTTTGATATTTGACTTAGTTTCTTAGTATCATCATTTTTAATATAACTATTTAACTGTTTCTCGCATGAATAAAAAGCCCATTTATCAAAGAATAAAAAGTTTACTATAGTATAAATAATCGTTATGACAATGATGATTACGATGATATAAAACACTTTTTTCATAAATAACCACCTTTTTAAAATTATTATTAAATTATGATAACTTATAAGTGTATACTTTTCTATGAATGAGATAAAAAGTTTGCCGTGTTTTTAGAAAAAGGACGTGAAGTGATGAAGCATTCCAAAAAAGTAAAGCTAGGTGTAGGTTTTTTAATACTAGTTATATTTATTGGTGGATGCGTAATAATGAAAAAAGAAATTTGTCGAAACGCTCAAATTAAAGAGGCATTCAATAAGACATTAAGTTTATATCCGACCAAGAATCTAGAAGACTTTTACGATAAAGAAGGCTTTCGAGATCAAGAATTTGATAAAGGGGATAAAGGCACTTGGATTATTAACTCTGGAATGAATATTCAATTAAAAGGAGAAAGCTTGAAATCAAGAGAGATGGTTCTATACATAAATCGCAATACCAGAACTACAAAAGGTTATTTCTTAATAAGCGAGATAACAGAGGACAAATATGGATATACGCATAATAAAGAAAAAAATATCCTGTCAAAATGGAAAATAATAAAATTATTCCAACAAAGCCAATATCAAATGATAAGTTAAAAAAAGAAATTGAAAATTTTAAGTTTTTTGTACAATATGGCAACTTTAAAGATTTTAAAGATTATAAAAATGGTGATATTTCCTACAATCCTAATGTACCAAGTTATTCCGCAAGGTATCAATTGAGTAACAATGATTATAATGTACAACAATAAAGAAAGAGATATGATATACCAACCAAAAAAGCTCCTGAATTAAAATTAAAAGGTGATGGAGAATTAAAAGGATCATCTGTAGGTACTAAAGATTTTGAATTTAACTTTATAGGAAATAAAGAAGAAAACGTTTATTTTTCTGATAGTATTAATTTTAAACCGACTGAGCCTGATGAACAATGACTCATTCATTATTAAATGGACAGTAGCTTTTATTAAGAGTTGCTGTCTTTTTATATGAGGTTAGATATTAAGATATACAGTTTGATTAATAATTCACAAACTATACATAGTATTATTATGCTCTGGTGATAAGATAATAATTGAATATATTATCGACTGGAGTGATATGAATGAGTAATTCTAAAAAAGTAGCAGTTGTTACTGGAGCGGCTCAAGGTATTGGTTTAAAAATAGCTGAACGTTTATTTAAAGATGGCTATCATCTAGCAATAGTTGATTATAATGAAGAAGGCGCTAAACAGGCTGCTGAAAAGCTTACATCAAAAGAACAAGAGGTCATTGCCTTTAAAGCTGATGTTTCAAATCGTGATGAAGTCTTTTCAGTATTAAGAAAAGTTGTTGAGCATTTTGGAGAGTTAAATGTACTAGTGAATAATGCAGGATTAGGACCTATGACACCAATTGAAACAGTTACGCCTGAACAATTTGACCAAGTGATTGGCGTAAATATTGGTGGCGTATTCTGGGGCATTCAAGCTGCATTAGAGCAATTTGATAAGCTAGGCCATGGCGGTAAAATAATCAATGCAACTTCTTCTCAAGCAGGTGTAGAAGGTAATGCGGGATTGTCTTTATATAGTAGTACTAAATTTGCTGTGAGAGGTTTAACTCAAGTAGCTGCTCGAGATTTAGCTGAAAAGGGTATTATCGTTAACGCATACGCTCCTGGCATCGTTGAAACTCCTATGATGGAAGGTATCGCAATTAAATTAGCGAAAGAGAACAACAAACCTGAAGAATGGGGATGGAAACAGTTTACTGATCAAATCACTTTAAAACGATTATCAAAACCAGAAGACGTGGCTAACGTAGTAAGTTTCTTAGCTAGCAGTGATTCAGATTATATTACAGGCCAAACTATCATTGTTGACGGTGGAATGAGATTCCATTAAAAAATTATATGAGAAAAACGTTTATGCACTTTCATGACTGCATAAACGTTTTTTTATGAGTAAATTTAATAGCATATAGATATGAATCAATTATCTAATTTTTCATTAATCATAAACCCGATATCACTTTTCATTTCTTCAACTAACGGTATAAGTTCTGGTAAGTAATTATTAGCGAAGCCACTAATTATTTGATACTTAACTATAGGTGTTATTGATTTATCTTTAGGTATATGTTTATCTATAATGCTTTTTAAATCTTTATATTGGATTTCCTCTGACGTTTTATTAGAAACATATCTTGAGAATGCGGTTAGAATCTTTTCGAAAGCGTTTTCCCCAAAATTCATTTGTAAGAATAATAGACTTATTGATTTAGTTTCGAATTGATTTTCTCCTAATACTTCAGCCAATTCACTAACGGAATGAATAAGTAAATTAAAATTTTCTTCGTTAAGTTCCACTAAAAATTCTCCTTTTTATATTTTGTTAGCTAACATAATTTATCTCGTTTTTTCTATTATTTTAACTTAGTCATTTAATTATATAAATGAAGTAACTGAATGAAGAATGTATATTTTATGTTAAATAAATTGTTATGACATATTTTTGGAATTTATTAATTTTTAAATGAAAAGTATAGTCTTTTACATTAAAATGAAGTTGTAAGCTATTAATTTTAATAGAAAGATGTGAATCGATGAATATATCAAAAATGTGGATATTAGTCATAGCTGTACCTTTAACAATTGTAGTTATCGTCGTTGGTGGATGGTATGGTTTAAAGCTAAATAAAGAAAAAGAGATTAAAGATAGTTTCTCAAAGACATTAAATATGTATCCAATTAAAAATCTAGAAGATTTATACGACAAAGAAGGATTTAGAGATGAAAACTTTGATAAAGATGATAAAGGAAAATGGATTTTAGATTCTGAAATGGCTATTCAAGAAAATGGCGGTGATCTGATTGGTGAAGGTATGGTATTAGAATTAAATAGAAACAAGAGAGAAGCAAAAGGATATTATTTTGTAAATAAATATAGTAACAATGTAGATAAATATGATTATGGAGAAAAAGAAACAAAATATCCTGTTGAAATGAAAGATAACAAATTCTATTTGACGAAAAAAGTTAAAGATAAAAATTTAGAAAATAAAATAAAAAACTTTAAATTTTTCTCTCAATACGGCAATTTTAAAGATATTGATTCATATAAAAATGGCAATATTTCTTACAACCCAGAAGTACCTAGCTATTCAGCTGAATATCAATTAAGTAATAAAGACGTAAATGTAAAGAAATTAAGAAAAACATATAACATTCCTACCAATAAGGCTCCAAAATTAACTCTTGATGGCACAGGTGAATTAAGCGGAAGTTCTACTGGGAATAAGGATATTGAGTATTTGTTTTTAAGGGATAAAAATAGCGTTGTGAAATTTACAGATAGCATTAGTTTTAAACCCACGAATTAATACCGTCAACCTCCCCAATAAGAAAGAAGCGACGAATTCAATTTGTCGCTTCTTTTCGGTCTAAATGTATTAATTATGTTTGTTTTGTGCGTTATTATTTTGTTGGTTATTGTTCTGACTTTCTGAGTTTTGTGGGCTTGATTGTTGGTTGTTTGGTTTCTCAGATGTTGATGGGCGTGTCGTATTTTGTTGTGAATGGTTATTATTTTGATTGCTTGGTGCTGAACCTTGGCCACTTTGATTAGATGATGCATTGTTATTTGTATTGCTTTGATGATTATTGTTCTGATATTGGTTGTTGTTAGGTTGTTTCGTAGTGTTATTAGAACTGTTTGTTGATTGATTTCCGTTATAATTTCCAGAATTTGCAGGTTCTGATTGTGCATTTTCTTGACTATTAGTCATATTGCTATTTTCATTATTCTGTTGATTATTGTCGTTCGATTTGTCTTTCTTTTTATGTTTTTCTTCTGTTTTTTGACTATCTTTATCAGAGTGGGAAGAGTTGCTTTTATGGTTAACTGCTGCATATATTGAAAAGCTTAACGCAATAACAAGAAGTATTACCACGATGCTTGCTAATATCTTTTTCAAAAGATTGTCCTCCGTTCAAATTAAATATTTCTGTATTCTATTATAATCATTTTTTAGGCGTAAGTAGAACTATTTTGTGATAAAAACTGACTCAAAGCATAAACTCATTTATTTAATATATCAAAAAACTTTAAGGTGTAAATAAAAAGTGTAAATAAAAATTTGCACTTTATGTAATAATGTTGTAATATTGTAATCGAATCGTAACATTCCTTCTTTGTTCTACATAAATAAGTGATTCTAATTAAAAAAAGAGGAGAGATCCATTTATGAACAGAACTACCAAAGTAATCGTGTCGTCAATCTTAGCAGCCGGAACAGTATTTGGAATTGGAGTTTCAGCAGAAATGCCACAAGTCAAAGAAGCTCACGCAGCAGTTACGCCTTATTACACATATCAAGGTTATGCTGGAAATAACGCCTCATTTGTTTTAAATCAACAATTTATTACTTCTCTTAAGTATGACAATTTTACAATGAATGGAATTAAAATTCCGTACACAACTGGAAAGACAAGTGTGAATAAGTATAAAGGTACGGTTAAGAAGTATGATCAAAGTTTTAGCGGTGTAAATACTAAGAAAACGAGAGCAGGTAAAGTAGACTTTAATGTTTCAAGTTATGTATCTGTGAAACAGTTAAAACAGGCTTATGGTAAAAGTTTAAGAAAATTACCTAGTACGAACAATGGAACTAAAATGTATGCTTATAGCCCGAATAATAAACATTATGGTATTGCATTCACAACTAAAAACAATAAAGTCACACATATTACTATTGGAACATTAGGATAATTGGGAAATCATCTAATGAGAAAATAGTTATAGGTTAATATGTAATTATTGAGTTAAAATAAAAATATAAACTATAGAAAAGAGATAACTTATCATGAAGAAAGCAACTAAATTATTATTAGCTTCTACTATTACTTTGGGAGCATTAATGGGAGCAAGCGTTACTACAGACTCACCAGTAAATGGATCAGCTCACGCAGCAGCGTCACATTATTATACTTACAACGGTTATGTTGGACGCGATGCATCATTTTTATTGAATCAACAATTTATCAACGCTGTGAAGGCTGATAATGTGAAATTTAATGGGATTAAATTAGCAAAGACCTCTGGGACTAAGAAAGTTAATCTTTATGACCAAACGTTTAAAGGTGTAACTAAAACAGGTCATAGTGCTAATCAAATGCAAATTATAGTCAAAGGAAATTTATCATTAGCTCAAATTAAAAAAGCGTATGGTAAAGATTTAAAAGAAAAATCACATTGCACGCAAAAAGATGGAGGCATATTCTATTACAAGCCTACTAAAAAAAGTTTAGAAGTATGGTTTGTTGTAGATAACAACCATGTTGTCGAGGCGTCTATTGGTCACGTACCACTTACAACAAGTAAATAGTAATATTTTAAGGTGTCCGTCATTTTAATGGCGGGCATTTTTTATTCAAGGCCTCTGACAGCTCGCACGATGCAAGTGACCATTAAAATTAAACTTAGTAAATCTAATACTTTACAACCGATTCCATTAGAATATAGCCATTCAATATGGCAGAATTCCGAAATAGGTATGACTATGAAAATTTTCAATAATAATAGGCTGAAAATTGCTATAATTAATTTGGGTTGAGGTTTGAACATATAGAATGACTCCTTGCCAGTATATGCTTTAAGGTTAACATAGACTCGTACATTTCTTAACTTTCTATCTATTTCAAATCAGTTGAGAGGGTAGTTAATAACGTGGTGATAAAGTATTTGCACTACGGGGAAATTAATTTTAAAAAAGAAAGGGTATAGAGTCTTGGAAAGGTGGTATTCATTGATGAGTGCATTATCAAATGAAGAAAGAATTAAAATTCTATCAGATATTGTCGCAATTAAAACGGTAAACGATAATGAATTGGAAGTAGCGAAATATTTACAAACATGGTTCGACAAATATGGTATTGAATCTGAATTAGACGAAGTATCAGAAGGACGTGCCAACCTCATCGCTACAATTGTTTCAGGCAAACCAGTGATTGGTATCTCAGGTCACATGGATGTGGTCGCTGAAGGAAACCATGACGATTGGACTTATGACCCGTTCCAATTAACTGAAGATAATGGCAAGTTATATGGTCGTGGCGCTGCCGATATGAAATCAGGATTAGCGGCATTAGCGATTGCATTAATCGAAATTAAAGAAAGTAATCAGTTAAACAAAGGCACAATTAAATTTATGGCAACAGTCGGTGAGGAAATGGAACAAGCTGGTTCTGCTCAGTTATATGAGAAAGGCTATGCCGAAGATTTAGATGCGTTGCTTATTGCTGAACCTTCTTATCCTAGCTTAGTATACGCGCATAAAGGTTCAATGGACTTCCGTATTACATCTAAAGGCAGATCATCACACAGTTCTATGCCTTTCTTAGGGGAAAATGCAATCAAACCACTTCTTGAATTTATCCAAAATATAGATAAAGAATATGCAGAATTAACAAAATCTATTAAATGCGAGTCTTTAGATTACAGTAATATGGTAAATAAGTTAGCAGATCAATTACCTGAAAATGTTACTAAAGAACAAGCCAAAGATTTAATTGAAGGACTAGTAATGACAAATAGTATCTTTAATGGGGGCTCACAAGTTAACTCGGTACCTGACAGTGCTACTGCAGAATTTAACGTACGTACCATTCCAGAATATAATAATGACAAAGTTAAAGAATTATTTAATAAATATTTAAAGCAAGCTAATGATAATGGTTCAAGTTTATCTCAAGAAATTTATCTTGATTTAGCACCTGTTGTAACAACTGGTAAAAATCGTTTAGTAGAATTAGGCCATGAGAAAGCAAAAGAACATTTCCCAAAAGAAGAAGGTCTAATTATTACTCCAACAGTTGCGGTTACAGATGCTTCTAATCTATTACGTGGTAAAGATGAAAACTTCCCATTCTTAATGTTTGGGCCTGGTACTGGTCCTCACCAAGTAGACGAATGTGTAGATAAACAAAACTACTTAGATTTCGTGGATTATTATGTAGACTTCTTAACTTCATTCGTTGAAGAAGTTTAATGTTATTTTAAATATAGAAGAGATTTAACAATCACCTCGCTAAAATCAGTGAGGTGATTTTCATTTTAAGTGTGAGTATAAATCAATTAGGTATAATATTAAATTTATATTTATGAGTAAAAGTGAGTTGTTTGATTTTGTAAGGGTGAATAAACCTCTGACAATTCACTCGAGAAACATTAGACATCAAGGTAACATGGACAATTTAGCCACCACTTATCAAACTAAATTCGATACGATTAAACTATTATGGTATGAATTTTCCTCGAATATTTTTAAATAACTAAAAAAGTACTCTCTTTTGTATATATAAATTAATTGTACGCCATCTGAATAAGGGGTATAATCTATAAGACCGTGCGACATGCCGGCGTTTTCAGAAAGAGAGGTTATTCCCATGAATACAAAGACAAAGAAAATGATTGCTTCCACTTTAGCCTTCGGTACATTACTTGGTATTGGTGCAACTTCGACACCAACTCAAGCACATGCTGCAACTCAAACTCACCAAACTACACAAACTGCATATTATACTTATAACGGTAATGCTGGTTACAATGCTAAATTTGTACTGGACAAACAATTCTGCACAGCACTTAATAAAGGTAAAGTGACGTTTAATGGTATTAAATTAGCGCCTACTAAATCTTCAAAAACTACGACTAAATATGACCAATTATTCCGTGAATATTCTAAAAAAGATAAAACTGCTTCAATTGTAGATATTTCCTTAAAAAATAAATTATCTTTAAAAGATGTTCAATCTACTTATGGTAAGAACCTTAAAAAAGTAAGTAATGGAAAAAATAATATGACTGGTATTTATTATGCTAAACCAGGTAAAAATGGCGCAACGATTTGGTTTGATGCTACTAAAGGTAAAATCGATCGCATAGTTATTGGTTTTGAAAAAACGAGCACAGTCAAAAAAGTAATTAAAAAATAATTTTTTAATGATAGGCTCTCAACAGTGAGGGTCTATTTTTTCTATTTTCAAGAGGCTAAAAAGTGTGATAACTATAAAATTTAGGGAATATATTTAATGAATATGAGGCATCTGGAGGGGATTATCATGAACTTGAATAGACTTATCAATCTCATTGAGAATAAAAAGCATAATGAGATATACAAACTATTCTCTAAGAGTATGAAAAAATCTGTCAGTAAGCGGATGTTAAAAGAGACATTAGACCTTTATATGAAATTTGCTAAAAAGCATAAATTGTATGTAGATATTGGTAATGCATCTAGTGGTGAAAAGATTTGGTTAGATGAATATCAAAATTATGGGGTTTTTGTGCTTATAGAGAATGACGTGATTCATAGTCTTATATTAAAACCATTATATTATTTTAAAGATAAATGGACTCAACTTACATATAACTTGCCAATTAAAGATGAATGGCTGGTATATTGGGGCGGAGACAATGAATTGTTTAATTACCACTATAATTATGAAACGCAACGTTATGCTTATGATTTAGTGAAACTTGTAAATGGAAAGACGATGTTTGATGGGGGACAATTCTGCGCTAATTATTATAGTTTTGGAGCGGATGTAGTCGCTCCGATTTATGGAGAAATTGTCAGGGTAGTCAATCATGTGAATGATAATACACCAGGTAATACCAATGAAAATGAGCCTTTCGGAAATTACGTTATGATTAAGCATGATCGCAACGAATATAGTGTTTTAGCGCATCTAAAGAGAAATTCAATTACTGTACGTGAGGGAGATATTATTTATTCTCAAGAGGTCGTAGGACAATGCGGGAATTCAGGAAATTCGTCAGAACCACATTTACATTTTCAAGTTATCAATGCTCCAGATTTGGAAAAGGGACAATCATTAAAAATTAAATTTGAAAATGCAACGCAACCAATTAAAGGAGAAATTTTAAAAAATTAGCATAAAAGAATCACTTAATAAATGATTAGGTGATTTTTTGTGCTTTTAAAAACCTTTATTCCCAATGGATTAAACGCAATCGTCTAACGCTAAACTATATCAAGTATAATTTAATTATTAATTTTATTACATCTTAATTAATAAAAATAACTTATATTAATCCATCAAAGTTAAAATTTTAACATAAGTGGTGAGAATAATGAACAAATTATTTATACAAATAATTTATAAGTGAAGACTGTGTGAAATAAATGAAAATTTCATTTACTTTTCAAAAAAATATAATTACGATGACGCTGTAAGTTGCTTTTAAAATTTTTAAGGAGGTTACGAGATGAAGAATTTTTCGAAATTTGCACTTACAAGTATCGCAGCACTTACAGTAGCAAGCCCCTTAGTCAATACGGATGCCAATGCGAAAAAGGGATCAGCGACACAGAAAATCAATGCGGAAGTAACGCAACAAACCGATGCACCTAAAGCATTAAAAGCGTTGCCAGATTCGCAAAATGTCAAAAATCATTATAAAGATTACGCTGTTACTGATACCCAAAAAGACAACAAAGGTTTTACCCATTATACCTTACAACCTAAAGTTGGTCATACTTATGCCCCTGATAAAGAGGTAAAAGTTCATGCTAACTCAAAAGGGAAAGTCGTATTAATTAATGGTGACACTGATGCGAAAAAAGTGAAACCAACAAACAAAGTCTCTATCAACAAAGAACAAGCCTTAAGTAAAGCTTTTGAAGCAACGAACATCAACCGTGACAAAGCGAAAAATATGAAAAACGATGTGGTAAAACAAAACAAAGTTGAAATCGACGGCAAAACGAATAAATACGTGTACAACGTCGAATTTATTACTACATCGCCTAAAATTGCGCATTGGAATGTAAAAGTAGATGCGCAAACAGGAAAAGTTGTTGATAAAATGAACATGATTCATGAAGCGGCTACAACTGGTACTGGTAAAGGTGTTCTTGGAGATACGAAAGAAATCAATATTAACAGTATCGATGGTGGCTTTGCATTACAGGATTTAACACATAAAGGACAACTTTCTGCTTATAATTATAGCGATGGTAGCGGTCAATACAGTTTAATAAAAGACAGAGACAAGAATTTCACGGATGATAATCAACGCGCTGGCGTCGATGCCAATTATCACGCTAAAGAAGTATACGATTATTATAAAGATACTTTCGGTCGTGAATCATATGATGATAAAGGAAGCCCAATTGTTTCATTAGCACATGTTAACAATTTCCAAGGTTCAGATAATAGAAATAACGCCGCATGGATTGGCGATAAAATGATATATGGTGATGGAGATGGACGTACATTTATCCCACTCTCAGGTGCTAATGATATCGTCGCTCACGAAATCACTCATGGAGTGACTCAAGAAACTGCTGGTCTAGTTTACCGTGATCAATCAGGAGCATTAAATGAAAGTTTCTCAGATGTTTTCGGTTACTTTGTAGATAATGACGATTTCTTAATGGGTGAAGATGTTTACACACCAGACCGTGATGGAGATGCATTAAGAAGTATGTCTGATCCAGAAGAATACGGTCAACCATCTCACATGGACGACTATGTGAATAAAAGTTCAGATAATGGTGGTGTTCACACTAACTCAGGTATTCCAAATAAAGCAGCTTACAACACTATCCGCAGTATTGGTAAAGATAAAGCTCAACAAATTTACTACAGAGCGCTTACAGATTACTTATCTTCTAACTCAGACTTCCAAGATGCCTTACATCAATCCGCATTAGACTTATATGACGAAGAAACAGCTAATGAAATTGAAAAAGCATGGGAAGACGTTGGTGTATAATCAATTAGAATTTCAAATGTTTTAACTTGAACAAGAAGTATATGACATATTAACGGAACGAAAATCAAACGCCTTAATAAACAAGAATTAATGTTAAACACTTACAATGCTACTCGCCTCAATATAGACATTGTTGACCTCACTGGCTCCTTGCTCTTGATTAGAGCAGGGGGCTTTTTAATTTCTAAAGGGGAGACTGCGGGTTGTCTGACTGTAGTGACCCTTCCCTCCTGGAAAGTTGGTCTAATCACGTTCATATATTGTGTCTTTCACAACTTTTTATCTTAAGACGAACATGTTATAAAGAAATTAACAGAAATGATGCTTGAGGTGTTACTCAATGGAAGATCCGAAGAAACACTTTAAAGGATTAAAGATGATTAATGTGTTACTGATAGTTTTGGGTTTGATTACTCTCGTGATAGGTACGCTACAAACATTTGGTATCCTCTCTTTACCTTTTATAGTGATGTATTCACTCATTTTCATCATAATTGTTCTAATATTTATAAAATCAGTCTTTACGCTCAAAAAGCATGAATAAAAAGTCAATTTGATTAGGAGTGAGCTTTTGAGAAATTTTCATTCTAAATTATCAATAAAAGATATTTTACTAATTATTATATGTATACTTATTGCTGTTGCATGTTTTTTAATTACATTCGACATTGTAGAGTTACCTATTAAACATGCAAATACAGTAGCTACTATTTTTACGATTATTGTTTTTATAAGTTTAATTAGAACTAATAATAAGAAACGTAAACGAGATGGTTCATAGTTTATAAAGAAAAATAGAACAAATTAAGCAAATCCCTAAATGAAACTCACTCATTTAGGTTATATTTTAATCAACATCAAGCTTTTAATATCATCTCTTTCGATCATTATTTCTAATTTGTCACAAAATTTTACATACTTTCTCATAATCTTTTAACAATAGAATGATAAATTATTATTAAATAAAAAGAATTTTTAATATATAACTCAATTTAAATTAGATGTAAAGAGGAGTTTATCATTAATGAAAAAAAGCAAACGACAAGATTTAGTGACCATGATTGTTAAACAAAATCACATCTATAAAAAAGCAGATATCGTCGATTACATCGATGATCACTTCGGCATACGCTATAGCATGACGACCATCGCCAGAGACCTTAGAGAACTCAATATCTTCCGCCTCCCAGCCGATGCAAAACAATTTGAATACAAAATCCTTAATAATCAATCACAAATTGACGCCAAAATAAAACTAGATGATTATCTCGAAACAGAAATCATTAACACTGTGATTAAAGAATCATATATACTAATTAAGACGTCACCAGGATTTGCACAAAGCATCAATTATTACATTGATCAATTACAACTTAAAGAAATCATCGGTACCATCAGTGGTAATGATACAATTATGATACTTACACATTCTAAGGCACTGGCAGAGTACGTGTATTACAAAATATTTAATCATAATTATTCATAAAACTTCATAATTAAATAATTTAAATCTTAAACCTGGTAAACGCTTTAATTAGGTTTGCTAGGTTTTTTGTTTTACAAAAAGATTGACTTCACATAATGACTAACTATTCATTTAAGTGAATAAAAAACTTTTTATCGAAACATTCATTATTTCATATTAATTGAATATTCATTTTCCATACGGAATAACAGTATAAAAATGTATATTCAAACACATAAGTGTATTGAATAACCAAATTGTACAAAACTTTCCACATCGAACTTGTGAATATAATCACATAAAATATCGCAAATTCGCTATACACTCAAGCTGTAGTTATAGAAAAGGAGGAAATGAATATGGCAAATGGACCCATTCAAGTAAACAGTGAAATTGGTAAACTTAAAACCGTTTTGCTTAAACGTCCTGGTAAAGAGTTGGAAAATTTAGTTCCTGACTATTTAGATGGACTATTGTTTGACGATATTCCTTATTTAAAGGTGGCGCAACAAGAGCATGACCGGTTCGCCAAAGTATTACAAGATGAAGGAGTAGAAGTACTTTACTTAGAGCAATTAGCTGCAGAGAGCATTGAAGATTCGAATATTAGAGAACAATTTATCAATGATGTTCTAGCAGAATCTCGTAAAACAATTCTTGGTCATGAAAAAGAAATTAAAAAATTATTCTCTACATTGTCAAACCAAGAATTAATTAACAAAGTCATGGCTGGTGTGCGAAAAGAAGAAATTAAATTAGAATCTACACACTTAGTTGAGTACATGGATGACAAATATCCATTCTACTTAGACCCAATGCCAAACTTATACTTCACACGTGACCCACAAGCATCAGTAGGACGAGGCATGACAGTGAATCGTATGTTTTGGAGAGCAAGACGTCGAGAATCCATCTTCATTTCATATATTTTAAAATATCATCCTCGCTTTAAAGATGCAGATGTACCTGTATGGTTAGACCGTGACTGTCCTTTCAATATAGAAGGGGGAGACGAACTCGTACTTTCTAAAGATGTACTTGCAATCGGAATTTCAGAACGTACGTCAGCTCAAGCCATCGAACGTTTGGCACGACGTATTTTCCAAGATCCATTATCAACTTTCAAAAAAGTCGTAGCGATAGAAATTCCAACAAGTCGTACATTCATGCATTTAGATACAGTATGTACTATGATTGACTATGATAAGTTCACTACGCACTCAGCGATTCTTAAAGCAGAAGGTAATATGAATATCTTCGTTATTGAATACGATGAATCTGAAAATGATATCAAAATTTCACACTCAAGTCATCTTAAACAAACGTTAGAAGAGGTGCTTGGTGTCGACAATATCGAATTAATCCCTACAGGTAATGGCGATGTCATTGATGGCGCGCGTGAACAATGGAATGACGGTTCTAACACATTGTGTATCCGTCCTGGAGTTGTAGTCACATATGATCGTAACTATGTATCTAATGAATTGTTAAGAAAACACGGCATCAAAGTAATTGAAATACCTGGAAGCGAGCTTGTTCGCGGACGTGGGGGCCCAAGATGTATGAGCCAACCACTATTTAGAGAAGATTTATAGTATAGTTATATTGTAATTGTAAACGTTTTCGAAAGCGCATAAATAAACATATCATTGCACCTATTGAAGACGATGATCAATTTTATAGCGACTCATTAAATGAAAGGAGCGTATATTTATGGAGAAAATCCGGAAACCATTCGATTTAAAAGGTAGATCACTACTTAAGGAAAGTGATTTTACCAAGGAAGAATTTGAAGGTTTAATCGATTTTGCCATGACGTTAAAAACGTATAAACAACAAGGCACAAAGCATCATTATTTAGAAGGTAAAAACATCGCATTACTATTCGAGAAAACGTCAACTCGTACGCGTGCTGCATTCACAGTCGCATCTATCGATTTAGGTGCACATCCTGAATTTTTAGGTAAAAATGATATTCAATTAGGTAAAAAAGAATCCGTAGAAGATACTGCGAAAGTGCTAGGTAGAATGTTTGATGGTATAGAGTTTAGAGGATTCTCACAAGAGACAGTAGAACAACTTGCTGAATTCTCTGGTGTACCAGTTTGGAACGGATTAACTGATGAATGGCACCCAACTCAAATGTTGGCAGACTTTATGACGATTAAAGAAAATTTCGGACATCTTGAAGGTATTAATTTAACATACGTTGGAGATGGACGTAATAATATGGCACATTCATTAATGGTGGCAGGCGCAATGCTTGGTGTTAACGTGAGAATCTGTACACCTAAAGCTTTAAGCCCTAAAGAAGCATATGTTGACATTGCCAAAGACCGAGCTTCTAAGTATGGTGGTTCTGTTTTCGTTACTGACAAAATTGATGAAGCGGTTAAAGGCGCAGATGTTATATATACAGATGTCTGGGTTTCAATGGGCGAAGAAAGTGAATTTGAAGAACGTATTAACTTGTTGAAGGACTATCAGGTCAACAAAGCTATGTTCGATTTAACTGGTAAGGACGATACCATTTTCCTACATTGTTTACCAGCATTCCACGATACACAAACTCAATATGGTCAAGATATATATGAGAAATATGGACTAAGTGAAATGGAAGTTACAGACGAAATCTTTAGAAGTGAGCACTCTAAAGTATTTGACCAAGCTGAGAATCGTATGCATACGATTAAAGCTGTGATGGCGGCGACATTAGGCTAGGTTAAATCAAATTACTATAACAGGGACGATAGATATACGCTAATTTCCCAAACCACTCCCAACGAAACGATGCATTAAATAGCGTACATCTATGTGTCCCTACTTCTAAAGGAGAAATGAATATGAGCGAATCAGGAGAAAATAAGTTAAGTCAATCATCATTGATAGGTCTCGTTATAGGATCAATGATTGGTGGCGGTGCATTCAACCTCATGTCTGATATGGGTGGCCAAGCCGGTGGTCTCGCAATTATTATTGGATGGATTATTACAGCTATAGGCATGATTTCATTAGCTTTTGTATTTCAAAATCTAACGAATGAACGTCCTGATCTCGATGGTGGTATTTATAGTTATGCACAAGCTGGATTTGGGGACTTTATAGGTTTTGCCAGTGCATGGGGATATTGGTTCTCTGCATTTTTAGGCAACGTCGCTTACGCAACACTATTGATGTCTTCAGTAGGGAACTTCTTCCCAATTTTCAAAGGTGGTAACACATTCCCAAGTATACTTGTTGCCTCAATTTTATTATGGGGTGTTCACTTCCTTATATTAAAAGGTGTAGAAACTGCGGCATTTATTAATAGTATTGTAACCGTTGCGAAGTTAATACCTATTCTACTCGTTGTCATTTGTATGTTAGTTGCCTTTAATTTTGATACTTTCAAAGAAGGGTTTTTCGGCATGAATGCACACGGTGCGTTACCATTTAGCTTTGGAAACACAATGTCTCAAGTAAAAAGTACAATGCTTGTAACCGTATGGGTATTCATCGGAATAGAAGGTGCCGTCGTCTTCTCAAGTCGTGCTAAACGTAAGAAAGATGTAGGTACTGCTACAGTGATAGGATTAATTTCAGTATTACTCATATATTTCTTATTAACTGTACTTGCCCAAGGTGTCATCATTCAGAACCATATCTCTAAATTGGAAGCACCGTCTATGGCACACGTACTTTCATACATTGTCGGCGACTGGGGTTCAACACTAGTTAACATTGGCTTAATTATCTCAGTATTAGGTGCCTGGTTAGGTTGGACATTACTCGCTGGTGAATTGCCATTTATCGTTGCGAAAGATGGGTTATTCCCTAAATGGTTTGCTAAGGAAAATGAAAACGGCGCACCTGTGAATGCGTTATTAATCACGAACATATTAGTTCAAATCTTCTTGATTAGTATGTTGTTCACGGATAGCGCGTACCAATTCGCATTTTCACTAGCATCAAGTGCCATTCTTTATCCATACATGTTTAGCGCATTTTATCAAGTTAAATATACAATTGAACATAAACAACATGCGACACCAAAACAATGGACAATTGGTATACTCGCATCTGTTTACGCAATATGGTTAGTCTATGCAGCAGGATTTGACTATTTATTATTAACGATGTTGCTTTATATTCCAGGGCTTATCGTTTATTCAATCGTTCAGAAAAACAACCGAAGACGTTTAACACGCGTAGATTATATCTTCTTCGCAATCATCATAGTTCTAGCAATTGTGGGACTAGTTCGACTATGTAGCGGCGCGATTAATGTATTCTAGATAAAGGAGCGATGAGTTATGAATAAAAAAATTGTCATCGCATTAGGCGGTAATGCGATTCAGACATCTGAAGGTTCAGCAGAAGCACAACGACGGGCGATTCACATGACTATGCAATCACTTAAACCTTTATTTCAATCAAATAAAGATATCGTGATTTCACATGGTAATGGACCTCAAATAGGCAATTTACTCATTCAACAATCTAAATCAGACAGCGCACAGACTCCTGCTATGCCACTCGATGTGTGTGGGTCTATGACGCAAGGTATGATAGGCTATTGGTTAGAGACCGAAATTAATCGAGCATTATCAGAAATTGGTAGCGATCGAGCAGTTGGAACAATTATTACTCGTGTAGAGGTTGATAAAGATGATCCTCGATTAAACCGCCCAACAAAACCGATTGGTCCGTTTTATACTGAGGAAGAAATGCACGCTTTAAAAGAAGCACAACCTGAAGCGATTTATAAAGCAGATTCTGCAGGTCGAGGATATAGAAAGGTTGTTGCCTCACCATTACCAATTTCTATTCTAGAACACCAATTAATTAGCACACTTGTCGAACAGAAAAATATTATCATCGCTTGTGGCGGTGGGGGTGTGCCAGTTGTGAAGAGTGAACACACATATGAAGGTGTCGAAGCGGTTATTGATAAAGACTTTGCTAGTGAAAAATTAGCAGCCCTCATTGACGCAGATACGTTGATGATACTAACAAATGTAGAACACGTGTATATTAATTTTAAAGAACCAAATGAAGAAAAGTTAACAGACATTGATATTGAAACTTTAAAACGTTATGCGAAAGAAGGTAAGTTCGCTGAAGGTTCGATGTTGCCGAAGATTGAAGCGGCAATTGAATTTGTTGAAAGTGGAAATGATAAAGAAGCAATTATCACTAATTTAGAAAATGCTTATCATGCGTTCGACAAGCAAGCGGGTACACATATTCACAAATAAATGTTGAATAATCAAGCTATTGGAACCATAAGAACGATGGCCCCCTCCCCTTAATCAATAAACATCTATGAAGTGGCGTTTCTTTGACACTTTAACGCCAACTTCATATTTGAAAGATGTATAGCGTTCTCCCTTTCAATAGCTTTAGGTAGTAAGGAGTTTATGTTATGGCTGGAAATCAAATTTTTTGTAGAGAAAATGAACTTGATGAAAGTTTCAAACAACTTGCGTCTTATATTCATATACCTGTTGGCGTTTTACTTCCGTTTAAAAGCCAGTGTTTTGTTAGGCATTATAGTAAGGGACAAGTGATTTACTTTTCATCAGACGAAACGACACACGTTTATTTATTATTACAAGGAAATATCATGAGAGAGAATTTTAATTTAAATGGCGACATGTATCGTTATTTAAATAGAGAAAAAGTGCTGTTCCCGTTGAATAACTTATTTCAAGATAAGGTGCCAAATGAAATGTGTACGGCTTTGACGGATTGTGAAGTCATAGGCATTCCTCGTGATTTAATTGAATACCTGTGCAAAACGCATGAAGATATCTTCGTAAGGTTATTTGAATTACTGAGTGAAACCCAATGTCAGCACATTGAATATAATATGGCGTTAACCAGCAAGCTTGCGAAAGAACGCGTGACTAAGATTTTACGTTATCTATGCCACACTGTCGGATACGATAATGAAGAATTCTACGAAATAAAACAATTTATGACAATACAACTGTTAAGTGATATGGCAGGCATATCTCGAGAAACAACAGGACATATTATTAATGAGCTTCGAGAAGATAAAGTTCTATTTAAAAGTAATAAAAATTGGTTGATCAGCAAAGAATTATAAAGACGAATTTTAAATTTGAAATTTCGATTTGAAGAAATTTTCATTTTGCCATTCTAGTTAAAACACACTCTAAATTAAATATATATTCTATTAAAGCATTAGTTGAATTACTTTCTAGCGAAATAATTCTGACTAGTGCTTTTATATTTAAAAAGAAATTAATACCTATTTAATAATATATGTATACACTACATAAATCAAATTATAATTAAATATTAAAACATACAACCAAAAACAATTGCATTTCATATAAAGATTATCATTAATTTTTAAATTAACTCTTTTATATAATCGAGAAATGTAGTATTCTTTATCTTGTGATTAAATTAAAATCACAAATTTTTTTAGGAAGTGATGTATTTTGAGAAAAAGGATGGATTTCGTGCCTAACAGGCATAACAAGTATTCCATTAGAAGATTTACAGTAGGAACGGCATCAATTTTAGTTGGTGCAACAATAATTTTTGGAGTTGATCATGAAGCAAAAGCGGCTGAGCATTCTACCGACACTGCTTCACTCACTTCAAACAATGAGGAAGCTTCGAATAGTAGCCCAGTTGGACAGCTAGGAGATACTCAAAAAAAGACTCATACCACACAAAACAACCATAACGTCCAACAACTAGATAATCAGTCAGATGAAGTTGGCACATCATTAAAAGCCCAAAACAATGATGCCCAATCAGCAGAGAAAACTTCGACTGAAACGTCTAAAGAAGTAATGCAAAATCACACACGCAATGCTAAAGATTTATCAGGTGACGCCCAATCAACTGATAACACAACAGAAAAGCAACAAGAAGTAAAAAATAATAATTCAAATCAAGAAACATTAACAACAAACAATCAAACAACAAAAAATACTCATAAAGTTTCTCGAGATGAAGATGTAGAACAAGCGAATAAACAATCAACAAATCATAACGCGAAAGAAACTGAGCATACAGTTCAAACAACTAAAGCCCAAAACCCTGAACTGCAAGCATCAGTAAAACAAAATTCACAGTCACAAACATCGCAAAGTTCAAAACGTATTTCACCTCAAGAGCAGGCTACACAAACTTATAGCCTTCAAGATAGTGCTTCAACTCGTAACCAATCAGCTCAAAAGTCAGTTAATAAAGTTAATGGATTAAACAATTCTAATACTCGACATCATTCGTTATCCAACTCACCGATAGATGATCAAGCGAATGAAAAGAATGCAATACAAGTTCAAGCTACACCTAGAACAGTTTCAAGATTTGCACAGCCTGTAAGTAGAGCTGCAACAAATGAAGCGAATTCAGAACAACAAGGTTCTAACGTTAACGATAAAATAAATGTTGATAGTTTTAATGTGTCGAAAAAGTCTTTTGACCCTAACCATAGTGGCTATTCAGATTTAAATGCATCATTTAGCGTGAATGGAAAGATTAAAGAAGGCGATTATTTTACTGTTAAATATCCACAACGTGTTACTGTTAATGGTGACGTAAATTATGAGAAACTTAATAATCAAATGAAGGTTAAGCCATTAACAAATGCCAATGGAGATGTGGTAGCTAATGGTATTTATGATGTAAATAGTAAGACGGTAAAATATACTTTTACGAATTTCGTTAATGACAGAAATAATATTAAAGGGAACTTCAAGTTGCCAATTTTCACAGATAGAAAGAATACGCCTCATAGTGGTAACTATAGTAGTACATTTAATATAGCTGATAAGAATTACACTGAGACTTTAAATATTAGCTACGATTCACCGTACCAAGGTATAAAAGACGCTTATGGACCAAATATTAGTTCGTTTATAACAGATATCGATTTGCATTCAGGCAGTGAAGACTTTAAGCAAAAGATTTATGTTAATCCTATGGAAAATACATTATATAATTCAAATGTGCGTATTCAGGGTTATCAAACTGATCAAAGTAAATCAAGTACAATTATTGATAAAAATACAAAATTCAAAATTTACCAAGTGAAAGACGCAAGTCAATTGAGTGAGAGTTATTATAACGATACTAATAGTTCAAACTTAGTAGATGTCACAAATAATTTTAATGGATGGATTACTTACAATAGTGATAACTCTGTTAACATTCAATTTGGTCATATTGATGGCGCTTATATTATCGAAGTTGAAGGTAAATATGATAGTAAGAGCGGCCAAAATGTTAAGACTAGAGTTTCAGAAACGAATGATACTGCAAGTGGCGTGAGAAGACAGTTCTACTGGGATAACGAAAATATAGTTAAACCAACAGATGGTTCAGCTGATGGGGATTTAGTGGTCGGCAGTGATTCAGACTCAGACTCAGACAGCGATTCCGATTCAGACAGTGATTCCGATTCAGACAGTGACTCCGATTCAGATAGCGATTCCGACTCAGATAGCGACTCCGACTCTGATAGTGACTCAGATTCAGACAGTGACTCAGATTCAGACAGCGACTCGGATTCAGACAGCGATTCTGACTCAGACAGTGACTCCGACTCTGATAGTGACTCAGATTCAGATAGCGACTCCGATTCGGATAGTGGCTCAGACTCAGACTGTGGCTCAGACTCCGACTGTGATTCAGATTCCGACTGTGGTTCAGACTCAGATTGTGGCTCAGACTCAGATTGTGGTTCCGACTCAGATTGTGGTTCCGACTCAGATTGTGGCTCAGACTCCGACTGTGATTCAGATTCCGACTGCGGTTCCGACTCAGATTGTGGCTCCGACTCCGATTGTGATTCAGATTCAGACAGTGACTCCGATTCAGATAGCGATTCCGACTCAGATAGCGACTCAGATTCAGATAGTGATTCCGACTCCGACAGTGACTCAGATTCAGATAGCGATTCCGACTCCGACAGCGATTCTGATTCAGACAGTGACTCAGATTCAGACAGTGACTCAGATTCAGATAGCGACTCAAATTCAGATAGTGACTCAGATTCAGATAGCGATTCCGACTCTCACCATGAGACACCAGGTACACCATCTCATCAAGATTACTCAACACCAACACATCATGAAACAAATCATCACAGCCATCATGCTAAAGAGAAAGGTTTACCAGATACTGGTAATGATGATAGTACACATAACGGTACATTATTTGGAGGATTGTTAGCCTTATTAGGTTCTTTATTCTTCTTCGGAAACAAACGTAGAAATAGAAAAGATGAACACTAAATATTTGATTTAGACCCGGGCCTTAGTGCTCGGGTTTTTCTGTGAAATAAAGAAAAGTAAGGTAAAATAAAGAAGAATATGAATTAAGGAGTGAAGCATATGGCTTTAATGACATTAAATTATAGTTCACCGACAATAGGAATGCATCAAAATTTAACAGTCATCTTACCGGAGGACACAACATACTTTGATAGCTCCAATTCTCCTAAACAACTTAAAACACTTTTACTTTTACATGGTTTGTCAAGTGATGAAACGACGTATATTAGATATACGAGTATTGAACGATATGCCAATGAACATCAACTCGCTATTATTATGCCGAATGTAGATCACAGTGCATATGCTAATATGGCATACGGCCATAGTTATTATGATTATATTTTAGAAATATACGACTACGTGCATCAGATTTTACCACTTTCAAAGAAACGTGAAGACAACTTTATTGCAGGTCATTCCATGGGAGGGTACGGTACAATTAAGTTTGCGCTGACTCAACCCCATAAGTTTTCCAAAGCAGCACCATTATCTGCAGTATTTCAAGCACAACATCTTATTGATATAGATTGGATAGACTTTTCCGCCAAATCTATCACAGGAGAGAATACCGATATTACAGGAACAGAATTAGATACATATTACCTCCTCAATCGAGCTATAGCGTCGAATGCTGATATTCCTGAATTGCTTATTATGTGTGGAACTGAAGATTTCTTATATCAGGATAATTTAGAGTTTATTCATTATTTAGATGAAAAGGGAATCCCATATACATTTGAAGAAAGTCCTGGCGAACATAATTACGCATATTGGGACAAAGCGATCAAAACAGCGATAGAGTGGTTCGTAAATTAGTGGAAGTTTAAACCTAAAGGCAACATTTAAAATATATTTAATGAGGCTAGGACATAATTAATTGTCTCAGCCATCTCTAACATATTGGCAGTAGATGTCTGAATTAAAAGTGCGCTTATATCAAGCTTCTTTTAATCCTAGCCATCCTTGCCGGGGTGGGACAACGAATATAATTTTGCTAAATTATATTTCTGTCCCTCTCCCTTAAATTTAGATATTTCTATTCACCTTGAAAACTAACCAATACAACAGAATTGAAACAACAATGGTTTCTACAATGATTGAAATAATCAGCCAATATTCTAATTGACTTAAATTGATAATTAAGTAAATATCAAGAATGGTCCAAGGTAACGCAATGAATATCACTTTCTTATAAATTTGGAAACTATATAATGTGAATAATTTTTGAGCTTTTGCCCAACTTTCGTCATTACGTAAAGCTTTTCTAGTTCGAAATCCATACGTTTTGTTACGTTGTGTTGGGGGAGTTAATTTGAATAAATAGGTTACTGCTAACATGATTATGCTTTTGAAAAGTAGAACTATTTTAATCACTCCTTTTAAGTTAATTTAATCTATAACTATTTTATCAAATAAATTGATTTATGTTTTTCGATATATTAATTT
>NZ_PPRT01000069.1 GCF_002902725.1 Staphylococcus caprae
CTGGGACATAATTAATTGTCTCAGCTTTCTTTAACATATTGGCAGTAGATGTCTGAATTGAAAGTGCGCTTATATCAAGCTTCTTTCAATCCTACCCATCCTTGCCGGCGGGGCCCCAACATATGGAATTTCTTACAAAGAAATTCTGCAAACAATGCAAGTTGGGAGCGGAACAACGAAAATAATTTTGCTAAATTATATTTCTGTCCCACTCCCTAAAAAATTAAATCATTGTTAAAGACTTAAATACTATCGACGACAGTACCTTCGTCTCCCCATTCATTCATGCCGCCTTCAACATTTACTGCATGAATATCTTGTTCTTCTAAATATTGTACTACTCTTGCGCTACGTGAACCTGCTGCACAAATAATGTAGTATGTTTCATCTTTATTGAAATCATTGATATGATGTGGAATTTCATCCATTGGAATCAGTTTAGCTCCAGGAATCACGCCAAGCGCTGTTTCTTCATTTGTGCGAACATCTACAATATTCACCGGATTTGAATCTAATATTTTTTTCTTTAATTCATCTACTGTAATTGATTCCATTTTGAATCTCTCCTTTATCTATATTATTTAGCAACGATATTAACTAATTTTTGAGGCACAGCAATCACTTTTTTGATCTCTTTACCTTCAATGCTCGCTTTAACATTATCATTAACTAAGGCCAAATCTTGCATTTCTTCTTTAGATAAATCTTTAGGAATGTTTAATTTAGCGCGTACTTTACCGTTGACTTGAACGACAATTTCCACTTCTTCATCTACAAGTAAACTTTCATCAAATGTAGGCCAAGGTTGATACGTAATTGTTTCATTATGTCCTAACTTGCTCCACAATTCTTCACCAATATGTGGTGCGATAGGTGCTAACATTTTCACGAAACCTTCAATATAAGGTTTATAAATCTCGTTAGCTTTATAACAATCATTGATAAATACCATCAATTGACTAATAGCAGTATTAAAGCTTAATGCATTAAAATCTTCAGTCACTTTCTTAACTGTTTGATTATAAACTTTATCTAATGATTTATCGTTAGAGTCTACAATCTTATTATTTAATGTGCCATCTTCAGTTACGATGAGTCTCCATACGCGATCAAGGAATCTTCTTGAACCATCTAAACCATTTTCGCTCCAAGCGATGGCAGCATCTAATGGTCCCATAAACATTTCGTATAAACGTAATGTGTCTGCACCATGTGAAGAAACGATATCATCAGGATTAATTACGTTTCCTTTAGATTTACTCATTTTTTCGTTTCCTTCGCCAAGAATCATACCTTGGTTATATAGTTTTTGGAATGGCTCTTTTGTAGGTACCACGCCTAAATCGTATAACACTTTATGCCAGAATCTTGCATATAATAAATGAAGTACTGCGTGTTCAACTCCACCTATATATAAATCAACTGGCAACCAATGTTTTAGCTTTTCAGGATCCGCTATCATCTTATCATTATCTGGGTCGATGTAGCGTAAATAGTACCAACAACTTCCTGCCCATTGTGGCATTGTATTAGTTTCACGACGACCTTTCATGCCAGTTTTTTCATCAACGACATTAACAAAGTCATCAATATTTGCTAGTGGTGATTCACCAGTACCTGAAGGTTTAATTTCGTCTGTTTCAGGAAGTAATAATGGTAGGTCTTCCTCTGGTACTGTTGTCATTGAACCATCTTCCCAATGAATAATTGGAATTGGTTCACCCCAATAACGTTGTCTACTAAATAACCAGTCGCGAAGTTTGTAATTTACTTTTTTCTCACCCGCGCCTTTAGCTTCTAGTAATTCAATTGCTTTGCTAATGGCTGCTTCATTTTCAAGACCGTCAAGTTCACCTGAATTAACATGTTTACCCTCACCAGTGTATGCTTCTAATTGAACGTCTCCACCTTCAATCACTTCAATAATTGGTAAGTCAAATTTCTTAGCAAATTCATGGTCACGTTCATCATGTCCTGGAACAGCCATCACAGCGCCTGTACCGTATGTTGATAATACATAGTCCGCAATCCATATTGGTAATTTTTGACCAGAAAGTGGATTAATTGCATATGCACCTGTGAATACGCCTGTTTTACCTTTTGCTAAATCTGTTCGTTCTAAGTCTGATTTTTTTGATGCTTCTTCTTGGTAAGCTTTGACTTCTTCTAGTTTATCACTAGATGTAATTTTATTTACAAGTGAATGCTCAGGGCTTAACACAAGGAAAGTAGTGCCGAAGATTGTATCTGGACGTGTTGTGAATACGTCAATTTCATCATCTGTACCATCTACATTAAATGAAACTTTCGCCCCTTCAGAACGGCCAATCCAATTTCGTTGCATATCCTTAATAGACTCTGGCCAATCTAATTCGTCTAAATCTTCTAGTAAACGATCTGCATATTCTGTAATTTTAAGGACCCATTGTTTCATAGGTTTACGATATACAGGATGTCCACCACGTTCTGATACACCATCTACCACTTCTTCGTTTGATAGAACTGTACCTAATGCCGGACACCAGTTAACTGCAACTTCATCTACATATGCTAAACCTTTATTATAAAGTTGAATAAAAATCCATTGTGTCCACTTGTAATACTCAGGGTCTGTCGTATTAACTTCTCTATCCCAATCGTAACTAAATCCTAATTCTTGGATTTGGCGTTTAAATGTTTGTACATTTTTCTTAGTAAATTCTCTAGGATCATTACCAGTATCTAATGCATATTGTTCTGCAGGTAATCCAAATGCATCCCACCCCATCGGATGTAACACATTGTATCCTTGCATACGTTTATAACGAGAAATAATATCCGTTGCTGTATAACCTTCTGGATGACCTACGTGCAATCCAGCTCCAGATGGATAAGGAAACATGTCTAACGCGTAAAATTTCTTTTGACCTAAATTGTCACTTGTTTTAAATGTCTTGTTCTCTGCCCAGTAATCTTGCCATTTCTTTTCAATTTCCTTGTGATTGTAATTCAACACATTTCCTCCTATTTCATAAAAAAGACACCTCTACTATTGGATTTAAAGGGACGACGATACTGCCGCGTTACCACCCTTATTCGCTAAGATAGCGCACTTCATTCTAATAGTTAGAGATGTCTCATTCAATTCATTAAATTATTGTAAGTCATTTAGTCCTTAACACTAGTTCTCACCTTTACTAGTTCTCTGTAGAAAAGCCTCTAAATACTTCTATCTATACATTTTTAATATTATGTTATAAAAGCCATTATTGCAAGTAGTTAAGGACTATTATTTATAATCAATGCGTATTATTTCGTAGCATTCGATTTTCTTCTAGGTCTTCGAGGTGTTTGGGATTCATTGTCATCTTTAGGCAAACCTCTATCAAAGATACTTAGGAAAATGAGACCCACACATAATAAGACAATCATACCGATAAACATCATACTCATATTAAGTGTGTCTACAAGTACACCACCAATAAACGGACCAAAAGCTTTACCTACTGTTGAAGCAGAGTTTACAAATCCTTGATATTGTCCCTGTTTCCCTTCAGGCGCAAGTTTATTTGCGATTGTAGGTACTGCAGGCCATACAAACATTTCACCAAAAGTAAGAATAACCATCCCGACAACAAATATAGCAAAATGATGTGCGAAACTTGTAACTAAGAATGAACTCATAAAAATAAAAATACCAACAAACATTTGATGTTTTAAGTTTCCTCTTAATATAACAATTATAGGTCTAATTAAAGGCTGTGCTACAAGAATCATTATGCCGTTAATTGTCCATAGTACACTGTATTGTGACATCGAAATATTTATTGATTGCGTAAATGATGCAATTGTTGTCTCCCATTGAATATAGGCTATCCAACAAATCGCAAACATGGCACATATGAGCATCATTGCTGTAAAACGTTTTTTACTTTCCTTACTTTTTAAATCAATCGCATCTTGATGTTTTACCTTCGCATGAATTTCTAAATTAAATTGCGTAATCGCAACAAGCGCGAATAACACATACATCACTAAATTAGCTAAGAAAATATAATTAAAGCTAAATTCCGCTACAAATCCACCTAGTGCCGCACCCGCAGCAACACCGATGTTTTGCGCTAAATAAATGGCATTAAATGTTTGACGTCCCCCATTTGGCCATACTGCTCCGGCCATCGCATAAATTGCCGGGACAATCATACCGCCACCAAAACCTAGTAACACAAGCCAAACTGCATACCAAGGCCAACCGTGAAATAGATTTAATAATGTGGTACTGCACAAACATGTAAATGTACCTATTAAAATAGTTTTATAGCCACCTAGTTTATCAAATAAGGTGCCCCCTAATAAGTTACCGACGACCATACCAAATGAATTAATCATTAAGACGATACCAGCTATTGTGAGACTCTTATGAAGCTCTTCCTTCATATAAATAGTGTTTAAAGGCCACAAAAAACTGGCGCCAGTGATATTTAAGGCCATGCCTATAACTAGCCACCAAACTGATTTAGGTATATTCATATCTTGAGTCCCTCTCTTTATGTTTTTCTCAATCTATAATAGACACTATAACACTAAAATATGTTAAAATCTGTACTTAGAACTAAAATAGAAAGGAAAATGTATTATGGGTAATTATTTCCCGTATGCTTTTGAAAATAAACGATATCACACATGGAATTATCATTTAAAAAATAAATTTGGACAAAAAATATTTAAGGTGGCGCTTGATGGTGGTTTTGACTGCCCTAATAGAGATGGCACTGTTGCTCATGGTGGTTGTACATTTTGCTCAGCTGCAGGAAGTGGCGACTTCGCAGGTAACAGAGCTGATCCAATAGAAGTGCAATTCCAACAAATTAAATCACGTATGCATGAAAAATGGAGTGAAGGACAATACATTGCCTACTTCCAAGCCTTCACAAACACACATGCACCTGTAGAAGTGCTTAAGGAAAAATATGAACCAGTACTTAAAGAAGAAGGTGTCGTCGGTTTATCTATTGCAACCCGTCCTGACTGTTTACCTGATGATGTTGTTGAATATTTAGCAGAATTAAATGAACGAACGTATCTATGGGTTGAGTTAGGCTTACAAACTGTTCATCAAACTACTTCTGACTTAATTAATCGTGCACATGATATGCAAACGTATTACGAAGGTGTAGCTAAATTAAGAAAGCATAATATTAACGTATGTACGCATATCATTAATGGTTTACCAGGTGAGGACTATGACATGATGATGGAAACTGCTAAAGAAGTTGCACAAATGGATGTTCAAGGTATTAAAATTCATTTACTTCACCTATTAAAAGGCACACCAATGGTTAAACAATATGAAAAAGGAATGCTAGAGTTTATGAGTCAAGATGACTATACGCAATTAGTATGTGACCAACTTGAAGTGATCCCTCCCGAAATGATTGTACATCGTATCACTGGAGATGGACCTATTGATTTAATGGTTGGTCCAATGTGGAGTGTAAATAAATGGGAAGTTTTAAATGAAATTGATAACGAATTAGAACGTAGAGGCTCATACCAAGGTAAAAAATACGAACAAAAACAAAAGGTTCAATCATGAAATTAGAACGCATTCTCCCCTTTTCAAAGTCACTAATAGATAGCCATATTAACGATGAAAGCATAGTGATAGATGCCACTTGTGGTAATGGCAACGATACTTATTATTTAGCAAGTAAAGTTGAGCGTGGTTTCGTTTATGGATTTGATATTCAACAAGAAGCAATAGACAATACAAGATTGAAAATTGACGGTTTCGAAAATGTTAAATTAATTCTCGATGGTCACGAAAATATTAAAAAACATATTTCAAAAGAACATATTGGTAAAATTGATGCGGCAATATTTAATTTAGGTTACTTACCTAAAGGTAATAAAGCCATTGTGACTCAACCTAAGACTACTATTAAAGCGATTGAAAGTATCTTTGAAGTATTGAGTGTAGAGGGAATTATTATTCTCGTTATTTATCACGGTCATGAAGAAGGTAAAATTGAAAGAGATGCTTTAATTGATTATTTAAGTCAATTTGATCAAAATCAAGCACACATATTACAATATCAATTTATTAATCAGAAAAACCATGCACCTTTCTTATGTGCAATCGAAAAACGAAATTAAAAAGTTAAAGATCTTATTCCACTCTTTTCGTAAGAAGGAATAAGATCTTTTTTAATAAATAATTATAAGACAGGTTAAACAGCTAAAATTGATTTTAAACTCATTTGCATTGGTTCAGATTTACTACCTATGGATTGACCAATAAAGTTAAGTAAGTCTTGCTTTTTCTTACTGAGCTTTTCATTAAAATGAATGATTACTGTACGTTCATCATCTTGAGGTCTTTCTTTATATATCCATTCAAGATTAACCAAATTATTATAAGTACGAGTACGCTTATAAGGTTTGATGTGAACAAAATCATCCATTTCTTTAAGTGTCATTGAACCCTCTTCCCAAAGAGTGAGCAAAATTAAAATTTCTTCCTTAGACATATTATACTCTTTTTTGATTGCATCAAAAATGGAGTTAATGTCTTTAAGTAACGCTTCTAATTGCAAAATTCCATGAACTCTATCTTTTTCACTTTTAGCCAAAATTAACATCTCCCAAATAAAATAACTGTTAAATATTTTTCTAAGTTAACCGGCTCCCCAAATTTACACTTACCACCGGCTAATTTAAAAACGATTGAATCATTCCCAATTATTAAATTGAACGAGTTAATTTAAAATCAATTTAGACTATTTAAAGCAATGCAGACTAGGAAAATTAGATATAAAAAGCATGAAAATTTTTAACATTAATAATATAATTTTACGTCATCCCCTAGTCCAAATACATATTAAAATTATATTATTTATATAATCAAAATATATCAAGTTCACAATTAAAATGCAAC
>NZ_PPRT01000070.1 GCF_002902725.1 Staphylococcus caprae
AGATGTGTATAAGAGACAGATTAAAATATATGTAAAGACATGTTTAAGGAGGCGTACATATGTCTAACTTATGGATTTTATTTGCAATTACAGTACTTATTGCAGTTTATTCAGGTATTCAAGTTTTCACTAATTTAGATAATAAACAAAAGCCTAGTTTTAAATATTTTACAATTGCATTTGTAGTTTGTGTAATTCTTGCAATTATTGAAATTATATTTCTTTCTTAATCATATATAATATAATAAACGTCCTAGCCAATTGGGTTAGGACGTTTATTTTTGCTCGGATTTTAAGAAAATAAATATGGTGAGTCCAAATAAAACTAAAATACAGACTATCATAATTAATGTTATTGATAGATAGTTAAAATGAGCGAGTATTTCTGTATTATAAACTGACATATAGTCACCTATTGGTGGTACAATCCACAATATATATTTAAGAAAAGTGTACGTTTGTAATAAAAATGGACGTAAAATACTTACCAAAATGATTAAAGCAATAAGTAACCACTTATATTTTTTTGATAACACATTAATATTCGCAATGAATGTAGAAATTAGGGTTGCAGTTAAACAAACAATGATGTGTAAGGCAATTGCCAGTGTGGCCTCTTTTAAAGATACTTTATCCTTAAAACTATGTATTAAAATTGGATAAAGCATCGAAAAAACAATTAACATACAGTTTACCAAAAATATAAATAGTAACTTACCAAAAAGATACTTAAGTTTAGACTCAAACTGTATAAAAAGTAAATATTTTTCGTTTAACGTTTCTAAATTTAAAATATTTATGGTAAGCCAACATGAAATAATAAGCAACACCAAACAACTTGAAGCATAACTAGACAATATTGGTTGGCCACTATAAAGATATTGAATAATAATCCAAGTTATAAAAATCATCATCGGCGGTATGAACTGATAAGAGCGAAGGTATTTCTTATATTGATATTGAATAAACGCTATCATGAACCAGTCACATCCTTTATTTCGATGATGTCACATTGTTGCTCAAGTAATATTTTAAGTAAGGTATTCAAATAAGATGCATTAATTTGAATGTGCAACTTATCATCTACAGTTTGAATAGAGTTAAGATGATGATACTTTGATAAAATTTTAGAAATTCTAGCGTTATATTTAATAATAACTAATTTAGTAATTTGTGAGATTTCGTTTATATCACTTTCAACAGTATGAAATTCTCCATTTTCAATATTAAGAATGTGCGTAGTGATTTTTTGATGTAAAAATGATTCGTGAGACGTTAATACTATTGTAGCTATAGATTTTAATTGACTTAAATAATCTAATAGAAATTGTGTAGCTTCTTGGTCCAGTCCAGAAAATGGTTCATCTAAAATATAAATATCAGCTTTTTTAAGCAAACACTGAATCATATTTACCTTTTGTTTCGTGCCTTTTGAACAATTTTTAATTTTTTGAGTTAAAAATGGTGATAAATTGAAGTGTTGAATAAAGGAATTAAGATTTACCTGTGTTTGGTCAGATGGGTATGTTTTTAATAAAAATTTAAAGTATTCATTAATAGTTAAATTTAAATTGTCAGGAAAGTAATCTATCGCATAACTTACTCGTCCTTTAACAGAAAGACTCCCATTCTGATAATTCATTAAACCAGCAATAATCTTTAAAGTTACACTTTTCCCTGAACCATTATGCCCCTTTATTAAAGTGATGGAATTTTTTGGAATAATAAAATTGCTATTTTTGATAATAATTTGCTTATTTATCCTTTTTGAGATGTGATAAAACTTGATTGCAATATTAGACATTTTTACTCCCAATTTCTGTGACTTATTCTTTCACTCTTATATCTTAGCACTAAGAACTATAAACATAATCATACTTTAGTCATATTTAAGGTGTAAAAATACAACGGACTCTATGGTCGTTGTATAGGAAATAGAAATCTGTAATTTAATTAGAAATATCCATCTATAGCTTTATATAGTACAGGGCGCTCTCCCGTCTTTTCAACAATATTAATTTTGATTAATTCGTTTAACAACTTTCTTGTAGTTTGACTAGTAGTATTTAAATATGTTGAAAGCTCTTGTACTGTCGTATGGTCTTCTAAAGAAAAATATTGAATTTGAGCTAAAATAAACATGATATTTTTATGTTTCTCAGATAATGATGTTAATTTAGGATCGTCGTTAATTTTTTTGTAAGCGAACTCTAATTGTGAATTTTTTGTTTTTAATTCTTCAATTAAACTTTCTTGTCCTTCCTTAATAAAGCTTAAAAAGTTGTTAATAAAATAGTTGAGTTCACCTTTATTTATTACACTGTTTGTTTTATCGAACATATCATAGTATGTTTTTTTATTATTTTCTATCATACTTGATAATGAAATTGCTGTTAGCTCATCATATTCTTTACTTAAATATAAACTATTTATAAAGCGTGAAGTACGTCCATTTCCATCATAAAATGAATGAATATATCCAAAGTAATAGTGTGATATAGCAATTTTTATAATTGGTGTGATTTTACTGGGTATATTTAAGAAATTTAATAACAATTGTAGATGATTTACAATTTTACTATGCGGGGTAATGCCTTCATGTATAACTTTATTAGTAGAGGTAACAATGTTGACCGGGTGATTCCGAAATAATTCGCCGTCCGGTTTATTTTCATTATCGACTTCCTCTTCTGCAATCATCTCATAAATAGTTTTAATATCTTTTGGTACTTGAGGAAGGTTATTTTTACCGTATAATATGCCAAAATAAGAATTTAACATACTTTTAAATCGAGTATTCATTTTAGGGTTTTCTTTTATATGTTTTATGCTATTTAAGATTTCTTGTTTGCTACATTTTATGCCTTCTATCTGATTAGTAGAGAATAATTCATTGACTATCAACTCTTGATGTAATGATTGAGTAGCAATTTCAGGTAAATTTGTAATAAGTTTTGCTATAGTCGAGTTGTTTTTATCGATATCGTCAATTAAATTTTTAATTTTCGAAGTAAGAATATAATATAAATTGAAGCTGTCACTAGATTTAAATGGTTTGATTTTTAAATCTAATATCTCTACATTTGGATCATTTAGTCGTATATTTAATTCTTTTTCGAACTCTTTGGGGTATTTATAGAAATATTTATACATAAATTCCATCTCTTCACCGCCTAAATATATGATTCGATAAATTTTATCACTAAGTATATTTATAAACAATATTTAATTTATAATATAAAAAAATATCTATTTGTAAACGCGTGATGATTAAGATAACTTTACTTAATTTTTT
>NZ_PPRT01000071.1 GCF_002902725.1 Staphylococcus caprae
CCTTGTCAGATCGAATAGACTTGTTAATAGCATCATCTTTGATGATGCGGGTGAGCGTGCAACACAAAAAATAAATAATAAAATTCCAAATAAAAAGGGAAGTGATTCCTCACTTCCCTTCATTTTCATTAGCATTTTCTTATAGAAAATGCACAAGTGGCTAATGAAGCACATTAGCCACTTGCCAAAAGTATTAATCAAACTTTTTTCTCTTGATTGATCTTATTATATGTATTATGTTTTAGGTGTGCTCCATGTTTGAATTACACTACAAAAGCCTAATGAGTAATTCATTAGGCTTTTTCCTTTGTATATACTGTGGCCAAAACTAACCTATAATACAAAAAGCGTATAGTATGAATTTGTGATGACTATATGCTATATTGTCGTTACCAAACAAATTATTTCAACATTTAAGGGGGACAATGATGGCTGAAGATAAGTTTGAACAAGCTAAAGGTAATATTAAAGAAACAGTTGGTAATGCAACGAATAATGAAGATTTAGAACAAGATGGTAAAAAAGATAAAGCGTCTGGCAAAGCAAAAGAGGTTGTTGATAACGCTAAAGATAAAGCATCCGAAGTTATTGATAAGTTCAAAAAGTAGAGCTTTGCAATCTTTTTTAAACTATTAGATACTATGGTATAGTGAATTTAGGTAAATCCTAATCCTTTTCTTTTGTTCTGTTTTTTCCTAAGTATAGTTAGATTTTAAGCCACTCTGAACGAGTGGCTTTTCTTATTCAATATTTTGGATGTCCTTCATCGGTATTTCCATTGTTTCATTGCCACCTTCTTTACTTATAATCATCGATTGCTTAAGTATATCTACATTTTTAATGTAGGCTTGGTGATCGTAAAAATATCCTTGCTTCCAATACGTAATAATAGCTTTTTCTCCACTATGCATTTTTCCAATATACTTTTTCATTTAGTACATCAAGTTGATCTTCAAAAAATTCAGGCCGTTCACTTTTGTTTTGATCTTTCATATACTGATCTAATTGCTGGTATTGTTCAGGTATTGTGGCAAACGGGTTGCCATTTCACAGAACCTCTCCCTTTAGGAATATTAGCACCTAAGTATTTTCTAGCTACCTTACGATAATCGGTCTCATTTTGATATTTTTCAAGAATCAATTATAACCACCTCTCCTTTCAATGTAGAACATACGTTCTCATATAGTAAGAGAGATTTTTGTTATACTACAAAAACCCTTCCTGTGCAAAAAGGAGGTGTTGTATATGCTAGTCGCAATTTCATTTGTTGCAAGTTTTATCGTATCAGTTATGGCTGGTATAGTTGCAAACTATATTTCAGACAAACTGAATAGGTAAAATTAAAACCCCCACAAAGCTTTGGCAGGCTGTGGGGGTTTTCTGTATATGCTAGTTCGCAATTCATTTGTTATTATAAGTATATCTCTTAATATGAGATTTGTAAAACTACAAGAGAGAGCAGGACAACAGCTAGAGGCTTTAATTATTATAATAATAAAATAAGTTTGAGCATTATAGTGAAATATCGGAGGTCGTATAGATGAAAAATCTAAGCAGAGAACAACGTTATGAAATGAAAATGAACTTTTTTAGTGAAGTTAGCGTAAGAGAGTTAGCAAGTAAATTACTTGTAGCCATAATTGCAATATGTGTAATTATAAATGGGGCAGATCAAATAACAAACTCAATAAATAATGCGCTTATAGGTGCAATAGTAGCAACAAGTATAATTATTATATTCGGCGTATTTGTAAGTTTATTATTTATAAAAGAATTGAATATACTGAAAAAGATAGAAAAAAAGAGTTAACAGTTAGTATCAACCCTGAACTCAAGCATATTTTGAATGAGATTACAGGCAATTTTACCAAATTTGAACTTAAAGAAATGACACAACTAAAGTCATCCTATGCTAAAAATATGTTTAGATTACTTAAACAATATAAACATACAGGTCATTGTGAACTACTCAACACTTAGCTAAACCTATCGGTTTTAACTATAGATAAAAAGTGTTATAATAGACGTAACGAGATATCAAACATTGTATACACCAATCCCCTCACTATTAGTAGTAGTGAGGGGATTATTTTTATGATGATGGTTTTAGATACGTTTGTATTGCTTGTAAGACGACGTTTTTTAAGTTGTCTTGTAATTCATCTTTATAGTTATGTTCGCGTACACTAAGGTCTAATGCACGTATCTGTAACGTGTCTATAACGCCTGTGACTAAACCTTTTTTAGTTTTGAGTTCAATATCCAATGGATAACGTTTCTCGCGATTTGTGATTGGTAACGCCCAAACGAAATTTGTACCATCTATTGTCATTTTATTATTTACGATTAAGCACGGTCTGATTTTTTGTTTTTCACGACCTCGAGTGGGGTCTAGGTCAATATAGTATATATCAAACTGTTTGATACTCATATTTCACGACCTACACTTTCTCCAAAATCAATTTCTGACTCGGTGTATCTACCACCATTTTTGAAAAAGTTTGTGATTTCATCTTCAATCGATTCTTCTTTCTTTTTGATAAACAAACCACCATTGATTTCAGATACTTCAACCTTATCTCCTACTTCAAAATCAGCAAGTTGTATGGTTTGTTTGCTTAAACTGATTGCTCTACTGTTTCCACTTTTGAATATGCGTTCAGATGTTTTAATCATAATTATCATCTCCTTATATTCATTATATCAATATGTACTTACTCACGTAAATACATTACAAGTATAAAAAAGAGTAGCAACTCGAAAGTTACTACTCGAAAGACACTTCATATTTTTATAGATATATTATTCTCGACGATAAATCGTTTGAAACGTTGCAATAAATATTACTTATTTTTATCTTCATCTTTCTTACTTGTTGCTAAAAAGTATAAAGGTGTTAGTAATGCGAGTGCTAACATTAAATAACGCCTTAATGTTTCGTGGCTGTTGTTCCACGGTATGAAGAATAAAATAAGCATTACTATTATAATTAATATGAGAAAAATTTGTTTCTTTCTGATATTATCACCTCTTATAATACAATCAATACAAAGGCTTTAGCTGTGTAATAAGCTAATGTTTTATTAAAGCCTAATTTATTTTGTAATCCTTTGGAAATTGCGTCTGTAATTGTTCCACCAAAACCTGTGATGTAGTCACAGAATTTAAAGATTGATTGGTAATGTAAGAAAGCAACTTTGACGCCTGCTCTTTTTTCGACTTGTTTTATGTAACCATCCCACGCTTTTTGTCCGACTTTTTTAGCAGTTGCTTTAATTGCTTTAGCCCCTAATGTAGCTTTACCTCTTTCAGATTGACCGTTAGCAAGTTGTTGAGCGTCACGTTCCATTTTGTCATATACGCCAGCTTTTTGGAAAGCTTCTTTGTTTTGATGTAAGCCTTCAAGTGCGCCTTCGCCCATTTTTTGTAGCTGTTCAGAAGCCTGTTGAATCTCTTGTTGATTTTGTTCGTAAGCCTTTGCTTCATTTGTTGTAAATAGAATAGTTGGTGCCATTATGCCTACTGCCATCAGACTAGATGAGATTTTTAGAATTTTACTATTCATACAAAGGTTCTGTTGCAAAGTTAAAAATTACATCATATATATACAAAAAAATGAAACATTAATCAAATTAAATGGAACAACTTCTTATTAAAACAAC
>NZ_PPRT01000072.1:0-964 GCF_002902725.1 Staphylococcus caprae
ACACCTGTTCCCATGCCGAACACAGAAGTTAAGCTCCTTAGCGCCGATGGTAGTCGGGCTTACGTCCCGCTAGAGTAGGACGTTGCCAGGCAATATATAATTGGAGAATTAGCTCAGCTGGGAGAGCATCTGCCTTACAAGCAGAGGGTCGGCGGTTCGAACCCGTCATTCTCCACCATTTAATTAAATAAGCCGGCCTAGCTCAATTGGTAGAGCAACTGACTTGTAATCAGTAGGTTGGGGGTTCAAGTCCTCTGGCCGGCACCATCTATAGAGCCATTAGCTCAGTTGGTAGAGCATCTGACTTTTAATCAGAGGGTCAGAGGTTCGAATCCTCTATGGCTCACCATTAGATACGCGGGTGTGGCGGAATTGGCAGACGCACTAGACTTAGGATCTAGCGCCTTCACGGCGTGGGGGTTCGACTCCCTTCACCCGCATATGCGGAAGTAGTTCAGTGGTAGAACACCACCTTGCCAAGGTGGGGGTCGCGGGTTCGAATCCCGTCTTCCGCTCCATTATTTTGCCGGGGTGGCGGAACTGGCAGACGCACAGGACTTAAAATCCTGCGGTGAGAGATCACCGTACCGGTTCGATTCCGGTCCTCGGCACCATCTTTTAAATTATATGCGCCCGTAGCTCAACTGGATAGAGCGTTTGACTACGGATCAAGAGGTTATGGGTTCGACTCCTATCGGGCGCGCTTATTCTACGGGAAGTAGCTCAGCTTGGTAGAGCACTTGGTTTGGGACCAAGGGGTCGTAGGTTCGAATCCTGTCTTCCCGATAGTACATATTAATATGGGGGCTTAGCTCAGCTGGGAGAGCGCCTGCTTTGCACGCAGGAGGTCAGCGGTTCGATCCCGCTAGTCTCCACCATATTTAATTTATAAACTACATAACGGCGGTGTAGCTCAGCTGGCTAGAGCGTACGGTTCATACCCGTGAGGTCGGGGGTTCGATCC
>NZ_PPRT01000072.1:979-8127 GCF_002902725.1 Staphylococcus caprae
TTATATTTAGGACCTTTAGCTCAGTTGGTTAGAGCTAACGGCTCATAACCGTTCGGTCGCAGGTTCGAGTCCTGCAAGGTCCATATAATTTTGGAGGAATACCCAAGTCTGGCTGAAGGGATCGGTCTTGAAAACCGACAGGAACTTAACGGCTCGCGGGGGTTCGAATCCCTCTTCCTCCGTTTATCAATGGTCCCGTAGTGTAGCGGTTAACACGCCTGCCTGTCACGCAGGAGATCGCGGGTTCGATTCCCGTCGGGACCGCCATTTTAATTAATTTAATAGCGATTTACCTATAAATAATGGAGGAATACCCAAGTCCGGCTGAAGGGATCGGTCTTGAAAACCGACAGGGCCTTAACGGGCCGCGGGGGTTCGAATCCCTCTTCCTCCGCCATTATTATTATCGCGGGATGGAGCAGTTCGGTAGCTCGTCGGGCTCATAACCCGAAGGTCGGTGGTTCAAATCCGCCTCCCGCAATATTTTCTTTATAGGTCTCGTAGTGTAGCGGTTAACACGCCTGCCTGTCACGCAGGAGATCGCGGGTTCGATTCCCGTCGAGACCGCCATTACGATTTATTTATTACGGTTCAGTAGCTCAGTTGGTAGAGCAATGGATTGAAGCTCCATGTGTCGGCAGTTCGACTCTGTCCTGAACCATTTAAGCAAGCCGGCCTAGCTCAATTGGTAGAGCAACTGACTTGTAATCAGTAGGTTGGGGGTTCAAGTCCTCTGGCCGGCACCATCTCATGGAGGGGTAGCGAAGTGGCTAAACGCGGCGGACTGTAAATCCGCTCCTTCGGGTTCGGCAGTTCGAATCTGCCCCCCTCCACCATCTGAATAGGGGCATAGTTCAACGGTAGAATAGAGGTCTCCAAAACCTTTGATGTGGGTTCGATTCCTACTGCCCCTGCCATGGCGGTTGTGGCGAAGTGGTTAACGCATCGGATTGTGGTTCCGACACTCGAGGGTTCGATTCCCTTCAACCGCCCTTATTATTAATGGGCTATAGCCAAGCGGTAAGGCAACGGACTTTGACTCCGTCACGCGCTGGTTCGAATCCAGCTAGCCCAGTTATTGGCGGCATAGCCAAGTGGTAAGGCAGAGGTCTGCAAAACCTTTATCACCGGTTCAAATCCGGTTGCCGCCTCCATGTTAATTAAGCGGGAGTAGTTCAACTCTTAGAACACATTCCTTCCCGGAATGAGATATAGGTGTAAGTCCTATCTTCCGCTCCATCAAATATTTTATATTAAGCGGGAGTAGTTCAACTCTCAGAACACATTCCTTCCCGGAATGAGATATAGGTGCAAGTCCTATCTTCCGCTCCATAGTATACTTCCAGAGGGAAGTTTTTTATTTATCTATTGAGCCGGTGTGGCGGAATTGGCAGACGCGCGGGACTCAAAATCCCGTTCCTTTTTTTGGAGTGTCGGTTCGATCCCGACCACCGGTATTATTTTATATTTTTTTAGGAACTTTTAGAGTGAGAATGTTGTTAAATCAACGTTTTCACTCTTTTTTTGTTCATTTAGACACATATAAGCATTATTTTTTGGTCACATCGTGGTCACAAAACACTAACGTTAAAATGATTTTTGGTCACTGGTTGGTCATTGGGCTAATTTCATATGTATAATTTGGTCACTGAAATAATCAATAGTAGTTTATTTTTATTATTTTAAATTTTTTCTTCACAGGAATAAATAATGACAAATTTCTTTAACTCATTGGGCTTGCTTGAATAAATTCTATAATTCTGCCTTTCAGAAGTAAAAGGGCTTACTATCTAATCATTTTTATAATTCTCAATATACAGTTTCAATAATTAGTGATTGTTTATCTGGTTTATCTATAATACTATTAATCTAATGTGATATTTGGAGGATTCAGAATGAGTAATTCGCATGTTAATGGAAAGTCTTTTTTAAATAGTATATTAAATGCTGTAGGTGCTGGAGTTGTCATTGCACTTTTGCCTAATGCTTTGTTAGGAGAATTATTAAAGTTCTTTAAGGAAGGGAACCATTTATTAGAAACTGTATATCAGCTCGTCATTGTTATTCAGTCATTTATGGCATTTATTATTGGTGTATTAGCTGCACATCAATTTAAATTTAAAGGTGTTGGTGCAGCAATCATTGGTACGTCAGCAATGCTTGGTTCCGGTGCTGTTCATTTTAGTAATAAAGGAATTGAATTAAAAGGTATTGGAGATATCATCAATGTTATTGTAGTAGTTGCATTAGCTTGTTTTATTTACATGTTCTTAGAAGGAAAGCTCGGTTCATTTGAAATGATTATTCTTCCAGTTTTAGTCCCAGTCATAAGTGGAGTCATTGGGTTGCTTACTTTGCCGTATGTACAAGTGATTACTCAATCAATTGGAAGAGTTGTGAATGGATTTACCGAGTTAAATCCTTTGTTGATGTCTATACTAATATGTGTAACTTTTTCATTATTAATGGTTACACCAATTTCGTTAGTGGCTATCGCTACAGCAATTAGTTTGACTGGTTTAGGTAGTGGGGCAGCGAATATGGGAATTGTTGCCGCATGTGTCACATTCTTATTCGGATCTTTGAGAGTGAATTCGATTGGAGTGAACTTAGTGTTGTTAATTGGTGCTGCGAAGATGATGATACCTGTTTATTTAAAGCATCTCATTATCGCTATTCCTCTAACTGTGAATGGCATTATTTGCGGTATTGTAGCATACGTATTAAATATTAAAGGAACACCTTTATCAGCAGGGTTTGGATATACTGGTTTAGTCGGACCAATTAATGCACTTAATCGTATGTCAGGAGACACGTCTTTTAATATCATCATGCTCATCATTGGTTATTTTGTCGTGCCTTTTACTGGAGCATTTATTGTTCATCATTTATGTAAGAAATTTATTCATTCTTATAGTGATGAAATTTACCAATTTGAAATACCTAAAGAATAATAAGATGAGCTGGAAAGCAATGTGTTCAACATAAACGTTGAGACATTGCTTATTTTTTTGTCTTAATTTTCAGAAAAAGAATTGCATAAAAATAAATAAAAATGTATAATAATGTATATTTATTAAGGAGGGCTCATTAAGTATGAACAAAACTTTCAAGATAATTATAGTCATCGATATACTTATAAGCTCTGCAATGATATACATAAATCCTATTGCTAGTGCTAAAGAAGATTCAAATTGGAACAAAATTAAACAACGTGGAGAAATAAGAGTGGGGTTATCAGCAGATTACGCACCTTTAGAATTTGAGAAAACAGTCCACGGCAAAACTGAATATGCGGGTGTAGATATTGAGTTAGCTAAGAAAATAGCAAAAGATAATCACTTAAAATTAAAAATTGTAAATATGCAATTTGATAGCCTCTTAGGTGCTTTGAAAACTGGAAAAATAGACATCATCATTTCTGGTATGACAACAACGCCTGAAAGAAAAAAGGAAGTTGATTTTACAGAACCATATATGATGACAAATAATACAATGTTAGTTAAAAAGTCAGAAAAAAATCAATACAAAAGTTTAAAAGACTTTGAAGGCAAAAAGATAGCAGCTCAGAAAGGGACAGAACAAGAGAAAATTGCTCAAAATGAAATCAATAATGGTCAAATTTCTTCTTTAAGTCGTTTACCTGATGCAATATTAGCATTGAAAAGTGGTAAGGTTGTGGGAACCGTTATTGAGAAACCAGTAGCCGAAGCTTATTTAAAACAAAATCCTGAGTTAGCTTTTGCTGATGTTAAATTTAATGAAGAAAAGAAACCTACGTGTATTGCTTTACCAAAAGATTCACCAGAGTTACTTAAACATCTTAATCAAACAATTGATGAAGTTAAAAGTAAAAACCTAATCGATAGTTATATGAATAAAGCTGCTGAAGATATGCAAGATGATGGTAACTTCTTTACTAAATATGGAAGTTTCTTTATTAAAGGTATTAAAGATACAATTCTCATTTCATCTATTGGGGTCATCTTAGGTTCAATCTTAGGTGCATTGATTGCTTTAATGAAATTAAGTAAATTTAAACCTTTATCTTGGTTAGCAAGTATATACATTGAATTCTTAAGAGGAACACCAATGCTAGTTCAAGTGTTTATCGTCTTCTTTGGAACAACTGCGGCGTTAGGACTAGATGTGTCAGCTCTAATATGCGGAACCATTGCACTTGTGATTAACTCATCAGCATATATTGCTGAAATTATAAGAGCAGGAATTAATGCAGTTGATAAGGGACAAACAGAAGCAGCAAGAAGTTTAGGTTTAAATTATAGTCAAACAATGAAATTTGTGGTCATGCCACAAGCAATCAAAAATATATTGCCTGCTTTAGGAAACGAATTTGTGACCCTTATTAAAGAATCTTCAATCGTTTCAACAATTGGTGTTGGAGAGATTATGTTTAATGCACAAGTTGTGCAAGGTATTTCATTCGATCCGTTCACGCCTTTAATCATTGCCGCAGTCCTTTACTTTATTTTAACGTTTGCACTTTCACGCATCATGAGTTTAGTCGAAGGGAGAATGAAGGCTAGTGATTAAAATTAAAAATTTAAACAAAACATTCGGACATAACGAAGTACTTAAAGATATTAATTTAGAAGTGAAACAAGGAGAAGTTGTAGCTATCATTGGGCCATCTGGTAGTGGTAAAAGTACGTTGCTACGTTGTATGAATTTACTCGAAACGCCAACAAAAGGGCAAGTCATTTTTGAAGGTAATGATTTAACAGAAAAGAACGTTCATTTGGACGAATTAAGACAGAAAATGGGAATGGTCTTCCAAAGTTTTAACTTATTTCCACATAAAAAAGTAATTGAAAATATCATGCTAGCTCCTAAGCTTTTACATAAAGATAATCAAGGCACAATTAAAGAAATAGCTTTAAATTTATTAGACAAAGTTGGATTAAAAGACAAAGCAGAGGCTTATCCTAATCAATTATCTGGAGGTCAAAAACAGAGAGTCGCGATTGCGAGAGCTTTAGCAATGAAGCCAGACGTGCTTTTATTTGATGAGCCAACATCTGCTTTAGACCCTGAAGTTGTTGGTGATGTATTGAAAGTAATGAGAGATTTAGCCAAGGACGGTATGACGATGGTCATTGTCACGCATGAAATGAACTTTGCTAAAGAAGTCAGTAATAAAGTAGTATTTATGGCTGATGGTGTGGTTGTCGAATCGGGCTCGCCAGTTGATATATTTGAACACCCTCAACACGAAAGAACACAAAACTTCTTATCACGCGTATTATAATATTTAAATACTTTTTAAGTAGGGCAGAATTTTGAAATCATTCTATGAGAATTTGATTTCGGTTCTGCTCTTTTTTGTAAAAAATAAAACCCTAAAACGCTATGAAAAGCGAACATGTGTTAAAATGGCATATGTAATTTTTTGTGAGGGGGCAAAGCTGTGGATTACAAGCAGTTAAAAAGAGAGATAATAGACTATGCTCATTCTATAGGTATTGATAGTATAGGTTTCACAACTGCAGATCCATTTGATGAGCTAAAACAGAAATTAGAAAGTTACCATTCCAGAGGGTACGCATCTGGATTTGAAGAGTCCGATATAGCTTTAAGAACTGAACCTAAATTAAGTTTACCAAGTGCGCGTTCTATTATTGCTATTGCGGTAGGTTATCCGAATAAATTGAAGGGTGCACCTAAAAGTGTAAGAGGAGACAGACGAGGTATGTTCGCCAGAGCTTCTTGGGGACAAGACTACCATACAATCATGCGGAAAAGACTTGATAAACTGAGTGAATTTCTTAGAGAACGAGTGCCAAATGTTGAAATACAATCTATGGTAGATACTGGTGTCTTATCTGATAGGGCAGTAGCTGAAAGAGCTGGATTAGGTTTTGTAGGCAGAAATGGTTTTGTTATCTCACCTGAATTAGGTACATGGACATATTTAGGAGAAATGTTAGTAAGCATACCATTTGAGCCTGATGACCCTATTTTAGATAGTTGTGGAGACTGTACGATATGTGTAGACCGCTGTCCTACTGGTGCTTTGGTGGGAAATGGTCAATTAAACAGTCAAAAATGTATTAGCTTTTTAACTCAAACGAAAGGCTATTTGAAGGATGAGTATCGTTATAAAATTGGAAATCGTTTATATGGATGTGATACTTGCCAGCAAGTATGTCCAAAAAATAGAGGCATTAATACGCAACATGACGATATCGTTCTTGAACCAGAAATATTAAAGCCGCGATTAGTCCCATTACTTCAAATGAGTAACAAAGAATTTAAAAATACTTACGGGCATTTAGCTGGTGCTTGGAGAGGTAAAAAGCCAATTCAACGAAATGCGATTATCGCCTTAGCGCATTTTAAAGAAGAAAATGCGATTCCTGAACTTAAAGAAGTCGCCTTAAATGATCCTAGACCGATGATTAGAGGAACTGCTTATTGGGCTATAGGACAAATTCAAGGAGAAGACGCACGACATTTTATAAATGAAAATTTTGAAAAAGAAATAGAGGAAGTCCAAGTTGAAATGAAAAAAGGCTTGGAAATGAGGAGAGACTAACTATGACTAATCATATCGTTTTATTCCAACCAGAAATACCTGCAAATACAGGCAATATTGCTAGAACGTGTGCAGGAACACTTACACATTTACATCTTATTAAGCCTTTAGGATTTAGTACAGATGATAAGATGTTAAAAAGGGCTGGTTTAGATTACTGGGAGCATGTAAACATTACTTATCACGAAAGTATTGAAGCGTTCTTTGAAAGTACCGAAGGAAATTATTATTTGTTAACTAAATTTGGAAAACAAACTTATAGTGATTTTAATTTTTCAAATACTGAAGAGGAACATTATTTTATTTTCGGTAGAGAAACAACTGGCCTTCCTGATTGGGTGAAAGAGAAATATGCTGATACTGCATTAAGGATACCTATGAGTGATAAAATTAGATCTTTGAACTTATCTAATACAGCCGCATTACTTATTTATGAGGCATTGAGACAACAACAATTTCCAAATCTTTCATAAATTAATTTTCAGGAAAAATAAAAGTGAATGTAATAATGTAGATAGAAATGTTATATTTAAACATGAAGAATTGACATTCAAGCGTAATAGTTTGGTTTGACAAATAACTCAAAAGGGTA
>NZ_PPRT01000072.1:8143-76557 GCF_002902725.1 Staphylococcus caprae
TATTTGAAATTAATATCAATCATTCTATGTAAAGAGCAAACTTAGAGGAGTGTAATGAATATGGCAATGAACTTTAAAGTATTTGATAATAATGAAAGAGTAGCAGAATACGCTGCTGATATTATTCGTAAACAATTTAATAATAATCCTACAACAATTGCAGGATTTCATTTAGACAAGGACCAAGCGCCTGTTTTAGATGAACTTAAGAAAAACGTTGATACACACGCTGTAGACTTTAGTCAAATCAATATCTTAGATTATGACGACAATCGCTCTTATTATGAAGCTTTAGGAGTACCTGAAAGTCAAGTTTATTCAATCTCTTATGAAAAAGATGCAATTGAATTTATCTCAGATAAAATGAAAACGAAAGAAAATAAAGGAAAATTAATCCTTCAAGTTCTTTCTATCGATGAAAATGGCAAATTAGATGTTAGCGTACGACAAGGTTTAATGGAAGCTAGAGAAATCTTCTTAGTAGTCACTGGTAGCAATAAACGTGATGTGATTGAGAAATTATATCGTGAAAATGGTAAATCTAGTTATGAACCAGCAGATTTAAAAGCACATCGTATGGTTAATGTTATCTTAGATAAAGAAGCGGCTGCAGGTTTACCTGAAGACGTTAAAGAGTACTTCACAGCACGTTTTGTCTAACCATAGAGATTGTGGGGGAAAACAATGGCTAAAGAACAAGAATCTAAATTGAATTATCATGAAGAAGAAAATGCAATGGTGACAGATTTAGATGATTTGAAAGAATTAGGTAAAGAAATGGAGCAAATTTCAGAAGAGAATGACGAAGACAAACTGAATCAATCTCACGATGAAGACGTACGTTCCGACCTACAAGATAAATAATTTGATAATGGGGCAGGGATGGATAAAATTGTAAGAAGCTTGTTATAAGCACACTTTCAATTTCACCATCTACTGGCCAAAATGTTTAAGGAAACTGAGATCATTAAATACATCTCAGTTTTTTTATTTTTGAAAATTTATGTCACCAATCAACTTTGTACCATGCTTATCTCCCTCATCAATCACAATTGTGATATCATACTTAATAGTGATTAACACAAGGAGATTTAAAATATGCTAGGAAAATATTGGATACATTTAATGATAGCGACTGTGATTATAAGTTTAATCTCTGTCAAAGGCTTTCCTCTTGCTTTAGGAGCATTATACTTGCCCTTACTTTTTAAAATTGTGCAATTACAACTTAATCTCTCTAAAGGATTAGTAGATGACGTGAGTGCACAAACGTTTATTAAAAGTAATCAATCTGGTGTAATCATTAGCGTCATTTGTTGTTTAGCAATTACAGGTATACTGATTTATACCTTGAATGATTTTTATAGCCGACTTACTGGCATTTTAGGATTTTTAGTCCAAATTAGTCCTGTCACAATAGTAATAAGCGCTATATTATTCATATTATTAGCAATTGCGATTGTTCAAGCGACTAAAACTAAATATAAACATTGTTAAATTTCACATAGTTGAGACCTTAATTATTTTAGTAGATAAGCAAAGTAATTAGGGTCATTTTTATTATGTAAACGTTTCACCTCATCGTTGCCCATCTAAATTAAATAGTGCTATACTACAAATAAATAAAGACAATAAGGGGAGAGAAATGTATGTCAGTCAGAATTGAACATGATACTTTTGGAGAAATTGAAGTACCTGGAGATAAATATTGGGGTGCTCAAACTGAAAGAAGTAAACGTAACTTTCCAGTAGGTAAAGAACGTATGCCAATTGAAGTCGTTTATGGGTTTGCACAATTAAAAAGAGGTGCTGCGTTAGCCAATCATGAACTTGGTAAGTTAAGTGATGAAAAGAAAGATGCAATCGTATATGCTTGCGACCGTATTTTAAAGGGAGAGTTAGATGAACACTTCCCATTAGTCGTTTGGCAAACAGGTAGTGGTACACAAAGTAACATGAATGTGAATGAGGTTGTCAGCTACGTAGCAAATGAATACTTAAAAGAACATAATAGTGATGAATCAATTCATCCAAATGATGATGTTAATAAATCACAAAGTTCTAATGATACATTCCCTACAGCTATGCATGTCGCTTTATATCATGAAGTTGAAACAAAATTAGAACCAGCACTTAAAAACTTACGTGATACATTAAAAGAAAAAGAAGACCAATATCAATCAATCATTAAAATTGGACGTACACATTTACAAGATGCGACACCAATTAAATTAGGCCAAGAAATCAGCGGTTGGCGATACATGTTAGACAAATGTGAAGAATTGCTAAGCGAATCTAAAAAACATATCCTTAGCTTAGCTATTGGTGGAACAGCTGTAGGTACAGGTATTAACGCGCATCCAGAATTTGGTGATAAAGTTGCAAAATTCATCTCAGATAATACAGGTTATCCATTTGTTTCATCTGAAAATAAATTCCATGCAATGACAGCCCATGATGAAGTTGTTCAATTACATGGCACATTTAAAGCTTTAGCTGGCGATTTAATGAAAATAGCTAATGATGTGAGATGGTTAGCTTCAGGCCCACGTGCTGGTTTAGCTGAAATTTCTATTCCTGAAAATGAACCTGGCTCATCTATCATGCCGGGTAAAGTTAATCCTACTCAATGTGAAATGTTAACGATGGTAGCAGTACAAGTGATGGGTAATGATACTGCTGTAGGTTTCGCAAGTTCACAAGGTAACTTTGAACTGAACGTGTTTAAACCAGTTATTCTCCATAATACGCTACAATCAATTTATTTATTAGCTGACGGTATGCAAACGTTTAATGATAATTGTGCTGTAGGTATTGAGCCAATCGAAGAGAACATTAATAATTACTTAAATCAATCATTAATGTTAGTTACTGCACTTAACCCTCATATTGGTTATGAAAAAGCAGCTCAAATTGCTAAAAAAGCTCACAAAGAAGGTTTAACTTTAAAAGAATCAGCTATTAATAGTGGCTATGTGACAGAAGAACAATTTGAAGAATGGATTAAACCAGAAGATATGGTTGATCCTCACTAAAATTCATTTAAATAACTAGGGAGAGGGACAGAAATATAATTTAGCAAAATTATTTTCGTTGTCCCACCTCGGCAAGGATGGCTAGGATTGAAAGAAGCTTGATATAAGTGAACTTTCAATTCAGACATCTACTGCCAATATGTTAAAGAAGGCTGAAACATTTAATTATGTCTCAGCCTTTTATTTTGGTATCGAGTTTCAATCCTCAACTATTTCTTATCATCTAAACTTACTGAAATCAGTTCGCGTGTAAGTGGATGAATGAATTCGATTTGATGACTGTTTAATTCTAATTGGCGTAATGTAGAATCGCCATACAGAGGGTCCCCAATGACAGGATGACCTATTTCAGCCAAGTGTACACGTATCTGGTGTGTACGCCCCGTATCTAATTTAATATCAAGTTGACAGACGCCTTCTTTAATCATTTGAGAACTTAAGATATGTGTAATCGCACGTTGGCCAGTATTTGAAATTCTGCGTTTATTAGGATGAAATTTATCCTTACCAATAGGCATATCTATCGTTTGTGGTTTAATAGGCAACAATGCTTTTACATTTGCTTTATAGACACGCGTAATTTGATTATCTTCTAACATTCTATCCAATATTTTCTTCATGATAGGATTCTTTGCTACAATCAGTAAGCCCACTGTTTCTTGGTCAAGACGATGGATTGGCTCAACATAGTCACTATCTATCGTATAAATAATGTGATTCATTAAAGTGTTACTTTCTTTTAAATCATTAGGATGCGTTTTAACACCTTTAGGTTTCATAACGATGGCTAAATCATCATCTTCATAATAGATTTGTGCGTAACGATAACTAGGTAAATAATTACTTTTTTCTTCTGGCGTGGGCACAATGACCTCGTCTCCAGTGACAACTTTGTCAGTTAATTTAGCTTGTTGCTCATTGATTTTTATCTCTTTTGACATATTCAGCTGATGTAAATCCTTCTTAGGAAGTTTCAATTGTTGAAATATCTCTCTTAACGTATATTCATTATATTGTTCAGGTATCGTAAATTTCATAATATCCTCCTATAGTTTCTATATCATCATATCACAAATTATTTATTCTCTATATCATGTTTATTTTTTGAAAAATGATTCCTCAAACACTTTTCAATGATGTATTTAACTCTATTTTTAAAATAAAGCGAACCCATGTATAATGTAAATAATATGGATAAAGTATTGGGGCGATAAAATGGAGAAGCCAACTAGACTCGCATTGCTAAAGGAAATAGCAGAGTTTCTTAATGAGGAAACTGAAATGTATAGCATGATGCATGGGGGTTTACGTTCACTGATAGATGGTAGTGACTTCACTACAGGATGGATATTCTTCATCAATCAGGAAGGTGAGCATGAACTTGTATCAGCAGTTGACCTCCCTGGTGCATTATCGAAAAAAGAGTGCCATTATATGACAGAAGGAAGCTGTTGGTGTGTACAGGCATATCATAATAGGAAGCTAACGAAGGCTTCTAATATCATCAATTGTTCGAGAATTAATTTAGCAAATCGTGCATATCATGAAGAAACGGAAGGTATTACGCATCATGCAACTGTGCCTCTTCGTTCCGGTGAAGAACAATTTGGACTACTCAATGTCGCTTCTTCGAACAAACAACATTATAGTGAAGAAGATTTAGAATTACTGGAGTCCGTAGCATTTCAAATCGGTTCTGCAATTAAACGTATTTTACTTACGGATAGAGAGAAAGAGGCGGCTAAAATTAATGAAAGGAATAGGTTAGCACGTGATCTTCACGATTCGGTCAATCAGATGTTATTCTCATTAAAATTAACTGCCCATGCAGCTCAAGGTATGACTGAAGATGAATTCTCTAAAAAGGCCTTTAAAACAATTGAAGAAACAAGTCAAAATGCTGTGAATGAAATGAGAGCACTGATATGGCAGTTAAAACCTGTCGGGTTAGAACATGGGCTGGTGCATGCTTTAAATAACTATAGCCATGTCTTAAATCTTGATTTAGAAGTGCATGTTGATGGTCTGATTGATTTATCCAATTATATTGAAGAAAATGTCTATCGTATGATACAAGAAGCAATGAATAATGTTCGAAAGCATGCGGATACCAATGAAGTATTCTTGCATTTAACACAAGATAAAGCACATTTAATCATTCAAATTGTTGATTCAGGAAAGGGATTTGACCTTAACTCAATCAATGATAATACTTCTAATGGTTTGAAGAACCTTAAGCAACGTACACATGCGATGGATGGTAAAATAGACATCAATTCAACGCCTCAACAGGGTACGTCGATATCAATTAGGATACCTTTAAAGTAATTAAAAAGGAGAAACATTATGCATAAAGTAGTATTAGTAGATGATCATCATATCGTACGACAAGGATTAGAATTTTTACTTTCAACAGTTGAAGATTTAGAAGTAGTCAAAGGCTTTTCTGACGGGCAATCGTTCTTATCATTTTTAAAGGAAAATGAAGAACCTGACATCGTATTGTTAGACTTAGTTATGCCGGAAATGAACGGGATAGAGATTACAGAAATACTAAAAAAACAATATCCACAAATTAAAGTATTAGTATTAACGAGTTACGTGGATGACGAACATGTGATTTCAGCCATCGATAAAGGCGCAGATGGGTATGAGATGAAAGATGTCGAACCACAGAAACTTATTGAAACGATACATAAAGTTTTAAACGGTGAACGTATTATTCACCCAGAAGCTAAAAATGTAATTGAAGCCGTATCTAAGAAACCTCATTTTACAAATAAATTATCCAAGCGCGAAGTAGAGGTCTTGAGAGAAATGGTGAAAGGGAAGACGAATAAAGAAATTGCTCAAACCCTGTTTGTCTCGGAAAAGACTATCAAAACACACGTCAGTCATATCTTTAATAAGTTGCAAGTCACGGATAGAACACAAGCAGCAATTTATGCGATGGAAAATAAATTAATTTAATTGTCATAAAAAGTTCAATTTATTAGTACTCAATTTAAAATTCAAATTAAAGTTGAGCGGATACCGTTAAATGTAAATATTTAATTATTTTGATAATTTTGCCTTTAATAAAAATAGGTAGAAAAACACGATTCACTCTTTTATTTTTATTAAAAATATATTAAGATGTAATTTGTGTTTCAAGAAATGTGTATAATTGCAATTTCTTGTGTCCGGATAAAATATTTCCAATTAGAAAGGTAGATAAATAGAATGGATAGACAGAGTTTCACAGATTTAATTCAGACAAAATTTAAAATGGTTCGTATTGAAGCGGGTTACACGCAAGATACAATGGCCCAAACAATTGGCCTTTCAAAGAAAACATTAGTACAAATTGAAAAAGAAAGAGTTTTACCTAACTGGACGACATGTGTATCAATTTGTGCATTATTTAGAGATTCAGATGTATTAAATAGCACATTTGGATGTGATCCTTTAGAAATCGTACAAACGATTTCAAGAAATCATTGTGCGTATCCAAATCACGCAACAACAAGCGATATTTATTGGAATACAATCGAAACACGTAATGGCTTTATTTTACAAAGCAATAAAGTGAGCAATATTTACCGTGTGTTAAATGCTGATAAACAACCTATCTTCGGTACTTCTAAAATGAGAGAAGCAGAAACATATTTCAATAGAAATGCTAAAGAAGAATTAGTACACATCTAATTCTCTTTGAAAAGTGATAGTAGAATCTAGAAACGATTTAGTCACTTTATTAAAATGATAGATGAACGCTATGATAATAATATTTACACGTAACGATGAACTCAATCTTTTGATTTCATCGTTTTATTTTTATTATTTTAGTTTAAGTCAAAGTTTAATAGCACGAGTGAAAGGTTAAATGGTGTTATAATCGAAACACATTTTAAATTGATACAAGGGAGTCAAGGATATGCATGCCTTTTTAATTATTGTTTTTATGGCCATTATTGGCGCTTTAATCGGTGGTATTACAAATGTTATCGCAATACGAATGTTATTCCACCCATTTAAACCATATTATATTTTTAAAATGCGAATCCCATTCACACCTGGATTAATCCCCAAACGACGAGATGAGATTGCGAATAAAATAGGCCAAGTCATTGAAGACCATTTAATTACAGAGGAAATGATTCGCGAGAAACTCAACCAACCTCAATCAAGAGACGCGATTCATGATTTAGTTCTTACACAAATTCATAAACTCAAAGGTAAAGATGCAACAATTGAAAATTTTGCACAGTACTTTGACATTAATATTCATGAAGTGATAGATGGAAAGATGAGCCCCGCAATCGAAGGGCAATTGAACGCCTTCTATTATAATCATCAACACGAAACAATACACCATTTGCTTCCCAAAGAACTTATCGAATTAGCTGACCATAAAGTAGAAGACATAGCGGATTTATTATGTGAACGAGCAAAGGTTTATTTAAACTCAGATAAAGGTGCGCATGATATTTACGATATGCTGGATACCTTTTTCCAGGAAAAGGGAAAAATAGTAGGTCTTCTACAAATGTTTATGACAAAGGAAAGTATCGCGGAGCGTATACAGCATGAATTGATTCGTCTTACTCAACATCCGAAAGCGCGTACGATTATTAATCAAGTGATTCGAAACGAATATGAGACGCTAAAGAATAAAACATTAATTGAATTAATTGATAAAGAACAATTTGAAAATATTTCCAAGTCAACAAGTGAACTTGTTTTATCGTATATGAATTTGAATGATAAAGTACGAATACCTATAAGCGAATTAGCACCTCAATTGATTGGTTATTTGGAAAATGAAGCAGCAACTAAAATAACATCTGTCATTGTGCATAATATTTCTCAACATCTTACAAAAATTATGCAAAAGATTAATTTACGACAACTCATCGAAGATCAAATTAACACGTTCGAATTAGATTATATTGAAAATTTAATTATAGAAATTGCCAATAAAGAATTAAAATTAATCATGTCATTAGGTTTTATTCTTGGAGGTATTATCGGTTTATTCCAAGGTGTGATTGCAATCTTTGTCTAACGGTGACATATATGTTAAAGTTATTTGTGAGTGGTTAAAACACAAATTAACTCAAAGGAGTGCAATGAACTATGGCAGTAAATTTATATGATTATGCAAATCAATTAGAACAAGCTTTAAGAGACAGTGACGAATATAAAGCGATTAAAGATGCATTTGCAAAAGTTAAAGAAAACGAAGAATCAAAAAAATTATTTGATGAATTCCGTGAAACTCAAATCAGTTTCCAACAAAAACAAATGCAAGGTGAAGAAATTCCTGAAGAAGACTTACAAAAAGCTCAAGAACAAGCTCAAGAAATCGAAAAAGATGAAAATATCTCTGAACTAATGAATGCTGAGCAAAAAATGAGCCAAGTATTCCAAGAAATCAACCAAATCATCGTAAAACCATTAGATGAAATTTACGCTGACTAATTGATAAGTCTTTAGATTTAGTTTGGAAGATACAACTTCTAGACTTAATATTTGCCTTAGAAAGGTTATGACTATAATCTTTCTAAGGCTTTTTTCATATGATTAGGAACCATCATTTGAGTTAAATATCGTATTCAGTTCAATTCCATTATATGACGCTTAATTTTCAAATGAATGATACTCTTAGTCGTCGACTGAACTTTAAGTGTTATGGTAAAATAATTAAATATAAAGTAAAGTTATTTTTCATGATACATAGTTTATTAATTTATTGTCATTCATCTATCTTAATGCTAACTTTTTTTATTTTTATCAATAATTGAAGTACATTCAAATTGCATTATATCTTTTAACTTTACGGCTTTTCTAAGGAGAATTAAACTTATGGTTAAATTTATACACTGTGCCGACTTACACTTAGACAGTCCCTTCAAATCTAAAAGTCATTTGAGTCCTAAAATATTTGAAGATGTTCAAAAAAGTGCATATGAAAGTTTTAAAAATATTGTAGATTTAGCATTACAAAAAGAAGTAGACTTTATCATTATCGCGGGTGATTTATTTGATAATGAGAATCGTACGCTCCGTGCGGAAGTCTTCCTAAAGGAACAATTTGAAAGATTGCGTAAAGAGCAAATATTTGTATACGTATGTCATGGAAACCACGATCCTTTGACTTCAAAAATATCTGCAAATTGGCCTAACAATGTTTCTGTATTTTCGAATCAAGTAGAAACCTATCAAGCCATCACTAAAGACGGGGAAACCATTTTTATACATGGATTTAGTTATCAGAATGATACGAGTTATGAAAATAAAATTGATTCCTATCCTTCAAGTCAAGGACAAAAAGGAATACATATCGGCGTTCTACATGGCACTTATAGCAAATCGTCTATAAATAATCGCTATACTGAATTCCGATTAGAAGATTTAAATAGTCGCCTCTATCATTATTGGGCGTTAGGACACATTCATGAACGTGAACAATTAAGTGATATGCCTGTGATTAACTATCCAGGTAATATCCAAGGGAGACATTTCAACGAGCTAGGAGAAAAAGGATGTTTGCTCATAGAGGGTGACCATCTCAAATTGACTACAGAATTTTATCCTACACAGTATATTAAATTTGAAGAGGCCACGATCAATACAGATCATACCTCTAAACAAGGTTTATATGAGGACATTCAATCATTCAAAGACAAGGTAAGACCTGAGGGTAAAGCGTTCTATCGATTAAAGGTAATGGTTAATAGTGAAGATACCATTGCCCCTCAAGATCTTATCCAAGTGAAAGAAATGATTACAGAATTTGAAGAAAATGAAAATCAATTCGTATTCATAGAGGATCTAAATATTCAATATGTTCAAAATGATGAATCACCTCTTGTGAATGAATTTTCTTCTGATTTATTAGAAGATGCGTCAGTATTTAATTCTGCTATGAGTGACTTGTATCTTAATCCAAGAGCTTCAAAATTCTTAGATGATTATACAGAATTTGATAGAACTGAATTAGTCAATCATGCGGAAAGTCTGTTAAAAGATGAGTTGAGAGGTGAACAAAATGATAATTAAATCGCTTGAAATATATGGATATGGTCAATTTGTTCAGCGTAAAATCAATTTTAATAAAGGATTCACTGAAATTTTTGGTGAAAATGAGGCAGGTAAATCAACTGTACAAGCATTTATCCATTCTATTTTATTTGGTTTCCCTACTAAAAAGTCTAAAGAGCCTAGACTTGAGCCACGTTTAGGTAATCAATACGGTGGAAAATTAGCCTTAATATTTGATGATGGTATAGAAGCTGAAGTAGAAAGAATCAAAGGTAGTGCACAAGGCGATGTTAAGGTATATCTCGCTGACGGTACAGTGCGTGATGAGGCTTGGCTTAATAAGAAATTAAATTATATTTCTAAAAAGACATATCAAGGTATATTCTCATTTAATGTATTAGGTCTGCAAGACATACACCGTAATCTCGATGAAAAGCAATTACAAGATTATTTATTACAAGCGGGTGCACTTGGATCTACTGAATTCACAAGTATGAGAGACACAATTGGTCATAAAAAGGACGAGTTATACAAGAAATCAGGCAAGAATCCAATTATTAATCAGCAGATAGAACAACTTAAACAACTTGAAAGTCAAATACGTGAAGAAGAGAGTAAATTAGATACGTATCATCGATTAGTAGACGAAAAAGACAAATCCTCACGTCGTTTAGAGCATTTGAAACAAAACTTAAATCAGTTGTCTAAGATGCATGAAGCTAAACAAAAAGAAGTGGCACTTCATGATCAAACTCAAGAATGGAAAGATTTAGAACAAGTGCTTAATATTCAGCCTATCCATTTTCCTGAAAAGGGCATAGATCGATATGAAACTGCGAAGTCTCATAAGCAGTCACTAGAAAGAGATATTGGTCTTAGAGAGGAACGTTTAGCGCAATTAAATAAAGACGCTGAAAGCATTCATCCTGTAGAGCAGAAAGATATCGATGCGTTTAATGGACTGTATCAACAAGAAGAGGAAATTAAACAAAAAGAATATGAACTACGTTCAATTGAAAAAGATATTTCCGACAAACAGCGAGAGAAGGACAGTCTACAAGCAAATATAGGATGGAATGAACCTCATCATGAAGTGGACAGTTCTGAAGCAATGAAAAGTCATGTAAGTGAACAAATTAGAGGTAAGCAAGAACAAAGTGCCTATATTTTACAATTAGAGCGTGGCATTGAAGATAATAAAATTGAACGTAATTCCAATACCAATGAGCTCGATCAACTTGAAAATGATTTAGTCCCTGAAGAAACATTTGAGAAGAAAAAAGAATACGCACAACAAGTGTTGGAACTTCATGAAAAAGAGAATTTATATGAAAAATTAAAAGAATCATTTGAAGAAGAACAGGTTCGTAAAAATCAACGTCAGAAACTATTGAGAATTTCATTTATAGTACTAGCACTGATTGGTGCGGCACTTACTGTCTTTTCATTTGTAACAGCAAATATGATATTTGGTATTATTTTTGCAATTCTGACTGTCATCTTTATTGTAGGTATTTTCCTATCAAAAACTAAAGATGTCGATTATAGTACAGCAATGGCTCAAGAAATTAATGACTTAGAGAATCAACTCGATCAACTTGAAAGCAACTATGATTTAGAATTTGATTTAGATCATCAGCATCGTATTCGTGAACAATGGCAAAATGCTATTAAAACTAAAGAAATGTTAGATGAAAAACATAACTATTTAAATCAAACGATGAACGAAGCACAACATCGTCTTCATTCATTAACTGAAAGTATCGATAAAGTAAAAGAAGAGTTACATTTATCTCCTAAGATTTCTGATGAACTTATTGTCGATAGCATTACGACAATGGGGAATATTAAATCACATGATAAATACGTACAAGCGTTAAATCAGAAGCGCACACAACTAGTTAGTGAAATCGACCAATTTTACCAACATGCTGAAGATGTTACACAATCTCATTTTACTTATTTTAATAAAATGTCATTCTTCCATGATGTTAAACAGTGGTTGAAAAACGCTGAAGAAAATAACGATAGTTGGCGTAAAAATCAAGATGAAACACAATTACTCTCAAGTGAACTTAAACAACTTAAAACGCGTTTAAATGAAAACAACAGTGTCATTAAGGAATTATTTAATCATGTGAGTGTTGAAGATGAAGAAAGCTATTATAAGCATCATCAAGACTATGAAACGTATCATAATAATTTAAATCGTTTTAATGATTTAACAAAATATCTTGAGAATCAAAACTATTCATACGAAATGAGCTCAAAATTAAGTGAAAAAACAACAGCTCAATTAGATGAGGAAGATAGTACTTTAGCTAGACAAGTTGATGAATATAATGATCAATATCTCGAGATGCAAGCTGAGGTAAGTGATTTAAATGCTCAAATTAATCATATGGAAACAGATACAACATTAGCGCATTTAAGACATGAATATTATAGCTTGAAAAATAGACTCAACGATATTGCGAGAGATTGGGCAAGCTTAAGTTATCTACAAAACTTAGTAGAGGAACATATTAAACAAATTAAAGATAAGCGTTTACCTCAAGTTATTAATGAAGCAATTTCAATATTTAAGTACTTAACTAATAATGCTTATACGATGATCAATTATTCAGAAGATGATACGATTCGCGTTAAACATGCCAACGGACAAGTATTTGAACCAATGGAATTAAGTCAATCTACTAAAGAGTTGTTATATGTTGCTTTAAGAATTAGTTTAATTAAAGTTTTAAAACCGTATTATCCTTTCCCAATTATTGTCGATGATGCATTCGTTCATTTTGATAAACATAGAAAAGAAAGAATGTTAAATTATTTAAGAGATTTATCTAAAAATTATCAAGTGCTTTATTTCACTTGCACTAAAGATAATATGATTCCATCTAAAGAAATGATTATTTTAAATAAACTAGAGGAAGGCGGGAAATAATGAGAAATGTAGAGAATTTAAATCCCGGCGATTCAGTTGATCACTTTTTCTTGATTCACCGTGCAACACAAGGTGTAACTGCACAAGGTAAGGACTATATGACGCTTTACCTTCAAGATAAAAGTGGTGATATAGAAGCTAAATTATGGACTGCGACCAAAGAAGATATGCAAACATTAAAACCTGAGGAAATTGTTCACGTTAAAGGTGATGTGATTAATTATCGTGGTCGTAAACAAATGAAAGTGAATCAGGTGCGCTTAGCGAAACCAGAAGATAACTTATCAACGAAAGATTTTGTTGATGGCGCACCTATGACACCCGGGGAAATTCAAGAAGAGCTCTCTCATTTTATGTTAGAAATTGAAAATGCAAGTTTACAGCGCATTACACGACATTTAATAAAGAAATATCAAGATAGTTTCTTTACGTATCCTGCTGCAAGTTCACATCATCATAACTTTGCGAGCGGTTTAAGTTATCACGTATTAACAATGTTACGTGTAGCTAAGTCGATTTGTGATATATATCCGTTGTTGAATAGAAGCTTATTATACAGTGCGATTATTTTACACGACTTAGGAAAGGTAAGAGAATTAAGTGGTCCTGTTGCAACAACTTATACAGTTGAAGGTAATTTGCTTGGACATATTTCTATCGCTAGTGATGAAGTAGCTGAATCAGCTAAAGAATTAGGTATAGAAGGTGAAGAGGTGATGTTGTTAAGACATATGATTTTAGCGCATCACGGTAAAATGGAATTTGGATCACCTAAATTACCACATTTAAAAGAAGCTGAAATTTTGTTCTTTATTGATAATATCGATGCTAAAATGAACATGTTTGAGAAAGCCTTCAAGAAAACAGACAAAGGGCAATTTACTGAAAGAATTTTTGGTTTGGAAAATAGACAATTTTACAATCCAACAAGTTTAGATTAATTAGAAGTAGAAGTGCAAAGCTTTCCTATGAATAATGGTACGAATTCACATCAATTTTTTGACTAAATCATTATTGACATAGAAAAGAAGCTTTGCACTTTTTTTATTTCAAATTTAATCCAAGAAAGTTCAATGTTATAATATATAAGTCGCCTATCTTCTCTTCTCAGGCGTCAATATGACAAGGGAAGGAGGTGCATATATGCTTTTTGATATCTTTGTACACATCATGACCACAGCAACAAGTGGTTGTATCGTTGCATTATTTGCGCATTGGCTACGCAACCGCAACGGTAAACGTAAATAGGCGACACACAAGAATAGCCACACCATAAAAAATCCCCTCACTACTGGCATAGTGAGGGGATTTGGTGCATATACGCTTGATATCTTTGTTAACTATAGTATAACACTTTAACGCTTAAATGCAAAAGTTTAAACCATTTAACAACGTTTAGTAAGTTTTAAGAAGCACTGCTTGTTAAACCAGAAGAGCCTGACGCGCCACCTTGAGATGATTGTTGTTGCTGCTGTTGTTGTTTGATTTTATCTGGGTCTAAGATAGAATCTTCTACAGCTTTTTTAATATCTCTATCTTTATAATCAACTTTGTAATCATCTAGTAAGTCTTTGTAAGCATCAGTTAATAATTTAGGTTTTTTCTGTACTTTTTGTTCAATAATTTTTTCTTTAAGATTAGATTTCTCTTTATTAAAGTCTGTTTCTTTATCTGCTTTGATAATATGGTAACCGTAGTCTGTTTTAACTACTTTAGAAACTTGACCTTCTTTTAATTTAAATAGCGCTTTTTCGAAGCTATCTACCATTTGACCTTTAATGACATAACCTAATGAACCATCTTTCTTAGCTGAAGAACTATCCATTGATTCTTTCTTAGCTATTTCACCAAACTTGCTAGGATTTTTTTCTACTTCTTTTTGGATTTTTTCAGCTTTTTCTTTAGCTTTCTTATCAGATAAGCCTTCTTTATCGCTAGATTTTGATTTTACTTTTATTAAAATATGAGAAGCTTTCTTAGAGTCATCTTTAATTTCTTTATCAGAAACTTTTGCTTTATCTAGAAGTAATTGTTTTTGGTAGGCAGAAAGTTTTTTCTGTTCTTTATAATCATCTAGTGACATACCTTGTTGTTTAAGCATACTTTCAAATTGATCTTTACCACCATATTGTTTTTCTTCTTTTTTAATATCTTCATCAACATCTTTAGTATTCACTTTATCTTTATATTTATCTGCTAAGATTTTGTTTAAAACGATATTGAATGAAGTATTCGCAATTTGCTCTTTACCAATTTTCTTCATTACGTCAGCAACTTTTACATCACCTGCTTTTGAAGAAATAAGCGTGTTGTCTTTAGATTCAGTTGCGTTAGAACCGCAAGCACCTAGTAACAGTGCACTAGCAGTTACGGGAACAATAATTTTATTCATTAATTTCATAAGTTGATAGCTCCTTTATGTATTAATCATCGTAAATATAACATATTATTGAATGACTACCAATTAGAAACCCCCTTCCTAAGACTATAGTATGACTAGGAAAGGGGGAGAATGAACTAAATTTTATAATGTTCTAAATTGAATACTATGTTTATATTTATGAAAATTCAATACAAATTCACAAATGAATGTTTAAATACTTTTTAAAGAGATGTTCTAGTGGCACGAGGATTATTTACTTTATTTAAAATATGTAGCCCAGACTGATGTTCTTCGACATAATGACCATCATTTGAAAATAGCAATATTTTTAAATATAAAATATCCATCATTGAGAACCCAATATTTAACGAAAGTAAGAACATGAAGTAATGACCATACTGTGGGAAATGAATACTCAATAATATGAATATGCCAGATAATACAATAATAGGTAAAATTAAATTAATACAATAATAAATTTTATGGATAGGTGTATTCACATATGTATTAAAATATGGAAGCCACTTTTTATTTACTAATTTATGAACTCTAAACGATTTATAAAATGGTAAAAAGAAAACTAAATGCATCACTTTATGAATAGGGTACATGAGTACGATAAATAATAATAAAATCAGAAAGTGTTTGTCAGAGAGTGGTGTGTTAGAGAAATAATACATGATCTCGTAACTGACTAAAAAAGTGATGATTGTAGCTACAATACTTATAAATGTGATTCTCTGAATACCGAATCTCGCATGAATATCAATTTGTCGAGTACATAAAAACATAATTTAATCCTCATCTCTATGTTAATGTTCGTTACGTATTATCTACGTCTTTATGAGAATAGTCAAGGCCTTATAAGTATAGACGTTGATAAAAAGAAGGCGCTTAAATATCATTTGTGTTTATGCGTGAATTATAGTTGAAATTAAAAAAGCTATGGGCTTGACCCATAGCTCGCGTTAATTACTTATCTTTTGAGAAAGCATTACTAATGTCTTCTCCACGATTTTGTAAATTCTCAATATGTGATTGTAGTTTTTCGATATTAGGATTGATATCTGATTTAAAGTTACCAATTAAGTCTTTAAATTCATCACCAATTGAACTACCATATTCAACGCTTTCATTTTTGATTTGTGAACCATAATTAAGAATATCGTTAAATGTTTGTTTCATATTCTCAATTTCACGTTCAAGTTCTGATTGTGCACCAGTGGGTTGGCTAGCATCAATCGTATTATGTTTTACACTATGGTCGTCACGGTTTCTTAAAGCGACTGCAAATCCAGCTGCAGCACCTACACCTAAGCCAAATAATATTCTTGTGACTTTCATTCTTATTCTCCTCACTTTATATGTCGGATAATTGTATTATTTTTATCATACCCAGTATAACAAGGAATATGCATGATTATTAAAATTGTGCTTGAATTTGTTCAGCGATTTCTTTTTTAGCCTCATCATCAATTGTATCTTCATGAGTTTCCCATTTATAACCAAAGCCATCTATATCATTCTCATATCTTGGAATAAGATGGAAGTGTAAATGGAAGACAGATTGATCTGCAAATTCTCCATTATTTTGTATGATATTTAAGCCATCCGGGTTAAAAGCAGCTTTAATCGCATTTGCTACTTTTGGTAAAGCTACGCCAATATGTTTCATTGTTTCTTCATCTGTCTCATAAATATTTGCTGAAGCCTTTTTTGGTACCAATAAGGTATGACCTTTAGTCACTTGTGAAATATCAAGAAAGGCATAAACGTAATCATTTTCATAAATTTTAAAGCTTGGAATCTCTCCAGAAATAATTTTACTGAAAATAGTTTCTGACATAGCACGACACTCCTCTATAACATGTGATAGTCATTATTATAGCATTCCTACATTTAAAACAACATCATAGCAATGCTAATTTTAGGTTTAAAGCACTTTTTTTGGTACAATAGTTGGCATGGAGGTGCCTTATGACAGTAAAAGTTGAACATCTTACCGGGGGATATGGCAAACGACCTGTGATTAAAGATATTAATTTTGAATTGAATAAAGGCGAAATTGTTGGCTTAATAGGTCTTAACGGAGCAGGAAAAAGTACAACGATTAAACACATGCTAGGATTACTGAATCCTATGGAAGGATCTTTATCCATTTCAGATACAAATATTAATGATGATATTGAAGTTTATAGAAGAAAATTATCTTATATACCAGAAGCACCAGTGATATATGAAGAATTGACGCTAGAAGAACATATTGAAATGACAGCAATGGCTTATCACTTAAGTAGAGAAGAGGCTATGCGACGTGCAGACCCGTTATTAAAGGTTTTTCGATTAGAAAATGAATTAAAAGTGTTTCCTAGTCACTTTTCTAAAGGTATGAAGCAAAAGGTAATGATTATATGCGCATTTATCGTCGATCCTGAATTATATATCATTGATGAACCGTTTCTAGGTTTAGACCCATTAGGAATACAATCCATGCTTGATTTAATGGTAGAAAAGAAAAATGAAAATCGCACGGTTTTAATGAGTACACATATATTAGCTACTGCAGAGCGCTATTGTGATCGATTTATTATTTTAGACCATGGAAAAGTGGTGGCATTCGGCAATCTTGAAGAATTGCGCGAACAAACAGGATTAAAAGAGCAGTCGTTAGATGACATCTATATCCATGTGACACAAGGTGGCAATGCCTATGACTAATGAAGCATTAACCTTGTTCAATAAAAGATACAAGGCGATTCGTAAAGAAAAAAGCTATTATAATAAATTTATATTTAACGGTCACTTTACTGTGTTTTTACTTATTTTATTAGGCGCGTTTATTTTTGGTTATGGTGAATGGCTACAGCACATTCCTAAACACATTGATTATGCTTTATTCTCAAGTATAGTAGTAGCTTTTATATCATTATTTCCAATACGTACATTATTGAAAGACGCCGATAGAATTTTTCTATTACCATTTGAAAAGCATATGAAAGATTATATGAAAGTAAGTTTAATTTATAGCTATAGTGCTAGAATTTTCTTGCAAATCATACTTATTATTGTGCTATTTCCACTTTTTTATAAATTAAATAACCATCATTTTGGATTTTACATTGCATTTGCTATAAGTGCCTTAATATTTCCTTATATAGGCTTATTGGTTAAGTGGCAATGGTTGAAATTGAAATTATCGACGTGGACTGTTAATTTAACTTTAATTGTATTATTTGCTTTAACGTATTATTTAACTTTAAGATTTCATAATTATTTGGCGATTATTTTTATTCTTATTTTAGTTGGTCTTTTCTTTATTTTGAAAATGAAAAGCAAAAAGCAATTATATCCATGGGAGAAAATGATAGCGATAGAGCAACAACATCACACAAATTATTATAAATTCGTAAATATGTTTACGGATGTGAAACATTTAAGAGCAACTGCAGTACGAAGAAGTTATTTAGATTTCTTACTTTCTAAACCTAAAGGTAAGAAGTTTAATGAGAATCGTATGTACTTATTCTTATTTGTGAGAAGCTTTGTGAGAGGGAGAGATGCGTTTAGTATCATTCTGAGATTAGTCATCATTGCTTTAGTGCTAATGATATGGCTATCTAATCCTTTCGTTTCTATAATAATAGGAAGCTTATTTATGTATATTACCTTATTACAAATGTCTCAGTTTTATACACAACAAGCTTATGGATTATGGCCTCAAGTGTGGCCAGTACCTGACACAAAAGTGATTAAAGGATATGAACAATTTTTATATCGTCTAATGATCATAGTAGGAACGATATTTACCATTGCATTCGTGATTAAACATCCTGCATTATTCTTTTTCGCAATCGTATTCTTTATAGTAGGGTGGTTAACGATTAGAAGTACTGTGAAGAAACTGAAATACCAAGAGACACTATTAAGAGATTAAAAAAGTTTGGGCAACAAGCCCATTTTTTAAAGATAAGCGAAGTATTGAATTAAAAAAAGCAGTAAGAAGATTTCTAATTGAAATCATCTTACTGCTATTATTTTTGGACAACGCTGTCTAAAGCTATTTTATGTTATTACTGTTCTTCAATTGGATATAAGTATCTTTCGAAATAGCTAGAATGTTGCCCGCTTGCACCAAAGAATTGACTTAAAGCCACTTTTGAGAAATTATCATTGAAAATATCAGAAGCTTTAAAATCTTCGTAAGCAGTGCGACTCGCAAATCCAAAGTAAATTTTATAAGTATTACCTTCTAACGGTCTAAGTAATCGATAACTTTTGAATCCAGCAAATGATTCAAATGGTGCACCTAAATGCAATAACTTTTTCTCTAATTGATTACTATGATCCTCAGAAGAAGGAATAAACATTGCACAGTAGAAATGATCTTCATTAAAATCTCCAACACTATAAAGCACATTATAAGAGCTTGGATGTTTGAGAACAGATTTTTCATCTGTTTCTTCTAAAATGACTGAAGTATCAGATGCTGAGAATTGGAATAGTTGATGATCAGGATTATTAAGTTTAATTTGATTTAAAAATCCATACGTCCCATAAGATGTATATAGATTCATGATACATTCCTCCCTTATTTTAATTTATTATACGATTATAATATTTCTTTTGCTACAACAAAACTCTAGATTTTCTAATAAAAAGTAATAGAATTCTTCATAAAATTACAAATTTAACTAAAAATATAATTGAATATTTAGTTTAACTTTATTAGAATGTCCACGAAATAAATACCCGATTTTTAATAAAAATAAAGTATTATTTTAAACTTTATAAAACTAGGATTTACAAATAAAAGTACTATGTCTTTTTTATGACATTTAAGCATAATAAAATACGAAATTGCGTACAATATGCTATTATAGATAAGAATGATTTTAATGTAGGAGGACGCGAAGGTGCATAGTAAAAACGATACGATTTTAAAGACAATAAAAGGTGAAACAACGTCACACACACCCGTGTGGTTTATGCGTCAAGCAGGACGTTCACAACCTGAGTATCGCAAATTAAAAGAAAAATATTCACTTTTCGAAATTACGCATCAACCAGAATTATGTGCTTATGTCACACAGTTGCCTGTGGACAATTATCAGACTGATGCGGCAGTTCTTTATAAAGATATTATGACACCTTTAAAACCAATAGGTGTAGATGTAGATATTAAATCTGGTATAGGGCCAGTGATTTCTAATCCTATTAAATCGGTTCAGGATGTTGAAAAGTTATCTCAAATAGACCCTAAACGTGACGTGCCTTACGTGTTAGATACGATTAAGCTTCTTACAGAAGAGAAACTTAATGTACCATTAATTGGATTCACAGGTGCGCCATTTACATTAGCATCTTACATGATTGAAGGGGGTCCTTCTAAGAATTATAATTTCACTAAAGCGATGATGTATAGTGATGAAGAAACATGGTTTGCTTTAATGAATCATCTTGTTGATATTTCAATCACATATGTAGTTGCTCAAATTGAAGCAGGTGCTGAATTGATTCAAATCTTTGATTCATGGGTAGGTGCATTAAACACACAAGATTATAATCACTATATTAAACCTGCCATGGAAAAATTAATCAGCGGAATTAAAGCCCACCATGATGTACCGGTGATTCTTTTCGGAGTAGGTGCGAGCCACTTAATTAATGAATGGAATGATTTACCAATAGATGTGCTAGGACTTGATTGGAGAACTTCAATTAAACAAGCTGATGATATGGGAGTCAAAAAGACATTGCAAGGTAATCTAGATCCTTCATTATTATTAGCGCCTTGGGATGTTATAGAAACACGTTTGAAGGAAATACTTGACCAGGGGATGAATCGTGGCAAACATATATTCAATTTAGGTCATGGTGTATTTCCTGAAGTGAAACCAGAAACATTAAGAAAAGTGAGCGCGTTTGTTCATCAATATACTCAAAAATAGTTCTTTTGAAGATTTGGTGTCTCCCAAACCTTACTTAAGTAACGATAACTAACAATTAAAGGAAGGTTTTATCAATGAGTAAAACAATTGGATTATTAGTAATGGCATACGGTACACCGTATAAAGAGAGTGATATCGAGCCGTATTATACTGATATTAGACACGGTAAAAGACCAACTGAAGAAGAACTACAAGATTTAAAAGATCGTTATGAATTTATCGGAGGTTTATCACCTTTAGCAGGGACTACAGATAGACAAGCTGAAGCGTTAACTCAAGCTTTAAATGAAACGTATGATGATGTGAATTTCAAATTATATTTAGGTTTAAAACATATTTCTCCGTATATTGAGGATGCAGTCGAGAAAATGCATGAAGATGGTATTGAAGAAGCTGTCACAGTAGTATTAGCACCGCATTATTCAAGTTTCTCTGTCGGTTCATATGATGATCGTGCGCAAGAGGAAGCGGACAAATATGGTATGAAGCTTACGCACATTAAGCATTATTACCATCAACCTAAATTTATTAAATACTGGACTGATAAAATCAATGAAACATTGAATCAAATTCCAGAAAATGAGCATGATGAAACGGTGTTAGTTGTTTCAGCTCACAGTTTACCTAAAGGATTGATTGAGCGTAATAATGATCCTTATCCAGACGAATTACATGAAACTGCTCAGATACTTAAACAAGATTCCAATATCATTCACGTTGCTGAAGGTTGGCAATCTGAAGGGAATACTGGAACACCTTGGTTAGGACCAGACGTTCAAGACCTTACTCGTGATTTATACAATAAACATCATTTTAAAAACTTTATCTACACGCCAGTCGGTTTCGTATGTGAACATTTAGAAGTTCTTTATGATAACGACCACGAATGTAAAGTCGTGTGTGATGAAGTAGGTGCCAATTACTATCGTCCAGATATGCCGAATACGGATCCTTTATTTATCGGTGCCATTGTTGACGAAATTAAAGCGCATTTTTAAAATAATGTTAAAAGCATATATATAATATTGAATAGGAGCGGAGCAGAAATAACATTTAGTAAAATTATTTGTGTTATCGCACCTTGGCAAGGATGGCAAGTATTGAGAGAAACTTAAAATAAGAATACTTTCAATTTGGAGTTCTATTGCCAATATGTTAAATGAGGCTGAGATAATCAATGATGTCCCAGCCTCATTTTTGAGGAAATTAAATTTAAGAATAATACACATTTTCAGGATAGATTTTTACGGGTCTGAAAGGAAGCGTGAAACAATTGAGTAAAAGAATTGCAATTATTGGAGCTGGAATTACAGGTTTATCGAGTGCATATTTTATTAAAAAGCAAGATCCTTCGGTAGAAGTGACGATATTTGAAGCGTCCAATCGTCCAGGTGGTAAAATACAAACATATCGCGAGGATGGATATACTATTGAATTAGGTCCAGAATCTTATTTAGGACGTAAGACGATTATGACAGATCTTGCTAAAGATATTGGTTTGGAAAATGATTTAATTACCAATACGACAGGTCAATCGTATATATTTGCTAAGAACAAGTTATATCCGATTCCAGGTGGTTCAATCATGGGCATACCTACGGATATTAAGCCGTTTATAAAAACGAAGTTAATCTCACCACTTGGTAAATTAAGAGCTGGTCTTGATTTGTTTAAGAAGCCGATAGAGATTGAAGATGATATTTCTGTAGGAGATTTCTTTAGACAAAGATTAGGCGATGAAGTGCTTGAAAACTTAATCGAGCCATTGATGGGTGGAATTTATGGTACGAATATTGATGATTTAAGTTTAATGAGTACGTTTCCTAATTTTAAAGAGAAGGAAGAACAATTTGGAAGTTTGATTAAAGGGATGAAAGATGAGAAAGAACAACGTGTGAAACGACGTCAACTTTATCCTGGAGCACCAAAAGGTCAGTTTAAACAATTTAGGCACGGGCTTAGTTCATTTATTGAAGCACTTGCTAAAGATGTGCAAAATAAAGGCGTCAATATTCGTTACAATACGACAGTTAATGATATTAAAGTCTATCAAAAAGATTACGAAATCGTGTTAGATAATGAGAGCGAGCGTTTCGAAGGCGTGTTAGTTACAACGCCACAACAAGTGTTTATGAAATGGTTCAATCATGATCCAGCATTTGATTACTTTAATAATATGGATTCAACTACTGTAGCAACTGTCGTGATGGCATTTGACGACAAAAATATTGAAAACACATACGATGGCACAGGATTTGTGATCGCACGTACCAGTAAGACTGATATCACAGCTTGTACGTGGACATCTAAAAAATGGCCATTTACCACTCCAGAAGGGAAAGTGCTTATCAGAGCATACGTAGGTAAGCCAGGCGATACTGTAGTTGATGATCATACGGATGACGAAATCGTCTCTATTGTAAGACGAGATTTAAGTCAGATGATGACGTTTAAAGGTGATCCTGATTTTACAATTGTTAATCGTTTGCCGAAAAGTATGCCTCAATATCATGTTGGTCATATTAAGAATATTAAAGCAATTCAACAACATATTAAAAACACGTACCCTAGATTACGTATCACAGGAGCTCCTTTTGAAGCTGTAGGATTACCGGATTGCATTCAACAAGGTAAGAACGCTATCGAAGAAATTTTAGAAGAATTGTAAATCTTATATAACACTTTAATAAGAATGATTGCATTTAACTTGGCTCTATGAAAGAGTGATAGTTTATCGCAGTAGTATCATTCCTTTTAAAGTGTTTTTATTTTAAAATAGAGATGAAGTGAATCAACTTATGAGGTGAAGAACATGACAGATGTGATTATCGTACATTCAAAATATGGAAATGCCACAAACCATTGGTATGAATGGTTAAAGCATAATTTAACATTAGAAGGTTATCACGTGACTTTATTTAATTTAGACGCGGATGCACATGCTCAAATCGATGAGTGGGTAAGCCAAATGAAAGATCAAATTCGAATTCGCAAATATGATACATACTTTGTCACTCATGGCTTTGGTACCATTGCAGCGTTAAAATTTATTGAAGGCACAGACCATCATATAGAAGGATTATTTAGCATCGCAGGTTTTAAAGAAGATGCTCATGATATCGATGAGAATGTAAATTTAGATGGCATTTCTATTAATTATGAAAAAGTGAAATCACAGGTCGATCATTTTTATGGACTTTCTTCAAAAGATGACAAATACGTCTCTTATAAAGAAACGAAAAGATTAATGGATACGTTGAATGGAAAAATACGTATCGTTGAAGAGGGCGGACACTTTCTAGAAGATGAGGGGTTCACAACATTTACTTCTTTACAATCAAGAATGCAAGGTTATATGACAAGGTAAATTGTATAGTCTCAATGCTAAGCGTGCTTTAAAAGTAGTAGATGAACTTGTGAAATATATATTTTAGTAAAGAAAAATATAAAAAGATATATGAGGTAATTTTTTACACAATTTAATTTCAAAACAATATTGACGAAATGTATTGTAATTTATATACTAATAAAGTACTTATTTGAGACGTCATTCATTTCAATTATCACAAATTGATTTAAAGTTGAAATGAACGAAATGTTAAATTTCTTTAAAAAAGTATTGACATTGTAAAGACGAAAATGGTAAGATAATAAGGTAGTCAAAAATAATATTGGCGCGGGATGGAGCAGTTCGGTAGCTCGTCGGGCTCATAACCCGAAGGTCGGTGGTTCAAATCCGCCTCCCGCAATACATCATTTTAATAGGTCTCGTAGTGTAGCGGTTAACACGCCTGCCTGTCACGCAGGAGATCGCGGGTTCGATTCCCGTCGAGACCGCCATTACAATTGTGGTTCAGTAGCTCAGTTGGTAGAGCAATGGATTGAAGCTCCATGTGTCGGCAGTTCGACTCTGTCCTGAACCATTCGCTATTTTTGGCGGTTGTGGCGAAGTGGTTAACGCATCGGATTGTGGTTCCGACATTCGAGGGTTCGATTCCCTTCAACCGCCCCATAATCGTATTACACAGTGCGGGTGTAGTTTAATGGCAAAACCTCAGCCTTCCAAGCTGATGTTGTGGGTTCGATTCCCATCACCCGCTCCATTTTTTATTAATCCACAGTAGCTCAGTGGTAGAGCTATCGGCTGTTAACCGATCGGTCGTAGGTTCGAATCCTACCTGTGGAGCCATGGCTCCTTGGTCAAGCGGTTAAGACACCGCCCTTTCACGGCGGTAACACGGGTTCGAGTCCCGTAGGAGTCATACAAACAGAAGTGAAATATCGCTTCTGTTTTTTTATATCTTGATTAAAATAGAATAGGGGAAGGTTGTCCGAGCTGGCCGAAGGAGCACGCCTGGAAAGTGTGTAGGCGCCACAAGCGTCTCGAGGGTTCGAATCCCTCACCTTCCGTTAAGACGCTTATAGTGATTGATTTCATTATAGGCGTTATTTTTATGTGAACTATGTTATACGTTACGTGTACGGTTCAGAATGATTCTAAGTTTATAAAAAAGCATCTCCTCAAGCTAAAATTAATTGTGGTCAGCCAACCAAAATTTAATCAAGTTGAGGAGATGCTATTTAATGTCATCTGACATAGATAATTTAGCACATACTAATTAAAATTGTAAGTAATGAACGGAGGGGGACGTCATTATTTCTTATCTTTTTTAAAGTACATGAGTGTGATGACAATTGAGTAAACAAACAGAAAGATCATTATCATCGTTGCCATATTAAGTTCCTCCTTTTATCTGTCTGGACTTATTTTGATTTTTTAATGAAATGAATTTAATTAACCATTTTTAGTTATTCATTTTTATTTATTAATTTAACATAGTTAACTTTACTTCATAATATAACATTTATAAAAATTTAGTGAGTGGTGTTCACTAAATTTAAACTATTTACTTTTCAGCACCCTTAATAACTAGATAAACGTGAATTCCACTTTTCAAAATATATATTCGACTACATATACCTCCAACTTATATCCATTTCTTCAATCATAATTTCAAGCTAAAGTACTGATAAATATGTTCTGAATCGTTATAATATACATTGTATTTATTTTTGGAGGAATGTCGTGTGGATTTTTGGTTAAAAGAACAATCTCATATTAATAAAGATAAAATAGCGATAATGACAGATGACCAATCGCTTACATTTGAAGAATTGTATACGCAAGTTTATCAATTAGCGCAATGTATGACATCACTTCGCCAAAACAGAGTAGGGCTATATATTAAGAATGATTTAGATTCTATCATACTGATTCACGCATGTTGGCTTGCGCGTGTTGAAATTGCGATGATTAACACACGATTAACAGAACAGGAAATCATCAATCAAATGCATTCTGTTAATGTCGATACGATCTTACATACGATTCCTCTCGAATTAGACAATTTTAACCTTTATGATATCGATGTAATTAATAAATTAAAGGCTCAAAACATTGAGTCTAGTCAATTTAATATGAATGATATTGCATCTATTATGTTTACTTCCGGTACAACTGGTCCTCAGAAAGCTGTACCTCAAACCTTTCATAATCACTTCGCAAGTGCGACAGGATGCAAACAAAGTTTAGGTTATGACCAAGATACGAAATGGTTATCAGTGCTGCCTATTTATCATATCTCTGGACTTAGTGTCATATTAAGATCAGTTATTGAAGGTTTCACAGTACGAATAGTTGAAAAATTTAAAACCAAAAAAATGCTTAAAATCATTATTAATGAAGACATCACGCACGTCTCATTAGTACCACAAACATTAAAGTGGTTAATGGATGCTGGATTAACTCAACCTTATTCAATAGAAAAGATTTTGCTTGGTGGTGCGAAGCTTTCATCTCATCTTATCGATCAAGCTCTGAACTACCAATTACCTATTTATAATTCATTTGGAATGACGGAAACATGTTCCCAGTTTCTAACGGCTTCGCCTAAAATGTTATCTCAAAGATATGACACTGTAGGTAAACCTAGTGATAATGTAAAGGTTAAAATTAAAAATCCGAATCATTTAGGTCACGGAGAACTCCTTATAAAAGGGGAGAATGTAATGAATGGTTATTTGTATCCTGAGCATTTGACTGATACATTTGAAGATGGTTTCTTTAAAACTGGTGATATTGCAGAAATAGATAATGAAGGCTTTGTCATGGTATATGACCGTCGCAAAGATTTAATTATCAGTGGTGGAGAGAATATTTACCCTTATCAAATTGAATCTGTTGCTAAGCAATTTAACGATATTTCTGATGCAGTTTGTATTGGCGTTTCTGATGAGACGTGGGGTCAAGTTCCAGTGCTTTATTTTACTGCTGAAAATGAAATTAACAAGAGCGAATTAGTTGATTATTTTCAACAAAATTTAGCCAAATATAAAGTACCTAAAGCGTTTTATCAAGTAGAGACGTTACCTTATACATCAACGGGGAAATTACAGCGAAATAAAGTTACAAATGAAGGTATAAAATATGAAAATTAAAGCTATCAATCTCTTTGAATATGAAGAACCCTTTCAATCTCCAATGATTACGCCGAAAATTAAGCTAAACGAACGTAAAAGTTTAATTATCGAAATACTAACGCATGATGATCAATCTTATTATGGAGAGTGTAATGCATTTGCCACGAATTGGTATGATAATGAAACCATCGAGAGAGTAATCGAAACAATCAATACTTGGAAATCGCAAATTATTGGAAAGGTGTTTACATCTTTCGACGCATGGTTACCTTATTTAAGTGAATTGGATTCTATGCCAGCGACACGTGCAACTGTTGTTATGGCAGTGTATCAGATGTATCACACACTACCTTCTTTTTCAGTTGAATATGGTGCAACAGTAAGCGGTTTATCCAACTCGCAATTGTTAACGTTATATCGAACTAAGCCGAAGCGAATTAAACTTAAATGGTCTTCTCAATTAGCTGAAGATTTAAAACGTATACATCAACTTGATTTCGAGTGTGATATTGCAATTGATGCTAATGAATCGCTAACAGTTGATTCATTTTCAGAAATAACAGAGCTAGAATCGGAAGATATTCTGTATATTGAAGAACCGTTTAAGTCGTTGGATACATTAAATGAATTGAATGCTAGTCATTATCCTTCTATTGCAATTGATGAAAAAGCAACATCTATCAAGCACATTGTATCCATCGTCAATCAATACCCAGTTAAAGTGGTCGTACTGAAGCCATTTAGATTGGGTGGTATCGATAAAGTCATCGAAGCAATGAAGATATTAAAGGCGAAAGGAATTCAATTCGTCGTGGGAGGCATGTATGAGTTTGGCTTAAGTCGGTATTTTACAGCGATGTTAGCTAAAGAGGGGGATTATCCTGGAGATATTACGCCTTCAGGGTATTACTTTAAAGAAGATTTAGCTAAAGATTCAGGCATATTAAAAGAGGGAATGATTGAATTCACTCCCCCTAAAGTTGAGCTATCGAAATTAAAGCCACTTTAATGTTTATGTTCGGTAGATGAATGCTTCTCTTTCTTTAAAGGTACGGGATCAAAGCCGCCTTTATGAAATGGATGACATTTAAGTATACGTCTGATGCCTAGATAAAGGCCTTTAAATGCACCATGATATTGAATTGCTTCTCTAGTATATTCTGAACATGTTGGATAAAATCGACAGGTCGGTGGTGTCAATGGCGATATAAAGCGCTGATAAAACACTACCATCGCTAGAAATAATTTTTTCATCATCGAAATTACGCCTCCAACAATTAATTTAATAAATTTAGTTTAACATAGTACGAGGGGATGTGTGGAATGTGAAGTTTCGTGATAAAGATAATAGAGAAGTAACGCTTACTTATAAGAATCATACAAATGTACCAAATGGAAATCACGTGCTTAGCATTCCAGTGTATAACGATCAGTTATTATTTACACAACATAAAATCCGAGGCATTGAATTTCCGGGAGGTAAAGTAGAGAAAGGTGAAACGCCTTCAGAAGCAGTTTTAAGAGAATTGTATGAAGAAACAGGAGCAATTGCTCGAAGTTGTTACTACTTTGCACAATACGAAGTGACAACAAATGATAATGAATTATTTTTAAAGGATGTCTTTTTCATAGAAGTGAGTCATTTTGAAGCACATCATACTTATTATGAAACGAACGGTCCTTCTCTTTTTGAAAATGTAACTAATATACCTCGTGAGAAACAAAGTTTTCTAGTGCAAGATGCGACAATTTTAAAATGTCTTGAAAGGGTGAGAGCGCTTGGATTTTACAAAAATTAAGAAAATGCCTATAGACGCTCATACACATCGATTTGAGGAAGTTACTTATCAAGTAGACCATTTAAATGTTAAAGCATTGATGATGACACCATATCAATCTGTAGATCGAATTGTCGTTTATCTTAGAGGCGGAAAGGGACAAGTAGGGCGTGTCAGAGCAGCAAGATTAATGCAGTTTGCAGATGCGCATTCATTGGTTGTTGGCCCTTATTATCGCGGTAACAACGGCAGTGAAGGTAAGGATGAGTTCTATCGTGGAGATTTAAATGATGTAACACAATTGATACGACTATTACATCATCAATATCCTAAGGCGCATGTTCATATGATTGGATTTTCTCGTGGTGGGCTTCAAGGATTATTAACGTTTCAAGATTTACCTGTAGATAGCTATATTATTTGGGGCGGTGTATCTGATATTCACCTAATGTATGAAGAGCGAGTGGATTTAAGAGGAATGCTACGTCGAATGGTGGGTCATCCTAAGAAAGATGTAGACGCTTATAATAAAAGAGATGCATTAAAAAATATTGATGCACACAGTCCTCCTATACTCATTGTTCATGGTGGAAAGGACTGGCAAGTTGGTATTCATCAAGCATATGATTTAGAGGAAAAACTACAAGCCAAAGGAACATATTACGAGACGTTCTATCAATTTAACGAAGGTCATGTGCCAAGACCACCAGCTATGAGAGAGACACTGTCAAAAGTGCGTCAATGGATGCAAAATATAGAAAATCATAAACGTAAAAACTGCTAGCAAACGCTAGGTAAATAAATAGAAAAAAGGTAGAAAGCTCGAATTGCGTGCTTTCTACCTTTTTCAATTCTGTCAATTTTATTTATTAAAAGCGCCTTTTTCAGCAATATGTTCAACTTCAGAACCGAATTTTTTGAAGTTTTCTTCAAAACGGTTAATTAAGTCTTGAGCTTGTTCGTGATATTTATTCGCATCGCTCCAAGCATTAACTGGATCTAAGATTGTTTTAGGAACATCTTTAATTTCAACGGGAATATTTAAACCGAATGTATCATCTTTTTTGTATTCGACGTCTTTTAATTGTCCTGAAATTGCTTGGTTCACCATTTGACGAGTATAATGCAAGCTAATACGACGGCCTACACCGTATTTTCCGCCAGTCCAACCAGTGTTAACTAAGTAAACATCTACATTATGTTTGTCGATAAGTTCACCGAGTAAATCAGCGTAAACTGTTGGATTTAATGGTAAGAAAGGTGCGCCGAAACAAGTTGAGAATGAAGGTTCCGGTTCAGTGACACCGCGTTCAGTACCAGCTAATTTAGATGTGAAACCACTTAAGAAATGATACATTGCTTGATCTTTGGTCAATTTAGAAATTGGAGGAATGACACCAAAGGCATCAGCAGTTAAGAAAATAATTGTATTTGGATGTGCTGCTTTAGAAGGTAGAACGATATTATCAATATGTTCAATAGGGTAAGCGGCACGTGTATTTTCAGTAAATTTATTATCATCAAAATCTACTGTACCATCTTCTTTAACGACTGTATTTTCTAAAATAGTACCGTATTCAATTGCATTATAAATTTGTGGTTCTTTTTCTTTAGAGAGGTTAATGGCTTTGGCATAACATCCGCCTTCAATATTGAACACGCCATTTTTATTCCAACCGTGTTCATCATCCCCAATTAATTTACGTTCTGCATCAGCAGAGAGCGTTGTTTTACCTGTACCTGAAAGACCGAAGAATAAAGCAACATCACCTTTTTCTCCAACATTTGCTGAGCAATGCATACTCATAATATCTTGCATTGGTAATAGGTAGTTCATTACTGAGAAGATACCTTTTTTCATTTCACCAGCGTATTCAGTACCGCCGATTAAAATCACTTTATGTTTGAATGAAATGATGACAAATGTCTCTGATTTAGTCCCATCTACTTCTGGGTCTGCTTTAAAGTGTGGGGCAGAAACAATTGTGAAGTTAGGTTTGATATTCTTAGCTTCCTCTTTTGAATCTGGACGAATAAACATATTATGTGCAAATAAGTTATGCCACGCTAATTCGTTGATGACTGTTAGCTTTAAACGTGAATCTTTATCACTTCCCGCATAACCATTGAATACATAGAGTTCATCTTTCTTACCCAAATAATCTAAAACTTTATTGTAAAGTTTTAAAAATGTCTCTTCATCAATCGGTTGGTTGATGTCTCCCCAATTGACATTATCTCTATATGAAGGTTCAGTTACGATGAATTTATCTTTAGGTGAACGACCAGTATATTTCCCCGTACTTGCGTTAACTGCACCTAATTCAGTTAATTGTCCTTCATTGTTGTTTAAAATCTTGTTGTAAAGTTGAGTTGTTGAGAGTTGAAACTGAGTTGATGGTTTTTCTAGTAAATTTTTAATTTTAATTGTTTCTGTGTATGTGTCTACTGACATACTCAATCCCTCCAAAGCAATAGTAGTTATGTAAGCCTTTACATTTAAATAGTATAACACAACACAATGATTAATCCACAGTAAATATAAGCTATAGAGCGAAATCATAAATTGACATTAAACTATGAATTCGGTAGTATTAATTTTAACGGATTCTCTTATCCTGAGTGGTGGAGGGACATGGACCCAACGAAACCCAGCAACCTCTTTTTAGTAAAGAAAGGTGCCAAACCGTTTGCAGACATATATCGTCTGAACGATAAGAGCGAATGGACGTTTAAGAGCCTTCTCTCTATCTTGATAGTGTAGAAGGCTCTTTTATTTAGCTCACACATAAAAGAGAATTTTCGTAATCAATATATAAAGGAGCAAAACATGACTTATAATAAACGATTATTTACTTCAGAATCAGTCACTGAAGGTCATCCCGATAAGATTGCAGACCAAGTATCTGATGCCATTCTTGATGAAATTCTTAAAGATGATCCTAATGCACGTGTTGCATGTGAGACAACAGTAACTACAGGTATGGCGCTTATTTCTGGTGAAATTTCAACTTCTACATACGTAGATATTCCAAAAGTAGTTCGCGAAACAATTAAAAATATTGGCTACACAAGAGCTAAATATGGATACGATTACCAAACAATGGCTGTATTAACAGCAATTGATGAACAATCTCCAGATATCGCACAAGGTGTAGATAAAGCGCTAGAATATCGTAATGAAATTTCTGAAGAAGAAATAGAAGCTACGGGTGCAGGAGATCAAGGTTTGATGTTCGGTTACGCTACAAATGAGACGGATACTTACATGCCACTTCCAATCTTCTTATCACATCAACTTGCTAAACGCTTATCCGATGTACGTAAAGATGAAATTTTAAATTACTTACGTCCTGATGGTAAAGTTCAAGTAACTGTAGAATATGATGAGAATGATCAACCTAAACGCATTGATACCATCGTTGTATCTACTCAACATGCAGAAGATACAGAACTTGAACAAATTGAAGCGGATATTAAAAAACACGTCATTTATCCAACAGTATCTGAAGATCTATTAGATGAAGAAACGAAATTCTTTATTAATCCTACTGGACGATTTGTGATTGGTGGACCACAAGGTGATGCTGGTTTAACAGGACGTAAAATCATTGTTGATACGTATGGTGGTTATGCTCGCCACGGTGGCGGTTGCTTCAGTGGTAAAGATCCTACTAAAGTAGACCGTTCTGCTGCATATGCTGCAAGATACGTAGCTAAGAACATTGTAGCTGCAGAATTAGCTGATCAATGTGAGGTACAATTAGCGTATGCCATAGGTGTTGCAGAACCTGTGTCAATTTCTATTGATACGTTTGGTACAGGTAAAGTTTCAGAAGCTGAATTAGTAGAGGCAGTTAGAAATCACTTCGATTTAAGACCAGCAGGAATTATTAAAATGTTAGATTTAAAACAACCTATTTATAAACAAACTGCTGCTTATGGTCATTTTGGTCGTACAGATGTTTTACTACCATGGGAAAAGTTAGACAAAGTGAATTTACTTAAAGATGCGGTTGAAGCATAACCATTGCTTTCAATTGAGTGAAAGGAAATATCAATTAAATGTCGATAAATTGAGTGTTTTCTATTATAATGAAAGTTATTGAAATGGTTAAAGGAGCGTTGTTGTGATGAGTTTATCTTCACCGATAGTTATAGGCTTAATCGTTGCAATTGTTGTGGCAATTCTTTTCTTTATTCTCTTTTTAGTTGCAATTAGCAGTAAAAAGAAAATTAAAAATCAAACAGAAGCCCAATATAAAGAAAAAGAGCAACATTTGAAAGAATCTCATGAAGAAGCCTTAGAAAAAGAAAGAGTAGAAAATAAAAAGGCTGTCACTAAACAAAAAGAAGATTTTGATGCGACAGTAAATAGTAAAGATAGAGAAATTGATGCATTAAAGCTATTTTCTAAGAATCATAGTGAATACGTTACAGATATGAGATTAATTGGCATTCGTGAACGACTTGTAAATGAGAAAAGAATTCGTCCCGAAGATATGCACATCATGGCGAATATCTTTTTACCAAGTAATGAATTTAACAATATAGAGCGTATCAGTCATTTAGTATTAACTAGAACAGGATTATATATCATTGATTCTCAACTATTGAAAGGGCATGTATATAATGGTATTAGTGGCGCTCAATTCAAAGAGTTGCCGACCATGTCACAAGTGTTCCAAACACTTGATTTAGATCAATCAAGTCCACAAACATTAGTTTTAGATCAAAATGAGGATCAAAAATCATTGTCATTTGTGAATTACTCTGAAAAGATTCAACAAATTCAAACACTCGCGGGTGATTTACAAAGTGAGTTAAATACGAAATATACGCCAACATCAATTTTATACTTCAATCCTAAAGATGAAGGCGATGTGACAATTTCTAATTACGCACAATCATCGAATGTCAAAGTGCTTGTAGGTCCTGAACAACTAGATGAATTCTTTAATAAGTTTGTCTTCCATGGACGTATTCAGTACAATGTTGATGATTTACAAACAATTATGGATAAAATCGAATCATTTAATTAAAGCATACAAACGTAAGGAATAGATTTTCTTACGTTTGTATTTTTTTGTTTGAAAAGGGTATAAAGACATTGAGAAACCATGGTGAGTTAACATTTTTTACATCAAAAAATGGAGATAGTAACATGTACATCATAGCTTAATAAGGAGTGAGTGTAATGGAAACAATTCAATTTTATAACGGAAGGGAAATGCCTAAGGTAGGATTAGGTACTTATAGAGTTGAGAACAGTAATGAATGTAAGGATGCAGTTAAGCATGCGATTGAAAGTGGATATAGAAATATAGATACAGCCAGAATATATGGGAACGAAGAAATGGTCGGACAAGGGATAAAAGAGGGTCTTGAATCGACAGGTTTAAATCGTGAGGATTTATTTATTACGTCTAAATTGTGGCTTGAAGATTATGGTCGAGCGAATGTAGACCAAGCTTATAATCATTCAATCCAGCGCCTAGGCTTAGATTATTTAGATTTATACTTAATGCACTGGCCAGGGACAAATGAAGCTGTCATGATTGATACTTGGCAAGGTATGGAAGACTTGTATAAGGAAAGTAAGGTTAAAAATATTGGAGTAAGTAACTTTACACCAGAAAATTTTGAAGCTTTACTTGCGCAAGTTTCTATTAAACCTGTCATTAATCAAGTTGAATTTCATCCTTATTTAATTCAAAAAGAGTTACGTCAATATTTAGAAGCGCAAAGCATTGTAATGGAATCTTGGTCACCATTAATGAATGCGCAAATTTTAGAAGATGAAACAATTAATGATATTGCTAATGAGATAGGGAAATCACCTGCACAGGTCATCATAAGATGGAATGTACAACATGGCGTTGTGGTGATACCAAAATCTGTAACGCCTAGTCGTATAGAAGAAAATTTAAACGTCTTTGACTTTGAATTATCTGATGCTCAAATGGAAAGAATTGATCAATTGAATAAAGATGAAAGAATGGGACCTCATCCAGCTCATTATAACGGACATTAATTTATAGACGATTCCAACATCTAATGAGATTTGCGCGTTATGGGTGCAAATCGATAAAACGCGATAGTATAAAATAAGCTCTAAGACATTTTCGTTAATGTATTGTCTCCTTAAAGTTGAGTAACATTCCAACTTTGAAGAGATATAGAACATTTCAGAATTTGTCTTAGAGCTATTATTTTAGTATTTAATCTTAATTTTCATGGATATGATTGGTTTCATACGAAATGAATACATATCATTGATTGGAAATTGGGCGATGCATTACTTTTAATATTAAATGTGAAAGCCGAGATAACAAGAGATAAAGCCAATTAAAAATTGTAGTAATGAATAACCAATAAAATGACCTAATTTAAATTTAGGTGTAAGAAAATGAACCAGCTCGTTTGAAAGTGTGGAAAAAGTAGTTAAACCACCAAGTACACCTGTAATAAAGAAAGGTGAAATCCAATGATGAGAAATTGAAATCCCCATTGTAATTCCTATTAAAAAGCTACCAATGATATTGACGATAGGTGTTGCGATTGGGATTGTTGAATTAAATTTACGATTACAAATATCTGTAACAAGTGCACGTAACACTGCTCCAATACCTCCGCCAAGCATAACAAGAAGTATAGCAATCATGATAGACGACCTCCAACTTTAACGCCTAGATAACAAAGTATAATTCCTAAAATGTAACTTGTTAATCCATAAGTGAAGAGCATGATAAAATGCTGATGATCAAATAGTTGTACAAGTTCAAATTGAAAAGTAGAAAAAGTAGTTAATGCGCCTAGGAAACCAGTGGTAATTGCCTTTTTAACGAGGGGATATCTCTGAAATAGAGAAATAGCTAAGGTACCAATCAGTCCCATTAAAAAAGCACCTGTAAGGTTGGCTATCAATGTGCCAATCGGTAATGATGATCCTTCACTGATTATTGAGAGGCCATAACGCAAAAGTGCGCCAAACGCACCACCAATAAATACATATAAATATTGCATCGCAAATCACCTTAATATAAATTTGATATCTTTTTAACCATTTTCATAAAAGTCATTATCTTCACAATAACTATTAGATTTAGCTATAAAGTCGTTACTATTTAAAAATAAAACCAAAAGTATGTAACGAAGATAGGATATGAAAAATAATAACAATAAAAATGATTAACGGTAAGAGTCTACTCGCTACTTTAATCCAATCTGTGCTTTCTCTAGAATGTTTAATTGATTTATCTGCAAAAATGATAGATAAAATTAAAATAATAATATTTACTAGTGTTGTAGCAACCATTATTTTCATAAATGAATTGAAAATATGACTTAATAAAGTATTATTAGTGTTAAAAAAGAAACTAATAATAATCATTAGCAAACTCAAGTAAAAGTATTTTTTTGAACGTGCCATAAGTTGCCTCCTTGATTAACATCATTACAATATACTATCACATTTTAAGAAGATGAGAATAGTAAAACTCATTTTATAACAATAAATTTATTTGATGCACTTTTTTATAAACTGCGATTTCTAGGCAAATTATTCGCTTACATCATTTACGCATGTTATAAATATGTTATAAAGTTCTATGACTCAACGTGATAATAAGAATTCTATTTACTTTGTAAGTATACATATAGATATGAGTTTCATTTACATATAGATTATCGTTTTGAGCGTAATGTTTAGGAGGAATAGCGAAATGGCGAAATTAAATGTAGAAGTTTTTGCGGATGGCGCAGACATCGAAGAAATGAAGGCAGCGTACGCTAACAAACAAGTTGATGGATTTACTACGAATCCTAGTTTAATGGCTAAAGCAGGTGTTACAGATTATAAAACATTTGCTGAAGAAGCGGTTAAAGCAATTCCAGATGCATCCATTTCATTTGAAGTCTTTGCAGATGATTTAGAAACAATGGAAAAAGAAGCAGAAATTTTAAAACAATATGGTGATAATGTATTCGTTAAAATACCAATTGTTACCACAAAAGGGGAGTCCACTCTTCCACTAATTAAGAAATTATCTGCGGACAATGTGAGATTAAACGTTACTGCTGTTTATACAATTGAACAAGTTAAAGCTATTACAGATGCTGTCACTGAGGGCGTCCCAACTTATGTGTCTGTATTTGCCGGTAGAATTGCAGATACAGGGGTAGATCCACTTCCTTTAATGAAAGAATCAGTTGAAGTGACACATAGTAAAAAAGGCGTAAAATTACTTTGGGCTAGCTGTCGTGAAGTGATTAATGTGATACAAGCTGACGAAATCGGTGCAGATATCATCACATGTCCAGCTGACGTCGTTAAGAAAGTTAACACTAACTTAGGACGTGACATCGAAGAACTTTCAGTGGATACTGTTAAAGGGTTTGCGAAAGATATTCAAAGTTCAGGACTTTCTATTCTTTAAATATTTGATAAAAATACGGAAAAGCAATCGAGTATGAATTTAACTTTCTCGATTGCTTTTTTAATTTGTAGAGTCAATTAAGTGATAATTGAAACCTTTTTATAATTAATATATGATTTATAGAAAATGAGAAATATTGAGGAGCGAACTCCAAAAAATGAACAAAAATAAATTCACAGAAAAAGTTCAGAAACAATTATGGTTCTTAAATCGAAAAGAAAAGGACCAATTGAAGCAAAAATTAAATGCTTTAGATGAAAATCAAAATGTTGATTTTAATAAACCGATTAAATTCTCTAATCAATATTTAAAGGACTTTGTATTCAAGGAGAAAACAATGTCTTCTGGAAAGATATTCATGTTGCTTATTGGGATTGTATTGGCTTATGCAGTCTTACTAGGATTATTTTTATTAGGTTTAATTACAAGTTTAGCTGCGGTGCATTATTTTATAAATCCTAAAGTAGCATTATCTAGTATTGTTGTAGTGCTCATTATTGTGGTGGCGATTATAATAATGATTCTAAGTCTGTATTGGATTAAAATAGCTACCGCATTGTTTACGAAGAAATTACTCGAATTGAAGTTTAATAAAAGCTAGTTTTTTCAATGATTTGTCCGAGGGCGAGGCTTTCTTGCCATTTTTTAGTGACTAGGGTATAAGGTATATCAATACTAAGTGTTGTTGAATTTTCAAAAATAATGATTGTAGCATTAACAGAAGAATGAATACCTATGATTTTACGTGCGTTAATAAAATACTTTATTGACGCGCGTTTTTGCGTAATTGGAAATAAAATCGTGTCGTTATCTATAAAGATAGGGATAAGCTTATTAATGTTTAGAACTCTCTTAGCTCGTGCATTTTGTACTTGTAAAGAGGTGTGATTGAGTTCGAGAATATAATTTATCAATTTATGAGGAGGAAAAGGTAAAGTCATCTCAAAATTTGCGTATTGAATATCTGTAGCTATATTCGTCGAGATAGCAGTTTTTAAATAGAGGAGATTATACGTAGATAGTGATTTCATGATGTTCATTCCTTTATAAATAATTAAATTTACTTAAACATTTATGTCGAGTATGGGCTTTTATTCTTTTAATTGTTGTTTTTGATAAATGCATGATTTGTGCAATTTCATATTGTTTGTAGCCTTGAAGGTGTAATGAGAGCCAGCGTTTTTCTTGGGGATTAAGATGAAGTGTAATATCTTCTAAATGTAAATTGAAATCGTTGAGGACAGTTGAGGGTTCTTGAAAAGATTCTGTTGTATAGGTGGAACCCATCATTTCCATTCTATAACTTTCTTTTCTAAAAATGTCGATTAAATAATACTTTAATCTAACGAAAAGATATGTGTGTAGCACTGAAGCCTTTTGATTGTCATAGTCTAAAATGAGTTCCCACATTTTAATAAGTAAGAGTTGATAAAATTCATCATAATTATAAGTGATTTGATAGCTTTTTAACAAATGATGAATGATTTTATTATATTTTTCGTAAGCTAGGTCAAATTCCATGTTGTGTACTCCTATTTATGTACATAAATGTTATTTCCGGATAAATAGAAGTTAACTTAAATTATAAAAATTATCATTTGCGTAATTTTCAAATAAGGTGTTAAATAGTAACCATAGACTTAATAAAACTAAAATATTTAACATGAAAATGACTGTAAAATAACAATTCGACATAAATAAATTCTGATAAATATTAAGGGAGGTAAACATGGATTACGCACACTTAAACTTAGAACACTTTTTCGCACGTAATGATGATTTAGATGTGATTAGAGATCGTTCTGATTTCGTAATGATTAATAACTTTACGAATGAAATGAAATATCGTGATGGGGAGATCGAGGGAACGATTGATTTAAATCAATATTATTATAAAAATCGTTCTCAAGCAGCAAGCTTCATCATGATGGAATATAAAAAATCATAATCTAATTGTAATAAAATCGAGGTAACTTATCGTCATTAAATGATATTCTGAACTTTAGTTTCACTGTTTATAGAACCAATTGATAGACTGATTTCTACATTATATATGTTGATAGAAATGCATGTTTAAAGGACTATTATTAATGATGATCAAGTAAGACCTCTATTTTTATATAAAGTTTCAATTTTATTACTTTTTATTTATGAATTTGTAACAATACTAATATAAAATTGTGAATCCGAATCAATAATGTTAAACTTTATTATCGTAATGAAATTGAATAGTTTAACAACAATGACCTAAGAGGTGTGAATATGATTAAGCACAAAAAGGGCTCTATTACTTCTATAATAGGACTACTTATAGTATTCGTTGTTGCTGCTTTTATTTTCTTTTCAATGATTTCTGATCAAATTTTCTTTAAACATGTGAAATCACAAGAGAAAGTAGTTAAGTTGGATAAAACTTTAGATAAAGCAGCAAAGAAACAAATACATAATTATACGAGCCAACAAGTATCTAATAAGAATAACAATGCTTGGCGAGATGCATCTGATACTGAAATCAAAACAGCAATGGATAGTAGTAAATTCATTGATAATGACAAACAAAAATATCAATTTTTAGATTTATCAAAATACCAAGGTATCGATAAAAATAGAATTAAACGTATGTTGTTTGATAGACCAGTTTTATTAGAACATACTGATGACTTTATTAATGCAGCGAAAGCCAAACATGTGAATGAAGTTTACCTTATTTCTCACGCGCTTTTAGAGACTGGGGCAGCGAAAAGTGAACTTGCAAAAGGTGTAGAAATAGACGGTAAGAAATACTATAACTTCTACGGTGTAGGCGCGTTAGATAGTGATCCTATCAAAACGGGAGCTCAATACGCTAAAAAACATGGTTGGGATACACCTCAAAAAGCCATTTACGGCGGAGCGGATTTCATTCATAAACATTTCTTGTCACATGAAGACCAAGATACGTTATATAGTATGAGATGGAACCCTAAAAATCCTGGTGAACACCAGTACGCAACTGATATTAAATGGGCAGAAAGTAATGCCAGTATCATTGCTGATTTCTATAAAAACATGAAAACTGAAGGTAAATACTTCAAGTTATATGTTTATAAAGATGACAAAGAACATCAAAAGTAAACGATGAAATGAATAAAGCATCACTATTAAGATAAGTTAACCTTGATAGTGATGCTTTTTCTAATTCATGTCGAATATGCATTATAAATGAGAAAATTATTTAGCTTTATTTTTGTTAGTGAACCATGCGAATAAAACAATAAATACGATAATGATTTTAGTAATTAATTTCATATTTTCACCTCAGTAAAATGATTTTAGCATATCTTTTAAAGATTAAAAGTAGTTAGATAAGGATATGTTAATAGGGAGTCAATGTTTAGATCGTTTAAACACATTCATAAAAGAAGCGAATACATAGATAGAAGGTTGATAAAATGCGTGTAGCAATTATTGGGATGGGAACAGCTGGCGTGAGTGTCTTGCGACAACTCGTTAAACATGAAGAATTCTCAAAATTAAAAGTAGATGTTTATGATGATGAAAAAAATATGGGACAAGGCGTTCCGTTTCAAAATGATAGTAGTGAATTATTAATTAATATGCCATCCAAAAAGATGAGTTTAAATTTAGATGATGATGAAGAATTCTGGAAATGGTATCAAAACCAAAATGATTTTGAATTTCAAAACCCACAATATCTACCAAGATTTGTTTTTGGTCATTATATGAAATCATATTTATCACAATATGACGAGCAATATGAGAATTTAACAATTATTAATGATAAAGTACAGGAAATATTTACTAATTCCGATGTGGATGATACAAAATTGAAGTATTATGTCTGTACATGTGAAGATGATAAGGAATGGAGAGAGTATGACTATTTATTTTTAACATTCGGGACCTTTAGCTACCATGATCCTTATCATCTAAAAGGTAAAAAAGGATTTATTAAAACACCATATCCTACATATAATACATTAGACGATGTGGAAGATTCAGATAGAATCGCTATTGTAGGAACTGGATTGGCAAGTTTAGATGTTGTGAGATATGTTACAGCGCATCACCCTAATTTACCTATAACGATGACAAGTCGCTCAGCGTCTTTGCCTAGTGTAAGAGGGAAGATGATAGACATTCAATTCACGCATTTAACGAAAGACCATTTTAATGGTATTAAGGAAAATCATTACGGGAATGTTCCATTGGATCAAGCAGTAGCATTGTTCTTGAAAGAGTGTGAGGATTATGGCATTGATTTTCAAAAATTAATCCATCGTCGTACTGGAAATCACATTCAAGATTTGAAGTATGATTTAGAGCATGAAACTGAAATGGGGATATTCCAAAGTATTATCGAATATTTGAAAGAAAATTTAAATTGGATTTGGAATAGTTTAAGTGTTAAAGATCAAGAGGAATTTAATCGTAAATATACTAAGATGATACAATTGAACTCAAATCCAATGCCACCTCGAACAGCGAAGTTATTAATTCAATTAATTCAAAAAGGTGAGCTTGAAATTAAAAAGAATTTACATGATGTGCAACACAATAATAATCAATTTTACTTGATGTTTAATGATGATTCACAGCGCACTGAAGCCTTTGATATTGTCATCAACGCAACAGGTTCTAAGACACACTTAGAACAGTTAGATGAAGATGATCAATTAGTGTTAAATCTTGAAAATCGACAAATCGTACAACGCCATTCGATGGGTGGAATACAAATTATTCCTGAAACCAATCAAGTGATTAGTCCGCGATATGGTACTTTGACAAATGTGATTGCAATTGGACAAATGACGAATGGTGTCAATAAACTTCGAAATGGGGTTAAAATGATTGTTGGTCAAGTGGTCAATACAGTATCTCAATTATATTTAACTCAAAAAGAAATGGATAAAAAAGAGTAGAACCATTTCCAAAGTATAAAATTTCACAATTAATTGAGCTTGATTAAAGCGACTAAATTGAGTTTTCAAAATAATTATAGTACCATTTAACTTGTAGTAATAAACTACAATCACTCAATTAACCAATAACAATTTCATAGCATTCTTTCGGGGCAGGGTGTAATTCCCAACCGGCAGTAAATTAAGCCTGCGACCTGCTAACACATAATGTTAGTGGCTGATCTAGTGAGAATCTAGAGCCGACAGTTAAAGTCTGGATGGGAGAAAGAATAACAACTATCGACAAACACTAAAAAAGTGTAACGATAAGCCAATTTGTATCAGTATGTCTTCTGACATGCAAATCGGCTTATTTAAAGATATACAAGTCTCCTTATGCCTTTTACATTGGTATAAGGTTTTTTTATTTTATTGAGGTGATAAATTGAGTCGATTTATGAATTATGCCATTCAACTTGCACAAATGGTTGATGGCCAAACAGGTATAAATCCACCAGTAGGATCTGTTGTAGTTAAGGATGGTAGAATCGTTGGTTTAGGAGCTCATCTGAAAAAGGGTGACAAGCATGCGGAAGTTCAAGCGTTGGATATGGCTGGACAAGCTGCAAAAGACGCTACGATTTACGTTTCTTTAGAACCGTGTACGCATCATGGTTCAACACCACCATGTGTTGATAAAATTATCGAATTTGGTATTAAAAAAGTCATATACGCGGTAAAAGACACAACGTTAGTTTCTAAAGGCGATGAAATTCTGAAAGAAGCAGGTATTGAAGTTGAATTTCAATTCAATGAAGATGCTGCTGAACTTTATAAAGATTTCTTTCCAGCTAAAAGGAAGGGCATACCTGAATTAACTGTTAAAGTTTCATCAAGTCTCGATGGCAAACAAGCCACTGATTTAGATGAAAGTAAATGGATCACAAATAAAGAAGTTAAAGAAGATGTGTATCGACTGCGTCATGAACATGATGCGGTAGTAACTGGTCGAAAAACAATCGAAGCAGACGACCCCTTATATACGACTAGGGTGCCAGATGGTAAAAATCCGATAAGGGTGATACTATCGAAAACGGGAGATATCAATTTTGAACATCAGTTATTTAAAGATACAACTTCACAAATTTGGATTTATACTGAAAATGAAAAATTAAAAAATAACGATAAACATATAGAAATCATATATATGCAAGAATGCGAAACGACAGAAATATTAAAAGATTTATATCGCAGAGGTATTGGCAAACTGCTAGTCGAGGCAGGACCAAATATTACTTCACAATTTCTCCAATCTGATCATTTAAATGAACTTATTCTCTATTTAGCCCCGAAATTAATAGGTGGTTCAGGTAAACATCAATTTTTCAAAACGGATGAAGTTATTGATTTACCAGAAGCTACGCAATTTGAAATTGTTTATTCCAAGTTAATTAATCAAAATATTAAATTGAAACTACGAAAGAAGTGAATAGGCATGTTTACAGGTATCGTTGAAGAAATTGGTACCGTTAAACAAGTTCGCACCCAACAGTCAGTAAGAACATTAGAAATTAGTGCTAAACAAATTTTAGAAGATATGCATATTGGTGATTCTATTAGCGTCAACGGTGCATGTTTAACTGTCATTGATTTCAATGATTCAACTTTTTCTGTACAGGTGATTAAAGGTACGGAAAATAAAACCTACTTAGCTGACGTACAACGACATTCTGAAGTCAACCTTGAAAGAGCCATGAGTGGTAAGGGTCGATTCGGAGGACATTTTGTCTTAGGTCATGTGGATGAACTTGGAACAATTTCTAAAATTAATGAAACAGCTAACTCAAAAATCATTTCAATTAAAACTTCGAAAAATATATTGAATCAAATGGTAAAACAAGGTTCTATCACTGTCGATGGAGTCAGTTTAACAGTATTTGATCTTCATGAAACGACCTTTGATATTCATCTTATTCCTGAGACACGAAAGTCAACGATATTATCAGGAAAGAAAGTAGGCGATGCTGTTCATTTAGAAACAGACGTCCTTTTCAAATATGTAGAGAATATCATGAATAATAAGAAGAGCGAACTTACTGAAGATAAATTACGTGCATTTGGTTTTTAGGAGGAATTCACATGCAATTTGACAATATTGAGTTGGCTATAGAAGCTTTAAAAAATGGTGAAAGCATTATTGTAGTTGACGATGAGGATAGAGAAAATGAAGGAGATTTAGTCGCTATTACTGAATGGATGGCTGATAATACGATTAACTTTATGGCAAAAGAAGGACGAGGTCTTATATGTGCACCAATTGATCGTTCAATTGCGCGTCGTCTAGAATTAAATGCGATGGAAAGCAATAATACTGACGTATATGGCACTCATTTTACTGTAAGTGTGGATCATAAAACTACGACAACTGGCATTAGCGCGAATGAGCGCATGTTAACTGCAAGAGCATTGATAGATGACAATGCAAGTGCGACAGATTTCAATCGTCCTGGACATTTATTTCCATTGATTGCTAAAGACAATGGTGTATTAGAACGTAATGGTCATACTGAAGCGGCTGTCGATTTAGCCAAATTATCGGGGGCACGACCTGCTGGCGTCATTTGTGAAATTATGAATGATGATGGCACAATGGCTAAAGGTAATGATTTACAAACGTTTAAGGAACGCCATAATTTGAAAATGATTACGATTGAAAGTTTGATTGCGTATCGTAAACAAACGGAGTCTCATGTTGAATTGAATGCTAAAGTTAACATGCCTACGGATTTAGGTATATTTGATATGTATGGCTTCACTACTGATTTGAGTGATGAAGAAATTGTAGTCATTGCTAAAGGAGATATCCGCAGAAATGAAAATGTTCGTATTCACTCTGCATGTTTAACGGGCGATATTTTCCATAGTCAAAGATGTGATTGTGGCGCTCAACTTGAAGCATCAATGAAATATATTGATGAGAACGGCGGTATGATTATTTATCTTCCACAAGAAGGTCGTGGTATTGGGTTGATGAACAAATTACGTGCTTATGAACTCATTGAAAAAGGATACGATACAGTTACTGCGAATCTTGCTTTAGGTTTTGATGAAGATTTAAGAGATTATAATATAGCGGCTCAAATATTGAAATACTTTAATATTGAAAAGATTAAATTACTCAGTAATAATCCTAAGAAATTTGAAGGATTAAAAGAGTATGGTATTAACATTGAAGATAGAATTGAATTAATTGTTCCTGAAACTGAACATAATCATAGCTACATGGAAACGAAGAAGACAAAAATGGGACACTTGATTTAAGTTACTATATAACAAACCGAACAAACGAGGAGGAAATTTAATCATGAATTTTGAAGGTAAATTAGTTGGTAAAAATTTAAAAATTGCTATTGTGGTAAGCAGATTTAATGATTTTATTACTGGACGTCTATTAGAAGGTGCCAAAGACACGTTAATTCGTCATGAAGTTGAAGCGGATCAAATTGATGTAGCGTATGTACCTGGTGCATTTGAGATACCATTAGTTGCTAAGAAATTAGCTCAAAAAGGGGAATATGATGCGGTCATTACACTTGGTTGTGTAATTAGAGGTGCTACGTCTCACTATGATTATGTATGTAATGAAGTCGCTAAAGGTGTATCGAAGGCGAATGATGTCTCTGATGTACCAGTTATCTTTGGTATATTAACAACTGAAAGTATTGAACAAGCTGTTGAGCGAGCAGGTACTAAAGCAGGGAACAAAGGTTCAGAAGCTGCTGTTAGCGCAATTGAAATGGCTAATTTAATTAAACAAATATAGACAAAGCAATACGGCACGAAGAAGTTATCATGGCGGGTGCGTCGACTTCTTCGTGCCGTTTGGTTTGTTACCTTAACGCTTGAGTAGTTGTGTTGCTATGGCGAGGGTGCTGGCGACGCCTGCAGCGATGCCTCCGTAAAGGCCTACCTTTTTTAAAACTTTAGGGTTAGTAAATTCTTTAAAAGCAAGTGATAAATTTTGAGGTCTTTCAGCTAATCTTCTCATAAAGTATGCAAACCAATCATCACCGTATGGTACATAAACTGTAAAATGGTAACCCTCGTTAGCGATAGATTGTGCTAACTCAGAACGGAAACCATATAACATTTGGAATTCCATTTGGTCTTTTTCGATATGATTTTTCTTCATAAATTGTTTAACATGATTAATAATTTGATCATCATGTGTAGCAATAGATGTATAATTACGTGCATTTAATAAACGTTTCTCGATTATATGAATGTAATTTGCATCAATCTCTTCTTTAGTTTGGTATGCGATAGTTTCATTTTCTTTATACGCACCTTTTACTAAACGTAAACGAAGATCGGGATATTTATCTATTAAATCTTCAGCTTCATAAAGATACGCTTGTACCACAGTTCCGACATTTCTAAATTCACCTTTAAGTCTGTCTAATACTTGCTGAATTTGTTGCAAACTGTCGTATTTTTCAGTATCTATGTTAATATGCATTTTGTCACATTCGTCTGCTTTGAGAAGTATTTCTCGCATATTTTCATAAGCAAGATCTAAATCAAATTCACTACCTAATTGACTTATCTTAACAGACATATGCGCCTCAACATCATAAAATTGAATTGCTTCGATAATTTCTAAAATTTGTTGTTTGGCATGTAAACTTTCTTCTCTAGTACCAACAAATTCACCTAAACAATCCACTGTCACAGCGATTTTATATTCATTTAAATATTGAATGGTTTCTATTAATTCAGGAATTGTATTTCCTGCTACAACTTTATTTGCGCCCATTCTTGGTCCTACTTTTTTAGCGGTTTCATTTAAATAAGTACTGTTAGATAATGCGATAAAGAAATCTCTAAAAAGTGACATATGTAATACCTCCCTTTGCGATGAAACATTTATGTTTAAAAATAGTGTATCACGAAACTTATATATGAGAAAGCGTTTACATAATGCGATAAAACAATATTCGGGTATAATTATACTTTTATTTTTATGTGAGATTTGTATCGTTTAATTGATTTTTAATTGAAAATAAGGCTATAAATGGTAATCAATATGTTCGTTTTGCTATAATTGTACTATTAAAGAATAAATAAAAAGGGGCAGTCTTAGAATGTGGAAATGGGAAACAGAAAATGATGCTAAAGGCATTGTGGTCATTGCTCATAATATTTTAGAACATACCGGACGATATGCGTACGTTATTACCATGCTTAGAAGAAATGGTTATCACGTTATCATGGGAGACTTGCCTGGACAAGGACAAACATCTCGCGCAAATAAAGGACAAATTGAGGATTTTAATACATATCATGAGCATTTTGTAGAATGGATAAAAATTGCCAATGAATATAAACTTCCTACTTTTGTATTAGGTGTTGGTTTAGGTGGATTAATCATATTAAATCTTTTAGAAAAAGTAGACCTACCAATTGAGGGGATGATGTTAATGTCCCCAATGTTAGAACTTCGCAAATCTGGTAAGGATCGTAAAAATAAGATGATATCTAATCTAGGTAAAATGTCTAAAGATACACGTTTTAAAGTTGGAATTACGACGCAAGATTTAACACGTAATGAGGAAATTATTGAAGAAACTGACAATGATGGATTAATTCTAAAGAAAGTGACTTATCGTTGGTATAATTTAATCGTTGAGAAGATGAAAGAAACAATGGATCATATTAAAGATATTAAACCATTACCTTCATTAATCATGTACGGTACAGAAGATAAAATTGTAGATACCGATGTCATTATTGAATTAAAAGATAAATTAGCTACAAATGAACTATACTTTAAATCTTGGGAAGGGTTATATCATGAAATTCAAAATGAACCCGAAAGAGACCAAGTGATGAGATATGTATTAACTTTCTTAAACAATAGTGTAAATACAATGGGATTTGTTGTCGAAGAGGAAGAAATTGAAGATATTTAAATTTTGAGGGAGTGAGACATAATTAAATGTATCAGCCTTCTTTAACATATTGGCAGTAGATGTCTGAATTGAAAGTGCGCTTATATCAAGCTTCTTTCAATCCTAGCCATCCTTGCCGGGGTGGGACAACGAAAATAATTTTGCTAAATTATATTTCTGTCCCACTCCCCTTAATACAAAATCATCGTATTTAATTTGTTATAGGATAATTAACATTGTTCAGGGTTTCCTGAAACTTTAGCTGTTTTAAATGAACTGCCACAACCACATGAAGCGATGGCATTCGGGTTATCGATTTGGAAACCGCCACCCATTAATGATTGTTTAAAATCAATTGTCGTACCATTTAAAACTGGTGCGTCATATTTATCTACGAGCACTTTAAGTCCATAATACTCTAGCACTTCGTCATTATCGCCAGGTGTTTCTTCAGCAGACATACCGTATGTTAACCCAGTACATCCACCACCATTTACTTTAATTTTTAAATAGCCATCTGACATATCATTACTTGCTAACATATCTTTCACTTCATAAGCTGCTGCTTCTGTTAAGATTACCGTTGGCATATTACTACCTCCCAAGATCATTCTCTCTGATAATAAAATTCTACTATATCTATTCTAATATGATTTGCTTTTCTCATTAAAACATATTCGTAATATCATTTTCTTCAATATGTTTATAAATGTTATTTAATAAATCATCCGGTGTATCACCTTCAACGATATCACCATCGACAAGTGCATACAACCCACTAGAACATATCCCACAATTTTGTAGGCATCCGTATTCTAATACATCAACACCTGGATCATTTTCTAGTTTTTCGTAGACAATATCTCCGCCCTTTGCCATATTCGAGACACAAAATTCTACTAACGGGAACATAAGACACCTTCTTAATATTTATTAGTTCACATATTATAACAAAGTTACTGCCTCTATGACTATCCGTCAGCTTGACGATTTCTACAACCTACATTTTTACTATTTTTACAAATTAAATTGCATTCTACATTTGTTTGTAGTCATTTTGAAAAACCGATATAATAGTGTTACACATACATATTTACTTTAAAATTCAGGGGTTAAGTAAATATTACGAAAGTTATCTTTGATGTTAACGGGTACATGAAAGATATTTTTAAAAGGGTCTCAATAATTAATAAATAAAATATGTTGAATAAAGGGGTATAAGGTAATGAAAAACTTAGTATTACTAGGCGGGGGTTACGGTAATATGCGAATTATGTCACGTATTTTACCTAATTCAATTCCCGAGGGGTACAACGTGACGTTAGTCGATCGTATGCCATTCCACGGTTTAAAGCCTGAATTCTATGCATTGGCAGCAGGAACGAAATCCGACAAAGATGTGCGCATGCGCTTTCCTGATAATAACCAAATTAATACGGTTTATGGAGAAATAAATGACATCGATTTGGACGCACAAATTATCTCAGTAGGAAATTCAAAAATTGACTATGATGAGCTTATTATAGGTCTTGGTTGTGAAGATAAATATCATAATGTACCAGGTGCAGAGGAATACACGCATAGTATTCAGACTTTGTCTAAATCTCGTGATACTTTCCACAGTATTAGTGAATTACCAAGTGGTGCTCGCGTAGGTATCGTTGGCGCAGGATTAAGTGGTATCGAATTAGCAAGTGAGCTACGTGAAAGTCGCTCAGATTTAGAAATCTTACTTTATGACAGAGGTCCACGTATTTTAAGAAATTTTCCTGAAAAGTTAAGTAAATACATATCAAATTGGTTCTCAAAACATAATGTTACTGTAGTACCGAATTCAATCATTGATCGCGTTGAACCAGGGAAAATTTATAATAATGGAGAACCAGAAAACATTGATTTAGTAGTATGGACTGCTGGTATCCAACCTGTTGAAGTAGTTAGAAATTTACCTATCGATATCAGTAATACCGGACGCGTCATTCTTAATCAATATCATCAAGTTCCAACATACAAAAATGTATACGTCGTAGGCGATTGTGCAGATCTTCCTCATGCACCAAGTGCTCAATTAGCTGAATATCAAGGCGATCAAATTGCTGATGTGCTCAAGAAACAGTGGAACAATGAACCACTTCCTGAAAAGATGCCTGAAATTAAAATTCAAGGTTTCTTAGGATCACTTGGAGACAAACAAGGTTTCGCGTACATTATGGATCGCACGGTGACTGGACGTTTAGCTTCTATACTTAAGTCCGGCGTATTATGGCTTTATAAATATCATAATGGTTAAACATGTTCACGAAGGCAAGTTCTATTTATTCTAGAACCTGCCTTCAATTTGTATATTCAATTAATTTTCAAAGTGAGCGTCAATAAAACGTGTGACTTGCTTCGTTTGAATGTAACCATCAGCGACATATTCATCGTTCATTGTCACTAAAGGGTAAAATAGCTCATCTTCATGAATTCTTTCAATAAACTGTTCATCATGATCCGTCAAATTCTCTTTATCTTTATTGATATCAATATATGTGAACTCAAAATGATGTTCAGGAAACTTTCTTTTAAGTAATGGTGGTAACCACTCAAATGTATCTTTTGAGGTTGGTGCATTAACGCAACTCGCACACACCACGTCAGCGCCATACACAACAACACTAATTTTAGTCATCAAAATCCCCCATCTTGTTTTATAGATTTTTACTACTGAATCTATTATAATGAATAAATAATGATTATGAAATAAATGACTTGAAAGGAGACATGTCTCATGCCTACTGAGAATGCAACAATGTTCGATCAAGTAGCTGAAGTCATTGAACGCTTACGTCCATTTTTATTACGTGACGGCGGTGACTGTACACTCGTAGACGTCGAAGATGGTATTGTTAAATTACAACTACACGGCGCTTGTGGTACATGCCCAAGTTCTACAATCACATTAAAAGCTGGTATTGAACGCGCACTTCACGAAGAAGTTCCAGGCGTTATCGAAGTAGAACAAGTATTCTAATTCAATATATAAGAAACGCGATAAGTGCTCTAATGAGCGCTTATTTTTTATAACAAAAAAGCCAAACACTACTTTGTGAGGAATCCCCTGAAAGTTAGATTTTAATCAAACTTTCAGTGACTTACCGATTTGAGTTAGTGTTTGGCTTCTTTTTAATCTTTATTATTTTTTATCTTCTTTTTTCTCATGATGTTTTTGGTCTTTGTGTGTAGCGTGTGGTGGTTTATTTTTAGAGTAATCTACTTTATGATTTTTTGGATCTTGACCTTTCATGTGTTTAGCAATTTGTTGATCTACGTAGACCCAACCTTTCCATCCAATATGGACAGCATCACTAATTACATACTTTTCATAATCTTTATTAGTCATATCGTAAATCTTACCACCATTATCGACAACGGTAGAATGAATTTTTTTATAAACACCTTCACGTCGATCTTTATCAATACCGATATGGTCATACCATCTACCATTGGATGGAATACTTACATATTGTACGTCTGCACCTGCTTCATGCAATGTTTGTACTAATAATTTTAAGTCATCGAATTCAGGAGAATTAATATTGAACTCATAATCACGTTTAACTTTACGTTTATTTTCTTTAATTAATTTCCAGTAAGGATCTCTAATATCAAAACGATTTGTTTTAGTATTTGCCTTACCGATATCAACCGCTTTATCTTTCATCTCATCCCATGATGCATCCTCTTTAGTAGCAGGTTTAACATGTGCTAATGGAGGTTGCTTGAATGAGAATAAAGATTTAATCGCTTCAATTTTAACAAGTTGATTTTCTTTGAATGCTGAAATGTAATTGCCTGAAACGTCTTCAGGATGTTTCGCTTGCTCTCTTAAATAAGGTTTGTTGTGAGCATGCGGGAATTGTAATAATCTTTGTGCATAACGTTTCTTTAAGTCAGCTGGCATATCCTTCTGATTGAACATTTGGTTGATTTGAGTTTGAGACATACGAGCATCAAAATTTTGGTTCGTTAAACCATGGTTTGTAAACCATTGTGGAGAAATTATAAATGTTAATTTCTTACCCTTAAGTTGATCGTATTGAGATGCCAATTCAACAGCATTAATCAAATCTGTTGATCCACCTGTACCGAGTAAAAATGTTTGTTTGCTTGAATTGTGTTTATTCAAAGCAATTGCCGGATTAAATGGATCGTCTTTACCAAGTTCACTTGAACCAAAGATAGGATAATACTTATTTGACTCAAATAATTTATTTTGAATGAGCGTGCCTTTTAAAACTTGATCAGTTAGAGAAATTCTATTATCAGCTAGCGTTTTATTCGTTACTAGTCCTGTAAACCAACTGGCTGGTAAAAGAACAAAAATAATGAATATCACGCCACTGATTAAGATAGGTAAAAAAGGTTTAAATTTCATCGTAATTCTTCTAATGCTTCTACGATTTTATTTGGAGTTGCCCACTCATCTCTATCAAAGTCCATAATTGAAACTTCAATATCTAATTTATTTTGGATTTCCAAAAGTAAACCAACTGTTTGGAATGAATCAATAATTCCTTCTTCAAAGATTTCAACGTCTGGGTTTTCTTTTACAATATCATTTTCAGCAACTTCTGCTAATAAATCTAATACTTGATCTCTAAATTCCATAATTAATTACTCCTTTATTAAATAAATTTACCTGAGAAAATTAAGAATCCAAATGTTACAAAATGGAATGTAATAATGATACTTAGTGCGGTTGTAAATCCATTTTGCCAACGTGGTGGATGCTTTTTACGCCAACGTTCATAATAGCCATAACCAATGAACAATGCCGCATGGTATAAACCATATACAATGTAATAAACTTCAAGACCGTGCCATACACCCATGATAAAGAAGTTCAAGAAGAATGCCATATTAGACATTGCGAATTGGCTTTTCAATAACTTCTTACGAGACATATAGAATAATGATCTCATGTAAATACAATCTCTAAACCAGAACGATAAAGTCATGTGCCATCTGTTCCAGAAATCTTTAATATTTCTAGCCTTGAATGGTTGATTAAAGTTCGGTGGCGTTTTAATTCCGTATAAATAACTTACTGCTATCGCAAATAAACTGTATCCTGCGAAATCGAAGAATAAATAGAAACTATACGCGTACATGTATAACCACATGTGCGTAAAGCCATGTAAGTTTAATTGTAACGGATTAACCGCATAAACTTGAATGAAATACGCAATAATGTATTTATATAAGAAACCTAACATAATCATGTGGATAGCTTTAAGAACAAGTTCTCTATATTCTCCACCTGTAGGTACCTTTTTATCGTCTTTAACAAAGCGTTTATAACGATCGATTGGCCCTGAAGAAATCGTTGGGAAGAATGAAATAAATTGAATTAACTTCCCTACTTTAATTTCTTTAATTGAACCATCACGAATTTCCATGATTAATTGAACACTTTTGAATGTGACATATGAAATACCTAGGAATCCAACAAATTCGATTAACTTGCTCTCATGAAAATGAATTTGATGTCCGCCTAACCAAGTACTTTGTAATATTTTAACCAAAGCTAAAGGTAAAATGGATAAAACCATTACAGTTACAAACTTAGCAAATGTATTATTCTTCTGTCTTGATTTATAGTAGAACATAATCAATGCGACTTGCCAAATAACATAAATAATAAAACTCAATAGTTGTACACTTAAATACTTTTGACCGAATAAATTGTGTTTATCTGAAGAGAAGATTAACACAATCATAATGGCAGTACTTATACCGTTATAAATATAACTTCGCTTACCTAAAAATCCGAGTATAATAACTGGAATAAGTACAATAAAAGCAATTAAGAAGAAGGTAAACGTTCCATATGGAATCATCCGTTAACTACCTCTGCAATCTTTTTACGATCTAATTTACCATTTGATGTAAGTGGCAACTGTTCCATCCATTCGAACTTTCTCGGAATCATATACTCTGGTAAGCGAGATTTAAGTTCATGTTTGATGTTCGTCGTCATTGCTAAATTATCTTCAACTGGTTCATGTGGCACAACTGCGCCAATGAGATGTACAACTTTACCATTTTTATAAACTGGTACAACAATTGCTTCTCTTACATATTGAGATTGACGCAATTGTGTTTCAATTTCTTCAAGTTCCATTCGATAACCATTAAGCTTGATTTGGAAATCAATACGTCCTTGGATAAACCATTGTCCGTCTTCTTCTTTAGCTTTATCGCCTGTATGATATGTTCTTGTACCATCTTCAAAATTGAAAACAGCTGAAGTTTTCTCTTCATTCTTCAAGTAACCTAAGCTCACACTTTGACCTTCAATGACAAGTTCGCCTTCATCTGTGGTTGATAAAGTAGTACCAGGTCTAGCCACACCAACTGGTAATGGATTGTATTGATCTAATACATCTTGTGTAATTTGAATACTAGTCACAGCTACAGTCGCTTCAGTAGGACCGTAAGTATTATAAATTGTAGCGTTAGGATATCTACTTACTAATGCTTTCGCTGTTCTATGAGGTAAGATTTCTCCACAGAAGAAGAATTGATTTAAACTACCATATTGTTCCTCATTAAGATTAGGTAATAGTAAACACATTTCTATGAATGACGGAGTTGAAACCCACACATTAATAGGCGTATTGACTAACATTTCATTTAGTAGTTTAGGCTTTTTAATCATATCTTTGTCTACTAAATTTAAAGTTCCGCCTGATGTTAAACATGGGTAAATCGCCATTACAGATAAATCAAACGAGAATGGCGCTTGGTTAAGCCATTCTTTACCTTCGCCTGCTTTATTAAGTGAAACCATCCATTCTGCAAATTCAATCAAACTTGCATATTCGATTTGTACACCTTTAGGCTCACCTGTCGAACCAGATGTAAAAATGGTATAAACAACGTCATTTGTTTTCATTTGGCTATCGAAAACGATTGGAAATTGAGATTCCTTAACGTCTTTGATAGAAATGACTTCAGCAATAGATTGGTCTACATCTTCTTCTGAAGTATTGAAAATATATTCTGGTTGTACCTTTTCAATGATCATTTTCACACGTTCTTCTGGAACTGATGTGTCAATAGGTACATAACCACAACCTGCTTTGATTGCACCTATCATACCTACAATCATGTAAGGAGACATATGACCATATAAGACCATTGGTTTCTTACTATCTTGTAATTGATGCGCTAGCTTACTTGATGCATGATCTAATTCTTTATAAGTTAAGACTTCATTTGTATGTCTAACCGCAATCGCTTCAGGTTGTACCTTAACGAAATGGTTTAACGTATTAATTATTTCTGCCATAATTACTCTCCCTCATTAGAATTCATTATAAATGAAGTTATTATGTGTATCGCCACTACCGTATATTAAATACAAAGCTATAAATATAGCTAAATATAATAATGTTAGTAAGTAAGGCTTCATTTTCTCAAAATGCTTGTTAGGTTCTTTACCTTTAGCTTTCATATAGCACCTCTCAAACTTGGACTATTTTATTCGTTCATAAACAACTATTCTGCTTATATAAAATACGTCTATTAAAATCTAACGTTTTGAACCGTGATTTTTAAAATACAAAGCTACTTTTATATTTTAGTTTTACAATTTATTATAATCGTATTCGAATTATAATTCAATTCAATTTTTATAATCTTTGTATAATGAGCTAACTCAATATTGAATGACGAATTAAAAAAGTCGTCACGTATTTTAAACGATTGAACGTTCTCACTTTTATTAGAACAACATCATTTTAAAACTAAACAGTCAAATAGACAATTACAGACTGTATAACAAAATTGTTAGATTAAGCCACAAAAAACTCATATAATCAAAACACGTCCTTTAAACTATGATTACATGAGCTTTTATGTCTATTTAATTTTTAAATTCCACAGCAGTGATTGGTGGTTTATTTTCTAAAACGGCTAAAATATTATCAGCACAAAGTTGAATCATTCGATCTCGTGTACGGCGAGAAGCACTACCGATATGAGGCAACACCACTGCATTTGGTAGTTGTAACAATGGATGATTCATATCAATCGGTTCTTGACGTAAAACATCCAGACCACAAGCTAAAATGTCATGACGTTGTAATGCTGCAACTAATGCTTCTTCATCAACGATGGCTCCTCGCCCAATATTGATAAATATGGCATCATTTTTCATCATCTCAAAAGCTTTAGCATCGAATTTGTTTTCCGTTTCTTGGGTCAATGGTGCTGTACAAATCACAAAATCACTCTCTTTTAACAATTCTTCGAAAGTGACATATGTGGCGTTTAATTCCTTTTCAGCATCTGAATGACGAGAGCGATTATGATATAAAATACGTGTATTAAACCCCTTCAACCGGTGAGCGAATGCCTTACCAATATCGCCCATACCAAAGATGCCAACTGTTGAACCATAAACATCTTTGCCTGAAAGTAGATACGGTCCCCAGCTTTCCCACTGGCCTTCTTGCACATATGTTGCCGCTTCTATAATTCGTCGCGCCACAGTAAGCATCAATGTAAACCCTAATTCAGCGGTTGTTTCAGTCAATACATGAGGCGTATTTGTTACTGTCATACCATACTGACTTGCCTTATTTACGTCGATATTGTCATATCCGACTGCCATGTTCGCAATAACCTTAAGGTTTGATGCATCTTTTAATACTTCTTCATCTATTCTTTCACTTAAAGTACTTAAACATGCCGTGGCGTCTTTGATTTCCTCTAGGAATGCTTCTCTAGGCATGGGCGTTAGTTCTTTATCCCACATGACAACATTGCCAATCCGTTCTAATTGTTCAACAAATGGTTGCGGTATCTTTCTGGTAATCAATATTTTATTCATTTAATCACTCCCTTTCTTTCCAAAAAGTAAAATCTTATTCTGCACATTCTATTAACGCTCTTATTATCTAGGTTTACTTTTCAAGTTCGGAGATTGCAACATTTAAATCAGCAAATGAATGTGTAGGTGGAACGTCTTTAGTTTGAATCTCTTCATATGTCGTTACGCCTGTTTGAACGTGAATCGTATCAATACCTACATTAATTCCTGACATGATATCTGTATCATATAAGTCTCCAACCATAGCAACATCTGATTTATCTAGCCCAAGAATTTCTATCGCTTTATTCATAATGATAGGTTCTGGTTTCCCAATAAATTGAGGTTGAACACCTGTCGAAACGCTGACAACACTAGTAATTGCACCATTACCTGGTAAGAATCCTCTTTCTTTAGGTATAGAAACATCTGGGTTAGTAGAGATGAATTTAGCACCATTACGCACGCCAAGTGTAGCAACAGCGAGCTTTTCGTAAGTGACTTCCTCGTCTAAACCAATTACCACATAATCTACGTGTTCATCATCTTTAACTGTAAGTCCAGCTTGAGTTAAAGCTGTTTTCAATCCATTGCCACCTAACATATAAACAGAAGCATTAGGATGTTCTTCTGAAATGTAATCAGCAGTTGCAAGTGCTGAGGTTACAATTTCGTCTGGCTTAGCATCAATCTTCATATTGCGAAGTTTTTCTGTTACTTCGTCTGGCGTCTTCGTTGAATTATTCGTTACATATAAATGCGGAATATTGTTTTGATTTAAATAATCGATAAATTGTGCTGCACCATCAATTTCATCTGTACCTTTATACATGGTACCGTCTAAATCGATTAAATATGCTTTATAATGCTTCACTATTTATTCTCTCCTTTTCCGAATGCAGTGATCGGGACATTCTCACTCTCAAGAAATTGCGCAACTTCTTGAATAAACTGCTTATAATAAGGTAAAGCTTTATCAAATAAAGGAGCGATTTCTTCAATATTTAATTCTGTATAATCATGAGCAAACTGCTTTCTCACATCTACCGTGTCATTAATATGAGTTTGAGTCTCTTTAGAAATGACATTTTCCAATTCTAAGATATCAATCACATCTTTATAATTACCTGGGTCTCTCAATATAAATCCATCAATAATCATATTTCCAATATCCACAGAAGATTCTATTAACATTTGTGCAATTCGCTCAAATGCATAATGATTTTCTTTATTTTCACCATAATCTTGCGTTAAATTTTGTAAGTATGTTAATTTCTGAGTTAATTTATCTTTATCTACAAAATACATTCCCTAGTCACCTCTTCATACGTCTATCATGATTATCATATCATAATTTTGCAGTCCTCTTCATTTGTCGTTATACTTAGACGTAACACTTTTTGGAAAATAAAGGAGCGCATCATGCATGATTGATATGTACTTATACGATGACGAAGAACAAAGCCAAGTTCAATTCGTGGGATTTGTTGGCGAACACAGTCGTTATGATTTAATGCTCGTTCAAACAGATAGACATTACGGTAAAACACTCGTATTGAATATGCAAACAAATAAATTTGGAATAATCGGTACTGATGATATAGAAGAAGAGGGTTATATTGCGCATATTTTAGGCGTTACAGAAGAAGAAGGCGATGAAATTATCGAATATTTAAATGAGGTCATTCAGTAATTGAAGAGAAATTCAGTTGAGCTTGTATAGACCGAAAGTTTATCACCTTCAAATTCAAAAAATATTAAAGCAAAAAGTCCATTAAATCGAGGTATATTGACTCGACTTAACGGACTTTTATTTATGTTCATCTTTATTTTCAGTATCTTGAATAGTCGGTTGTATCTTAACATCATGAAGTTTATCTATAAGCACTTCTTCATCTTCTACTTCTTCAATCAGTTCATCGGCTGGAATATGTCGTAATACGAAATAAGGACATCCAAAATTGCAATATTCTAGCAAGTAATCTTGAATACTTGAAAAACGTTTGCTAATTTCAGCTTTTCTATTACTATCATTGTAAAACCCTTTTAAACGTAATTGATCATATCCGAAGTCGCCAACCACATAATCATATTTGTCTAAAATATCTGAGTATCTCGATGCAAAAATTTCTTCATCAAAACAATCTCTATATTCTTCAATTAATTCAAAGTATTGTTCTTCTACTTTAATCATGATTTCACCTAATTTTATTAATATAAAAAAGGTTAGGACAATTATCGTTAAGTTACTCTGTTCAAACCCTAAACGTCTTTGTCCCGACCTCTTTTAAAATAGATTTATTTACTTAATTGTTCTTCCCCTTGACGTTGTCTTTCTTTAGCCGCTTCATTAACTTGTTCATCGGCATGATATGAACTACGTACAAGTGGTCCTGCTTGGCAATGCTTGAACCCTTTATCCATAGCAATTTTTCTCATTTTACCAAACTCTAATGGTGTATAGTATTTCTCAACTTTAAGGTGTTTACGAGAAGGCTGTAAATATTGACCAATTGTTAAAATATCTACATCATTTGCACGTAAATCATCCATTGTTTCGTAAATTTCTTCCATTGTTTCCCCTAAGCCAACCATTAAGCTAGATTTTGTAGGAATATCTGGTTGTAATTCTTTAGAACGACGTAAAAATTCTAATGTTCTATCATACGTTGCGCGCGCACGAACTCTTGGCGTTAAGCGACGAACTGTTTCGATGTTATGGTTTAAAATGTCTGGTCTTGAAGCCATTAATGTCTCAAGTGCTTCATAGTCACCACCCATATCTGATGGTAAAATTTCTATCGTTGTAAATGGATTTCTCGCTCTTACTTTACGTACTGTTTCAGCATATACATTTGACCCTTGGTCTCTTAAATCATCACGTGCTACTGCTGTGATCACCACGTGTTTTAAGTTCATTAACTCCACTGATTCAGCAACACGTTCTGGCTCGTTCAAGTCTAATTCGTTTGGTAACCCTGTTTTTACCGCACAGAATCGACATGCTCGTGTACATACTGCACCTAATATCATAAACGTAGCTGTACGTCTCGCTCCCCAACATTCATGTATATTAGGACACTTGGCTTCTTCACAAACCGTGTGTAAATTCTTCTCACGCATCATCTTTTTGAGGCCAGTATAGTTTTCGTTCGTGTTAAGCTTTATTTTCAACCAATCCGGTTTACGTAAAATTTCTTCATTTTTAGTCGCCATAACAACGCATACCCTCCTGTTTATTCTCTCTCCGTATATTATAACGAAATTAACAATAAATTAAAATCTAATATACGTTAAATTTAAAGACTAAGCAACTTTTCCTTAAAAATGTCTCTTAAAAATTCAGGCATAATATAATCAGTCGGTAACCCTTTTAAAATGGGGAAATATCTCCCAAATGTATACATATCAACAGTGCCCAATGTATACTGCTTATCCCTTTGAATTTCCTCATTATTAACAAAATAACGATCTTCTGACTCAATGAAACCTATGTTATATAGAATATATCCTCCGAAAATGTCTCCCCTAAACCCTAAACCTTGAGCATGTTCATAGATGTACTCTTGTTTTTGACTTTTCTTAATCACTTGAATCAATTCATCACCAGTTAATCGTACTCTCACTAAGTTGATAGGATGTGGTAACATGCGATGAATGTCGTACTCTGTCACTTCATCCGCTTCTATACTATTTACAATTAAGCCTGCATTCACTATCGCGCAATCTGCATGGGTAAATTCATACACACTCTCAGCAAGTAAATATGATGTTTCAGTAATCATATCTGTTTTTTTCTGCAATTTCACATGATGGTTAATCACAGGTTCACTTAATAGTGCTTTACCTTCTTTGTCAAAACGCGTTTCTACCTGAGGTAAACCGTCAAGTGGATGAAGTTTTGCTCTTTTATAAGTTACCTTACCTTGCTCAATAGTTAGGTTGACTTCGCCTAAGTAATGCCCATACTTTCCAGCCGCAGCCATTAAAACGCCATTGTTGATTTCTCCATTTTCAAAATAATGGTGCGTATGGCTCCCAAAAATAACATCAATTTCAGGAATTTCTTGGCATAATTTCTCATCAAAGAACACACCGACATGGCTCATAACAATTAAAATATCGAACTGACCTTGTTGTGCATCAATTTCGTCTTTAATAGCAGCTAGAGGATCCGTCACAATCCAATCTAACGCCCTATAGAAAGGCGTGAACGGTGCTGTCGCAGCTACAAATAGAATGCGTACGCCTTCAATTTCTCTAATATAGGAAGAAGCAATTTGGTTAGGTAACTGACCTTGCTCGTCAAACACATTAGCACAAATCACTTTGAACTTCGCTTCGTTATAAAGATTTTGCAACGCTTCGTGAGAAATAGTCATACCTTCATTATTACCAATGGTCGCAATATCACAGTGGGCTTCATTCAGTAGTTCAATATTCTTCTTACCTAGAGTGGCTTCTGTAACAGGCGCTGATAGGTCAACATGATCACCAATATCTATGTAAAGTGAGGGATGATGAAGTTGCGGACGGTGATCGGCTAAATAGGCTTGAATACGTGCATATTCATTTAAATGACTATGAATATCGTTTGTATGATAAATCGTTAACTCCATAACTAGACCCCCTCTTCAATCATTGATTATTATGTACTTATTTTTTACTTTAGCATTTAAATACGTTATCTAAAAGTAGAAGTGCTTATCAAATTATAATAACGATTTGATAATTAAATATGCACCTATAAGTAACATCACTGTTCTTAATAGCATGACAACAGTGTCAGATTTAATTGAACGATTCACTCTCACTCCAATTTGTGCACCTATAATACTAGAAATAATTAACGCAATAGAGTAACCCCACGCTACATGGCCTTGCACAATGTGTCCAACTGAACTCATCACACTTGAAAAGAAAATCATCATCATGCTTGTACCTACAGCCACATGAGGTGGAAATCTAAAGACGATGAGCATCAGTGGTGTCATAAGTGCGCCTCCACCTATACCAAATAGTCCAGTAAGTACTCCAATAAATAAAGTAGCTACAAAGGCAAAGAGTGGTGGCACACTGTAATGATAAGTTTTCCCTTCCACATCTACATATGTACGTTCGTATTGAGGCTTATCAAAGATTTTAAATGGTTTAATTTTGTGGCGAACCATCAGTAAAATGGCTACACAAATCATAAATATTCCAAAATATAAATTGAAAGAATCTAATGTTAAATATCTACTCAAAAACGAACCAATCAGAGACCCCGGGAGCAACCCAAATAAAAAGATTGACCCATTTTTAATGTCGACTTGCTTCGTTTTTAAATATCCTAAGGAAGAAGACAATCCGGTAACGATAAGAATGACTGAAGATGTACCAATAGCAATCTGTGGTGTGATACCGTGAAGTAAATGATGATTCACGCCTAAGTAAACAAGTGTTGGTACTATGATGATGCCTCCACCTATACCTACGATTGAACCAAGTATTGCAGAAAGGCCTCCGATAAGTACTAATAAAATAATAGTTAATAACATGACATTTCGCCTCTTAGAATAATTTTAATTGTTGTGGTGCTAATCCTTCGTAATCAATACCTAAAATATCTTGATACGTTTTAGCATTTTGAGCAGCATGACCACCAGAATTATTATTAAAAACGACATAAACCTTTTTAGCTTTATGATTTAATATCTTCACCTTTTGTGCTAAATCTGAAAGTTCTTCATCGTTATAATTATACAAATATCTTACATCTCGCCACTCTTGATCAGTCATATCCTTCTTCGTCCAGCCATGCCTATTACGACCGTGATAACGAACGAAGGCAATTTCATGAGTGATACGATTGACCAATGGAATACTTCCTTCTTTCACTTGTGGTTCATCAACTACAGAATGAATAATTTGGTGTTCCATTAAGAAAGACAATGTTTGTTCTTTGAAACGTTCATCAAACCAAGATTGATGTCGAAATTCCACACACATTGGGAAATCCTCTAACTGTTTCCTCACATATAATATGTAATTAATATTTTGAACATTACAATCAAACCATGGTGGAAATTGAACTAATACCATTGCAAGTTTGCCATGTTCTTTAAGAGGTCGAATCATGGCTTTGAATTGTTCAAATAATTCGTTACGCGTCTCTGCAAAATCTTTATAATCCGCATGTAACGTTAACGCTTGATGTATTTTCACGATAAACTGAAAGCGCTTGGGCGTCTCATTTATCCACTTTAATATATTTCGTTCTGGCTGAATCGCATAATATGAAGCATCCAATTCCACTATTGGAAAATGACTAGCATAAGTCTTAAGCTTATCCGTTTTACGTTCTAAATCTTCATATAATGTATCATGGTCTCCCCAACCAGTAAGACCTATTTCTATCATATTTATCACCACCAACATGATACCATACAATAAATCAGCGATTCACTTTATCAATCTAAAATTTACATATTCTTTAATGATTAAAATCGAATCACTTTTACTTTGATTGAGAGAAGTATAATTTAAGCGCACTTTCAATTCAGCCATCTACTACCAATATATAAAAGGAGACTCAGACAACAAATTTTGTCCGAGTCTTCTCCAATTGTGACACTATTTTGATTTAATTCTGTTTTAATCTTTCCTCAACTTGTGAAACAACTTTATCCATAATCATAGCCGCATGCATTTTCTCAGCAAGTCGTGGCGACTGACCACTCCACATATGTGTGAGTTCTGGGTTACCATCTTTAGCAGCTGCTTTCCTAATACTATTCGTCAATTGATTTTGAATAGGATAATCAGGAATTTCTCCATCATATTGATTCATCTCATCGATAAACGCATTATGAATACCTCGCGCATACTTTCCGCTAAATACTTTAGTAACAACTGTATCTGTTTCTTTACTATTTAGGATGGCATTTTTCAATAAATCATTCGCAGCACTTTCATCAGTAATTAAGAACGCTGTACCCATTTGAACGCCTTGGGCACCTAACATCATACTTGCAAGGAGACCTCGTCCGTCCATGATACCTCCTGCAGCGACAACAGGTAACGACACTGCATCCACCACTTGGGGCACGAGAGACATCGTTCCAATCATTGGTTCATACTTCCCATTATTTAAAAATGACCCTCTATGTCCGCCCGCTTCACTACCTTGAGCAACAATTAAATCTATACCGGCACGCTCGTTCTCAATGGCTTCATCTACAGTAGTAGCTGTACCAATCAATGTTACCTTCGCATCTTTAAGTTTCTGTATCGTTTCATGATCAGGAATACCAAATGTGAAGCAACATACTGGCACCTGGTATTTAATAATCATATCTATCGCTTGCTTGAATTGTATTTCTTCGGTCACATTTACTACAGGTTCTTCTAAGTTAAATGCACGTCGATAGGGTTTCAACCATGCATTCATATGCTCAACTTGATCTGGTAAATAATGATTCTCGCTAGGAACAAATAAATTCACACCAAATGGTTTATCAGTTAGTTGCTTCACTTCTTGAATTTCTTTTTCCAACTTTTCAGCATTAAAATAACCGGCACCAATCGTGCCTAAACCACCTTGTTCACTGACAGTTGCAACCAGTTGTGGTGTAGTGCTACCAGCCATCCCTGCTTGGATAATAGGATAGCGCACGCCTAGTCGTTCAGTCATTTCATTATCATTCCACATCATGCTCTCCCCTTTACAACTCAGTTATCGTCGTTCCACACTTTGCGGGAACTTTTGATTTTTCAATTTTTCTTCCTCTTCTTGGTCCATCTCGTCCTCAATGTCCATACCTAACAATTCCTCGATTAAATCTTCATGTGACACAATCGCATCGGTGCCACCATACTCATCAAGCACGATGGCTAAATGTTTACGTGTCACTGTCATTTTACGCAAGACCCATTCCGCACGATTATGCTCATTAACGAATAGTGGACTTGAAGCATAATTCGTAATCCTATCATTTTTATGCTTACTCCACGCGAGTAAGTATTTTGAATGAAAGACGCCAATAATATCATCAATATCTTCATCATATACTGGATAACGTGTATATGGTCCATTCATCACAGTTTCATATGCTTCATCATAAGTCACTTCTTTTGAAAATGCCACTACATTTACACGTGGCGTTGTATCTACATCGGTTACTTTTAATTTCTCAAAGTCCATTACATTTTGTAAACGTGCATTCTCCACTTCATTAAAGGCGCCTTCTCGCCCAGCAATATTTAATAACGTACGTATTTCTTCCTTATTAAAACGTTTTTCAACTGGCTTTCCTCGAGAAAACATATGATTAATTCCGTCAGTCATTTTATTTAATAATACTGTTATCGGCTTTAAAACAATGACACAAATATTAATCACAGGAAAAACCAAACGTGAAATTTTGTCAGGGAACGTCGCGGCTACTGATTTTGGAATCACTTCCGAAATTAAAATAATCACTATCGTAATAATGACAGCTGCAATTCCTATATTAATACCCATTCGAATAGCTAAAATCGTCACTAATATAGGTAAAATAATGTTTGATACATTATTACCGATAAGGATTGTAGTTATAAACTCACTCGGATTGTCTAATAGTCGAGTTAACCCTTTGGCCTTTCGATCACCATTCTTAGCTTCCGTTTGAAATTTAGTACGATTTGCCGCAGTTAAAGCCGTCTCACTTCCTGAAAAGAAAAACGAGACAAAAATCAAAATAACAATCGCAACAATCATGGTGCATTCTCCTTATAGAAATAATCAATTTAAGCATTAATAAACTATTTCCCGAGAAATACGTATTTGAAACGGGACCAATTCCAATGTGATACGTATTAAAAAAGATGAGAATACTAAGTTATAAACTTAATACTCTCATCCTCTATGTTTTATGAAGGTAGTTAAAAAATTGAATTTATTTAGCATTTATTTCTCTCAATTAGATTCAGTCATCTAATCCTCTATAATTATAGCTTTAAAATCCGCATATTTTTTCATATATAAAAAGGCAACAACATTTGCTGAGAGAATAATGAGGATTGAAGCTATTATAGTAAATTTATTGTCTAAATAATATGGAAGCATAAAATATTCAATAATCTTCTCCACAAATATTAATTGTGCTAATGCTTTGAAGATAATACCCAATTTTGCAATTAATTTATTATCTATAAATTTTTCAATAAAAGGTACATCGATTAAAATAAACATGTTACTGATTAAGTCTAAAATACAAAAAAGTAAAATTATAGATGTAGTTACTAACCAAAAATTTTCTAAATTATATTTACTTTGTAGTGCTAATACATAGAAAATATTATGGAACATAAAAATAGCGTTATAAGTGCTTAAAATATTAACAGTTGTTAGAAATTTCGCATACTTCTTTACCTTAAACTTATTATCTATATTTTCGTATTTGAAAAAATCTTTAAATTGAATAACACTTATAATTATAATAATGATTTGAACTATCAAAAATATTCTTAATCCTAAATACATATCTTCAATATTTGCACCAAAAAGAAATACCAATGATGCATAACTCAATATTAAAAATAAAAATATACTAAGTACTTGAGCTCCTGGTTTTCTTATATCATCTAAAAATTCCGCAGTAGACATTTTTATCCCCTAACATATGACTATATATTCTTATTCGATCCAATCTAAATAAAATTACTGTTTCTAAATCAATGAAACTAGACAATTATAAAAATATTGAATGTTATTATTATTTAATTTTCACTTCATATATATCAAAAAAATGTTACCCACTATACATAATGTTAATTAAGTAGCAAGGCGATACTAATACTTACCCAAATAGCACACAAAATAGAAACTAATATATGATGTGTAACAATTTTATATTTAATTAAATAAAATATCATCTGTATGAATGTAAATATCAAGTAAAATACAACTGTTACGGCAACGAAAGAATAAAATTCATCATCACTTCTTATAAATTCATTATTATTTAATATAATTGTCATTAGAAACAAACAAATGGAAATATAGAAAAAGTGAAATCCTCTATTCTTTGAAGTTCGTAAAAATTCTAATTTTTCTTTAAGGTTACTTTGTCTAATATGGTCATTAGAATGTTTTATTTTCTTAATAATTAACGTCTTTCTCATTTTCACAAAATAACTTCTAACAGCTAAAATCATATATACATATGAACTGAGCAAAAGATTTTCATTTAACGATTTAGTATTATTGAAATAACTTAATATAAAAATTATTAAAAGTATACTTAAATTCACTATACAAATGTAAAACCTTTTAGTGTTAAAATCATCATTATTTTTACTTATATACGAGGAAATCATATATAATAATACGATTATTATAGTTATAACTATTGTCATATTTCACCTCTGTACATTTTTATTTAGTACCTACTTTAACTTTTACTTCTGACCAATTAGTTATGAAATTTGATTTAGTCATGTTATCTATATTCAAATATAAACTAAAACAAATATGGTGCTTCGATTTTTAAGATCATAATAGTTTTAGAAATTCCCTATGAAAATTCACATTACTCTTTTTTATAACCATATAAAATCTTATTTATATTCTTATTGCATTTTTAAAATCAACGACTCTGGCTTAAATAATGATAAATAAATATAACTCTTAATATATAAAATAG
>NZ_PPRT01000073.1 GCF_002902725.1 Staphylococcus caprae
GGTTAAAAGTAAGTTACTGCTTTATTGCTATAATATTTTTAAGGTGGTACTATATAGAAGTTGATAAAACATAAGTGAACATATATGCAAAAAAGTATATTAAGAAATAAACACTTAAAAAGGAGAATTATTTTGCAAAATTTTAAAGAATTAGGGATTTCGGATAAAACGGTTCAAACACTGGAATCTATGGGATTCAAAGAACCTACACCTATCCAAAAAGACAGTATCCCTTATGCGTTAAAAGGAGACGACATCCTTGGCCAAGCCCAGACAGGTACGGGGAAAACAGGGGCATTTGGTATTCCTTTAATTGAGAAAGTAGTCGGCCAAGAAGGCGTACAATCTCTTATCTTAGCGCCTACAAGAGAACTTGCAATGCAAGTGGCTGAACAATTAAGAGAGTTCAGTAAAGGACAACGCGTACAAGTCGTTACAGTATTTGGTGGTATGCCAATCGATCGCCAAATTAAAGCATTGAAAAGAGGCCCACAAATTGTCGTAGGTACGCCAGGTCGTGTCATTGACCATCTCAACCGTCGTACTTTAAAAACGCATGATATTCATACGTTAATTTTAGACGAAGCAGATGAAATGATGAATATGGGATTCATCGATGATATGAGATTTATTATGGATAAAATTCCTGCTGATCAACGTCAAACAATGCTATTTTCAGCAACAATGCCTAAAGCAATTCAAGAATTAGTTCAACAATTTATGAAGACGCCTAAAATCATCAAAACGATGAATAATGAAATGTCAGATCCACAAATTGAAGAGTTTTATACCATTGTTAAAGAATTAGAGAAATTTGATACATTTACTAATTTCCTAGATGTTCACCAACCAGAATTAGCAATTGTATTCGGTCGTACAAAACGTCGTGTAGATGAATTAACAAGTGCGTTATTATCTAAAGGATATAAAGCAGAAGGACTTCACGGAGATATCACACAAGCTAAACGTTTAGAAGTCTTGAAGAAATTCAAAAATGACCAAATCGATATTTTAGTAGCAACTGACGTAGCAGCGAGAGGTCTAGATATTTCTGGAGTAAGTCACGTTTATAACTTTGATATTCCACAAGATACTGAAAGCTATACACACCGTATTGGTCGTACAGGCCGTGCAGGTAAAGAAGGTATTGCAGTTACATTTGTCAATCCTATTGAAATGGATTATATTCGCCAAATCGAAGACGTGAATGGTCGCCGTATGAATGCGTTAAGACCACCACATCGTAAAGAAGTGCTTAAAGCACGTGAAGACGATATTAAAGAAAAAGTTCAAAATTGGATGTCTAAAGATAATGAAGCGCGCCTTCAACGTATTGCAAGTGAATTACTAGAAGAATATGATAGCGTTGAATTAGTAGCTTCTTTACTACAAGAACTTGTAGAAGCAAATGATGAAGTAGAAGTTCAATTAACATTCGAAAAACCACTTGCCCGTAAAGGTCGTAATCATAAAGGCGGCTCAAGAAGAGGTAATAACAAACGTGGTAATGGCAAATTTGATAATAAAAATAGACGTTCAAAAGGGCCAAAAGGCAACTCAAATAAAAAGAAAAACACTAAAAAATTTGACCGCCGAGACAAACAAAGTAAAGGCTCTAACCAATCAATGAGAGGTCGCACATTTGCAGACCATCAAAAATAAATGATTTCATTCTAACCAGTTAAGGTCACAATCTTAGCTGGTTTTTGTATTATTATTGCTTTATTTAGACCTTTCATGCTCTATGCTATAATATGAGTAAATCAGACAAAGGAGCTATAATATGAATCTGGATAGTACATTTCATCGAAGCCCTAAAAATGCTTTAAAGTACTATTATATAACTAGTTTTATAACTTTAATTATCATATTAGTTATATTAAGCATTCTTTATTATTGTTGGTCTACTTTTCATTGGTGGGATTTTATTTTATACATACTCATAATGATAGCTGCGATTGCTATCATTCATTTTATATTTTCACCTTTCATTAGATACAAGTATCATTTTTATAAATTTGAAGGAAATTCAATTATTTTAAAAGAAGCATTTTTCTTTAAAAGAGAAGAACTTAGTAAAATCGAAAGATTACAATTTATTACTATTGGAACAAATCCTTTAGCTAAAAAATTCAAAATCAATTCAATTGAATTAGTAACTGCTGGACATGAAATTACATTACCAATGATTTCAGAACAAGAAGCACAAATGATTCAACAACAGGCATTAGATCGATTGAGAGGTGTCAATGACGATGTATAATCCTCAAAGATTGCATCCAATCTCGTACGTAACCGGATTAATAGATGTAATCAAACAGAACTTTATTGTGATTATCCTCTTTTTATTTAACATAAGAAATTTTAAATTTGATGACTTTGGTTCTTATATTTGGCCTGGCGTAATGACTTTAATATTTTTAGTATCATTCATACACAATATTATTAAAGTTTATAATACGCGTTACTGGATTGAAAATAATCACTTCATACTAACGACAGGTGTATTTAATAAAGAACGTAAAGAGCTCAACATAAGTAGAATTCAATCTGCTGATACCACACAAAGTTTAGTCAACCAAGTTGTGGGTGGAGTTGAACTCATCATTAAAACGCCTAGTGATGGTATCGAATTAAGTACCATTTCTAAAAAACAAAGTGAAATGGTAGAGAAAGAAATTAAGACATTACAACAACAAATGAATGATACTCAACAAGAAGTGGCGAGTGAAAATAATGCAGGTGATAATGAAACACCGCCTCAAAATCTACCTTCTCAATCTATATTTAAAATGCCATTCAAACAATTATTATTGATGGCTATGACGAGTGGTGCAATTGGGATTGCTCTATTTACAATTTCGCCGATTGTAGGGAGCTTCTCGAGTATTATTCCGTGGGAAAAGCTAGGAGATGAACTATCATACATTTTTAAAACGATCTATCTCTTAGTGACTGCCATTGTAGTTTTCGTATTAATAGCCAGTTATATTATTGGAACCTGTTTGGCATTCATTAAATATTATGGGTACAAAGTCACACAACAAGGCCATCAACTAAAAATTCAATATGGTTTATTTACAAAAAAGAATATAACTGTACCTACTGATCGCCTTCAAGGTGTACTAGAACATCAATCTTATATTAGGAAGTTGTTTGGTTACACATCCATTCATTTTTATATCACAAGTGATATTGATGCCACTTCTGGTGAACCGAGTGATGATAATGGACGCATCATGATTCTTCCTTTTATTAAGCGTTCTCAAGCGTATGAGATCATTCGGTCTTTAGTGCCCGAAATGCAATTTAACACTGCGCATGCTGGCATGCCTATGAGAGGATTTTACCGTCATTTTCTTATACCGACTATAATCCTAGTTATAGCTGGAATAGTTGGATGGTATTTCTGGTCAGCATGGTCTTTCGTCATTATGGCAGTACTAATTATTTTATTTGTCATTGCAGCAATACTATACGTTCGTTTCGGTGGCTATAATTTGAAAAATGATGAACTCGTGATACAAAAAGCATCATTACTCAATATTAAAAGATATTACTTTAAACTTAACAAAGTAATCGGTTTAGAGATTAAACAGCATCCACTATTAGAAAGAAGCCATCTAGCAAACTTTGAGTTTATTATAGCTAAAGGTGACTTAAATCAATATATTGGACTAAAATTTAATGATGTATCTAACGTGAATCAACTGAAGAAATGGTACATGAGAGGTGATACTCATGAAAGCATATAAATATATGAATGAAAAAGGATTAAAAGTGATGAGGATAAGTGCTTCAATATGGGCACTTGTCATTACTGTTGTGTTATTAATATTCATTGGCTTAAATATGTTTAAACTACATTGGGTAGGTAACGTTTCAGTTATTATAGGCGCACTAGTACTTATTATCTTTTTCTTGTTGATGTTTTTACTTATTATGCCTCTTTATAGGTATAAAAACTTCAGATATTTCATAGGCGAAGACGAAGTACATGTGAGAAGAGGCGTCATTTTTATTGATACCAACATTATTCCATACTTCCGAATCCAAAATATCGATATAAATGAAGGATTCATTATGAGAAAATATCAACTCGCTACATTGACATTATCAACAGCTGGCGGAAATTCTGAAATTGAACTCATTGATAGAGATGAAGCTCAAAAATTAAAAACACTCATTAAGCAATGTAAAGAAAGCGATGATCATTTATCCACTTCAATAGATAATGAAGAAAAGGTAAACGGTATGGCTAAATCTATAGATGAAAATGAATAAAGAGGCGAAGCGGAATGATATATGGAATAGGCATAGATTTAATAGAAATCGAACGTATTGAAAAAGTGCTTCACAAACAAAGTAAAATCATTGAACGAGTTCTGACTCCAGATGAAAAAGCTAAATTTGAGAAGTTTACTCATGAGAAGCGTAAAATAGAATTTTTAGCAGGTCGTTTTGCAGTAAAAGAAGCATTTAGTAAAGCGTTAGGTACAGGATTAGGCCAATCTGTAACTTTTCAAGATATTAACTGTTACAACAATCGATTAGGTCAACCATGTATTGATTATCCAGGCTTTAAAGTGCATGTGAGCATCACTCACACAGCTCATTATGCCATGAGCCAAGTCATATTAGAAAAAGAAGAATAAATCTGCTGAACTCTTAAAAGTTAAATAAAATTATATTAATGAAGTAATAAGTATGTCGTTTCAAGGAGGGCATTCATATGACAGAAAAGTTCTATAGACCAACCTATTTAAATGTTAATTTAGATGCGATATTAGCAAATTATCAAATTTTTGATCAATTACATCACAATAAAACTGTAATATCTGTGATCAAGGCAAATAGTTATGGTTTAGGCAGTGTAAGAATCGCGCAACACCTAATGGAACACGGTGCCTCATTTTTTGCAGTGGCAACATTAGATGAAGCAATAGAATTACGAATGCACGGTATTAAAGCTAAAATTTTAATATTAGGCGTCATTCGAACTGAAGATATAAGTAAAGCGATTCAACATCGCGTCGCGCTTACTGTTCCATCTAAGGCGTGGTTGAAAGAAGCGATTAAAAATATTCCTGAAGATAACGAGAAAAAGTTATGGTTACATGCAAAACTAGATACAGGTATGGGTCGCTTGGGTATGAAAGATGTCGAAGAATATCGTGAAGTTGTGGACCTGATAGATAAAAGAGAACACCTTGTTTTCGAAGGTGTTTATACGCATTTTGCGAGCGCAGATGAACCAGGAGATTCAATGAATGAACAATTTGAATTCTTCAAAACCGTCGTAAATCAAGTTGAAAAACCGACCTACATTCATACACAAAATTCTGCCGCATCGTTATTAATGGATGGACAATTCTGCAATGCCATACGATTAGGTATATCTTTATATGGATACTATCCTTCACAATACGTTAAAGATCATGTCAAAGTACACTTGCGTCCGAGTGCACAACTTGTATCTGAAATCGTACAAGTCAAGACCCTCAAAGCTGGTGAAACGGTAAGTTATGGTCGAACATTTAAAGCAACAGAAGAAATGAGAATTGCAATTCTGCCAATTGGCTATGCTGATGGCTATTTAAGAGCAATGCAAGGAGCTTATGTTAATGTGAATGGTCACCAATGTGAAGTAGTTGGTCGCGTATGTATGGATCAAACTATTTTAAGAGTTCCTGAAGATGTGAAGGTAGGGGACAAAGTCATATTGATGGACAACCATATTGATTCGCCACAATCTGCTGAAGCTTTAGCTGAAAAGCAACAAACGATCAATTATGAAGTATTGTGCAACATCTCCAGACGTTTACCTAGAATTTACCATCACAGTGATGAATATGAGGTTACTAATGAATTATTAAAATAGTATAGTCACTGTACTTAAAATTTGTTATTATTAAGTTAAATTAAAGGTTAAATAACAACTTTTTGGAATCAGATGGAGGTTCTTCACATGTTATCTTTTAATCAAAATAGAAGTCACAGTCTTGAACAATCCTTAAAAGAAGGTTATGCACAAATGGCTGATTTAAACCTCTCCCTAGCGACGGAAGCTTTCCCGATTGAGTGTGAAGCTTGCGATTGTAATGAAACATATCTTACTTCTAACTCAAAGAATGAATGATTAGAAGAGGAGATGTTTATTTAGCGGATTTATCACCAGTGCAAGGGTCTGAACAAGGGGGAGTAAGACCTGTCGTTATTATTCAAAACGATACTGGTAATAAATATAGTCCTACAGTCATTGTGGCTGCTATTACAGGTAGGATTAATAAAGCGAAAATACCAACCCATGTAGAAATTGAAAAGAAAAAGTACAAGTTAGATAAAGATTCCGTTATCCTACTTGAACAAATTAGAACACTTGATAAAAAACGATTAAAAGAAAAATTGACCTATTTATCTGAAAGTAAGATGAAAGAGGTCGACAACGCCCTAGACATTAGTCTAGGCTTACATAACTTTGATCATCCAAAATCATAATGTTTTATATGTAGTAAACATAAATAAAATAATGAATTAGAAGACAATAACTTTATAATAATTATAACTCTTAATCAAACAGGTAACTTTAGACCGATTGCTTTCATTAAGATTTTTTGCAAATCTATACTAGTGCTACCTCTCATTAGTTTAATAGCATATAATTATAGTTATTAAGTAATTGCATTTATTATAAAAGAATGTCTTGAGTTTTTTCGGCTTTAGGTATTCCACTCCTAAAGTCTTTTTTAGCTAGTTAAGAATTGAGGTTTATCAGTGATTTGCTGTTCATTTTAAAAAATAAATAAAATTCCAAAAACGATAGATAGTAAACGAATGGAATGTGAAATGGAAGTAAGGAGGCACGTGTCGTGGAAGAATTTAAAAAAAGTTATAAAGCGCTTGTAAAAGAAAGTTTAACTACTGATAATCGGGCTCAACTTATAAAAAAGTGCGAAGCATTTACGGATGAAGTAATTAAAAAGGATGTATTGCCAGAAGATATTGTGGAAATTCATCAATCTTATATTAGCCAATTAGAATTAAATGAGGAAGAAATTTTGGGGACATTAGATGTTCTTCAAGAGGTTGTTAAAGGTTTTGGTTATAGTTATAGAGATTATCAAAGGTTAGTAAATAAAATGCAAGTCCACGATAAGGAAATAGATTTGGCCTCTCGACTTCAACAAACGATGTTAAAGACAGATATACCTCAATTCGATAGTATACAAATAGGTGTGATTTCTGTAGCTGCACAAAAAGTAAGCGGCGACTATTTCAACTTAATCGATCATAAAGATGGTACGATGAGCTTTGCAGTGGCTGATGTCATTGGTAAAGGGATTCCTGCAGCATTAGCCATGAGTATGATCAAATTCGGCATGGATTCATATGGTCATTCACAGTTGCCGAGCGATGGTTTGAAACGATTAAATCGTGTTGTCGAAAAAAACGTTAACCAAAATATGTTTGTAACGATGTTTTATGGATTATATGAAGAGATGAACCATCTTCTTTATTGTAGTTCAGCCGGTCATGAACCTGGTTATGTTTACCGTGCTGAAACAGAGGAATTTGAGGAAATTGACGTAAGAGGACGTGTCCTTGGTGTCAGTCAGAAGACACGTTATAACCAACAAGAAATTCCTATTTACTTAGAAGATTTGATTATTATTTTTACTGATGGTGTAACGGAAGCACGTGATAATACAGGAGAATTTATTGATAAAGATAAGTTGTTAAATTTAATTCAAAAAAATAAACACATGCATCCTCAAGATATCGTTCAAATTATTTATGAATCAATTTTAAAAGTTCAAAACCCTAGTAGAAAAGACGATATGACAATTTTAATTATAAAAAGAGTAAATTAAATTGACTAAATTAGATTAAAGTTTAATGTCTAAGGGTATACATAATTTTGAACAGGAACGTAAAAAAATGAACTAGATATGAAAAGACTAGGAGTGTATCAAATGAATCTTAATATAGAAACTATAACTCATGATGACTATTATGAAGTTAAAGTTGGTGGAGAATTAGATGTTTATACAGTACCAGAATTAGAAGAAGTTTTAGTACCAATGCGACAAGAAGGAACACATGATATTCACGTTAACTTAGCTAACGTGAGTTACATGGATTCTACTGGATTAGGTTTATTTGTAGGAACTTTAAAAGCATTAAACCAAAATGATAAAGATTTATATATCTTAGGTGTTTCAGATCGAATTAATAGATTGTTTGATATTACCGGTTTGAAAGATTTAATGCATGTTAATGAAGGAACGGAGGTAGAGTAACATGCAATCAAGACAAGATTATATCGAAATGCGGTTACCAGCCTCTGCAGAATACGTAAGTTTAATACGTTTAACATTATCTGGCGTATTTTCAAGAGCAGGTGCCTCTTATGACGATATTGAAGATTCTAAAATCGCTGTAAGTGAAGCTGTAACGAACGCTGTTAAACATGCTTATAAAGAAAATCCTGAAACCGGTATGATAAATTTATGTTTTGAGATATTTGATGATAAAATAAAAATAGTTATTTCCGATCAAGGGGAAAGTTTTGATTATGAAACAACTAAATCTAAACTAGGTCCATATGATGATAACGAGAACATTGATTTCTTAAGAGAAGGCGGATTGGGATTATTTCTTATTGAGTCATTAATGGACGAAGTAACTGTTTATAAAGAATCTGGTGTGACAATCAGTATGATTAAGTATATTAAAAAAGAGCAGGTGCGAAATAATGGCGAAAGAGTCGAAATCAGCTAATGATGTATCACCTGAACAAATTAACCAATGGATTAAAGAACACCAAGAAAATGAAAATAGCCAAGCTCAAGATAAATTAGTAACGCATTATCGCAAACTAATAGAATCTTTAGCATATAAATATTCGAAAGGGCAATCACATCATGAAGATTTAGTTCAAGTGGGTATGGTTGGATTAATAGGTGCCATCAATAGATTTGATTTGTCATTTGATCGAAAATTTGAAGCATTTCTAGTGCCAACCGTGATTGGTGAAATAAAAAGGTATTTACGAGATAAAACATGGAGTGTTCACGTACCTAGACGCATTAAAGAGATTGGTCCTAGAATTAAAAAGGTAAGCGATGAACTAACAAATGAACTTGAACGTTCACCATCTATCAATGAAATAGCGGAACGTCTTGAAGTCACAGACGAAGAAGTTTTAGAAGCAATGGAGATGGGACAAAGTTATAATGCGCTAAGTGTGGATCATTCTATTGAAGCGGATAAGGATGGATCAACAGTAACGCTATTAGATATTATGGGGCAACAAGATGATAATTATGATTTAACTGAAAAACGCATGATTTTAGAACGCATTTTGCCTATTTTATCTGATAGAGAAAGACAAATTATACAATGTACATTTATAGAGGGATTAAGTCAGAAAGAAACTGGTGAAAGAATTGGACTTAGTCAAATGCATGTATCCCGCTTGCAACGTACTGCAATTAAAAAGTTGCAAGAAGCAGCTAAACAATAAATATTTAAAGAAGTTCATTGATAACAATCATGAGCTTCTTTTTGTTTGTCATCATTTTGGTGATTAAAAGTGGGCATAGTTTGTTAACGTAAATCGAGAATGTATTTATACAACTATGTTAAAATAGGGAAGTAATTTTATAGAAAAGCGTGGTAGAAGAATGGACAAAAATTTAATTCAAACAATCGTAGAGAAATATAATTTTTCAGAAAAACAAATAAAATCAGTGCTTGAACTATTAGAAGATAATAATACTGTTCCATTTATCGCAAGATATCGTAAAGAAGCTACTGGCGGCCTAGATGAAGTTGAAATTAAACAAATTGACGATGAATATCGCTACATGGAGAATCTTCAAAAGAGAAAAGAAGAAGTTATACATAGTATTGAACAACAAGGAATGCTCACGGACGAACTTAAGAGCGACATCCTTAAACAAACGAAATTGCAAAGAGTTGAAGATTTATATCGACCATACAAACAGAAAAAGAAAACGCGTGCAACTGAAGCTAAAAGAAAAGGACTTGAACCTTTAGCACAGTGGTTAATTCAAGGAAAATTAGATAAAAAAATTGAAGACAAAGCAGAAGAATTTCTCAATGAAGAAATATCTAATATTGAAGAAGCACTGGAAGGCGCTCAAGATATTATCGCTGAACATATTTCAGATAACCCTAAATATCGTTCTAGAATATTAAAAGATGTGTATCATCAAGGACAAATTACTACTTCTAAAAAGAAAAATGCTGAAGATGAAAAAGAAATCTTCGCTATGTATTATGATTATTCAGAACCTGTGAAACGTGTAGCTAATCATAGAATTTTAGCTATGAATCGTGGTGAAAAGGAAAAAGTATTATCCGTTAAAATAAAATTCGATACAACAAGAATTCAAAAAGATATTGAAAGACAAGTTATTAAAACGAACAATGAAAGTGCGATATACATTGAAGCGGCTATAAAAGATAGTCTTAAACGTTTAATTATGCCTTCAATAGAAAGAGAAATACGTGGTGATTTAACTCAGAAAGCTGAAACACATGCAATTGATGTTTTTAGTGAGAATCTTAGAAACTTATTATTACAACCACCTATGAAAGGTAAACAAATTCTTGGTGTAGATCCAGCCTTTAGAACAGGCTGCAAACTTGCAGTGATTAATCCATTTGGAACATTTATTGCGAAAAGTGTCATCTATCCACACCCACCTAAATCTAAGACTGAAGCTGCTGAAAAAGAATTGGTCAATATGATTAAAGATTATCAAATTGAATTATTAGCTATAGGAAATGGAACAGCGAGTCGAGAAACAGAACAATTTGTTGCAAATGTAATTAAAAAGTATAGCTTAGACGCTCAATTTATCATAGTTAATGAAGCGGGAGCATCAGTTTACTCAGCTTCTGAAATTGCTAGACAGGAGTTTCCCGATTTTCAAGTAGAAGAAAGAAGTGCAGTTTCAATAGGCAGAAGAGTTCAAGACCCACTAAGTGAATTGGTTAAAATAGATCCTAAATCAATCGGTGTTGGTCAATATCAACACGATGTAAACCAAAAAGAATTAAGTAATGCATTAACATTCGTTGTAGAGACTGCTGTAAACCAGGTCGGAGTGGATGTTAATACTGCTTCTAAATCTTTACTTCAATATGTATCGGGATTATCTTCTACAATTGCACAACACATTATTGATTACAAAGAAGAAAATGGCCCAATTAAACACAATAAAGAAATTAGCAAAATTAAAAGATTAGGTGCCAAAACATTTGAACAAAGTATCGGATTTTTACGTATCGTCGATGGTGAAGAACCACTAGATAACACGGCAATTCACCCTGAAAGTTATAAAGTGACGTATGAAGTGTTAGAACAATTAGGACTAGGGGCTAAAGATATTGGTACAACGCATCTCAAATCTACTTTAACTAACGTTAATGTGAAAGAACTTGCAACTAAATTAAATGTAGGAGAACCAACATTAGAGGATATTATTCAATCCTTAATTGCACCAAACAGAGACCCTAGAGATGAATTTGAAACACCAATTCTGAAATCTGATGTACTATCTATTGAAGATTTACATCAAGGTATGAAGTTGAATGGTACAGTGAGAAATGTTGTTGACTTTGGCGCATTTGTCGATATAGGTGTGAAACAAGATGGGTTAGTTCACGTTTCTAAATTATCTAAGAAGTTTGTTAAGAATCCAATGGAGATTGTAAGTGTTGGCGATATTGTAGACGTTTGGATTCTTGATATTGATGAAAATAAAGGAAAAGTATCGCTAACAATGATTGACCCAAATGAATAATATTGAATTACAACGCTTAACCGAACAATTAGCTATTGATTATTTTGGAGTAGAATTTAAACATAAAGCATACTTTAATCATAGACTTAGAACTACTGGTGGTAGGTATTTATTGCGGTCTCATCATATAGAGATTAATCCTAAGCAGTTAGAAAATTTTGGAGAACAGGCAATTATAGATATCATTAAACATGAACTGTGTCACTATTTTCTTCATCTTGCAGGTAGAGGTTATCAGCATCGTGATCGAGATTTCAAAGTTTTAAGCAGTAAGGTAGGTGCACCTAGATTTTGCACACCTACTGAAACGTACCAAAGTCGCGCTAATTACAAGTACCAATGTGTGAATTGTTTGAAGAATTATTTACGTATTAGAAGAGTGAACACCCATAAAATGAGATGCGGTCATTGTGGAGGCAAACTTAATTTAGTAGAAGTATATAAGCATTAATGTTGAAGAGCGTTTTGGAGTGAGACAGAAATGTCATTTAGGAAAATTATTTTCGTTGTCTTATACCCAACGTGCATTATTTGCAGAAATTTTTTTAGTTGGAGCGCTGCCGGTAGGGAAGTCTCGGATAGAAACAAAATTGATATAAGCACGTTTTCAATTTAGACGTACATTGCCAATATGTTAAGTGAAGCAGGGATAATTATTTTAGTCTCTGCTTCATTTTTTTATGAAAAATAATATGGAATTTTGATGTTTCAATAAGATGAAAATTTTTGCTCAAATATATTGACATTTAATGTTGTGTGATATATTATAGATATCGTTGTCTTAACAAGAGAAACAAGTTTTAAAAGCTAATTAACATTATTAATCTTAAGTTAAATTATTGTTGACAAAATGTAATGAAAGATTTAAAATATTTATTGTTCTCGATAATTAAAGTTTAATTATGCGTTTTGCCAGCGGTCGTGGCGGAATGGCAGACGCGCTAGGTTGAGGGCCTAGTGGGAGTTAATCCCGTGGAGGTTCAAGTCCTCTCGGCCGCACCAATATCATATAATTCTATTCTACATGCGGGTGTAGTTTAATGGCAAAACCTCAGCCTTCCAAGCTGATGTTGTGGGTTCGATTCCCATCACCCGCTCCATTCTAACTTAAATGAACATTGAAAACTGAATGACAATATGTCAACGTTAATTCCAAACAAACAGTAACGAGAGTTACAAACTATTTAGTATTTATGAGCTA
>NZ_PPRT01000074.1 GCF_002902725.1 Staphylococcus caprae
CAACTACTTTTGGTTTTATCCAAAAATATTTTATTGCAAAATACATATATACATATGAACCATACATAGTAAACATAAGATAATTACTTAAATCCTTAGGTTTTAAATATCCACCTATATAATAAAAAACAATAATCGATATTAAAATGAGTAAATCAATACATAAAGGTAAAATTGCAAAACCCTCTGTTTTTAATAAACTCACAAAAATTATTGTATAAAAGAGAATAAATAACCCTATTAATACTACAAATACCATTAAAGTTCTCCGTTCTTATTAGAAAAATTTACTCATTTTCATAAACTTTTGCTTTAACTTCTACCCATGCTTTTTCATTCTTATAGTTAGTCTTGAATATATGATAGTAAGGTGAAATAAATGTCAAATTATTTTCTTTGGCAAATGTCTGCATTTCATTTAACAATTCTATTTCATCTTTAACAAAATTATTTGAGGTTATGCGACCCTGAAGTAAATTGTTAATATAGAAATACGTTCTATACTGTAGTTCTTCACATGACTCGAATGGCTTATTGACCGCTATAAAAACTTCAATATTTGAATTCTTATGTAAATCCACTTGAGTAACCGCAAAATGTAAGGGGCTTTTAGCAATTACTCCTTTACGTTCTAATAACTTATTAAAGTTCAAAAATACGCTCTCAAAGTCACTTTCAGTTACATCAAAATATGTTTTGTAGGCAACATGTTTCAACATTATAGTTGAATAACTATGTTTATTCATTTACTTCACCATCATTCACTTCTAACTGAGCATATATTTCAAATGCCGTACCACCAAAATAATCTACCATTACATGATAGTAAGGCTCATCTTTAATCGATATATCATTATCTTTTGCAGCTGTTTCAATTTGTCTATATACTTGTTCAAATTCTTCTTCATCAAAACACTTTTCAGATAATGTTGGACCTACTTCTAAAACATCAATATATTCAATATTTAATTCAGGTATATCTTGTAATTCATTGTTTAACGAAATATAGGCTGTGTATTTAAATTCACCTAAACCAATAGATTTTCTTTGAAATACTATAGGTCCCGTAGGATAAATATCCTTATCCATAAAAAAATCATTTATCGTATCCAAACCTTCTAACCAATCATCATTTTCATTAATTTCATATGTAATTTTCACACAATACGGCATGATTAACATTCCCAGTTCCATTATTGCACTTCCTCTTCCCCATTTTTCATCAGATATAAATACCATGAATAATTGTAATAGCTTCTAGTTAAAAGACCATATACACATAATAAAGCTATAATTCCACCAACTATAAACATATTTTCACCATCTGTAATTGGAACGATAAAAGCAAAGTAAATTAAAGAAATAATAGATAAAATGATAAGAATAATTCCTATTACTTGTATTAGTTTATTAATTGATAAGTCAATAACTTTAAAATAACTAATGCAAAAGAGATGAAATCCTATCCATGATACTAAGAGTATAATTAATAAATATAACCAATAATTAAATACATTAAATTCATTAACAGTTGCCCCTATAAAATAAATTGAAATAAACGCGATTATCAAACTGTAACCACACAACACGTTTACTATCATATAAGTAAGGACGTGTTTTTTACTAAGGTTAATACTCTTATTTCTCTCTTGTAGAATGGATATAATATTAATGATCAACCATAACACTATGAAAATAATTATATATATTGGCAAACGTTGATACGTATTATTTAAAGATAATAATATTCCATAAAATAAAATCGTTAGACCATTTATAGCTATTCCAAAAGGAGTTAAATACGCATTTTTTATATTTCTAACGGCTTGTTTTAACATTTAATTCACCTCTAATTAAAATTCATTTTAAATGCTGAAGTTGTTTTCTTCCATGCATCCTTCGCATTGTCCAAACCACTATTTATACCGTCTTTAGCTACTTGTGTAACAGACTTATGAATAAATGGAAGTTTCGTTTCTAATGCTAAACCTGCTATCGCTCCTACACCGGCTCCTACCAATGTTCCTAATACTGGAACTGGAATAGCAGTACCTATTGCTGCTCCTGCAGCACTGCTCGCCCCAATAGCAGCTAAATCCACGCCAGAACCTACAAAAGTTTTTTGTGGATCATCTTTTTTATAGTTGTCCATAATTGCTGAACCTATTGCAAGTGGTTTTAAAATCTTCCCTCCCATTTTTGTAATTTTACCTATTTTTCCTAGTATATTTTTATTCTTAAATTCGTTCACTCCACCTCTAACATTCTTATTCCAATATTTTTTGAAATTATTTTTAAAACCACTTATAGTGAAAGTCCCTTTGTTTCCAAAAGCTTCTCTAAGACCTTGATTAATAAAAGTATTTTTAAATTCGGTACTAGCTGCTTTTTTCATTTCTTTTGTATCAAAAAATTTCTTTGCATCACCAAATTGGTATTTAAAATTCTTATTTTTTATACTTTCTCTTAAAACTTTAGCATTCATACTATCATAGTTCTGCACTTTTGATAGCCAATTCACTAAGTTTCCTTTTTTAAATGGGTTATTTCTCACAAATTCACTAGCATTTTTAAATGAATTTTTTAACTTAATGTCTGACTTACTTACATTAAATAGAGTCATAACTCTACGTAATTGTCTTTTATTCATACTATTGAATATTTTATTTACGTCTCTGTATTTTAAAAATTTGTCAAAACCTCTTTTGACACTACCATCACCAATAGCTTTAACAACAAAGTACTCCCGTCCTGCTTGGACCATTGCTTCATAGTATTTTTTATTTAAACCAGGTTGACCTTCTATACTATCGCTAATACTTTCCATGTATTTTTGCCATTTTATCAATTCTTCGCTTGTTTTATGTACAAATCTTGCTTTATCTATCTTTCCACTTGTTGAACTTATCCTAGCTCTATTAGGTGATAGCTTTTTAACATATGAATTTAAACCACTTAATTCTTCGATTAAATTGTTCGTTCGATCCCCATCGATTGAATTATTAGTATCAAAATCACGAAGTTTTTCCAATGTCTTGTCTATTTGTTTATTGAATGTAGCCATCTTATTAGCTAAATTAGTGGTGTCAATTTTATTAGCAGTGGTTAAATCTGCTACATCCATAATCGAATTATTGGCGTCGTCACTTGATTTATAGACATCGCCTAAAGTATCGTCAATTTTTTGTTTATAATCTTTTATTTCATCTTCGACCAATATAGCAGATGAATTATTATCTACTTCGCTCTCAAATTTATCTATTGATTTCTTTATATCTGATTTATATTTTTCATTTATTGTTTTTATTTTACTTATGTTTTTTTCATGAAAAGTTTTTGTATAATTTTTAACACTATCGGCAGCTTTCCCTTCAAAACCGTCAGTCCCAATCAAACTTGTCATACTACTATTTAAATTTTCAACTTTAGAATTTAGAGAATCTAGAGAACTATCAATTGATTGTTTCATATTATGAACTTCGTTCATATCTACTTTTAACCCCATAACAACATTCTCCCTTCACTATAATTTATTTTTTAAAGAATTTATTTCATTTTCTAATCTAGTTATTTCTCCCTCTACTCCTGTAATTTCATTCTCTTTTTTAGATATATCAGATTCCAAGTCATCTATAGCTTCTTCATAATCTTTTTTTACTTTTTTCATTTCCTCGTCCATGTTCTCTTTATGTTCGTCGCTCTTTGATCTGGTTTCCCCTTTCCAATCTGAATCTGCAATCTTAGTATTGTTGTACTTAGAATGTGCGGAATTAAAATCATCTTGAGCACTTTTTACACCTTTTAAAGCCTCTTTCAAACGTTTTAAATCTTCCCTTAACCCGCTTAATTCGCTTTGTTTACCACTTTTTTCATTTTCCTTTTGAGAAATTTTCATTCTTATCTCAGCTTTATTACTCATTCATACCCATCCCTTTTTAATTTCACAATAAATTTATGACTCCCGAATTTGTCCAGCAATATTTTGATCATTTTCTACTATTTCGTTGACCGTAGTTTCCATAGCTGAAGTATCTTGACTAACAATACTTTCATAGTTAGATATAGCAGATGTATAGCTTTCAAACATATCTACGTATTCTTCAAAAGTGACTAAATTTGTTTTAGATAGGTTTACTTCGCTATTATTTCCCATTAACCCTTGGCCATTATTTCGTATATTATTGATATCCGATGAAACAGAGTCTTTGTTTAATTTTATCATCAGTTTCACTCCTCGAATAATTTGAACTTTTTATATTCTTGATTAGAAATATAATACATTTCTTTTGATTTCAATTCAGGTTCACCAAATCGATCTTTGACTCTAATGAACTCTTGTTCAGATATTTTATGACCAATAACTGCCTGATTAACAGTTCTAGTCATCATTTTGCTTTCTTTATCGTATGCGCCGACGGTATCTGAATATAGACCGCTTCCGATAACAAAGACATTATATTTAACGCCTTCATTAAATAGATAACGTATTTCATTTTCATTCATACCAGTAATTTGATTAAACCTTTTTACATTATTAATAAATACAATTTTTCTTTCAGATGTAGATCTTTCTCCATTTTTTCGCGCAGCTATTTCCTGAGAAAATCCTTTTCTTATCATAGTTAAATCTGAAGGACTAGAATAATAAGATGATACTCCATTCGCATACTGTGCCATGTTTTCATCTGCATCTGCTAATAGAACAACATGTTCACGAGAGTAAACACTTAAATGATCTAAAATTAAATGATTTAAATACTCTTGTTCATTTGGTTTAATTGCGGTAACAATTGAAGATTTATCTACTTCTAAACTCACTAACTCTACGTCTTCAAAATCTAATCCGAGTGGTAGTTTGTGTTCTTCTAAGATAAGTTGTTCGAGATTGTATCTTCGTTCTACGTCTTCTCTGATTACTTTTTCTGGCATCATTGGAATGTGTGCTGGGTAATCGCCGACGAAGTTTTCGTTCATTTTGGCGATTTCGTCTTTAATGTGACTGTTATACGTTTCGCCTTCGCCTACTCTAAATGGTTGTGCAATTTGGAACTGAGTAAAGTTATCATCATTAATCGCAGCTCGTCCTTTGATGTCTTTAACTCCTTTTTTATAAGAGCCAATAATATTTGTAAGTTCGTTATTTTCGAATAAATATAGTGCAATTCGTGTTTTAATATTTGTGAAAATGGCTGACTTAATCGCATTAGATCTTGAACCAGTTAAAATGATATACACACCAAGTGCTAAACCTTCACGTGTCACTTTCATCATCATTTCTTCATATTCTTCAACGAATGGTGATTCTTTAACCGTGTCATAGTTATCAATGATGATAAATACATTTGGCACCGCATCGTTCGTTTCACGATTGTATTGTTCAATGTTAACTACACGTTGTTGACTTAATAGCTTTTTACGATCAGAGATTAATTGATTAATGCGCTTAATTGACTTGGCGATTTTATCTTCTTGGTCAACTGTAAAGTAATCAGCCACATGTGGAACATCGGATACTGGCATTAAACCATTTGTACCAAAGTCGAATAGATACATATGTGCTTGATCTGGTCGATAATGTCTTGCAATATCGAAAATAGTATTGTGTAAGAAATTGGTACGTCCATAGCCAGGACTTCCAATAAGCGCAATATGCCCTGCTTTTTTAAGTTCTAATTCCAGCGGACCTTGATATTGTTCTTCAGGCACATCTTTTAAGCCTATCGTTAATACAACTTCACTAGGGTTATCTGACCATAATTTTGTGAAATCTGTTTCAATTAAATCTTCTTGATACACCGCTTCTGGTAATGGTGGCAACCAAGGACGTTTTAAGTCATCAATTGCTAGTTGTTGTGTAACATCTTGAATGTGATGAATCACCGCTTCAAGTTCTGTTTGACTCTCTTGTGGTTCTTCATTTTCCAAACCACTAAGGTCTCTATTAATTGCTTCAAACTGACCATAATCATTGATCATATAAATCGTCTTATCTTCAACTTCATAATTATCCCCTGCAACATCATACGTCGCACCACTCCAAGCAGATTGGAACAATTCGTAAATTTCATTATTACCCACTTGTAAATACGCACGACCTGGTAACGTGATGTCAGCAGCGTCAGGTGTTTTTAAGATTTCATTACTGTCTTGACGGTCTTGCACTTTCAACGCCAATTTAAATTTAGAGTTCGACCAGATTTGGTCATCAACGACACCTGATGGTTTTTGCGTAGCTAAAATTAAATGAATTCCTAGTGAACGACCGATACGCGCAGTTGATACAAGCTCTTTCATAAAGTCAGGTTGTTCAGATTTTAATTCGGCGAATTCATCCGAAATAATATATAAATGTGGCATAGGTTCTGTTGCAATACCATCTTTAAATAATTTGTGATATTGATTGATATGATTCACATCATGTTTACCAAATAAACGTTGGCGTTGGCGTAATTCAGCTTTAATAGACGTTAACGCTCTCATTGCTTCATCACCATCTAAGTTGGTAATTGTTCCAACGAGGTGTTTCAAGTCTTTAAATAAGTTCGCCATACCTCCACCTTTATAGTCGATTAATAAGAATGCCACTTCATGTGGATGGAAGTTAACCGCTAATGAAAGAATGTAAGATTGGATAATTTCAGATTTACCAGAACCAGTCGTACCAGCAATCAAACCGTGTGGTCCATGTGCTTTTTCATGTAAGTTAAGATTGAGAATGTCATCTTTACCTCTTACACCTAATGGTACTGCCATTGTTTTAAATGTTTCATTTACTTGCCAACGATGCTTGATATCTAATTCACTTACTTCATTCACGTTATACATTTGTAAGAATGTCACGCTATCTGGAATCGCATTTTTCATATGTTCAATATGATTTAAATTAGCGATGCGACGTGCAATATACTCTTTATCCACCCCATCAATATTTTCAGGCGTGAATTTTAATTGCACGAGCTCTTCATTTTTCATAACAAGTTCGCCTTCAGTGCGGGATTTCACATCAATAATCGTCTCAACATGTTCTGGTAAGCTTTCAATGACATCTTCAACGAAAATAAGCGAAATTCCATAATCTGTTAAGTCTTGGTTCACATATTCTAAAATAACGTGGTCAATAATTAGAGACATATCAGTGATAATAAATACAAGATGCGGCGTGAATATAACTTTTTCATTACTTTGTGTCTTTTCTCGAACTGTTTGGATACGCTCTTTAATCATGCTGTAAATTGACGTTAGAATTTGGTCTCTTGTACGTTGATTGTAAACAAACCCTCTAATATTTTGAGCGCCTAACGTCATATGTGGTAACCATCTTGACCAACTGAATGTGTCCTTCTCATCTTCCCTAATTACCAATAAAAATTCTAATTCATGGTAACTATGGAACGTTGATAATTGAAGAATCATTTTTTCAATTTCTTCTATAATAAGATGACGTGTACCAACATAAGCGATTGGCCCATGTGTTAAATCATTGATTAAAGGTGCTTGTTCAACTTCACCATAGAATTCATACAATCTTTTCGCATCGTCAAAGAGTTCGTCACGACGTTGATTGAATTCCTCTTCATGGTAGTCGATTTTAAATGATTTCTTAATATTTGCGACGCCGAGTTTATAGTGAAGATAATCATGGTGGTGAGATGTTTTTTCATATATTCTAGGTGCCTTCGTTTCAACAATATCTTTAATTTCTGGTAATGTTGGATAATGAAAATTTAAACTAAAGCGTTGATCTTTGATGGCTTTGTTAATTTCTGTTGCTTTCTCTTCTAAATACTTCTTATAATCTTTCTCTCGTTTTTCGACATCTTCTTTATATTTCTTTTTCTCAGTGAAATACGTTGTGATACCGAAAATGATTGTAACGGTACTCATACCAAGCATAAGTAAAATATAGACACCTATAGGTCTTACTAAGAAGATAATTACCGTCAATGCAATCATTACTAAAGGTGGAATAATCGCTCGCCAAATCATGGTGTTATTCTTTTGAACAGGTTGAGGTGGTCTTTCAATTTTAATTGTTTCCGTAGGTTCACGATGAATGATTCTAGGCGAACGGTGATAATCGTTATAATCTGTATCAACAGCTTCCGGTTCATCATTATTGAGTACGATCAATTCAGAATGAATGTCTCCATGCGACAGTATTGAGAGGCCTTCTTCTTGAACTTCAAACCAAATACCGTCTATAAATACATGGTCCCCTATATACGCTTTACTTACTTCTTGCGATTGCTTTTCATAATTAATATATAGCGTATTATTTGTATTATGCACAATTCTGATAAAATGATTGTGATAAATTTGTTGGATATCCTTAACCATCACAATATCATTCAAGCTTTCAACTTGAATGTCATCAAACGCATTTTCACCAATTGTCATGACTTCTTTAGATGAAGGATACGCATATGAAGTAAGATTATTTTTAAAATAAATATTGAATATTACTTCGCCATTGTTCGTTTGATATTTAAGTTCTTTAAATATTGACGTGTGATTTGCTTGCCATACACCTTGTTCATTTTGTTCAAGGTGTATGGGTTCTTCTAATAAATTAAAGGTAATATCTGCTTCTTTATCATTACTAATGGTATACGTTTTACCATTTCTTAAATTAAGCATGCTTATTTGGTCATTATATTGAATAATCAATTTATGCATAGTTAGTCCCCAGTCCTATACTATTTTTTGCGTTCTGCTTCTTGACGTTTTTCTTTGTCTTTTTGAGCTTGTTTCTTTTGTTTTTTCTCGTTTTCTTCTTGTTGTTTTACTTTTTCGTCTTTTTTCTTAGCTTCTTCTTCTTTCTTTTTAGCTTTTTCGTCTTTAACTTCTTTTTCTTTGTCTAAAATATCTTGAAGTTTATCATTATATTTCTTAGTTTGTTCTGAACGTTTGTCATTTGAAAGATTTGAATTATTTTTAATATCACTTAATTTATTAATTAAAGCGAGTTTCATAATATCGTTATCATCTAAATATGTTGCGATATTCAATGCTTCATCTAAATGGCCTTGTCCAAGTTCAACCCAATAAAGTAAATAATCTTTATTAGAATTTGGAGTAATATTATTTAATAAGTTTTCTTTTTTATCTTTTTCTAATCCCTGCTTATTCGTTTGAACATAACTTTTCGCATAAATATATAGCGCTTCTTTATCTAAATTCTTACCATTTAAATCTTTATAGTCATTTAAAACTTGAGTGTAGTCTGATTTAACATAGTCTTTGTAACCTTTTTCAACTTGATCATGATTCTTCATAACTGAAAAATAGAGATACACTAAAAATGCGATAAGTAATAATCCTAAAATACTTGCCCCAATAGCTAACCATTTAAAGATTTGGAATTTTCTTTTTCTAACATATGTGAAATTTTGAGAATAATCTTTTTGTTGCTTATTAAACTGTTGCTTAAGAAAATCTTTCAATTCATCTAATGATTTGATATTAATAATTTGATTTTCAAAAGGCGTTCCCTTATGTAGTTCTAAATTCCCTTCAACGAGTGAATCAAATGAAACCTTACTATTAAACGAAGTAATTACTAGCGCTTTATATCGAGTCAGAAAATCTTCATCCGACATTGGTAACGGCTCCACAATGTTTTTCAATCCTCTTGTCTTTAGAAGTGGTAAGCCATCCTTAGTAAAATACAGCTCATTTGGTGCTAAAACGAAGGTATATCTTGTATTTTTAATATCTTCTAATTTAGCAATATTCAATAAATATCTTAATTTTTCATTTTTAGAGAACTTCGTTATTTTGTGAAAAGATGTAATATCATCTGAGATCTTATAATAGACTTGATAACTATCACGCAACTCGGTCAATTCAGCATCAATAAAGTAAGTAGCTTTCTGTTCGAGTAAGTACATTAAATGATAATGTTCTTTTTTAATAGAAGACTTCGTTATTTCTCTCATATCTTCTCTATCATGCTTTTTAACATCTTGCTTATTATCTAATGTTTCTAATTCACTAAGTTCTTTGGATTTTTTATTCGCCATGATTGAATTCTCCCTATAATAATTTCAAAATGTCTCCATCTGCAACTTGAAAATCTACTAATCTATCATTTTCAACTAATAATTGATTTTTCGTAATTACTTTAACTTGGTTTTTAAAATTATGAATATCGATACCTAAACTATCAATAATTAAAGGAATCAATGTTTTAAGTGGTAAATATATTGGAACTGATAAATCATACGTCCCCATATGATAATTTGAAAAATCTATAGTCACTTTTTTATGTTGGTTCATTGTTTACTTCTTCTCCCTCTTCTAATGGAAAATATGACAAATCCTAACGTCAAAAGAACCCCTATACTTAACAAGATGTAAGGAAAGATGTTTCTCTTTTGTTTGTCTTGTATATAGGGGCTCTTATCACTCTCCACAGCATTATTTGAACTTTTATGGGAAAACAATACGTGCTTTGTTTCATCCAAGCGAGTCGTGTGACTCGCTTGGTTTTGAAACAAATTATTTTTAACTTTTTCATCTTTATTCTTTTGTTGTTGTTTTATTGCGTCATTAATAGATTTACTATCTTTATCAAATAACGTTGTGTCGTATTCTTTTATATCTTTATTCACATTCTCTTTATCTTCTTGGTCAATTTCTATGTTAAGGTCACCTCTATGATTATCAGCTGTTAACAATGTCATTGCTATCATACTTTCAATTATCATTAGATGAGCCTCTCTTTCTTAAAGTGTTTAATGAACATATTTAACACAAATCCTACAATTGCCAATAATGATAAAACAAGTAATGCGAGACCTACTGGATGTTCAGCATTTAAATAGTTATAAATCATTGAGTCTACGTAAGATAATGGTGATAAACGATTTAACGTGCTACCACTTCCTGATGGATTCAAGTAATTCATCGCGATAAAGTAAACTGCTAATATCACAATCATGATAAACATACCGATAGATTTTAATTGTCTTAATAGATAAGTATTAATTAAGACGAACACAATCATAGTCACTAGAATCATGAAAATGAATTTAACCTTATAACCTGGCATCACTTGATAACGATTCATAGCAATTAACCCAATCGCAAGTCCTTCAACCATTCCAGTAAATGTCACTATTGCTGAAGAAATGACTCTGTTCCATATATGATTATTTTTACTAAAATCATCTTTAATAAAGTTAATCTGACCTTTCGCACGTTCATAACTATAGAACACATATGCTGTCATCATTGAGATAAGATACATCAGTAATACGAGTAATGTTGGTGAGAACGTATCTTTATCTCCATTATTAGCCAATACGTTTTCTAAGTTTTGTTTCTGTATTGGATTACTCATAAAGTCTTTAAGTGCTTTATTTTGTCGATCTCCATCTTTAGAATTTTTCAGTACATTTGCAAAATCTTTAGCAAAGAGTTGGTTATCTTTATCATTGTTTGCCATTTGTTTATTTAAATCATTCGCTCTTGTACCAAGCGCTCTACCACTTGCATGTAAATTATTGACATTGTCATCAAGTTTATTTAATTCTCCACTGATTGAATCAGCTGTAGATTTAGAATTCTGACTATCTGAAAGTAACTTCGTACTACGTTCAGATAATTTATTCACTTGATCGTCTAAATGAGTTGATAAAGTTGTAAATTCTTTACCTTTATCTTTTTCGATTTTAGGTGTTTCAGGATCTTCTTCAAGTTGCTTTTCAACATCATTTAAACTATCAATGATTGAATTAAGTTCTTTTTTATTGTTTTCAACGCTTTGTTTATTATCAAATATTTTATCAATCATGTCGTTTGACGAATTGCTTAGAGAATCAATTTCTTTGAGTAATGCAGACTTATCGTCTTTAAAACTTTCCATATCTTTGATAACTTGGTCAACCATCATATTCACAATTGCTTTATTATCAATTTTTGGTTTTTTAGGATCAAGATCACTATCTTTATATAAATCGTATTCTGATTTAAATTGATCTAAAGAACGCAATTGTTGATCTAAATCTCCACTAACTAATTTGCCTTCCAAGTTATGATTGATACTTAAATCTACGACATTCGCTTTCTTATTTTCATCATCTTTATCAGCTTGACCGAAGACAAGTTGTAGATGCATCGTTTTATCTTTAAGGAAGTCTTCTTGATTTTTATGGTCGCCTTTCAACTTAGCTGTACCTTTAACTTCTACATCATATGATTTCTGAGTTGTATCTAATTTAATGTCTTGATCTTTAACATCATATTTTTTGTCATTAATATAGACAGTACCATCGAAGTCGAAGTTAGGATCAGTCGCAATGCTCAATCTGTTGATGTCTTTACTCTTAATTGTTTCTTTTCTTTCGAATTTTACACCTTCATTAGTTAACTTAGATGTATCATCCGCATTAATTTCTCCATGATAATCGTCTTGTTTAATTGGATGATCAGGGTTTGCCTCATTATATTTACTGATAAATTGATTCATGTCATCTAGAATATGTTGATATTCACGTGTTGCTTTCCAACTTAACCCTGCATTTTCTAAATCTTCATTTGTCAGCTTTCTAATATAATAATTATCGAAACCTGTATGATCATTTTCTATTGTATTTTTAAGATGATTCATCATTGTATCTTGTATGTTTTGATTATCTTGTTTAATTTGGTCTAATGCGTCATTGAGATCTTGATTATTTCTAAGTTGTTCTTCTAAAGACTCAGTTAATTTCTGACGATAATCTTCTATCATATCTTTTGTAAATGGTGATTCTTGTTCTTTTACATCATCTTTAACTTTTTCTAAATTCTCTTTAAATGTTTGATTATATTCTTCTTTAGAACGGTCTTGTTCTTCCGATTGTTGATCAATTTTCTTATTCATTTGTTTTAATTCTGAGATGTAGTCGCCAACGTTAATGTTATCCTTTTGAGTTTTATAATCATCTAACGTTTGTTCTAATGCTGATATATTTTTATCGAAAAATGATCCTTGATCCTGAACAATTGAAGAAGCGTTATAATCATTATCGATGTTAAATATATTTGAGTTAGCACTTAGCAGTGAATGATTATAATTTTGAATCCATGACGTGATGTCTTTATTTGCCACGAGTGAATTTACTAATGTATCCGTAAATAATTCTGGAAAATCATTGAGCGGATTTAATAGATAGTTGGCAAAATTTTGGTCCACATTACGTTCACGCTTCATAATGTCTCCCACATTCTCTTGAGCGTTATGTAAATTATCAATGATACTTGTTAGATAAATATTGATTAAATTCTTATTAAAATCGTTAAGAACATCGCTTACTACTTTTTCAGTTTTCTTAGCAACATCCTCTTTTTGTCCTACAGCTGTTTTATATTGAATAGACATTTTTGATGGTGTTTTTTCATCTAATTGCATTGCTAATTTAGAAAAGTTCTTAGGAATAACAATCATTACCTGATATTTACCATCTTTAAGTCCATTTTCCGCGATATTTCTTGATACCGTTTCAAAATTGTAATTACTATGCTCAGATAACCTCTTAATAAAAGGTTCACCTAATTCAATTTTTTTACCGTTATATTTAGTTGGTTGGTCTTCATTTATAATTGCAATATGTATATTTTTATAATCTTTAGTTTCATTTTTAGTATGATTTTCAGCTTGATTTCCATATTTCGTATGTACAAAAGTAATTAGTCCTACTATGGCTAACACTATAATTAATATTATGATGAGTGAATATATCCAATTTTTCTTTTTCATTTTTATATTTCCCTTTCAAAACATTCTCCCCATGATGAAAAGTAAAGCCACATTGAAATGTGGCTCTACTATACACAAAATTATTATTGTAATCCGAAGTTATTAGACAACTGTTGGTCTTGTTCTTGAACTGCGTCTGCAGTGCTGTTTAATTGTTGTTTAATTTCTTCTAATAATTGAGCAAATTTTTCAACTTTTGGACTAAGTTGTTGGAATTGCTCTTCGAAACGATTGAATGCTTGACCTTCCCAGTTTGAAGCGATTTCTCCTTGTGCACGAGTTAAATCAGATAAAATTTGACGAATTTGTTCAGATCCATTCCCGTAAGATTGTGACTTAGCTCTGATTTCATCCGGACTCATCTTAATAAGTGCCATATTGTAGAACCTCCTGAAAATTTTGAGTTAGATCTTGCATGTAGACATACTAAAAAAGTTTTAGTGTGCCTTACGTAAATAATATAAAAATTATAAGTATATGTACATAGTTTTCTTCAAATTTATCAATAATTATTTATTTTTACTTCGAAAAATGTAGAAATTTAAAATTCCTTATTCATTTAAGTATTTTTTATGTGTATAATAAAAGTAAAATTTCAAATAAAGGATTTGCGATTAATGAGCAAAAAATTATTATTATCAACTATTTCTACACTTACTATATTAAATATACTTAATATAGATAATATAG
>NZ_PPRT01000075.1 GCF_002902725.1 Staphylococcus caprae
GTAATATATTTATATTATTAATGATTATTTATAAACATAGAATAACATACTATTTTGAAAATTGAATTAAAACGTGTGTACGGCTCTCAATTAATTTATGTCCATCTTTTTACATTGCCATCAATATAATTCTAATTTTCGTCAAATTTATGACTTCATACACGATTCAAGACAGTTTCACATAAATTTCGAGTTGAAAAACTTGAGATAAAATATAATTTTTATCATACTGTAAGTGAAAGTTATGTTAAGGAGTGGAAAGTATGAATAATGAACAATTAGAAAAAATGACTAATGGTAAAGGGTTTATCGCTGCGTTAGACCAAAGTGGCGGTAGTACACCTAAAGCGCTTAAAGAATATGGCGTTAATGAAGACCAATATAGCAATGAAGATGAGATGTTCCAACTTGTTCACGATATGCGTACGCGCGTGGTGACTTCACCTTCATTTTCACCTGATAAAATCTTAGGTGCCATTCTCTTCGAACAAACAATGGATCGCGAAGTTGAAGGTAAATACACTGGTGACTACTTAGCAGACAAAGGCATTGTTCCTTTCTTAAAAGTTGATAAAGGTCTTGCTGAACAACAAAACGGTGTTCAATTAATGAAACCAATCAATGACTTAGACGAAACATTAGACCGTGCCAACGAACGTCATATCTTCGGTACTAAAATGCGTTCTAACATCTTAGAATTAAACGAACAAGGTATCAAAGATGTTGTTGAACAACAATTTGAATTCGCTAAAAAAATCATTGCTAAAGGTTTAGTACCAATCATTGAACCAGAAGTTAACATTAATGCTAAAGATAAAGCTGAAATTGAAAAAGTATTAAAAGCTGAAATCAAAAAAGGCTTAGATTCATTAAATGATGATCAACTTGTAATGTTAAAATTAACTATTCCTACTGAACCTAACTTATATAAAGAATTAGCTGAACATCCAAACGTTGTACGTGTAGTTGTATTATCTGGTGGTTACAGCAGAGATGAAGCTAACAAATTATTAAAAGAAAACGATGAATTAATCGCAAGCTTCTCCCGTGCATTAGCTAGTGACTTACGTGCTAGCCAATCACAAGAAGAATTCGATAAAGCATTAGGTGACGCTGTAGACTCAATCTACGACGCATCAGTAAATAAAAATTAAGGTGCGAAGAAAAGCGCTTAGGTTTTGAGCAGAATCGAAAAGTGAGCAAAACTGTTTCTCAAGTTTTGTCGAACTTTGAGTATTTCTGCCGAAAAACCTGCTTTTCGTAGCCCGTCTATCTTTCCGGCGAAGTTAAATTATTTCCTCGTTCGGAAGTACATGAAATGCCGACTGGTTCAAGACAACCAGCCGGCATTTTTAAATATCTATTTATTTATGTGATTGATGTTCTTCAAATAACTCACCTATTTGATTAAAGAAATCTCCAAATTTTTGTGCAGCATTGTCACCAAACATTTCTTCCAAGTTAGCTTGAGACTCACGCGCACTTTGTTCTGATGCTTCATACATATTGTCTTCGTATTCTTTTAAAGCCAGCTGCAACTCGTCATTTTCTTTAAGCGCTTCAGCTAATAAATACGCATCGTAAAATGCCATATTCACGCCTTCGCCCGCAAATGGACTCATAAGATGTGCTGCATCTCCAATTAAAGTAACATTAGGTTGATTTTCCCATTTAAAACCAATAGGTAATTTATATATGCGACGTAATAATATATCATCGCCTGCATATTCAATATATTTTTTTAATTATGGATGCCAATCTCCGAAATCGTTCAATAACTGTTCTTTAATTACTGACTTGTTCATCCCTTTAAATTTATCAAATTCATCATAATCCATTTGATATGACATATATACTTTAATTCTGCCATCGCCATTCACTTGGCCGAGTATCGCTTTGTGGTCACCAAATGCCATCATTTTACCGTGTTTATTAAACTCAGCCAAATCAGGATGTTGATTATACACATCCTCTACATTCAGTTCCACCATTGAAATACCATTATACTCAACGTCCACATTTGCTAAATAAGGTCTCACTTTTGAAAATGCCCCATCAGCACCTACCACGAAATCAAACGTAGCTGTGTCTCCTTCAACGAATGAAACTTTAACTTGTCCATCATCTAATCGAGTAAGCGATTCAAACGTTTTGCCATATACGACAGTGCCCTCTTTTAATTGTTCACTAATGATATCGCAAAGTTCACCACGATCAATCTCTGGACGACCACCTTCAACTTCCGGGTCAGCAATTTCTTCATAATACACTTTCCCATCTTTATCTAATACGCGTGTATCTTCGCCTTCAAAACGTGCAAGTTCTCTAAATCGATGAATCATACCCGCTTCTTTCAATGGTAACTGTCCACTTTCTTCGTGTATATCTAATGATCCACCACGGTCTCTATTAATATCTAACCCAGCTTTTTCAAATATAGAAACCTCGAACCCTTGTTGTTGTAATAGAAGACCTAACATCAATCCTCCAGGTCCTCCACCAATAATACCTACCTTTTTAACATCTTTTATATTCATTCCAAAACCCTCCATTATCTATTTTTATTCGGAAAATTTTTTCAAACGTTCTTTTGTTTCTTCTACAAATTGATCAAACTCTTTTTTCAATTCTTCATCTTGTAAAGCGCGTTGACTTGCTTTCATAAAACCTTGAAATACTTCATGTAATTGTTCACGAGAAGCTTTCAATTGTTCAAAATCAATATTTTGGAATTGTTCCTTTCTTTGAGTAAACACATCATTATCAATATTTTCATCCAAGAATTTTTCGCCTTCTTCAGTTATTGAATACACTTTCTTTTTCCCGTCTTTAGAAATAGAAACAAATTCTCTATCCTCTAACATTTGTAAAATGGGATAAACTGAACCAGGACTCGGTGCATAAAATCCTTTGAAACGTTCTTCTAAATCTTTAATAATTTGATAACCATGTCTAGATTCTTCTTTCAACATTTTAAGAATGACAAATTGTAAATTTCCTTTTTTGAAAAAGCGATCTCGACCGCCACCTCTTGGACCACCAAAGCCAGCAGCGCCTCTTCCAAAATCAAATCCTTCAAATTTTTCAATATGTTGTCTCATCATTTCTGGTCTTCTTCTGAACATAAATATCACCTTTCTTTAATTATCATTTCGATATATCATTATATTAAGCGATATATCGAAATATTTCAACGATATATCGAAACAAATTATAAAAAAAGAAATACTGTTCACATAAATGTTGTCAGAACAGTATTTCGATTCACTCTATATATTTTTAAATTTTAAAGATGTATTAATACCTTCCCAAATTTACCACCTGTCGTTAATGGGACGTTATCTCCATATTTATCTTGTAAGTATTGTTCAATACTTTCCATTTGTTGATGATCTATTTCAATTTCTACTTCTTTTAACCATGATGGTAATTGTTGCATGACTTCTTCAACACTTTTTTCAGTATGCTGAGTGTGGTGTTCAATTAATGTCTCATACGTATAGTTATTACAATATAGTAGTTGCATTAAATAATACATATCGGCTGTCATGGGTGATGGTTTCATTTCTAAAAATGCAGTCACCTCATCTACAATTGAGTTTTCTTTAGGTCCTGCTATTAAACTCACATAAACAAACTGATTTGCGATATCAATGGCTTTTTGAACCGCTTCCCAAGTTGTTACTGCTGGACACATAGATGCAAAGACAAAGTCTACATTATTTAAATCTGAAGCTGATATTGATTCAAATGACTGATTTATCGTCTTAATTGAAGCATCATAATGCTGTGCATTATCTTTTAACATCTCATGTAATACAGTTGATGGTTCGAGACTCGTAACTTTAGCCCCCTCTTTTGCGAAAGGAATACTAAATACTCCTGAAGCAGCACCTACATCTAATATACTTAAGTTTTTAAATGCGCCCGTTTGGTTCTCAATCCATGACATAATACGCTTTGTACGTTTCTGACTTTCTTCCGTAAACGAATTTTTATTGAAGTTCTCAGCCCATTTTTCAAATCCTGGTGCATCAGGATTTCCTAAACCTGCACGTTTCATCCTTTTATCTTGAGTATTAGGATCATTATCCCAAGCGTCTTTCCAAAATTGTTGATCAAAGATATTCATATCCACCATCATTACAAACTCCTTCGAATAAATTTTGTCCTCATTGTATCGCCAGTCACCAGTTATTAAAAATAATTAAACTTCACTTAAATGTGGTTAGTTTGGTACATAACTCAATATAATTTTCCTAATCTTTAAAAATAATAGTCAATATACTCAATACTAAGTTATAATAATATTATATTTAAACATTTTATCTTTTATAATATATTACTAATTATATGTTAAGCTACTCATGACAGAGGAGATATTAAGTTATGAAAAAACTTATTACCGTAGTATTGTGTGCATCAATGATTTTAGAGGGTTGTTCCTTCATGGATAAAGATCAAACAAAAGATATTCCAAAAAAAGTGAGTGTTAAAAGCTATGACGGTAAGTACATTGGTGAACATAAAAAGCGCAACGAGGAATTTAAAGAAAAATATAAAGATAAAGCCAAGAAGCAGTATAAAAAGTATGTAAAAGACACATTTGGGTTAAATTGTAAAATTAATTTGGTCGATGCTTATACCAATTCTTCAGGATTCAGTGAAAAAAGTAAAACTGATGGTCTAGTAGTAGTTGGAACTGTAGATTACGATGTTCCTTTTCAATTAAGATTAATATTCGTCGAGTCTGATAATGGATTAACTATCACCACCTTCACACCTGGTCATGACAATGAAACCTCTGTCGCGGTTGCCGCAATGATGTATAAACGTTATGAAAATGACATTGAACAAGCACGCCACAAGTTTAAACACGAAGTTGAAAAAAACGGTTATTATGCCATGAATACAAAACTTCAAAAAAAGCAGGAATTTAATGGAGTTACAAAACAATACTTAAACTTTAATACTTCTGGTATTGAAGGATTGGACAAGTTTAAGAAAGAATTCAAACCAATAATGAAGATGAACGGTCAAGAATTTAATCAACAATTTGATAGCTTACTAGCGAAACATCCTGAAATAAAAAAACAAGCAGAGTCTGATTTTATTGCATATTACAAAGATAATGAAAATAGAGACAAGATTGCAGATTATGTTTGGAACTTACAAAAACCTATAAATAACGTAATGAAATTATATCCTGGTAAGAAATTCGTAAGATTTTACAAAGATAACGTATCTCCAACAAAGATTGATGGGCATGGGCGTTTAAAGTCTGAAAGCGAGGAAATTTCTATTGCTGGAGGCAAATATGATGAACGAAAATAAACATTTGCCAGATTTAGATGTCATTGAATTAAGTAGTGGATAAAATTTATATTAATAACAAACCACTCTCTCTACGTCTTTATAGACGTTAGAAAGAGTGGCTATTTGTTTAAATTATCTCTAAATATACAAGCAAAGATTAAAATCTTAAAAATGATAAGACACTGACAGCTAAATTATTTTTAATTTATCCGTATACTCTAATTATCGCTCATATATTTTTCTTCTTCTTCTTCTTCTGCTACTTTTTTAAATACTTCAAGTTGATATGTTGAAAAGTCAGCTTGTGCACTCATAAATGGAGCTGAACTTACATTTAGTACTTTATGGTTTTTACCATCTAATTCTACTGGTGAGAATAAGTAATAAGCTAAAATAGCATCTGCAGCATCTTTATCTGAGTCAGAACCATTACCTAACACTGAAAAATCAGTATAAGGCTTACCTTTATATTTCACTTGAACGATACTATACGAAATTGCCTTAGGATTCTTTAACTTTGTGATATCTTTTAATTCTTTAACTTTAATTAAATCTTTTTTAGCAATTTGGTCCTTGGGGCTCATATGAAACAATCCAGGTTGATTTGATAGAGCAATCAATTTATCTTTTTTGAACGTAGCCATGATTTGAGAATAATTTTCTGGTTCATCCGTATTCCCAATTTTCTTACCATGTCGATCAATATATAAATAATCAATATGTTTAACATCTTTATCAGGGTCTTTCATTACTTTTCGTTTGACACCCTTTTTATCTTTAAAAAATTTATCTACTTCTTCAAGTGATGAACCTTCAGATTCCTCTGTGTATTTTAAATCAGCTAATGTGACCTTATCCGATAATTTCTTATAATCTTTCCAACCTTGCATCCCTGTCTTATTAGTAAATGTCTTTTCAGTCATCAAAGGATCTAATTTATCTAAAATAGGAACTTGCTTTAATCCTTTAGCCTCTTTTTCTAGCTTCTTATATTGATCTTTTTTACTATCTTCTTCTGAATACTTCGTCGCAACATCCGTTTTATTCTCTGATTTCTTAGAAGAGGACTTGTTAGAATCAGAATGATGTGAACAACCTGTTAACCCAACAATAATCATAATTAATAAAATCCCTAAAAATTTTCTCATTTTTATCTCCTTTTTAGTTCTTATACGTAATGATATGTATTTAATATAAACATATTGATAAAAATAATGTTTATATTTCTATTCTACAGTAATAACTGAGCATTTTATATAGTATTCTATATATT
>NZ_PPRT01000076.1 GCF_002902725.1 Staphylococcus caprae
ATCAAATTAAATGGAACAACTTCTTATTAAAACAACGTTAAAGATTCTGACTTTGTATAGAACTGTATACTATTTTAACTTTGCAACAGAACCCTAATTTTACTTTGCAACAAAATCATACATTTAATATTTTTGTTGGGTTGGCTCTGAAGTTATTTTATTAATAATACAATCTGCTGCCACCATAAGCGAAAATATAATGATTAAACTCATTGTTACATCACTAGCGAAATGGGCACCAATTCGAATTCGACTTAATGCCATTAATACACTATATAAAAGACCGATTAGAAATACTATTTTTTTGGACGATTGTTTTTTAAAATAGAAAGCTAAGAACATTAAAAATGCACCACTGCCTGTATGCCCTGATGGGAATGAACTATGACCAGTATTGCCGTTAATTTTTAGCCAATTAGTGAAATGGGAAGCTTTGTCATCTAATTCATATGGTCTTACGCGTCCCCATAACTCTTTCATATTATCTACAATCTCTAATCCGATAAATAGAACCAAAAAACTTATAAGTGACACCTTAAATAATCTATGTAATTCAGCAGTATTTGTGTTTTTTAACCAAAAGTAATAACAAATAAACGTTATAATTAATAGAATGATAAGTGAAATTAAAATACTCAATCCTAAGGATAGAGAGTCACCTGTATTCCCTTCATTATTAGCCATACCCATAGGTTTATGATGCTTTATGTTGTTTGATGTTGACACTATGTATTGTACAGTTTCTGCTAAAAGTGCATTCGTTTTAATAAGTGTAAATACAGATGTTATAAGCAAAATAGTCAACTTTAAAAATAGATTATTAAATATCTTGAAAACGTAATAATTTAAAATTATCATAGAGATAATTAACACTAATGTTGGGGGGAATAAACCATAATTTTGGAATATCGTACCAAATAACGAATTTTGATTCATTAATGCATTTGATATTGGTTGATCTACGAATGTTGAAATCACAATAATCAAAAATAAAATACCTAATACCGTAGTAGAAAGTCTTTTTGAAATAACCATGTGTAATCCTCCTTAAACTGTTCTAATGGAATCATCCAATTATTTAAAGCGTAATGATTTCATCTTGAATATCTCTTACCCAAGCATAATATTGAATGTTTAATGAAATGTTAGGTCATAGTTAAAATTTTATTAATACTTAAATGAAAATCTTGTTTTCAATAAAGTCTATTTTGTATCAGACTTTGAAGAAAAAGCATAAAAAAGCCTATTATAAATGGCGTATTGATGAGACGTACATCAAAATAAAAGGAAAATGGAGCTATTTATATCGTGCCATTGATGCAAAGGGACATACATTAGATATTTGGTTGCGTAAGCAACGAGATAATCATTCGGCATATGCGTTTATCAAAAGTCTCATTAAACAATTTGGTAAACCTCAAAAAGTGATTACAGATCAGGCACCTTCAACGAAGGTAGCCATGGCTAAAGTCATTAAAACGTTTAA
>NZ_PPRT01000008.1 GCF_002902725.1 Staphylococcus caprae
AGGTTAAAATTATTTTTACCAATACTAGATTTTAAATATTATAGATGATAAAATTAAAAAGACTTAAAAAGATTGTGTTTAATTATAGTGTGAGCAAACTTGAATTGAGTCAGTATACATCATGTGATAAAAGACTACTTTCATTTAACAGACAACAAAGAATTAACATCTAGGAGGACAATTAAATGAATCTATTTAGAAAACAGAAATTCAGTATAAGAAAATTTAACATTGGTATCTTTTCTGCATTAATTGCTACTGTAACTTTTTTAGCGCATCCAGGACAAGCTTCTGCTGCAGAACTAGATTCGCCTCAGTCTAATAATCCAGAAGGCGCTACATTGGATGAGACTGCGCAACCATCACAAGACCCTAATGTAAATCCACAAGCAAATAATGAAATTGACCAAAGCAATGTTAATCAAGCTACTGATAATCAATTACCAATTAATGCTCAAGACAATGCACAAGCTCAAAGTAATGATACAGAACAAACACAATCACAAAACGCTAATAATGAAATTAATCAATCCAATGAGGAAAATAATGCGTCTGACGCTAATACACTTCCAAAAAATGAAAATAGTGAAAATGACATACATGTTGATAAATCAACACAACATCATATAGAAGCAAAATCTGAAAATAAATCTAAAAAAGATGTTAAAAATACATCTCAACCTATCACACCAGATGCTAAAGCAGTCATTGAAGAGTCTGATATTCCTAAGAAAAGAAGTAGAAGAGAAACACCATTATATTCAAGTCCATCAACTACGAATAATTTAAATGATGATAGTTTAAATACAGATCCTAATTTGAATAATACAGGACGTCGCAGCCCTAAAATGATTTTAACCTTTGATGACACAGGTATCACTACAAGTACAGATAGACGAAATCCTAAAGTTACAGTTGTAAACCATCTTGATGGATTTAATTTAATAGATGGTGGTAGCGTTGGATTTATAAATGCAATCGCTGAAAGAACAAGTGTGTTTGATTCTGGTGATCCTAAAAACTATCAAGCCCAAGGTAACGTATTAGTACTTGGTAGAGCCAAAGCTTCTAATACAAACGATCATGGAGATTTCAAAGGGATTGAGAAAGAGATGACTGTCAATCCGAATTCCGAAGTAGTATTCGAATTTAATACGATGACAACTCAGAATAGTCAAGGTGGAACAAACCTAATTATTAAAGATGCTGATACAGGTCAAGAGTTATTAAATCGACTTATTCAAGGTGGATATTTATACCGTTTATTTAATGTTCCTAATAATGTCAGAAATATTAAAGTTCAATTTAGACCTAATAATGAAGTGATGACAAAACTTAATGGTGTTAGAACACTTAGTGACGGATATAAATATTATGACTTCATCGATACAATTGGTATTAACTCAGGTTCACATTTATATATTAGCAACAGAAATATCAATGCAACAGCTAAAAATAATACTGAATTTACAGTTGCGACGACTGTTACAAATGATGGGAATACATCTGCTTCATTAAAAGATGATGAATTTGTTTATACTTTACATTTACCGGAAGGTATTCAATATGTGGACAATTCATTAACTGTAAGTACGCCAAATGGAAACGTTGCTGGTCAAACACTCAACCCTATGAATGTGACTTATGATAGAAACAATAACACTGTGACAATTAAAAGTAGAGGTTTAAATTCTAATGGCGCTAAAGTGGATGACAGTAGGTTAGTTGCTAAAAAGTCTTTAAGATTACAATATAAACTTAGAGTCAATAACGTAGATAAACCTAAAACTGTACAATTTACAGATAATTTTAGTTATAAAACAAATGCTGAAGAAGCAATGAATGGAGAAATAAATACTAGTACTGTTAATTCAACGCCATATAATGTGGATATTGTAATGAACAAAGATCAACTACAATTACAAGTTGATCAAGAGGTCGTTCCTTCGAATTATACGTATGCTTCAGTTCAAGCTTATAATAAATTAAAAAAACAAGCACAACCTATTCTTGATGAAGAAGCAGATGGTGTAGAAGTTGCTGAGAGAAAGTCTCAAGCAGAGATCGATGCACTAACACAAAAAATGTCAACAACGCTTATAAACAGATTAGATGCTACACGTCAAATCAATGACAAAGCACGTGAAATGATTAGAACTAACAATCAAAATGATGAACTTACTGATGATGAAAAAGATCAAGAAGAGGAAAATATTGATCAACATAAACAAACATATTTAAGTAAAATAGATGATCAACTAACTAATGAAGGTGTTACTAGTGTAGTAAATGAAGGAATAGCTACTTTGAACAATGATATAGCAGTACCTCAAACTAAGCCGAATGCGCGAACTGCAGTCAATAATAAAGTGACTGAACAAAAAGCACTTATCAATCAAAATACTGAAGCTACGAATGAAGAAAAAAATGTCGCAATTCAAAAAGTTGAAGAACATTCAACTGATGCACTTAGTAAAATTGATGAGGCTCAGTCAGATTCTGATGTTAATACAGCAAGAGATGAAGGGATTAATCAAATTAGTTCTGATGTACCTCAACCTCAACATAAAGCCAAAGCGCGAGAGGTTATTAATCAAAAAGCACAAGATAAAGTCAATGAAATTAATAATAACGCACAAGCCACTCAAGATGAGAAAAATTCTGCAATTGATAATGTAAATCAAGCTAAGGAACGTGCATTACAAAGTATTACTAACGCAGATACAAACGATAAAGTTGATTCCGCTAAAAATGACGGTGTGAGTGAAATAGGTCAATTAACTGTCACACCTATTAAAAGACAAAATGCCATTGATGAAATCAATGCGAAAGCTAAACAACAAAAGCAAGTCATTCAAGGAAATACTGAAGCAACAAATGAAGAGAAAGCAGCAGCAGAAAATTCAGTAGATCAAGCTGTGGCTACTGCGATAGCAAGCATTAATGGAGCAAATACGAATGATCAAGTAGATCAAGCTCAAAGTAATGGTGATAATGCAATTACTGCAATCAATCCAGTTGCAAAAATTAAGCAAGATGCACGTCAAGCGATTGAAGCAAAGGCTCAAGCTCAACAACAACAAATTAATTCAAATAATAATGCGACGACAGAAGAAAAACAAGAAGCACTGACTAATGTTAATACGCATAAACAAGAGGCGTTAAGTAATATTGATAAGTCATATTCAAATCAAGAAGTTCAGACTGCACAACAAAATGGTGTAAACACGATTAATCAAGACCACCCTCAAGCTTTGAAAAAACCACAAGCGATTTCAGAATTGAATCAAAGTGCAGAACAGAAAAAACAAAGTATAAGTCAAACGCCTGATGCCACTGATGAAGAGAAATCAGCGGCAAATAATCAAGTGGATCAAGCTTTAACTGACGGCATTCAACAAATAAATCATGCCAATGGAAATGACGATGTTGACAATGCTAAAAATAATGCGACACAAACACTCACTAATGTTACTGTAAATGTTCAAAAGAAACCTCAAGCTAAGCAAGGTCTTTCAGCAAAAGCTACTGAAAAACTTAATGCAATTAATACTGATAATGAAGGTACAAATGAAGAAAAAGCTACGGCTACGCAAAGTGTTACTGACGCAAAGACAAATGCTGAAAAACAAATTAACCAAGCTACTTCTAATCGTGATGTAGATGTTGCAGAGAATACTGGAATCAATAATATTAATAGCATTCGTCCTGTATTCACTAAAAAGCAACAGGCTCGCGCTCAAATTAATGATAAGTTTAATGCAAAAGAAGCTGATATTAATAACACACCAGGTGCAACACAAGAAGAGAAAAACGAAGCCATCACTAAATTAACTCAAGCTAAAGATAATGCTTTACAACAAATCAACCAAGCGCAAACGAATGACAATGTTGATGCGGCTCAAAATGATGGTATTCAAGCTCTTGAAAACGTAAATACAAATGTAGCAAAGAAACAACAAGCTAAAAATGACATCAATCACATTGCTACTCAACATAAGCAAGCGATTCAGAATAACGATGATGCAACAAATGAAGAAAAAGAAGTAGCAAATAAATTGGTAGACGCAGCGATTAACAAAATTAACACCAATATTGATAATGCGACTACTAATGCACAAGTAGATAATGCAGTTAATGATGGTACTCAAACTATCAACGCCATTACGCCTGCAACTACAGTTAAATCAAATGCTAAAAATGAAATAGATAGTCAGACTGCTAATAAAAAAGTTAAGAACCAAAAAGCTACTGATTCAACGGATGAAGAAATAGAAGAAGCAAATCGTAAAGTAGAAGAAGCTCAAACTGAAGCGAAAAATAATATCCAAATTGCTAATACTAATGATTTAGTTAATGAAGCAAAATCAAATGGTATTAGTAAAATGAACGCAATAACGCCTGCAACTACAGTTAAAACAGATGCTAGAAAAGCAATTCAAGACAAAGCAACTGAACAAATAGAATTAATTAAGGCAACGCATGATGCTACAAATGAAGAGAAACAAGCAGCTATTGCAAAAGTGAAGAGTGAATTAGCAAAAGCACAAGCACAAATTAATGCAGAACATACTACACAAACAGTAAATGATGCTAAAACTAATGCAGTATCAGTAATTGGACAAATTACTGCTCAACCTATTGAAAAACAAGCTGCCAGAGATGCCATTAATCAAAAAGCAAATGAACAAACTACAGCCATCAATGCTAATAATAACGCTACAGATGAAGAAAAAGCAGAAGCCAATACTAAAGTGAATGATGCTAAACAAACTGCTTTGAATGCTATCGACAATGCAACTACAAGTCATGATGTAAGTACTGCTAAGACTAATGGAACAACTAGTATTGGAAATGTAGTTCCTTCAACTAACACTAAAACTAATGCTAAAAATGACATCGACACTGCTTTAAATAAACAAATTGAAACAATTAATGCTCATAATACGGCTACAACAGAAGAAAAAGAAGCAGCTGTTCAAATAGCTAACCAAAAAGCGACTGAAGCTAAAGAGAATATTCAAAATGCGCATAATAATGAAGGTGTAAATCAAGCTAAAACTAATGGTATTGATGAAATTAATATTGTAGTACCTTATGCGCATGAAAAAGATGCAGCCAAAGAAGCAATACAAAATAAGAAAAATGATCAAAATAATGCAATTAACGCTACACCTAACGCAACGGATGAAGAAAAAGAAGCAGCTAAAGTGAAGGTTACTGAAGCTGGACAATTAGGTGACAGTAAAGTGGATCAAGCTCAGACTAATCAACAAGTTACTAATGCTAAAACTGAAGCAGTCAATAATATTGATAATATTCGTCCGAACGTTGTTAAAAAGCCAACAGCTAACAAAGAAATTGATGCTAAGTTTGAAGAATTGAAACAAGCGATTAATGCAACACCTAATGCAACTACTGATGAAAAGAATGAAGCAATCCAACAATTAATTGCTAAAAAAGAAGAAATTAAAAATCAAATAAGCCAAGATAATAAAAATGATCAAGTAGAGCAACACAAAGTAAATGGTTTACAAGAATTAGAAAATATTCACGTAAATCCAGTTAAAAAATCGGAAGCTATTCAAGCTGTTGAAGAAAAAGTTAATTCTCAAAATGGTTTAATAACTAACAATGCTGACGCTACAGATGAGGAAAAAGCAAATGCCAAACAACTTGTAGAAGCAGCTAAAAATAAAACCATCACTAACATTAATGAATCACAAACAAATAGTCAGGTAGATAACGCTAAAAATTCTGGAATGAATGAGATTGGTGCAATACAACCAGCTACAACAATTAAATCTGATGCAAAAACTGCTATAGACCAAAAAGCACAACAACAATCAACGATTATTGATGGAAATAATGATGCAACCGATGAAGAGAAAACTGAAGCTAAAAATTTAGTTGAAGCAGCTAAAACAGAAGCAAAAGGAAACATTACTTCTCAACATACAACTAGCGAAGTCAATGATGCAAAAGCTACTGGTATAGAGAAAATCAATAACATTCAACCTGCGACTGCTGTAAAAACAAATGCTAAACAAGATTTACAACGTAAAGCGGACGAACAAAAAGAACAAATTAATCAAACTCCAAATGCTACAGAAGAAGAAAAACAAGAAGCAATTACTAAGGTTAATACAGCATTAGCTGAAGCTACTCAAAAGATTAACCAAGCGCATTCTACAAACGATGTAAATTTAGCTAAAGACGAGGGCATAAATACCATTAACGGTATCCATCCAACAGTTGCTAAGAAACAAAACGCAATTAATGAACTTACTCAAAAAGCAAGTGAACAAAAGACATTAATTTCAAATAATAACGACGCTACGGATGATGAAAAAAATCAAGCTAAAGAATTAGTGGAAACTAAACTAGCTGAAAAAATTCAGAACATTAATAATAGTACAAGAGATGCGCAAGTAGATGCTGTTAAAGAGCAAGCTATAAATGAAATTAAAGCTATTAATGCTCAAGCTCATAAAAGACAAGATGCAATCAATACGTTAACTGCACAAGCAGAAAGTAAAAAAGCTGATATTAGAAATAATAAGGATGCTACAACAGAAGAGAAAAATACTGCGATTCAATCTATTGACGCTGCTTTAACTCAAGCTAGAAATAATATTAACGGAGCTCAAACAAATGCAACAGTTGATGAGAAATTAGAAGAGGCTAAACAATCATTACAGCAAATTGAAGTTACACCTCAAATGAAACCTAATGCCAAAGCAGAGATTACAAATGCAGTTAATAAACAAAGAGAAGCAATTAATAGCAATCAAAATGCAACAACTGAAGAAAAAGAGGCTGCACTTCAACAACTAAATCAAGAAGCAGCTATAGCAAACAATAATATCCAAGAAGCATTAGCAAATCAAAATGTTACTGACGCTAAAAATAACTCGTTAAATGCTATTTCAAATGTTCAACCTATATTAGTTAAAAAACCTGCAGCTAACGATGTAATTAATAAGAAAGCATCTGAACAAACAGAATTAATTAATAATAACCAAGACGCTACAACAGAAGAAAAACAAGCTGCATTAACTAAACTAGATGCAGTTAAAAACACAGCTTTAGAAAATATAAATCAAGCACATTCGAATGAAGATGTTCAAGAAGCAGAAAATGCAGGAGTAGCAGAAATATCTAAAATTGTTCCAGAAACAACTGTTAAACAAAATGCTAAACAAGAAATAGAACAAAATGCTCAAAATCAAGTTGATATAATTAATGGCAATCCTAAGGCAACAGTTGAAGAAAAAACAGAAGCTATAAATAAAGTAAATACAGCGAAAGCAGAAGCAATAAAAAATATAACAAATGCTACAACAACTCAACTGGTTCAAGATGCCAGAGATAATGGGAACGAAACTATTACACAAATCGAACCAGAAACAGCCGTTAAAACAAATGCAATTCAAGCTATTGCTACTGCAGCTAAAGATAAAAATAATCTTATCGATCAAACTGCAAATGCAACTGCAGAAGAAATGGAAGAAGCAAACAATAAAGTAGATCGTCTACAAGAAGAAGCAGATGCAAATGTAACTAAAGCTAATACAACGGATGAAGTCAATAATATTAAAGCTCAAGCACTTCAAAATATTAATGCTGTCCAACCAGAGGTTGTTAAAAAGCAGAATGCTAAAAATGAATTAAATCAATACGTTGAAAAACAAAAACAAGTTATTGAAAGTACTCCAGATGCTACTAAAGAAGAAAAAGATGAAGCGAAAAAATTACTTAATAATGAAGTAGCTTCAGCAACCGGAGCAATTAATAACGCATATCATAATAGTGAGGTAGAAACAGCACTCAATGATGCGAAACCAAAAGTAGAAGCCATTGTACCTAAAGTAAGAAAGAAACGTTCAGCTTTAGATGAATTACAAGCTACTGCAGATAATCAAATCCAGAATATCAATCAAAACACTGAAGCTACAGTTGAAGAAAGAAATGAAGCATTAGCTAAAGTAAATACAGCGCTTGAAGAAGCTAAAGCCAACATTAATAATGCTCAAACTAATGATGAAGTAGATAATCTTAAAGCTTCTAATACTCAAAAGATTGAACAAATTCAACCAGTGACTGCGGTGAAAGCAGATGCTAGAAAAGCTTTAAATGAAAAAGCTCAAGAACAAAATGTCGCAATAGATAATAATCCAAATGCAACTATAGAAGAAAAAATTGCAGCGAAAGAATTAGTAAAACAAGAACTTGAAACTGCTAAATATAGAGTGAATCATGCAAATACAAACCAAGATGTTCAAGACGTGGTAACTTCTGATTCTAATACAATCGCTCAAATCCAGCCTGCTACTAAGATTAAAGATGATGCTAAAGCTGATGTAAATGCAGAAAATGCTAAAAAGCAACAAGAAATTGCTAATAATAATGAAGCTACTACTGAAGAAAAAGATGTAGCTCAACAGCAATTAAATCAAGTTACAAATAACACTAATCAAGCTATTTTAGATGCGCCAGATACAAATCAAGTTAATGTAGAAAAAAATAAAGGCGTAAATTCTATTAGAGATATCAATCCTCAAATAGTCAAAAAGCCAACTGCTAAAGCAGAAATTGATAAAGTAGCTAAAACTAAGAAAGAGGAAATAAATCAAATACCAAATGCAACAACAGATGAAACACATCAATCTTTAAACCAATTAAATCAAGTTGTACAAGAAGCAAAAAATCAAGTTGACCAAGCTCAAACAAATGCACAGGTAGATCAAGCGCAACAAGATGGTGTAAATAAAGTCACTAATTTAAAACCAGCAGTTGCTAAAAAACAATCAGCAATTGATGAAATAAACCTAGCAAAACAAAATAGAATTAATGAAATTAGTCAAGAATATAGTGCTACTAAAGAAGAAAAAGATGCCGCTAAACAATATATTACAAATGAAGCTCAAAAAGCTATTGAACTCATTAATAATGCTCAAACGAACGTAGATGTAGACAATGCTAAAAATTCAGGTTTAGATACAATCAATCAGTATAGTCCTGATTATAGTAAAAAGAAAAATGCTATTTTAAAACTTTATGATGTAGTTGATGCACAAGAAGCTATTATCGATGCGTTCCCTGATGCTACTGAAGATGAAAAACAAGAAGCAATAAATAAAGTTGAAGCATTGCTACTTGATGCTAAGAAACAAATTGGAGACGCTCAAAATAATGATCATGTCGATGCAATCTATAATGAAGCTTCAAATCAAATCAAAGCGATTATGCCGGATGTAATTACTAAATCAAACGCCCGAGATGTGCTTAAATCTTTAGCAAATCAACTTATTCGTACCTTTGAACATACTCCAGATGTTACTGATGAAGAGCGTAATGATGCTATTAGTCATGTCAGAGATCAATTGAATGCCGTATTAGGTGCAATTGACAAAGATACGCGAGATGTTCAAGTTGCCCAAGAAAAAATATTTGGATTAAATGATCTAAATAGTATTGTTATCAACGTTATCCAAAAACCGACTGCTAGAAAAGCTGTAAATAAAAAAGCCGAAGAGATTAACGCTTCAATTAACAATACGCCGAATGCAACAGATGAAGAAAAACAAGTCGCATTGGATAAAGTGACATCCATTGTTAATGACGCTAATGATAGAATTCGTAATGCCAAAGCGGATAGTGAAGTTCTAACTGCAAAAACTGAAGCTATTACTTTACTTTCAGCAGTGAGTCCATTGGTGGAAGCTAAGCCTTCAGCTTTATCTGAAATCCAACAACAAGCAACAATTCAAAAGGCTCAAATAAATCAAAATAGTGAAGCGACTAAAGAAGAAAAAGAAGCGGCTATACAATTAGTAGATCAATATGTTAAACAAGGTGAAGATAGACTCGATGTAGCAACTAAAAATCAACAAGTACAAGAAATCAAAGATGATATCAAAGAAAAGATTTCAAATGTTACACCGTTAGTTAAAGTAAAACCTGAAGCATTAAAACAAATTTTAGCTAAGTTAGATAACCAAAGAGATTTAATCAACAATAACGCTGAAGCAACGGATGAAGAAAAAGCTGCCGCAATCGATAAAATAGTTGAAGCTTCAACTAAGTTTGCTACAACAATTGATAATGCAACTACAAATGAATCCGTAGAAAATGCTAAAAATCAAAGTATTGAAGAAATAGCGATGATTTTACCGGAAGTGAGTAAAAAACCTCAAGCTAAGTTAGAATTGAAACAAAAAGCAGATGAAATTCGTGCTACGATTAATTCAAATAACGATGCAACTACAGAAGAAAAGAACGCAGCTATCAATACTCTAGATGAATTATTAGCAAAAGCGAATGAAGCAATTCAATTAGCTCATACAAATGCAGAAGTAGATAAAGCTAAAGAACTTGCATTACCAGATATTCAAGCCGTTAAAGTATTAGCAGTTGTTAAACCGCAGGCTAAAAATCAAATTCAAGCTATTTTTGATAGAAAACAAAGTAAGTTTGAAACAAATAAAGAAGCAACTAAAGAAGAAAAACAAAAAGCTTTAGATGAACTTTTTAGTGCTATTAAATTAATCAATAATTCAATTCAAAATGCTCATACAAATGCAGAAGTTTCCGAAGCCCTTAACAATGGTATTACTAAATTAGATGCGATAGAAATCACAGCACGTAAAAAAGCATTAGCAAATACTTATTTACAAGGACTTAGTGATGAAAAAATTCATGAAATCGAATCAGATAATGACGCTACAATAGAAGAAAAACAAGTATTTACTAGTAAAGTTAAAGCGTTATTAAATCGAATTCAATTACAAATTGCTGAAGCAGAAACTAATGAAGATGTAGATAATAGCGTTAAAAACTTCAAAATTGAATTAAACAAATTAGACTTAAAAGCACATAAAAAACAAGCTGCTAAACAAAGAATTCAACAAAAAGCGAATGAAATCATCCAAATCATTGAAGCTAATAATAATGCGAGTGCACAAGCTAAATTAGCTGCAAAAGCTTTAGTTTCTAAGATATTAGATGACGCTTACGAAGAAATCAATGAAGCAAACCATGATGCAACAGTTGACGAAATAGTTAAAAAAGCGATTGAAAAACTGAATGCTATCAAAGTTAAAGAAGATCTCAACGTTTCAAATGAGCCTTCTAAAGACACTTCTAATTGCGATAGTGAAACTAACACAACTCAAGAAACTGTTGATCAATTACCAGATACAGGAGATTCAAATGATTCTGCACCATTAGCAGGAGCAGCGCTTATCTCAGGATTAGCTTTATTAGCAGCACGTAAGTCTAAAAAAGATAAAAATGCATAAAAAATAGACTCATATCAATAATAAAAATTAAACCTTCTAGGTAACAAAACTTGTTACTTAGAAGGTTCTTTTTCAATTAGTTATTCGATTCTGTAGTGAAAGAGCCGGCGTACGTACCAGCTACATGACCAGTTACTAAAGCACTCGTAATATTGTAGCCACCAGTATAACCATGTATATCTAATACTTCACCACATAAAAATAATCCCGGTACAATCTTAGACATCATCGTTTTAGGTTGAATTTCTTTTAATGATACACCACCGCCTGTGACAAAGGCTTTATCTAAAGGTTGGGTACCATTAACAGTAAACGTAAATCCTTTTAAATTAGAGATAAATTCGTTGAACTGTTGATTAGATAAATGGTGCGAAGTTGTTTCATCATCTATTTGAGATTGTTCTAACATAAATAGTAAATATCGTTCTTCAATGAGACCACGTAAACTATTTTTCAAGTATTTATCTGGTTCTGCATCTAATAAAGATTTTACTTTCTGAGTGAGTTGGTCATTATTTAAATCAGGAAAAACATCTAATTGCATTTTAATATCTTGCTTCTTCTGATTTTTTTGTTCTTTATATACGAATTGGCTACATCTTAAAGCAGCTGGACCGCTAACTCCAAAATGTGTGAAAATCATATCCATTTGATGGCTAATTCTTTTTTTACCATTTTTCTTTAATACTGATAATTCGACATCTTTTAAGCTCAAACCCTTGAGTTGCTTTGATTTAATAAAAGGTTCGTTCGATGTAATAGGAACCTCAGTGGGGAAAAGCTCTGTGATAGAATGACCCAACGATTCGGCAAACTTATAGCCGTCGCCTGTTGATCCAGTTTGTGGTACTGAAGTACCGCCAGTAGCAATAATTAATGAATGACTTTTAAATTCACCATTTTGCGTTTTGACATAAAAAATATCGTTCTCATAAGAAACGTTAGTTACTGGGGTCTCTTCCATCACTTTAACTTGATTATTTTTTATTTGTTGGACTAACGTATCCACCACATCTTGAGCTTTATTTGATACTGGAAACATACGTCCATGATCTTCTTCTTTTAACTTAACACCACGACTTTCAAAAAAGTCGATGATTGATTCATTGTCAAAGACAGAAAAAGGGCTGTATAGAAATTTACCATTACCTGGAATATTTTTAATAATTTCCGCATAGGGGAGGCGATTTGTCACATTACAACGACCGCCACCTGAAATTTTTAATTTTCGACCTAAACCTTTTTTCTTTTCAATTAACAACACATTGTCACTAACTTCACTTGCGGCTACTGCAGCCATTGATCCACTAGGGCCACCGCCAATAATTATAGTTTGATACATTGAGTTACCTCCATATCTTCTTAGTACTATTGTATAAGACTGATTCAGTATATTCTAATAAAATTAAGGTATGAGATGACAAAGTGTAAAAATGTAATTATAATATAAAACTTGGAACCTTCTATATATTAAGAAGGAAAATAGCAACGTTTTTCTACAATTAACAAGCTTTTTAAAAACTTATTGACTTTAAAGTCTAAAAAGTAGGAATTAAAAGACAAACATCTATTATTTTGTGATATATTTTTAAGTAATGCAAGATAATAAGTCAGTTTAAAACAACATGAAACAAATAAACTTTAATAAATTTTTAAGATTGGAAGATAGGTAATGAGTGAAAGTAAAGAAATGGTTCGAGGAACCTTCTTAATTACATTGAGTATTTTAATTACTAAAGTATTAGGTGTCTTATTCATTATTCCATTCACTTCTTTAATAGGTGGACAAGAGAATATGGCTCCTTTTACTTATGCTTACGCTCCTTATAATATAGCAATTGCTGTAGCCACAGCCGGCGTACCTTTAGCTGCTTCGAAATATGTAGCTAAATATAACGCAATAGGTGCTTATAAGGTGAGCCAAAAGTTTTATAAGTCTAGTTTTATTGTAATGAGTATTACAGGTATCATAGGCTTTCTTATTTTATACTTCTTAGCTCCATACATAGCAGAATTAACTTTATCACGTAATTCTCATGAGAAAAATGGTTGGTCTGTTGCAGATATCACTTGGATTATAAGAATTATCAGTATGGTAGTTATATTTATACCAGTACTAGCAACTTGGAGAGGTATCTTCCAAGGTTACAAGTCTATGGGACCAACAGCAGTTTCTGAAGTTACGGAACAAATTGCTCGTATTATTTTCATTTTAGTTGGAAGTTACTTAGCTTTAAATGTATTCAACGGAACGATTTTACAAGCAAATGGTATCGCTACATTTGCAGCGGCAATTGGTGCTATCGCAGGTATCATCACATTATGGTACTACTGGATTAAACGTAGAAGAAATATTAAACAGATGGTAGAATCTGATACTGCTAATTTAGATGTATCGTATGGCGCTATGTATAAAGAAATTATTGCTTATAGTATTCCGTTCGTCATTGTCAGCTTGAATTTCCCATTATTCAATTTAGTAGATCAATTTACACATAACGGTGCATTAAGTTTAGTAGGCGTAAATCCAGTATTACAAGATACGTTCTTTAATATGTTAAATATGTCTACAAATAAAATCGTTATGATTCCAACGTCATTAAGTGCAGGATTTGCGGTGAGCTTAATTCCATACATTACTAAGACTTACGAAGAAGGGCGTCTTGATGAAATGCATAGACAAATTAGAACATCTATTGGGGTTCTAATGTTTATTACAGTTCCTGCAAGCATTGGTATCATGGCTTTAGCTCAACCTTTATTTACAGTTTTCTATGGTTACGATCCAATTGTTCACGGACATGATCCTAACTTTGACGGAAGTCGTTTATTATTCTACTATTCGCCAGTTGCGATACTTATTTCACTACTTAGTGTGACTGCTTCAATGCTTCAAGGTATTGATAAACAAAAATTAACAGTTTATGTTATTTTAGGTTCAGTTTTAATAAAACTAGCATTAAACTATCCATTAATTATGATGTTACACACGCCTGGTGCTGTTTTAAGTACGGCAATCGCATTATTATTCGCTAATGCATGTAACTTCTACATTCTTAAAAAATACGCTAAGTTTAAATTCAGCTATAGTTGGATTCATTTTGGAAAAATATTCTTATATTCTTTCATCATGATGATTGGCGTAGAAATCGTATTCTTTATACTTAAACTTTTCTTAGAACCAACACGATTTGGTTACCTTATTATCATAGCAGTGAGTGTTGTTGTGGGCGCACTCATTTACGGTGGTATTACAATTAAGAATAGATTAGCTGATGAGTTTTTAGGAGATATTCCTGGAAAAATTAGACGTAAAGTGAAGTTTTTACAATGAGAATAGATAAATTTTTAGCAAACATGGGTGTAGGTACGCGTAATGAAGTTAAACAATTACTTAAAAAAGGTGCAGTCGAAGTAAACGATAAGAAAATTAAAACACCTAAAACGCATATCAATCCTAATGAAGACCATGTTACAGTGAATGGCTCAACCATTTCTTACATTGAGAATGTCTATATCATGCTAAATAAACCTAAAGGCGTGATTTCAGCCACAGAAGATGACTCGCATAAAACTGTCATAGATTTAATCCCTGAATATTCACATTTGGGGATTTTTCCTGTAGGAAGATTAGATAAGGATACAGAAGGTCTATTATTATTAACAAATGATGGTCAATTTAATCACGAATTAATGAATCCGAACAAACATGTTTCAAAAACATATGAAGTCGTTTCTAAATATCCAATTAAACAAGCAGATATTGAAGCGTTTGAATCAGGTGTTGAACTTTCAGACGGAAAAGTTAAACCCGCAAAGCTTATTAAAGGAAATGACCATCTTTCATATGTTACGATTTACGAAGGCAAATATCATCAAGTTAAAAGAATGTTTCATAGTATAGAAAATGAGGTATTAGAATTGAAACGTATTAAAATCGCCAATTTAGAATTAGATCAATCTCTAAATGATGGTGAATTTCGTTTTCTAAATGAACAAGATTTTAACAATCTTAAAAACTAATAAAGGAGAAGGTGTTTTATTATGGGTAAATGTACAAACTTATTTAGAATTGCATTAGGTATCGGTGGTGCTGTTGCAGCAGTTGCTTTAACTCGTAAAGACAGCCGCGATAAACTAAAAAATGAATATAACAAATATAAAGAAAATCCTGAATCATACAAAGCAAATGCTAAAGATTTAGCTAACCAAATCGGTAGCAAAGCGAATGAAACGATTCAAGAAGTGAGAAATAATCCAAAAGATTATGTAGATCGTATTAAAAACGATCCTAAAGCATTCTTTGAAGAAGAAAAATCTAAATTCACTGATTTAGATGATAAAAAAGCAGACGACTTAGAAGAAGGTAAGTTTGACGACGAAGGTGGCGCAACAACTTCTAATAATCTTAGAGTAGTCTCTGAAGAAGATTTAAAAAATAATAAAAATGCTTTAGAAGATAAAAAATAAGGCAGTTTTATACAACATGTGTCATCAGATTAAATTCTGGTGGCATTTTTTTATGCAATTTTCCCCACATAAAAGATTATAAAATAATTTCTCACCTACACTTTCAAATTTAAATTCAAACCCAGAATGAACACTCATTTTGTAAAAAAGATTCAATCAAAAGAAAAAAATTAAGTAATTTTTCTGACATCTTACTGTAGTTTCTCAGTAACATAATGTAAAATGGATATTAACTTATAAAAAAAAGGAAGTCGATCTCAAATGTGGAAAGAAAAGGTTCTAGAATATGAAAATCAAATGATTGATGATCTGAAAGGCTTATTATCTATTGAAAGTGTTAGAGATGATTCTCAAGCCTCAAATGAAGCACCAGTTGGACCGGGACCAAGAAAAGCTCTAGACTACATGTATCAAATTGCTGAGAGAGATGGTTTCTCAACACATGATGTGGATCACATTGCCGGACGAATTGAAGCAGGTAAAGGCGACGATGTTTTAGGTATTTTATGCCATGTCGATGTTGTGCCAGCTGGAGATGGGTGGGATTCAGATCCGTTTGATCCAGTAGTTACAGATAATGCCATTATTGCTAGAGGTGCATTAGATGATAAAGGACCAACAATTGCTGCATATTATGCTGTTAAGATTCTGAACGATATGAATGTAGATTGGAAGAAACGTATTCATATGATTATTGGGACAGATGAAGAGTCTGACTGGAAATGTACAGATAGATATTTCCAAACTGAGGAAATGCCTACTTTAGGTTTTGCACCTGATGCTGAATTCCCAGCGATACACGGTGAAAAGGGTATTACTACTTTTGATTTAGTTCAAAATAAAATGGCAGAAGATGCTGATGAGCCTGATTACGAACTCATTAGTTTTGAATCTGGTCAAAGATATAATATGGTTCCAGACCACGCAGAAGCACGCGTGCTAGTTAAAGAGAATATGACAGATGTCATTCAAAACTTTGAATACTTTATAGAACAACATCAACTTCAAGGTGAAAGTACAGTTGATAGTGGCATATTAATCTTAACTGTTGAAGGTAAAGCTGTTCACGGTATGGATCCTTCTCTAGGTGTCAATGCCGGTTCATATCTCCTTAAATTTTTATCATCACTCAACTTAGATAAAAGTGCTAAAGATTTTGTGGAATTTAATAATCGCTATCTGTTTAATTCTCATTTTGGTGAAAAAATGGGCATGAAATTCCATACAGATATCATGGGCGATGTAACTACAAATATTGGGATTATAAAATATGACAACGAGCAAGCTGGTAGATATGGCATTAACTTAAGATATCCAGAAGGATTCGAATTCGAAGAAGCAATAGAAAGATTTACTAATGAAATTAAAGAACTTGGCTTTAGTGTTGAATTAGGCAAAGTTCAGAAACCTCATTACGTTGATAAGAACGATCCATTTGTAGAAAAGCTCGTTAAAGCATACAGAAATCAAACAGGCGATATGACTGAACCATATACTATTGGTGGCGGTACATATGCTAGAAATCTCGACAAAGGGGTCGCATTCGGTGCAATGTTTGAAGATACAGAAGATTTAATGCATCAAAAAAATGAGTACATGACTAAACAACAATTGATTGACGCAACAAGTATTTATTTAGAAGCAATCTATTCTTTATGTGTGGAGGAATAAATGATGACAAAAGTTTTTATTAATGGTGAATTTGTAGAGGAAAAGGACGCTAAAGTATCATACGAAGATAGGGGCTATGTTTTTGGAGATGGTATTTATGAGTACATCCGTGCTTATGAAGGCAAATTATTTACAGTAAAGGAACACTTTGAAAGATTTTTGAGAAGTGCGAATGAAATTGGATTAGATTTAGAATACTCAGTTGATGAGTTAATAGAATTAGTACGCCAATTATTACATGAAAACAATGTTAAAAATGGTGGAATATATATTCAAGCTACAAGAGGCGTAGCCCCACGTGAGCATTCATTCCCCACACCTCCTGTTAAACCAGTAGTTATGGCATTTACTAAGAGCTACGACAGACCGTATGAACAATTAGAAAATGGTATTTATACTGTTACAACAGAAGACATTCGTTGGCTTCGTTGTGACATCAAAAGTTTGAATCTTCTAGGAAATGTTTTAGCAAAAGAATTTGCTGTTAAATATAATGCGACAGAAGCGATTCAACACCGAGGAGAAACAGTTACGGAAGGTGCTTCAAGTAACGTTTATGCTATTAAAGACGGTGCGATTTATACACATCCTATCAATAATTTTATTTTAAATGGTATTACGCGTCGTGTAATTAAATGGATTGCTGAAGATTATAATATTCCGTTTAAAGAAGAAACATTTACTGTTGATTTCTTGAAAAATGCTGACGAAGTCATTGTTTCTAGTACTTCTGCTGAAGTTATGCCTGTCATCAAAGTTGACGGTGAAAATATTGGTGATGGAAAGGTTGGCGATGTAACACGTCAATTACAAGAAGGATTTAACAAATATATCAAATCTCATAGTATTTAAAGTTAAGAATATTAGAAATTTTAAAAACTTAAAAACTTAAAAATCTTAATATAATTGTCTTATTTTTCCAGTATTTAGGAAGAAGAATGTGTTATAATTTAAAGCAAAGCGATTTAATGATTTTAAGGACGTCGAACTAGTAAAATGTGTCATTTTGTTTCTCATTTTTAGTTGAAATGTACCCTTAAAAATTATAAAATCTTTTATGAGTGATAAATAAAGAACGGGCTGATTGATTAAAATATTTAGGGAATTTTATATTATCAAGCCAACTAAAAAACTGTTATCTAAATATCAATTGAGCGTAAGAGACAAAAAGAATATGCGCTTTTCTATAAATTAGAATATATGGCTCTTGAAAAATATATTTCTAGAGCCATTTTCTAATTGAAAGTGAGGTGAACGTGTTGGAGCAGTTTTATCAGTTAGGGTGGACACTTGACTCTGCTGGAGGAGCTTCTGGTGAAGCTTATATGGCTGAGCAAGATGGACAGAAATTATTTTTAAAACGTAATTCTAATCCTTTTATTGCAGCATTATCTGCAGAAGGAATTGTACCAAAACTTGTATGGACGAAACGTATTGAAACAGGAGAGGTAGTCACTGCGCAACATTGGAAAAATGGTCGTGAGCTTAAATCCGATGAAATGGATCAAACGAGAGTAGCACAACTGCTTAATAAAATCCACAGTTCTAAGCCACTACTTACTATGCTTAAACGTATGGAAATGGAACCCATTACTCCTGAAATCATGTTAAATAAAATTAATGCTTCTCTTTCTAGAGAAGTTTTAACCCACCATGTTGTGAGAAAAGCTTTAACTTATTTAGAGGACCATATACCTAATTTAGATTCACGCTTTTTTACTGTCGTACATGGTGACGTCAACCACAATAACTGGTTATTATCTGATAGAGATGAGTTATATCTAGTAGATTGGGAAGGCGCTATGATTGCAGACCCAGCTATAGATATTGGCATGCTGCTTTATAACTACGTTCCTCAATCTAAATGGTCAAAATGGTTCAAAACCTATGGCGTAGAAGAGAGTATGAATTTAAACAAACGTATGAAATGGTATACAGTGATTCAATCCATTGGTATGGTTCAATGGTATGAAGAACAAAAGCGCTATAAGGATATGAACTTGTGGCTAAAATTCTTAAATGAAGTGATGAATAGCAACCTATTTATATAAGGAGAAATTAAGATGAGAGTTCGATACAAACCTTGGGCAGAAGACTATTTAAAAGAACATCCTGATCTCGTTGATATGGATGGTACACATGCTGGTCACATGTCTGAGTGGTTTGACAAAGAACAACCTATTTATATAGAAATTGGTTCTGGCATGGGACAATTTATAACTACTTTAGCTTCCCAACATCCAGAAATTAACTTTGTGTCAATGGAACGAGAGAAAAGTGTGATGTATAAAGTTCTTGATAAAGCTAAAGAACTTCAGTTAACTAATTTGAAAATGATTTGCAACGATGCAATAGAGTTAAATGAATACTTTAAAGATGAAGAGGTTTCTAGAATTTATCTTAACTTTTCTGATCCGTGGCCTAAAAAACGTCATGCTAAAAGACGTCTAACATATCATACATATCTTGCTTTATATAAGCAGATTCTTAAAGAAGATGGTGAAATACACTTTAAGACTGATAATAGAGGACTTTTTGCGTTTAGTTTAGAAAGTATGTCTCAATTTGGTATGTATTTCACTAAAATGAATTTAAATCTGCACGATGAAGATGACGAAGATAACATTCTTACTGAGTATGAGAAGAAATTTTCTGAAAAGGGTTCAAGAATTTATCGAATGGAAGCAAAATTTCATAAAAACTTTTAAATGTATTGGGAGTGGGACAGAAATATAATTTAGCAAAATTATTTTCATTGTCCCACCCCGGCAAGGATGGCTAGGATTAAAAGAAGCTTGATATAAGTGCACTTTTAATTCAGACATCTACTGCCAATATGTAAAAAAAGGCTGAGACAATTAATCATGTCCCAGCCTTTTTTATTAATTTTTAAATCGTTCTAATTAGTTAAAAATCATTTGTTTGAATTGCGATTAGATAATATTTGTAATACTTTTGAATAAAAGATGTAATTTACATCAATTTAGAATATAAATAACGTAGAGGAGGAGTTATTTATGAAATTAGGAAAGTTTACAATACATTATTTAAGAGGTGGGAACACAAATATAGATGGCGGAGCTATGTTTGGCGTCGTGCCTAAACCATTATGGACGAGAAAATATAAAGTCAATGATAAAAATCAAATTCACACGCCTACACATCCTATATTTATTCAAACTGAAGATAAGAACATTTTAATAGATACAGGTTTAGGTAATGGTAAACTTTCTGAAAAACAGCAACGCAATAGTGGTGTAGACTATGAGAGTCTCATTCAAGAAGATTTAGCTCAACTAGGATTAACTACCTCTGACATTGACATGGTATTGATGACACATCTCCATTTCGATCACGCAACTGGATTAACTGATAATCATGGACATGCAATTTTCGAAAATGCGACACATTTTATTCAGCAGGACGAATGGCATGAATTTTTATCACCTAACATAAGAAGCCAAGCAACTTATTGGGAAGAAAATCAAGGAGATTACAAGCAAAATCTTATTTTATTTGAAAATGAAATAGAACCTTATCCTGGAATTAAGATGATTCATACAGGTGGCCATAGCTTTGGTCATTCTATTATTACAATTGAAAGCGAAGGGGAGCATGCTGTTCATATGGCTGACATTTTCCCAACGACTGCACACCTTAATCCACTTTGGATTACGGCATACGATGATTATCCAATGCAATCTATCCGTAAAAAAGAACGTTTGATTCCATATTTTATGTATCATAATTATTGGTTCTTGTTTTACCATGATGAAAATTATTTTGCAGTAAAATACAAAGATGACCATAAGACAATCGACACATACATTTCCAGATGAAAAAAGGGTTATAGTTTGAGGAATTTTAGTTAACTCTCAAACTATAACCTTTATTTATTACATTCCGTATAAAATATTATAACTCTATAATATCAAGTACTTGTCCAGAAAGTGCATCTGCATAAAACTCATATTCTACTAATTCACCATGTTTGTATGCTGTAATACCGCCTTGATAGATAGGTTGATTCTGATTAACGTTATCTAAAACGATAGGCTGATGCACGATATAAGAGCCTTTAACTTCTCTAAAGTATGTTTTAACTTCTTCAAGTAATCGTTCTGCGTTATAAAATTTGTGCTTAGCTAAATAAATAATTGCACAGATAGAAACTATAACAGTTGTTGTAAATGTCATGAGTGCGATACTTTTTAAATTAAAAAACTTCATCATATATTCTCCTCTTAACGAAATTCTTATCATTAGTTTACCATATTGAAGATGATATAATAGAGTACAAGGAGTGAGATTTTGTATGACGATTGAAAATACGAAAACTTTAGAACGAATTAAAAATTTAACAGAACTTCATGGAGCCCCTGGTTTCGAAAATGAGGTTAGAGATTATATGAAAAAAGAAATGGCACCATACGTAGATGAATTTCTTCAAAATAAAATGGGCGGATTTTATGGTATTAAAAAATCTAAAAAAGCGAATGCACCAAAAGTAATGATTGCAGCTCATATGGATGAAATTGGCTTTATGATTACACATATCAAAGATAACGGCATGATACAATTCACTCAATTAGGTGGCGTTGCAAATGATATTTGGCAAGGTCAGAGACTTAAAGTGAAAAATAGAAATGGTGATCAAGTCGTGGGTGTAGTAGCCAACATACCAAAACATTTTAGAACAGGAAACGAAGCTGTTCCTGAAATTAAAGATTTGATGTTAGATATAGGTGCTACTTCCCAAGAAGAAGTAAGAAGTAGAGGGATAGAAATTGGCGACACCATTGTCCCAGATACAATCTTCACACAATTATCTGAGCATCGCTATAGTGCGAAAGCCTGGGATAATCGATACGGTTGTGTGCTTGCGATAGAAATATTAGAATTACTTAAGGATACAGAATTAGATGTAGATTTATATGTAGGTGCAAATGTGCAAGAGGAAGTTGGTTTAAGAGGTGCGAAAGCGGCAGCAGAACAAATTAATCCTGACATTGCCTTCGTTGTAGATTGTTCACCAGCAAATGATATTAAAGGCAAGCAACAACTCTCTGGTGCACTAGGGGAGGGCACACTCATACGTATTAAAGATGGTACGATGATATTAAAACCTCAGTTTAGAGACTATCTGTTACAATTAGCTGAATCTAATGATATTGCACATCAATATTACATTTCTCCAGGAGGTACAGATGGCGGAGAAATTCATAAAGCTAATGAAGGGATTCCAACAGCAGTCATTGGCGTTTGTGCGAGATATATCCACAGTACTGATGCAGTATTTGATATAAGAGATTATTATGCTGCAAGACAATTATTAAAAGAAAGTATTATGAACTTAACTGAACAACAAATTGAAACTTTAAAATTTGGATAAGGAGTATAGAGTATGAAACAACTTGAATCTGAAAAACAATTCGAAGAATTAAAACAAGGTAAAACGGTGTTTGAATTTACTGCTGGATGGTGTCCAGATTGTAGAGTTATCGAACCTGATTTACCCAAGTTAGAAGAGAAATATCAAGAATTTGATTTTGTCTCTGTAGATAGAGATCAATTTATTGATTTATGTATAGATAACGATATTCTAGGAATACCGAGCTTTTTAGTTTTTAAAGAGGGCGAACTTTTAGGTAGCTATATTGGAAAAGAAAGAAAATCAATTGAACAAATCGACGAATTTTTAGCACAACACATCTAGATTTGTATAAATTTTAAAACTCACGAAATATACACACTGTATTTTAGTTTTTTCTGTTATATAGCGGTTATTTATTGTAAACTGTTATAAGGTGCGAAAATAGGAGTGTTATAAATGAACGTCTTTCAAATGAGAGATAAATTAAAAGCACGTTTAAATCATTTAAATGTGGACTTTAAATTTGATAGAGAAGAAGAAACATTGCGAATCTATCGAACAGATAATCATAAAGGTGTAACAATTAAACTCAATGCTATTGTCGCTAAATATGAAGAGCAAAAAGATAAAATTATAGATGAAATTGTTTATTACGTTGAAGAAGCTATTGCTCAAATGGGGGATAACGCCATTGAACAACTTGATGATATAAAAATCATGCCAGTTATAAGAGCAACAAGTTTTGATAAGAAGACCAAAGAAGGTCAATCATTTGTCTATAGTGAACATACTGCTGAAACGAATATTTACTATGCACTGGATTTAGGTAAATCATATCGATTAATAGACAAAAGTATGTTAGAAACATTAAATATGACAGAACAACAAGTTAAAGAAATGTCATTATTCAATGTTAGAAAACTTGAAAATAAATACGCTACAGATGAAGTTAAAGGGAATATCTTCTACTTCATCAACTCTAATGATGGATATGATGCCAGTCGCATACTTAATACATCTTTCTTAAATGAGATTCAAGAACAATGCGAAGGTGAAATGCTTGTAGCTGTACCTCATCAAGACGTTCTTGTTATCGCTGATATACGCAATAAAACAGGTTATGATGTCATGGCCCATTTAACTATGGAATTCTTTACTAAAGGGTTAGTACCTATTACATCATTGTCCTTTGGCTATGATAAAGGGCACCTAGAACCGATATTCATTTTAGGGAAAAATAATAAACAAAAGCGAAATCCTGACGTCATTCAGCGATTAGAAGCGAATAGAAAGAAATTCAATGATAAAGATAAATAATAGAAATGGAGTTTTATAAATGAACTTATTTTACAACCCACAAGGGGTAGGAGATGTGGCATTCTTACAAATTGAACCTACAGACGGTGCGTTTGAATACAATAAACAAAACGATGTCGTTGAAATTACAAAAGAAGGACAAGTCGTAGGATATAACGTGTTTGACGCATCTAAAAAGGTAAATATTGAAGGAAATGGACATATTAAATTAACTTCAGAAATCATTAACGCTTTACAACAAACAATTTCAGATGCAGGATTTAATTATCAATTAGATACAGATCTATCTCCAAAATTCGTTGTAGGATATGTAGAAACTAAAGAAAAACATCCTGATGCTGATAAGTTAAGCGTACTTAACGTCAATGTTGGTAACGATACACTGCAAATTGTATGTGGAGCACCAAATGTTGAAGCAGGTCAAAAAGTCGTTGTAGCAAAAGTCGGCGCTGTGATGCCAAGCGGAATGGTCATTAAAGATGCTGAACTCCGTGGTGTTGCTTCTAGCGGTATGATTTGTTCAATGAAAGAATTGAATTTACCTAACGCGCCACAAGAAAAAGGTATTATGGTATTAAGCGACGATTACGAAATTGGGCAAGCATTTTTTGATTAATTAAGAAAGGTAGTGGAATTATGAGCTGGTTTGATAAATTATTTGGCGAAGATAATGATTCAAATAGCGACCTGTTACGTAAAAATAAAAAAAGAAGACAGAGTTCGCAATCACAACAAAATAATCAAGACTCATTACTGCCTCAAAATAATGACATTTATAATCGCCCAAGAGGAAAATTTAGATTTCCTATGCAAGTGTCTGAGGAAACATCTGCTCAATATGAGGAACATAGTTACGATGAAAGTGAAACTTCTGGATACCAGGCGTATTCTGACTCAAATTACACGCAAGACTATGGACAAACCTATACTACTGATAGCTACGGGAAAAGACATCGACGTCGTAGAGCTTCACAAATGACTGAAGGTAGTGCTAGCGATAGTTATCAAAGCCATCATGTCGATAAACAAACTTCTCATGAACCTAAACGTAATAGCAGAAGAAATACCTATAGTCAGTCAAACGCTCAAAAAGATCACAAGAAAGAGAACCATCATTCTCGTACGAAATTACAATCTGAGCGATTAAAATCTAAAAGTCAGTTACATTCACCTTCAAGTTCTGAATTTACATATCATCGTAGTAGCTTTAAAGCGAGTGAAGTTCCATCAGCTATATTCGGAACTAAGAAAAGACGACCAATTGAGAATGGTGTGATACCGCCTAAACAAGAATCACAAAACGATGATTCAAAGGATATGAATAAAGATTCTGATTCTAAGCAAAGCCAACGTCACGCTTCAAATGAATACGATGTGAACATGTATAGACAGTCAATTAATAGCCAAATGGGTTATCAACAAGAAGACTCGCTGCATTCTAATCAACCTGAGAAAAGTGACAACGAACAGCAATCAAAGAATTCAAGTCGTTCTCAACAGTCTTCACCAGAGCAACAGTCAAATCAACAATCATCTCATCAATCAAAAGGGAAAACGCCGAACTATTCTAAAAGAGATAACACAATCAATATCGAAAATATATACGCTTCTCAAATCGTTGAAGAGATTAGACGAGAAAGAGAACGAAAAGTTCTTCAAAAGCGGAGATTTAAGAAAGCATTACAAGCTAAAAGACAACAGAATCAAAACTCAGAAGAGGATAGTATTCAAAAAGCGATTGATGAAATGTATGCAAAACAAGCGCATCAATACATTGGAGAAAGTTCTCTAGACGAAGATGACAATGAAGATCATATCGATGTAGAATTAAATGATTCTTCAGATCATCCTTCAACAAAGTCTTTTGAAGAGGATCAAATTGGTGCGTCATCCTATAATTACGAAGAGATTAATCTAGATGATGAACATCATATTCAAAAGTTAAATGATGAAGATGTACAAGTGAATGATGGTCCGATGAAGTCAGGTCAAGATAATGAAAATGAACTTAACAAAAAAGATGAAGAGATTGAAGATGCTCAATTCCACGAATTAGACGATAGCCAACAACAATCAGATGCAACAACTCATTCTGAACAAGAAGACTCAAAACAACATCAGTACAATGAGGCAATTAATCAAAGCGTGGACAATGAAACAGAATATGCGAAACATAGAGATATCAATGATACAGATCCATCTGCAAGTTCAAGTGAGTCGTCTTCAAGTGAGTCGTTCAAAGAACAGCCAAGCGAAACTATTCAATCAAGTCAGACTTTAGAAAGTGACCGTGCAACGTCAACTAGCGAACCGCATTCAACGTCTTCAAGTCAAGAAGGTCAAAGCCAAGGTTCTGAAATGGATACAGAAGTATCACATTCAAAATCTGAAGCGCCAGCTAAACCGAAACAACGATTTGGTGGTAGTCGACCGTTCAACGTTTTAATGACGCCATCTGATAAGAAGAGAATGATGGATAGTAAAAAAGAGCATAGTGTAAATGTTCCAGAATTAAAACCTGAACAGCGTCATACTCAGAATGCTTCTTATAGCACTACCGATTCGAGTCGATCTTCTGAGAGTGAATCAGGTTCTACTACTTACTCCACTTCATCAAATGAAGATAGTAACGATATAGAACATTCAGAATCAATGTCACAACAAGATTATCGTCATCCTAATCCTAAAGATGCAGCTCCGAATAGTGGTACTGATGAAGATCTACATTCGTATAATGACGCTCATGATTCGGATACAGAAGATGTAGAAACATCGAATACTGATTTTCATTTTTCAGAAGCGCAGAATATAGAAGATCATCATGAATTAAACAGTCACATGAGTCATCAAGTAGAAGACCATGAAGAAACTACTACAACTCACAATTCAAATGTGACACAAGAACAAGATTCAAATCATCATGAACATCAGAGCCAACAACAACCTCAACATCAAGGAATAAGAAAAGGGCCTAATATCAAACTACCTAGCTTTGATTTATTAGAGGAGCCAGAACCACACGAAATCAACGAAGAGTGGATAGAAGAAAAGAAACAGGAACTAATTGATGCATTGTACTATTTCAACGTACCTGCAGAAGTTAAAAATGTGACTGAAGGTCCAAGTGTGACAAGATTTGAATTATCTGTAGAAAAAGGTGTTAAAGTTTCAAGAATTACTGCACTTCAAGATGATATTAAAATGGCTTTAGCAGCAAAAGATATTCGTATTGAGGCACCAATTCCTGGAACGAGTCTAGTTGGTATAGAAGTGCCAAACCAAAATCCAACTAAAGTAAACTTAAGGTCAATCATTGAGACGCCTAAATTTAAAAATACAGAATCTAAATTGACTGTAGCAATGGGTTATAGAATTAATAACGAACCATTACTTATGGATATCGCTAAAACGCCTCACGCTTTAATTGCAGGGGCAACGGGGTCAGGTAAATCAGTTTGTATCAATAGTATATTGATGTCACTATTATATAAAAATCATCCAGAAGAATTACGCCTATTATTAATTGATCCTAAAATGGTAGAACTTGCACCATATAACGATTTACCACACTTAGTTTCTCCAGTAATTACTGATGTTAAAGCTGCCACACAAAGTTTAAAATGGGCAGTCGAAGAAATGGAGAAACGTTATAAATTGTTTGCGCAATATCATGTGAGAAATATTACTGCTTTCAACAAAAAGGCACCGTATGAGCAAAGAATGCCGAAAATTGTTATAGTAATTGATGAGTTGGCCGACTTAATGATGATGGCGCCTCAAGAGGTAGAGCAATCCATTGCACGTATTGCTCAAAAAGCGCGCGCATGTGGTATTCACATGTTGGTTGCAACACAAAGACCATCAGTTAATGTCATTACTGGTCTTATCAAAGCGAATATTCCTACTAGAATTGCGTTTATGGTATCTTCAAGAGTTGATTCAAGAACAATTCTAGATAGTGGTGGCGCAGAACGTCTTCTAGGTTATGGAGATATGTTATACCTAGGTAGTGGCATGAATAAGCCAATTCGCGTTCAAGGGACATTTGTTTCTGATGAAGAAATTGATGATGTTGTTGACTTTATTAAACAACAACGCGACCCTGAATATTTATTTGAGGAAAAGGAACTACTTAAGAAAACACAATCTCAAGCACAAGACGATTTATTCGACGATGTGTGCGAGTTTATGGTAAATGAAGGACACATTTCAACTTCACTTATCCAAAGACATTTCCAAATTGGTTACAATAGAGCAGCTAGAATTATCGATCAGTTAGAACAGTTAGGCTATATTTCAGGCGCTAATGGTTCTAAACCAAGGGATGTTTATATTACTGAAGCGGATTTAAATAAAGAATAAATTGAGTAAGGAGTATTAAAATGACGCACTATCATTTTGTCGGAATTAAAGGTTCCGGCATGAGTTCATTAGCACAAATCATGCATGACCTTGGTCATGAAGTCCAAGGATCAGACATTGAAAAATACGTATTTACAGAAGTTGCTCTAAGAAATAAAGGCATTAAAATTCTACCTTTTGATGCTGACAATATAAAAGAAGGTATGGTAGTCATTCAAGGGAATGCATTTCCAGATACTCATGAAGAGATCGTTAGAGCACATGATTTAAAATTAGATGTAATTAAGTATCATGATTTTCTTGGTCACGTGATTGATCAATATACTTCTGTAGCAGTTACGGGTGCACATGGTAAAACTTCAACTACTGGCTTACTTTCACATGTGATGAATGGTGATAAAAAGACATCATTCCTCATTGGTGATGGTACTGGAATGGGCCTGCCAGGTAGTGACTATTTTGCATTTGAAGCGTGTGAATACCGTAGACACTTTTTAAGTTATCATCCAGATTATGCAATTATGACTAACATTGACTTCGATCACCCTGATTATTTCAAAAATATTGAAGACGTTTATGATGCTTTCCAAGATATGGCACATAACGTTAAAAAAGCAATTATTGCATGGGGCGATGATGATTACTTACGTAAATTAGAAGCTGATGTACCAATTTATTATTATGGTTTTAAAGAATCAGATGATATCTATGCTAAGAACATTCAAATTACTGAAAAAGGTACTCAATTTGATGTTTATATCAATGGTGAATATTATGATCAATTCTTATCACCACAATTTGGCGACCATAATATTTTAAATACGCTTGCAGTTATTGCGATAAGTTATTTAGAAAAAATGGATATTGAAAATATTAAAGAAGCGTTAGAAACGTTTGGTGGTGTAAAACGTCGCTTTAATGAAACAAAAGTATCTAATCAAGTATTAGTAGACGATTATGCTCACCATCCAAGAGAAATTAGTGCTACAATTGAGTCAGCTCGAAAAAAATACCCAAATAAAGAGGTAGTAGCTGTCTTTCAACCACACACTTTCTCTAGAACACAAGCATTTCTTGATGAATTTGCATCTAGCTTGAGTAAAGCAGATCAAGTATTCTTATGTGAAATTTTTGGTTCGATTAGAGAAAATACTGGTGACTTAACAATAGAAGATTTAATTAATCGTATTGACGGTTCGGCACTAATAGATGAAAATAGTATTGACGTATTAGAAAAATTTGAAAACGCTGTAATTTTATTTATGGGTGCGGGTGACATTCAAAAGTTACTTAAAGCATATTTTGAAAAATTAGGCGTAGAAAATGACTTTTAATATGTTTATATTAAAACATCATGGGTATTAAATATTAATGACTTTAATTTAAGGTATTTAGGAGGCGTTTTTAATGGATTGGATTTTACCAATTGCAGGAATTATTGCCGCGATAGCTTTCTTAATCTTATGTATCGGTATCGTTGTTGTTTTAATTTCTGTTAAAAAGAATTTAGATTACGTGGCTAAAACACTAGATGGTGTTGAAGGTCAAGTTCAAGGTATTACTCGTGAAACTACTGATTTACTTCATAAAGCAAATCGTTTAACTGAAGATATTCAAGGTAAAGTGGATCGTTTAAACTCAGTTGTAGATGCTGTTAAAGGCATTGGTGACTCAGTACAAAATTTAAATGGTTCTGTAGATCGAGTAACAAACTCAATTACGCACAACATTTCTCAAAATGAAGATAAAATTTCTCAAGTAGTACAATGGTCAAACGTTGCAATGGAAATTGCAGACAAATGGCAAAATAGATACTACCGTAGAGGAAGTGCAAACTACAAAACAAACACTGTAGCTGACGATGCTAAGCATGGCTATACTCATTCAGATAACAATGCTGATCATAGCTACACTACACGTGTTAACAAATAATTAATACGAACGAATTAAATGCACTTAAATGAGGTTTTTACTTATTTAAGTGCTTTTGTTTTAGGAGGAATTGTTTATGGAACATTATAACCGCGATGATTTTGAGACAAATAATACAGGTCGTGATTTATATAACCGTACGTCACGTTATTCATCAAGAGCGCCTAAACGTAAGGATTTTGTAGTAAGCTTTATAGCTAGTGCAATCGTTGGTTCAGCTCTAGGTTTATACTATAAGAATAAAGTATACAAAAAGACAGATGAATTAAGAGATAAAGAGAGAGATTTAAGAAACAAAGTTCTCGATTATAAAGAACAAGCTGAGAATACAGTTAATTCAGTTAGAGAAAAAGTGGAAGACTTTAGAAATCGCTCCAAAGATGGATTAACTTCTGAAGAATTGCAAGCTCAAAAAGTAGCGATTCAAAGAGAAGTGAACGATAACAACCTTGCAGATCAGTCTCCTGAAGCACAAGAAATTCAAGAGGCTAAACTAGAAGCTACGAAAGATGATTTTGACCAAGAGCAAGGACCATCAGCTTCAGAGTTAGCTGCTCAACAAAATGCAATTCAAGAAGAAACAAAACTTGCAGACGAATCACCAGAAGCGCAAAATATTCAAGAAGCGAAAGCTGAAGCACAACAACAAAGCGGTCCAACAGCCTCAGAGTTAACTGCGCAACAAAACGCAATCCAAGAAGAAACAAAACTTGCAGATCAGTCACCAGAAGCGCAAGATATCCAAGAAGCGAAAGCTGAAGCACAACAACAAAACGGACCATCAACTTCAGAGTTAACTGCACAACAAAACGCAATCCAAGAAGAAACAGAACTCGCAGATCAATCACCAGAAGCACAAAATATTCAAGAAGCTAAAAATGATGCGAAGGCTAAAGATAGCCAAGAAAACGCACATATTGATAGTGATAAAAAACCTTCTGCTGAAGAAATTGCTATCGCTCAAACAGCTGTTAAGAAAGAATCAAGCGATAATAATTTAGCTGATCCTACAACTAAAGAGGGTAAAAATGAAGATACAGCTAGTCATACACAAGCAGAAAAAATGGCAGTAGCTGCGCAAACTAAAAATGATAAAATCAATAATGATAGTCAAGTAGCTAAGAATACAAAAGATCTTACTACTGAACAAGATATTCCTAAATCTTCTAACAAAGAAGTTCCTAATTTAGTAACTAAAGATCAAAAAGAAGAAACATCATCTAATGAAGGTTCATTTGCTAACCGTTTAGCTACGGCAGCTAAGACTAAAAAATCCAAATTAACTAAAGGTTCTAAAGAAGCACAATTGACAGAAGCTCTATTAGCAGAACCAACGATTAAAAAAGGTAAGAAAAAAACAAATGTGCCAAACTTAGTCACTCAATCTAATAAGCAGTCTTCAAATGCAAAACAGAAAGATACTACTCAAAAAGGTACAACAACTCAGTCTCAAGCATCAGCAACATTTGAAAATGGCGTAGTGACACACGAGAAGTCAACAAAAGGTAGTCAAAAATCTAAGAATACTGGCAATAAAACGAATGCTACCAACAAAAAGAAAAACACAAATAAAAAGACAACAAACAAAAAACAAAGTAATACACCTAAACAAAACAATAGAAATCAAAAACAACAAACTCAATCAGATAATAATCAACAAAAGGTAGAAAAAGCGAACAGCAAGATTGAAAAACGTACTTTTAATGATTAAACTGAATAATTATATTAATTAAAGATATGATTCAAAAGGCTGGGGCAACTTTTAAAGATTGTCTCAGCCTTTCTAAATTAAAATGAAATTTCGCCCACATATGAAACACATTAACAGTTTGAGCAAGTTATGACGTTTTTAGAAAATTTTTTATTTTCTGTAAACAACAACTTGAACTATAAAATTGAAATTGTTAAAATTAGGTCTAAATACTTTTAATTTATCGCTTTAAAGTAATATACTTTCATACATAATTATATCTTAGAGGTGAGTAGAAATGACTAATAAATTGGAACAATACCGTGAAGAGATTGTCTCATTAAATAACCAAATTTTAGATTTGTTATCTAAGAGAGGCGAGTTAGCTCAAAAAATTGGAGAAGAAAAAATTAAACAAGGGACTCAAGTATATGATCCACAGCGTGAAAAAGAAATGATTAACGAATTATTGGATAAAAACCAAGGTCCATTTAATGATAATGTAATTAAGCAGTTGTTTAAAAAAATTTTTAAAGCCTCTACTGATTTACAAAAATCTGAAAATGAAAAACACCTTTATGTCTCTCGTAAACTTAAACCAGAAGATACGATTGTAAAATTTGATAACGGTGGCATCATTGGTGATGGAAATAAATCATTTGTATTCGGTCCTTGTTCGGTAGAATCACAAGAACAAGTGGATGCTGTTGCAAGTGACTTACAAGCTAAAGGAGAAAAATTTATCAGAGGTGGTGCATTCAAACCTCGTACATCTCCTTATGATTTCCAAGGTCTTGGTGTAGAAGGATTAAAAATACTTAAAAACGTTAAAGATAAGTTTAATTTAAATGTAGTGAGTGAGATAGTAAATCCTAATGACTTTGAAATTGCAGATGAATACTTAGATGTGTTCCAAATTGGCGCTCGAAATATGCAGAACTTCGAATTATTAAAAGAAGCTGGACGCACAAATAAACCGATTCTTTTAAAACGTGGTTTATCAGCGACTATTGAAGAATTCATTTATGCAGCAGAGTATATTGCTTCTCAAGGCAATAGAAACATCATTTTATGTGAACGTGGTATACGTACTTATGAAAAGGCGACTCGAAATACTTTAGATATTTCTGCAGTACCTATCTTAAAACAAGGTACACATTTACCTGTAATGGTCGATGTTACACATAGTACAGGAAGAAAAGATATTATGTTACCAACTGCTAAAGCCGCATTAGCTGTAGGTGCAGATGGCGTAATGGCTGAGGTTCATCCAGATCCATCTGTCGCTTTAAGTGATGCAGGTCAGCAAATGGACTTAAGTGAATTCAATCAATTTTATAATGAACTCAAACCACTTGCAGATATGTATAACGCTAAGAAATTAAAATAATTTTCGAGTGATAACTTTATTGTAATGACAGATTAGGCTACTTTATTGTTCTCTAAACAGGATAGTAAAGTAGTCCTTTTTATTTTTTAGGGAATTTCTATTTATTAGAAATACTATTGATAGAAATATAAAATTTTTAAAATAGAAATACACAAAAACTAACGAATTGTACACGCTCTTTCTGACAGAAATGTGACAAAAGAACAAAATGATTTCGCAAACGTTTTAAATATGATAAACTTTGAAAATGATATGAAAGCACGATATAATAGCTAATAAAACGCTTACAAGGAGGATAATTATGACTGTAACAATTTATGATGTTGCAAGAGAAGCACGTGTGTCGATGGCAACTGTTTCACGAGTAGTAAATGGCAATCAAAACGTTAAGCCCGAAACTCGAAATAAAGTCAATGAAGTGATTAAAAAATTAAACTACAGACCTAATGCCGTTGCTAGAGGACTTGCAAGTAAACGTACAACTACTGTAGGAGTGATTATACCTGACATTTCAAATGTGTATTATTCACAACTTGCCCGTGGTTTAGAAGATATCGCTACAATGTATAAATATCATTCAATTATTTCTAACTCAGATAATGATCCTGAGAAAGAAAAAGAAATATTCAATAATCTATTAAGTAAACAAGTAGATGGTATTATTTTCCTTGGTGGTACGATTTCAGAAGAAATTAAAGAATTAATTAATCAATCATCAGTTCCTGTTGTCGTTTCAGGCACAAATGGTAAAGATGACCACATCGCTTCAGTGAACATTGATTTCAAACAAGCAGCAGAGGAAGCAGCACAACATATGTTTGAACAAGGTGCTAAAAAATTTGCTCTTGTAGGTGGGGATTATTCTAAAAAAGCACAAGACGATGTGTTACAAGGATTAACTAAAGTTCTTGACCAACATCAACTAGAATTGGATGAAGCACTTCATTTCTCTGGGAAAGAAAGTTATAAAGAGGGCATTAAAGCATTTGAAAGATTACAAGATAATATGCCAGACGCAATACTTTCAATTAGTGACGAACAAGCAATAGGTATTTTACACAGTGCATTAGATGCTGGTGTGAAAGTACCTGAGGATTTACAAATTGTCAGCTTCAACAATACACGCCTTGTTGAAATGGTTCGTCCTCAATTATCAAGTGTCATCCAACCTTTATATGATATCGGTGCAGTAGGCATGAGATTATTAACGAAATATATGAACGAAGAAGATATTGAAGAGCCAAATGTGATTCTTCCACATAGAATAGAATATCGTGGCACTACGAAATAAACTATCGCCGATGAGCTCAGGCTCACGATAAGATGAATTAAATATATGTTAAAACGGATGCATGATTTGAGGTATAACTACTTTTCACTCAACACGCATCCGCTTTTTTATGCCTTTAATGGTTCGACTCGACTGACAATTTACTTTTCATCTTTATAATGTGCGTACCAACTGGAGACTTGCTTTGCTATTCGAGCATTCTTTTCAGAAATTTCTTTAGTTCTAGGAATGTAAGTATAATCATTTAGTCGGTCTTCCCAGCGTTTAGGGAGTTGAACAGGGCTATATAATTTCCATTTATTAATCCAGCTCAGAGGGAGGTAACCTTGTTGAATGGGTTCACCGATTAAACTGAGAAAGACGTGACTCCAAGCACGAGGTACAACTCTCCATATATTATAACCACCGCCGCCAAACATGATTACTTTATGATGACAATAACGAGCTGCTAAATCTTGTATGATGTAGGGAATCGTATAGAGCGTGCTTAACGTACAACTGATATGTGTTAAAGGATCTCTATAATGGATATCTACCCCATGCACACTTAAAATGATGTCCGGTTTAAAAGCTGCTATAACTGGTTCCACAGTTTCTTTAAATACGTCTAAATATGAGTCATCTTCTGTATAGGGCTCTAATGGCACATTGACTGTATAACCATAACCGAGATCTTCACCACGTTCAGTATAATGTCCAGAACCTGGGAAAAGAAACTTGCCTGTTTCATGAATAGAATAAGTCATAATTTGATTATCTGTATAAAAGCTCCACTGTGTGCCATCGCCATGATGTGCATCAGTATCAATAATCATTACACGTTGATTGTAGCGTTCAACTAAATATTTTGCTGTAATCGCTACATCATTATAAATACAAAAGCCATTAGCCCGACCAGATTGAGCATGATGAAGTCCACCGCCTAAATGACAACCATTATCCAAAGAGCCATCCATCAATCGGTCCGCTAAATTAAGGGCGCCTCCTACAATACGGGCACTATGTCGATGCATATGTCTAAATTGCACGGTGTCCTCACTGTTTAGTCCATATTTTTTAGCTTCTTCTTCACTTAAAATCCCATGTGAAGCGTGACGAATAGCTTGAATGTAATCATATTTATGAATAAGTGCTAACTCATCATCTGTTGCTATTCTTGGTTTGATGATATGTTCAGGCTTAAGAAATTTTGCTTCTTTTAAGAGTTCCGTTGTTAACTTAAGACGCATTTGATTGAATGGGTGTTCGTTATTGAACCGATATTTTAAAATTTCATCTGAATAAACATATCCCGTTTTTATGTTTTTATTTTGCATCATGTCACCCCCTTATCAACATTTTTATTAAATTTTCTAAGTAGGGCGTGGGACAGCACAATTCATTTTCCTGAATGATATGTTTATCCCATCCCTTTTAAAAAGTAACTACAAACTATAATTCAGAACTTAAAAGAAGAATTTATTCTTATATCTAATATCATCAAAAGCTTGTTGTTGATCAAGGCTAATACGTTTACCAATACGAGCCATCAAACAATTAGCAGGGTGACTTGTAATTTCTGGATCATCAGTAGCAAAGATTTCAAGACCACCTTTAGCCATTAATTTCTGCATCAGTTTCTTATATTCAAACACATCAAGTTGAGCGTTATCTAAGTCCCAGTGCCAATAATATTCAGTCGTCAGCACAATATAATCTTCAAATTCATCAGAGGATAAGCTTGTAGCAATAAGTTCGCCACCTAAGTGAAAGTGTCTGTATTTTGGACTGATTTCAATGGCACCTAATTCAATCAGATAAGGTAAGTGGCCTTTTGACCATCTTTCGAATTCATCAGGGTAGTGATAGGTAACATATCCAATAAGATGATTACGCTGTCTAACTACATAAACACGTCCTTCTGGTAATTCAGTAATCTCTAATAATGCTTCATATTGATCTTGAGGTAGACGAAATGAATCGAGTTGTTCATCGAAAGTAAGCGTTTTCAAAAATGTATATGAAACAGGCCCTTCGATAATGAAATTCTCACCATTGATTAACATATTCTTAGTAACATAGGTTTTAACATGTCTCAAGATATCATCTCCTAATGTAACGCCGCTGATACTTATACTTATTATATAAAAAGTGGTTGTAATTAGACAATTAATTACTAAATACTACACGAAAAATTTTGAATAATGTGAAAATTATATGTATAATAACTTTTAAAGAAAGCGATTTCATTTACAAAGGGGGATTTACAATGAAAGTTGAACTTTATCAAAGTGAACCAGGACAATATAACTTAGATAATTACGCAAAAGCTTATCAAGAATTCAATTGGGAGGAAGTTGAAAAGTCATTTTCTTGGTATGAAACTGGAAAAATGAATATGGCTTATGAATGTATCGATCGACATGTAGATAGCGGAAAAGGAGATAAAATAGCTCTCAATTATAAAGATGAGAAGCGAAAAGAATCTTATACTTATAATGATTTAAAGCAGTTGTCTAATAGAGCGGCGAATATACTTAAAGATAAGGCACAAGTTAAAAAAGGGGATCGTGTCTTTATCTTTATGTCTCGTACACCAGAATTATACTTTGCTTTCTTAGGCATCTTAAAAATTGGGGCAATTGTGGGTCCATTATTTGAAGCATTTATGGAGAAAGCAGTCGCAGATCGACTCGAAAATAGTGAAGCTAAAGTGGTGATTACGAATAAAGCGTTATTGCCTCGCATTCCAAAAGATAAATTGCCAAATCTAGAAACGATTATTGTCGTGGACCAAGATGTTGACAGTGAATATATTGACTTTAATAAAGAGATGGATGAAGCAAGTGATCAATTTGATATCGAATGGTTAGAACCTGATGATGGTCTGATTCTTCATTATACATCTGGCTCAACAGGTCAACCTAAAGGTGTCTTACATGTTCAAAAGGCCATGTTACTTCATTATATTTCAGGAAAATACGTATTAGATTTAAAAGATGATGACATCTATTGGTGTACTGCTGATCCAGGTTGGGTTACGGGTACATCTTATGGTGTATTCGCGCCTTGGCTCAATGGTGTCACAAATTGTATTGCAGGCGGTCGCTTCTCACCAGAAGCTTGGTACAGTATGTTGCAAGAATTTAAAGTTACAGTTTGGTATACTGCGCCAACTGCTTTACGTATGCTGATGAGTGCTGGAGACGATATTGTTGAGAAATATGATTTATCTTCAGTACGTTCAATCTTGTCTGTAGGAGAACCTCTCAATCCAGAAGTGATTAAGTGGGCTAAAGATGTTTATGGTAAACGTGTCTTAGATACGTGGTGGATGACTGAAACAGGTGGACATATGATTGTTAATTATCCGTCAATGGATATTAAACTTGGTTCAATGGGTAAGCCACTTCCAGGCATTGAAGCAGCCATTATTGATGATGAAGGTAATGAATTGCCACCTAATCGTATGGGTAACTTGGCGATTAAGAAAGGTTGGCCTTCAATGATGTACGAGATTTGGAATAACCCTGAAAAGTATTACTCATACTTTATCGGTGATTGGTACGTTTCAGGAGATTCTGCTTATAAAGACGAGGATGGATACTATTGGTTCCAAGGTCGTGTTGATGATGTCATTATGACAGCTGGCGAACGTGTGGGTCCATTTGAAGTTGAATCAAAACTTGTTGAACATGAAGCGGTAGCTGAAGCAGGTGTAATTGGTAAACCGGATCCAGTACGAGGAGAAATTATTAAAGCTTTTGTTTCTTTAAGACAAGGATATGAACCAACAGAAGAATTGAAAGAGGACATCCGTAAATACGTAAAAGAAGGTTTGTCTGCACATGCAGCGCCGCGTGAAATTGAATTTAAAGATAAATTACCAAAAACACGTTCAGGTAAAATTATGAGACGTGTACTTAAAGCATGGGAATTAAATTTGGACGCTGGCGATTTAAGTACAATGGAAGATTAAATATAAGTATGGGAGGTTGGGATATCATTTAATATCTCAGCTTCTTTTAATATTTTGATAGAAGATATTTGAATTGAAAGAAAACTTGTAACACGTTTATCTTGATCCTAGCTATTCTTTAGACAATGGAGCTCCACCATATTGTTATTAAATTAAAATAATTATTAAGAACGAACATTATATAAATATTTATTATAATTATTCGACAATCAAAATTGAGTCGGTTATCATAAATCATATAAGTAGTATAAATAAGCATGCATGATTTAAGATTCATTGATAAAAATTTCAAGGGGTTGAATAATTTGGCACATTTATCAGATTTAGACATTGCGAATCAATCAGAAATAAGACCAATTGGAGAAATTGCTAAAAAAGCAGGCATCTCTGCTGATGCACTCGAACAATATGGACATTATAAAGCTAAAATTGATATTAATCAGATTAAGCCTAAAGAAAATAAAGGTAAAGTGGTATTAGTAACTGCGATGAGTCCAACACCTGCAGGAGAAGGGAAATCGACTGTAACAGTTGGCTTGTCCGATGCACTAAATGAACTGAATCATAATGTCATGGTTGCTTTACGTGAACCAGCGCTTGGTCCTACATTTGGTATTAAAGGTGGCGCAACAGGTGGCGGTTATGCACAGGTATTACCAATGGAAGATATTAATTTACATTTCAATGGCGATTTTCATGCGATTACGACTGCTAATAATGCGTTATCAGCGTTTATCGATAACCATTTACATCAAGGTAACGAACTGGGCATTGATCAACGTCGAATTGAATGGAAGCGTGTGTTAGACATGAATGATCGTGCGCTACGTCATGTCAACGTTGGATTAGGTGGTCCTACGAATGGTGTACCTAGAGAAGATGGTTTCAACATTACGGTTGCATCAGAAATCATGGCTATTTTATGTTTAAGTCGTAGCATTAAAGACTTAAAGGACAAGATTAGTCGTATTACGATTGGTTACACAAGAGACCGTCGTCCAATCACAGTAGCAGATTTAAAAGTTGAAGGCGCACTTGCGATGATTCTTAAAGACGCAATTAAACCTAACTTAGTACAAACGATTGAAGGAACGCCAGCACTCGTTCATGGTGGACCATTTGCTAATATTGCGCATGGTTGTAATTCTATTTTAGCAACTGAAACTGCTAGAGATTTAGCTGATATCGTAGTAACTGAAGCAGGTTTCGGTTCAGATTTAGGTGCTGAAAAGTTCATCAATATCAAAGCACGTGAAGCAGGCTTTGAACCATCTGCAGTCGTTGTTGTTGCAACTATTCGTGCGCTCAAAATGCATGGCGGTGTAGCTAAGGATAATCTTAAAGAGGAAAATGTTGAAGCAATTAAGTCAGGTATTGTTAACCTTGAACGTCATGTCAATAATGTGAAGAAATATGGTTTAGAACCCGTTGTCGCACTCAATGCATTTATTCATGATACTGAGGCAGAAACTGAATTTGTTAAGCAATGGGCGAAAGAAAATGGTGTACGCATTGCTTTAACTGAAGTATGGGAAAAAGGTGGTAAAGGTGGCATCGATTTAGCAAACCAAGTTTTAGAAGTCATCGATCAACCACAAACATTTAAGCACTTGTACGAATTAGAACAACCTCTTGAAGCTAAAATTGAAACAATTGTAAAAGAAATTTATGGTGGTTCAAAAGTTACATTTAGTAATAAAGCGCAAAAACAGTTAAAACAATTCAAAGAAAATGGATGGGATAACTATCCTGTTTGTATGGCTAAAACACAATATTCATTTAGTGATGATCAAACAGCTTTAGGAGCGCCATCAGACTTTGAAATTACGATTCGAGAATTAGAAGCGAAAACAGGCGCAGGATTTATTGTCGCATTAACTGGTGCAATTATGACTATGCCTGGTTTACCTAAGAAACCTGCTGCACTTAACATGGATGTTACAGATGACGGACATGCGATAGGATTATTCTAATTTATAAAAAAGCAACTATCATGATAAAAGGCTCTAGCGAATGGGTGATTTCCGCTAGAGCCTTTAATAATATAATTATCGATTATGATGCATCTTGTTGTGGATGTGTTAGTAGGTGTGCTTTGATATGGTATTTTTTTGCTCGAATATATTGTTTTTTTGAAATTTTTCCTTCGACTAACATTCGTTTAAGAACATAGTGTTGGCGTTGAATACTATATTTAAATTCTTCATTACTTTTTAAATTTCCATTATCATCATACGGCGTATAGCCATAAGGACTTTGTAATAATCCTATTAAGTACGCTGATTGAGCGATATTTAATTCTTTAGGTGGTATGCCGAATAAACTGAAAGAAGCAGAAGATATACCCGTGATATTCGCACCATTATAATCATGACCAAATGGAACGATATTCAAATACGTATAAATAATTTCATTCTTTGATAGAATTTTTTCAAGTTTCATCGCTAATATGATTTCATTTGCTTTACGACTGTAAGTTTTCTTATTCGTTAGAACTTGATTCTTGATGAGTTGTTGTGTGATGGTACTACCGCCAGATGTTTCATGAGCATCAACGATATCTTGAAACATTGCTCTCATCAGTGCTTTAGGTAATATACCGTTATGTTTATAGAAAAGAGTGTCCTCTGAGGACGTAAGCGCATGAATCACATTTGGATTGACATGCTTAGGACCCACAATTAATGTATTTTGAGAATGATCATATTCTTCAAGAATATGATTATTACGATGATTGATAAGTTCGTCCCCTGGAATATGAAGTACTTTCTGCTTCAATTCACTATTACTTATAGAGGATGCCTCAGATGTGAGATGGTGGAAGTACAAGATGAATCCCATCAACAATAGAATACTAATGGAAAGTATAACTAGGAATATGCCAACGCAAACGTGTTTAATTTTCTTATAAATGCGTTCAAATTGCACGTATTTATCTGTTGTTTGTGGAATACTTTTATTGTGACGCATCGCATACCTCCTAAATTTAGATATAGTATACCATATTCATGAAGTTGACTTTTAAAATAATGTTATCTATAATTAAATTCAATTCGATATATTTTGAATACGAGGAGAAGTAACATTTAAGGGATATTTTAGAGAGTTAGTGGTGGCTGTGAACTAACAATTGCTTTAATGTGAATACACCTCTATCATGTTATTCAACGTTTCATTAATGAACGTCTCATTAATAAAGTAATCCGAGTGTATCATTACACTCGATTAAGTATGGTGGTACCGTGCAATTGCGCCCTTACATTTCATGATGTAGGGGCTTTTTATTTTGTGAATGAATTTTTTTTAGGCATTTTAACTATTCCAATAACTATGCTTTGGAAAATGAAATCTCTATACCACAATGATACAAAGGTACCTGTGAATGAATGACTTTTCAAAACAGACATGATATAGAACAATGATTAAGGAGGATGTAAGTAATGACGAACGCATTAATTGATGATTTAAAGTGGAGAGGCTTAATTTATCAACAAACAGATGAACAAGGCATTGAAGATTTATTAAATAAAGAACAAGTGACATTGTATTGTGGTGCTGATCCTACAGCGGATAGTTTACACATTGGGCATTTATTACCATTCTTAACGTTGAGACGTTTCCAAGAACACGGTCACCGTCCTATCGTACTTATCGGTGGGGGAACTGGAATGATTGGGGATCCATCAGGTAAATCTGAAGAACGTGTACTTCAAACTGAAGAACAAGTAGAAGCAAATGTTCAAGGATTATCTAAACAAATGCATCGTTTATTTGAATTTGGGACTGATAAAGGTGCAGTTTTAGTTAATAACAAAGATTGGTTAGGCCAAATTTCATTAATTAGCTTCTTACGAGATTATGGTAAACATGTTGGAGTCAATTACATGTTAGGAAAGGACTCTATTCAAACACGTTTAGAACATGGAATCTCTTATACTGAATTCACATATACGATTTTACAAGCGATTGATTTCGGTCATTTAAATCGTGAATTAAACTGTAAAATCCAAGTTGGCGGTTCAGATCAATGGGGTAATATCACTAGTGGTATTGAGTTAATGCGCCGTATGTATGGTCAAACTGAAGCATTTGGTTTAACAATTCCATTAGTCACTAAATCAGATGGTAAGAAATTCGGTAAATCAGAATCAGGTGCAGTTTGGTTAGACCCTGAGAAAACGAGTCCATATGAATTCTATCAATTCTGGATTAATCAATCTGATGAAGATGTTATTAAGTTCTTGAAATACTTTACGTTCTTAGATAAAGAAGAGATAGATCGTTTAGAGCAATCTAAAGAGGAAGCACCTCATTTACGTGAAGCTCAGAAAGCTTTAGCTGAAAATGTAACGAAATTTATTCATGGTGAAGAAGCGTTAAATGATGCGATTCGAATTTCTAAAGCTTTATTTAGCGGTGATTTAAAATCATTATCTGGTAAAGAATTAAAAGAAGGATTTAAAGATGTACCACAAGTTACATTATCTTCTGAAACAACAAATATTATTGAAGCGTTAATCGAAACAGGTATTGCTTCTTCTAAACGTCAAGCACGCGAAGATGTGAATAACGGTGCGATTTATATCAATGGTGAACGTCAACAGTCAGTTGATTATGAATTCAGCAATGAAGATAAAATAGACAATGAATTTACGATTATTCGTCGTGGTAAGAAAAAATATTTCATGGTAAATTATCAATAAGACGTATCAGTCTATTTGGAGCCTCCTAATCATCTCGTGTGGTTGGGAGGTTTATTTTCAAAAAGGTAAGGGGTGAGTTGTATGAATAAAGAACAAGCGATAATGAAAAATTTCCGTGACATATTTAACAAAATTGCGTGGTTGAATAAAGGGAAAATGGAAGAAGCGCTTAAAGGGAATAAGCCAAGTGAAGTGCATTGTATTGAAGCGATTCAAGAATTAAATGAACCTAACGTGAGACGATTGACGGAAGCGTTATTTATGACGCGTGGTGCCGTTAGTAAATTGACTAAACGACTTGAACAAAGAGGTTTAATTGAAAGTTATAAGAATCCTGATAATAAGAAAGAAGTATACTTTAGGTTGACGGAAGCGGGTACAGAAATCTATCAAATACATGAAGACCTACATAAGGAATTTCAACGTAGAGACCAAGAAGTGTTTGACAACATTACAGATGAAGAATTTAAAACAATGATGCAATTTGTAGAAAAGTATAATGCACATCTTGATCAAGAAATAAAAGATCAAGGTCTATTACATTAAATATAAGGATGCTCAAATTCTTGTGACGAAAGAAATGAGGGTATCCTTAATTTTTTACGATAATTTTGTTGACAGGGAAACAAAACGCGTGTATATTTTGTTGACGAAGAAACAATTTAGATAAAGGAGAGTCTTTATGTCAGCATCTCGTTCACAATCTAACGGCGTATCTAAAGAAGTAATGACCGCAGCGTGGGCCATTGCATTAGGTGCCATCGCTCCAATGTTAGATTCAACTATGATAAATATCGCAATTAAGCAACTTAATCATACATTTAATAGTTCCCTAGACGTTGTTCAGTGGGGAATTACCGGTTACGTTTTAGCACTTGCCATTGCTGTACCATTTTCTGGTTGGTTGATGAATCAATTTAATGGTAAGAAAGTGTTTATATTAGCAATGATTGCTTTTGGCTTTACGTCGATACTCGCTGGTGTGAGCTGGGATATCACCGTATTTAATATTTTTAGAATTTTACAAGGTTTTAGTGCAGGGATTATCACCACTCTCATGTTTACCTTACTTGTAAAGACTGCAGGTCAAGACCATATAGGTAAGGTTATGGCTGTGGTAAGTACGCCTATGATTTTTGGTCCGATTTTAGGACCTGTACTCGGAGGATTTATTATTCATTTTGCAAACTGGCGATGGATATTTTTTATTAATATTTTTATCGTTATCATTGCAGTACCGTTGATGAATAAATACGTGCCTCAATTTAAGCCTTTTAACAAAGAGAGTAAGCTAGATGTCCTTGGCATTATATTGTTATCACTTACGAGTGTGAGCATCATATACGGCGTAACGAAAGCGTCCGATTATGGGACATTCTTTGCAATGCAACCGATGATGTATATCATCATAGGAATAGTTTTAATGATTGCATATTGCATTTATAATCGTATGAGACATTATCGTACAGTTCTACCGATCACATTATTTAAGCAGAAGAACTATGCTGCATCATCTATCGGATTATTACTTGCTAATATAGGTATTATGGGCCCAATGCTGATTATTCCATTATTCTTTCAGAACTTTAAACACTACACTGCGATTGAAGCTGCTTTAGCTTTAATACCTCAGGGTCTAGGTATGTTAATCACGCGACCTTATATCGGGAAAATGATTGACCAAATCGGAGCGAAGTATGTTGTCATCGTGAGTATTGCAATAGCCATGTTTGGAACGATTCCGTTGATGTTCGTGTCAGATCATACACATATCGTGTGGTTGTCTATCATACTCTTTATAAGAGGGTGTAGCGTTGGTGGGATCAACCTTGGTCTTACAAGCGATGCATATCAAGGACTTGATGAAAAGCAAATTGCTGAAGCAGGTGTAGGTATCAATATGATTGAAAATATTGGTTCTAGCCTAGGTACTGCAATCATCGCAACCGTAGTAGCATCCATGTTAGCATTCAATCATCCATCAATTTTTCAAAGTTTAAAAGCTTATCATGCAGGTTTCTTAGTTTCTGTGGTTGCATTATTGCTTATCGTGTTACCTGCGTTATTTCTTACACATAAAGCTAACCAAATTGAATCATAAATTCCCAAAAATAATAGCAGTAAGATGATTCCTAATTGAAATCATTTTACTGCTATATCTATATTCAATACCTTATTCAAGGCATTGTATTAGATTGTCATTTTAATGATATATCCTTATAAATAAGGTACTTTCTTTAATTTGTTAAACAAAATTTATTGTGCGAATTGGCTTTGTGATTGAGCGGATGAAGATGTGCTTTCTTGTTTTTTCAGTTTGACATCAATATCTTTAGTTTTACCATCTCTAATCACTGTTAATGTAATTGATTCACCTGGTTTTTTATTTTCATAGAGATAAGATCTTAAATCAGTGTCATCTTTCACATTCTTACCATCAATCTTCGTAATAATATCGCCTTTCTTCACTGCGTTACCGCTATCGGCTTTAGCAACATAGATGCCTGAATCTCTAGTCGTATGAAGTTCCTTACGATATGATTCTGGAATTTCACTCAAGTTAATTAATCCGATACCGATAGAAGGGCGTTCGATTTTACCGTGTTTAACAAGTTGTTCAATGGTCACTTTCACTTCGTTACTTGGAATAGCGAAGCCGATGCCTTCAACTTGTTCAGAAGCAATTTTCATTGAGTTGATTCCTACAAGATTACCGTTGATATCAACTAAAGCACCACCAGAGTTACCTGGGTTAATGGCTGCGTCTGTTTGTAGTACATTCACTTTAGTGTTACCAGCTGTCGTATTCGCATCAATCGTACGTTCACTCGCTGAAATAATGCCTGAAGTTACAGAGTTTGCAAATTCGAGTCCTAGTGGATTACCCATTGCAAAGACGCTATCTCCAGTTTGAACTTTCGACGAATTAGCAAACTTGATAGATTTGATTCCTTTAGTATCATCAATTTTTAGCACGGCGATATCCGTAAGGGCATCTTTACCAATTAATTTCGCTTTGACTTGTTTTGAGTTATGTAATTGTACTTTTATTTCTGATGCACCATCAACGACATGGTTATTCGTGACGATATAAGCAGAACCATTGCTAATTTGATAAATAACACCTGAACCGATCCCAGCTTCTTCAGGTTTTGAGGATTTACCTTTTAATAAGTCATCTAAACTTGAAGATTTCTGCATATTGATAACACCAACAATGGCAGGTGACACGTCTTTAATCATATCGTGGACAGATTTATACTTATCACTTTTCCCATCCAGTTGATTGCCACCTTTACTATTTGTTACTTCTTGTACGGATGAGCCATCTTTGTTAAGTACGGTATGATTGAGTACCTTTCCGATACCTAATACAAGTAACGCACCTATAATACCGGCGATGAGTGCGACGAGTATCGTCTTAAACCATGGAAATCGTGGTCTTCTATGACGTGGTGGTTGGGGATGATTATCATAAGACTGATAATGTTGAGTTTGATCTGACATATTTAACCTCCAAATAATATTCTCTTATATATAATTATGTATTTTTTTATTAAATTTTGCTAGTAAACCACTATCAGACTTTAGATGTATCTTAAAATATATCCATTTTTAAAAATAAAACTTTAATCGCGTATAGGATACGTTCTATTGTTCTCGATTGTGGGAAATGATAAAATTTATATGTTAAAAAACAAAATCTAGAAGCAGGTGACATAATGTACGGCATTATTAGTAAAATTTTAGACGTTATATTAGTTAAAATGGCTAAATCATTATATGTAATCGGAAAAGAAAATATCCCGAAAGATAGTAAATACGTAGTGACATGTACACATGAAAGTTATAACGAAGTGATCATGTTGGGTATGGCATTATTACCAAACCAAATTCACTATATGGCTAAAAAAGAGCTATTTAGTAATAAATGGGGTGGCAAATTCCTAAGTTCTTTAAATGCGTTCCCAGTTGATAGAGAGAATCCAGGACCAAGCACTTTGAAACGTCCAATCAACTTACTTAAAGAACATAAAACGGTTGGAATCTTCCCAACTGGTCATCGTACTTCTGTTGAAGGCGCACCATTGAAACGTGGCGCAGCTACAATTGCAATGTTAGGTAAAGCACCAATTTTACCAGCAGCGTACGTCGGACCTAAGAAAATTCATGGTTTAATTACAGGTCAAGCTATGATAAAAATTGGTGAACCTATTGATACAAGCGATATTCCAAAAGATTTAAAACGAAATGAAAAAGTAGATTATCTAACTAAAGAAATCGAAAAACGAACAGCACAATTACAAAAAGAATTAAACACGATTGCTGAACGATTATAAAGTTAAATTTTTAACCTTAAATAAGCAATGAAAAGGAACGTCAATTTAAATGTGATTGACGTTCTTAAATTTTGGCTTATAAATGAAGCGTTTTCATGGAAAAGCCATAAACTCACGAAATAGTTATAATTATTTAAAAATATAGCCTGTATAAAGTCTTATTTTATGGTAAATTAATTAAGTGAAATTAATTACTATTACATAAAGGTTTAAGATAATGCTTAATTCAGTCTGTAGAGAAATACTTTTATAGAGAAAGTGAAGACATTGATACATCGCGTTATGCAAATGCGAATACTCGATTCATAAGATTTTCTATCAGTCTGATTCATTAATTTTACTTAATAGACAAACTTATTGATTACAGTTGTTAAATCATATAAAAGGGATGAAGTTTATGTACAAATTTTTTCAAAATTTAGGTAGGTCATTAATGCTACCTGTTGCAGTATTACCTGCTGCAGCAATTATTGTAGGTATAGGACATGTGCTAAATGCATTGTCAGTACTTCCTCAAGTTGCGATGTTCTTTACAAGTGTAGGGGAAACGATTCTTGAACAACTAGGGATATTATTTGCAATTGGTGTTGCGATAGGTATGGCAAAGAAAAACGATGGTGCAGTTGCGTTAGCGGCGACTTTAGGATTTTTCATTGTTACTGTCGTATTATCACCTAAGAAACTAGCACCTTTATTACAAGTGAAAACGACAGATGTCAACAATGCTTTTGAGCAAATGACAAATGGGAATGTATTTGTAGGGATTTTAATTGGTCTTATTGCAGCCTATTGCTATAACAAGTTTAGTGAAACAGAATTACCAGTGGCATTGTCATTCTTTAGTGGTAAACGTTTAGTGCCAATTATGACAGCATTTTTCTGTACATTCTTAGCGATTATTTTACTCTTCGTTTGGCCGCCCGTATTTAATGCGATTGTTACTTTTGGTAAATGGATTGTAGGAATGGGACCATTTGGAGCGTTACTCTATGGTTTCTTCAATCGTCTATTAATTCCAACAGGTTTACATCATGCTTTAAATAACGTTTTCTGGTTTGACACTGCAGGTATCAATGACATTGGTAAATTCCAAAGTGGTAAAGATGCAGTGAAAGGGGTTACTGGTCGATATCAAGCTGGTTTCTTCCCAGTTATGATGTTTGGTATTCCTGCAGCTGCACTTGCGATGTATCATACTGCGAAATCTAGTCAGAAGAAACAGGTGTATGCTTGGTTCTTAGCAAGCTCTATTTCAGCATTCTTTGTCGGAGTCACTGAACCGATTGAATTTGCTTTCATGTTCGTTGCACCGGTTCTCTTTGTGATTCACGCTGCATTGACAGGTTTATCGCTATTTATAGCAGCTATTTTCCACTGGACAGCAGGTTTCTCATTTAGTGCTGGTTTAATCGACTTTGTCTTGTCACTTGTTAATCCAGTTTCTAATAAACCGTGGATGTTACTTATACAAGGCGTCGTTTTCTTCGTGTTATACTACGTGATATTTAGAGTGGTCATTCAAGTATTTAACTTGAATACAATTGGGCGAGGGGATAATGAACTTGCAGATCCAACGGCTAATGCTACTGCTGAAAATGGTTCTGCTAATCGTTCAGAATCCAAAGGAAAATATTATCATACTGCTTCACAAATTTTAGAAGGTCTCGGCGGTAGTGAAAATATTTCAAGTTTAACAAACTGTGCAACTCGACTCAGAATGGAGTTAAATGATAATTCTATTATCGATGAACAAAAAATTAAAAACGCGGGTGCTGTAGGTGTTACTAAAAATGGTAAACATTCAACACAAGTAATCATAGGTACACATGTACAACAAGTTGCAGACGAAATCGAAAAGCAAATGCATGTGTGACATTTATAGTGACCTGATTTAAATCATTTGAAAATTAAAAGGGCGAATCCGCAAGGGGTTTGCCCTTTTATCACTAAACATGTAATATAAGTTGTATCAGAATTTTCTGAAAGGCAAGGTGTGAATAATGAAGTCCATTTTATTTGATGTTGATGGTGTGTTTTTAAGTGAGGAACGTTGTTTCGATGTTTCAGCAATTACAGTGGAAGAGTTATTAACGAATTATGGCACATTTCTAGGATGTGGAGAATACATAGATTTTGAAAATGACTTAGACGATGCTAAGATTCAGGAGATTCGTTCCCGCGTCTTCCAAAATGATAAAATATTAAACCAATTGAAATCTCTAGGATTAAATTCAAACTGGGATATGTTGTTTATTGTGTTTAGTATCCATCTCATTGATATTGCTAAACAATTAAAGAAACCACTTAGACGTGAGTTTCTAAGTTCAACTGCTTTTGATGAAAAAACCTTATTCGATATGAATAAACAATTAATATATACGGATATCGATTATGAAAGACCTTTAAAAGTTATTGATTCTTTTAGAAATGGAAAAGATGCCATTTACGAAGATTTAGAAGCATATGCAAAAGAGGAATTAAAAATTAAAGATACAGCTTTATTCAGATTGAAAAGTAATTTATGGCAACTGGCTAAAGATACATATCAAGAATGGTACTTGGGGAAAGAATTATTTAATAAGGTTGAAGAAGGATATGCATTAAATGATTTCAAGAAGGGCTTCATTTATGAAGAGGTGATTCTTAAACCTAAAGAAGAAATTCAACTTTTGTTACAACACTTAAAAGAGGCAGGATATCACTTAGCAATTGCTACAGGACGTCCACGAACAGAGACGATTATTCCATTCGAGTCGCTAGGATTGAAAACATACTTTGATGATAAACATATTGTTACAGCTAGTGAAGTTTTAGATGCTGAAGAGGACTATCCGGAATATCAACCATTAGGTAAACCTAATCCGTTTAGTTACATTGCTACTTTAAAAGGCAATGATAGAGATAAATATAAAGAATATGTAACGCATCAAGAAAATATTGTGAATAAAGATGAAGTATTTATCGTAGGGGATTCGCTTGCAGATTTATTAAGTGCTAAAAAGATCGGTGCCACATTTATTGGTACGCTCACAGGTCTAAAAGGAGATAAGGCACAGCCAGAGCTTGAAGCGTACGGCGCAGATTATATCGTTGAAGACGTAACGAAAATAAGAAATATTTTATTATAGATAACTAAAGGCTACAAAACGTTGATAATGCGTTCGGTAGCCTTTGTTTTTATATTAAATTGTTAATTTTGTACTAATAATTTTATTAAATCCGCCTGATTCTTCTAAAATTTTAATAACTTCATCAGTGGCTTGTTGATCAATAGACAGAATCATGAGTGCCTCTCCACCTTCATCATTTCGACCAAGTGTCATAGAAGCAATATTAATGCCATGATTACCGAGTAGATTACCAGTATGACCTACAATTCCAGGTTTGTCCTTATGACATGTCACAATTTGATATTGATTTGGTTTGAAATCAAGTGAGAAGTTGTTAATACGAACGATTCTTGGACCGAAACCGGCTAACACTGTAGCACCGATTTTAATTTGGTCTTTGTCGTTTTTTAATTCAAGTTCAATATAGCTACTGAAGTCAGAGTGTTTTTTCTGTTTTTCAATATTATAAGTCACACCTTGTTGGTTGAGTAATGCGAGCGCATTGATAATATTGACTTGATTACCTAAATCTTCTTTAAGCACACTTGAAACAATTGTTCTTGTGATTAAGCTTGTATCGCTTGTTGTTAAATCTCCAGCGTAAGTAATTTTAATTTCACTTGGCGCACCTTCTAACAGTTGAATACCAAATTCACCAATTGTTGTGCTTAATTCAACATAAGCTTGTATTGCTTCATCAACATGACTTAAGTCCATTTTCGGGGCGTTGACAGCGTGTTCAACGGTTCCTTTTGTTAATATGTCTACAATTTCTTCTGAGACTGATACTGCTACTTTTTCTTGGGCCTCAACAGTTGATGCGCCTAAATGTGGAGTGACAATGATTTTATCGTGTTCAATTAATGGTGAATCAGTAGGAGGTTCATGTTCAAATACATCGATTGCAGCTCTGTCTATCAAACCATTATTTAATGCATTAACCAGTGCCTCTTCATCGATAATGCCACCTCGAGCTACATTGATAATTTGTAAATTAGGTTTTGCTTTTTTGAAAAATGCCTCACCAATAATCCCACGTGTTTTAGGTGTGAGTGGTGTATGCACAGTAACGAAATCTGCATTTTCAGCAATTTCATCTACAGTTGCACTTTGAATATCTAATGATTTAGCTTTATCTTCGGTCAAATAAGGGTCAAATGCTAAAATCTTCATACCGAAACTTTGAGCGCGTTTTGCAACACCTAAACCGATACGTCCAGCACCAATGACACCTAATGTCTTACCATAAAGTTCTATACCACGAAAAGCTTTACGATTCCATTCTTTATTACGAAGTGATTGATGCGCTTGAGGAATATTACGTGCCATTGCTAATATCATCGCAATAGAATGTTCAGTGGCTGAAATGGTATTTCCGTCAGGTGCATTAATGACCAAGATACCCTTTAAAGTGGCAGCATCAATATCAATATTGTCTACACCAACACCTGCACGAGCAATGACTTTAAGTTGAGATGCTGCTTGGATGACTTTCTCTGTCACCTGAGTTTGACTACGTACAATTAATCCTTCGTAACTACCAATTTGATTGACTAATTCTTCTTCGGATAAATCTGTTTGAATAGTCACTTCAAATTCATCATGATCAAGTAAACTTTTTAAACCTTCTTCTGAGATAGGATCTGAAACTAAAATTTTATGACGCATTTTTGATAACCTCCATAAATTGAGCAATACCTTTACCAATATAATTTTCTTTTCTAAATTCTGTTAAAAGAATTTCCAATGCTGAAACAACTGAGAGGATATCAAAAGGGGAGACCTTTCCCATATGGCCAATACGTAAAATGTGACCTTTTAGATGACCTTGACCACCCGCAATTGTAATATTAAAACGAGATTTGAGCTGATCTTTAATATAACTTAGTTCTTCCTTATTATTAGGCACAAAGGATGTCACAGTAGGAGAGGCGTATGAATCATCCTTCACGAGTAACTCTAATTCTAGTGATGTTAGGGCAGTGCGTAATGCATCACGAATCGTATAATGACGTTGAATGACGTGATTAAATCCTTCATGTTTGACTAATTCAACGTATGCATTCACACCTCTAAATAAAGCAACATTAGGTGTAAACGGCGTAGAATTTTGTTCTTGAGAATTAAGATATTTATTTAAATCGAGATAGAATCTTGGTGTAGTGACTTCAGCAAAACGTTCTTTAGCTCTATCGCTATAAGCAACAAACGCAAGCCCTGGAGGTAGCATAATTGCTTTTTGGCTACCTGATACGAGGACATCGATTTTATCCTTTGTTAAATCGACTTCAACTGCACCAATACAACTTACGCCATCGACTACAAAATATAATGAATCGTCATATTTTTTAAGTGCATGTCCTAAATCGTGAACAGGGTGCAAAACGCCTGTAGATGTCTCACAAAATTGTGTGAATACCGCTGAAACCTTAACATCTAATTCCTTTAAGTAGTTGATAAATTCATCAACTTTAACAGCTTCTCCCCAAGTGACATCATAAATATGTACATTTTTAAAGTGTGATTCAGCAATTTGTTTAAATCTGTTACCAAATGCGCCAGATACGATGATGACAATGTGATCTACAGGATTAGCAATGTTAAGCATGCTTGCTTCTAAAACACTTGTACCACTTGAAGTTAAGATGAGCACTTCATTTTTAGTTCCGAAAATAGGTTTGAGTCCTTTGAATGCCTCATCGGCTATGTCTTCAAAGTCTTTAGAGCGGTGGCCGACCATTGGTAATTGAATTGCACTCATAATTGAGTCGGGTACTGGCGTTGGACCTGGAGTTAATAATAAGGGTTGATAATACTGCATAAAACATTCCTCCCACTGTGTAAGATTTTTCTATTTTAGCAAATATTCTGAATATTTTAAAGTCTAATAAAGAGCTATCACTATTGTAAAACGTTTACATTTTTAAATATGTAATAGCTCTTACGATTTATAATATTGTAGGTTCGATATCAACTTCTACATTATTTCTTATAGAATTAGAAATCATACAGTTACGATCTGCAATCTCTAAAAGTTTAGATAATCTTTTTTCAAAGTTCTCTTTATTAGCTTCATTCACATGTATTTCTGGATAATGAGTAATACATTCCATTTGGAATTTTCCATTTTCAAAGGAAGCTGTACCAATGGATTGCTGGTGAATTTGAATATCGGTATAACCAGATCTTTCTAAAGTAGCAGCAAGTGAAATGATATAGCATGACGATGCAGCTGATACTAACATTTCGTCTGGATTTGTTCCGATTCCTTTACCTCCTAAAGAAGAGGGGATTGAAATTTGTGATTCGATGATATCGCCTTTCACAGTTCCTACTTTGTCACGCCCACCTTGCCATTTTGTTTCTACTTTGAAATCGTGCTTGACCATATAGATTGACCTCCTGTGAGAATGTGGTAATTTAAGTTTAGAGTAATTTAAAAAAGATTAAAAGAAAGGTGACTTTCATGAAAATCACACGTCCAAAACAATCTTTTCAAATTGTAGCGCATAGAGGTTTGCCTGAAGATTATCCTGAAAATACACTGATCGCCTATAAACATGCGCTGATGTTTCATATTGATATGTTAGAAATTGATGTACATTATACTAAAGATAAACAACTTGTTGTAATTCATGACGATACGATAGACCGAACTTCGAATGGTAAGGGGAAAGTCATAGATTATACTTTAGATGAATTGAGAGAATTTGATTTCGGAGCGTATAGAGGGGATAAGTTCAAAGGTGAACGTATTCCAACACTTGATGAAGTGTTAGACTTGGTTGATCATTTTTCGAAAACATTACTTCTAGAAATTAAAAAACCATCTCAATATCCTGGGATTGAAGAAATGATAGTTAAGAAGTTAAAAGAACGTGGCATGCCTAAGCATAAGGTGATTCTTCAATCGTTTGACTTTGATTGTGTAAAAAAATTAGCTGAGATGAATTTAGAGTTTGAGTTAGGTGTGTTATTGAGTAAGAAACAATATTGGTATAAGTTGCCTAACTTTAAAGAAATTGCAAAAGTCGCAGATTATGCGAATCCTAATTATGCATTAGTGACAAAACGTTTTATGAAACATGCGCATGAGGAAATGTTGAAGGTGTTACCTTATACGGTTAATGAGTCTAAAGCGGTTAAGAAATTAATCGATGTTGAGGTGGATGGTGTGATTTCAGATATTCCAGAAGATATCTTTAAACTATAAGAAGAAGGAACCAGTGGCATATTTGCCAATAATTTTATAACTGGCTGAAGAAAGGAACGCCTAAGCTGAAGCTTATGCATAAATGCCACTAACCTCAATCGTTGAAAGGTATACATGAGCTGACGCTCATGCACTAAGAGCCAGTAATTACATAACTGGCGTAAGAAAGGAACGCCTAAGCTAAAGCTTATGCATAAATGCCACTAACCTCAATCGTTGAGGAAGTGGCATTAAAAAGCCCCGATTCCAAAATGGAACCGGGGTAAAATTTGTAATCGGTTATCTTGAGTAGTACTCAACGATTAATTGTTCATTGATTTCAGCTGGTAACTCGCTACGTTCTGGGAAGCGAACGAAAGTACCTTTTAAGCTGTCAGCATCGAAGTCTAAATATTCTGGTACGTAGTTGTTGATTTCAACTGATTCTTTAATGATATTTAAGTTTTGTGATTTTTCACGAACTGTAATCACTTGACCAGGTTTTAATGAGTAAGATGGGATATCAACGCGACCGCCATCTACTTCAATGTGACCATGGTTAACTAATTGACGTGCTTGACGACGTGTACGTGCTAAACCTAATGAGTAAACTACTGCGTCTAAACGACTAGCAAGTAAAATCATGAAGTTTTCACCGTGTACACCGTATTGCTTACCAGCAATGTCAAATGTGTTACGGAATTGTCTTTCAGTCATTCCATATAAGTAACGTAATTTTTGTTTTTCACGTAATTGTAAACCATATTCTGATAATTTTTTACGTTGGTTAGGACCGTGTTGTCCTGGAGCGTAAGGGCGTTTTTCTAATTCTTTACCAGTACCGCTTAAAGAGATACCTAAACGACGAGATTTTTTCCAGTTTGAACCTCTGAATCGAGCCATGTAAGACTCCTCCTTTTTCTTTTTTGTTGTTATGAATAAACAAAAAAGAGTGTTATATGCTTATCGAGATATATTGTTTTATGTGTCTTCACCTTATAGCGTCAGTTACGTGACACGTCCACATCGGGAACAACATAGAGCTTGATAATATATAACTGCTATTTTCGTTAATTCACACAAAGTTCATTGTATCAGTTTATTCAAAAGTGTCAATACTTTTTTACGATTGGCTTAACTGTTTTTCAAGAATATGAACAATTTGTTCCAAACCATCTTGATCTTCTTGAGAAAATCTATCTTTAATTGGTGCATCGATATCTAAAACACCAATCACTTCATTATTAATACGTACCGGAACGACAATTTCTGATTGACTATTTGCATCACATGCAATGTGTCCTGGAAATTGATGAACATCACTCACACGTTGTGTTGTATTTTCAGAAACTGCAGTGCCACATACGCCTTTACCAATTGCAATATGTACACACGCCGGATGACCTTGAAATGGTCCTAAGATTAATTCATTTCCTTCTATTAAATAGAAACCAACCCAGTTGACTTGATCAAGTGCATCATTAAGTAGGGCAGAGGTGTTACTAAGTATCGCAATTAAATTTGTTTCTCCTTCAATTAAGCTTGATAACTGCTTTGTTACCATTGAATAATTTGTTTCTTTCACGTTCATTGTTACCGCACCTCTCCATAAGAATTTTTTAATAGTATAAAGTTTTGAAAATAATCTAGCAATTAATTCATTTTCTGATTTAATGAAAAGAGAAATTACGTTATAATAAGAGATGATAAAATAGGAGGAGAAGTATATGGTGTTATTTATCATATTAGCAATACTCGTAATTATATTAATTGCTATAGGCATATTGTTCTATATGCGCTCGAATAAGAGAAATTCAGTTGGAAAAGTTGAAGAGCGCAAAAATGAAATTGAAAAGCTACCTTTTGATGACAATCTTAGAAAATTGCATGATTTAAACTTGAAAGGTGAAACAAAGACTAAGTATGATGCGATGAAAAAAGACAACACAGAAAATACAAATAAATACTTAGCTCCCGTTGAAGAAAAAATTCAAAATGCAGAAGAACTTTTAGACAAGTTTAAATTTTCTGCAGCACAAACTGAAATTGATGATGCAAATGAACTCATGGATCAATATGAGAATAATTATAATCATCAAGTAACTCAGGTTGATGAAATCTTAACTTTACATAAGGATAATGAAGGTTTATATGAGAAATGTAAGGTAGATCATCGTGAAATGAAACGTGATGTATTGGCTAACCGTCATCAATTCGGAGAAGCTGCTCAACCATTGGAAAAGGAAATCGAAAAATTCGAGCCTAAACTTAATGAGTATGAAACATTAAAATCCGAAGGTAACTACGTCCAAGCACACAATCATATCGCGGCGTTACATGATGAAATTGAAAACCTAAAAGGTTATATGGAAGAAATTCCAGAACTTATTCGTGAAACGCAAAAAGAATTACCTGGTCAATTCCAAGACTTGAAATATGGTTGTAGAGACTTAAAAGTTGAAGGTTATGATTTAGATCACGTCAAAGTAGACGGAACTGTACAAAGCCTTAAGACAGAATTAAGTTTCGTAGAACCTATGATTAGTCGCTTAGAATTAGATCAAGCGAATGACAAACTTGAAAGTATTAACGACAAGTTAGACGAAATGTACGACCTTATCGAACATGAAGTTAAAGCTAAAAATGAAGTCGAAGAAACTAAAGATGTGATTACTGACGACTTATTTAAAGCGAAAGATATGAATTACACGCTTCAAACAGAAATCGAATATGTGCGTGAAAATTACTACATTAATGAATCAGATGCACAAAGTGTTCGTCAGTTTGAAAATGAAATTCAAAACTTAATTTCAGTATATGATGACATTTTAAAAGAAATGTCTAAATCAGCTGTTCGATACAGTGAAGTTCAAGATAATTTACAATATCTTGAAGACCACGTTTCAGTCATTAATGAAAAGCAAGATAAGCTTCAAAATCACCTTATTCAGTTACGTGAAGATGAAGCGGAAGCAGAAGACAACTTATTAAGAGTTCAATCTAAAAAAGAAGAAGTATACAGACGTTTATTAGCTTCAAATCTAACGAGTGTACCTGAACGTTTCATTATTATGAAGAATGAAATCGATAATGAAGTACGTGAAGTGAATAATCAATTTAGCGAACGTCCAATTCATGTGAAACAATTGAAAGATAAAGTTGCTAAAATTGTTATTCAAATGAATACATTTGAAGATGAAGCAAATGATGTATTAATCAATGCAGTATACGCTGAGAAATTAATTCAATACGGTAATAGATATCGTAAAGATCATCATAGTGTTGATAAGAGTCTTAATGAAGCGGAACGTTTATTCAAAAATAATCGTTACAAACGCTCAATTGAAATTTCAGAAGAGGCACTTGAAAGTGTAGAACCTGGAATTACTAAACATATTGAAGAACAAGTCATTAAAGAATAATCATCACTCATTAGAGGGTAAGACAGTGAAATCCTTCCTTGGAAGAAAAGATTTCAGTCTTACTCTCTTTTATTTTTGCGAGAAAATAGTATAATGCTTGAGTATCCAAATTTTAAAAAGAATGATTTGTGCGTGTAAAATCATTTTCAAATAAATGAATTTAATGTGAAAGAGAAGTGTTATCAGTGATTTATTTAGACAATGCAGCCACAACTAAAGCTGATGAAAGTGTTGTGGATTCATTTGTAAAAGTGAACCAAACATTATACTTCAATCCGAATAGTCCACATCAAGCAGGATTACAAGCAGAGAAATTATTAGTACAAGCTAAAGAAGAAATTAGTCGTACTTTAGATTTAGTGCATCAATATGAAATCATATTTACGAGTGGTGCTACAGAATCTAACAATATGGCGCTTAAAGGCATTGCATATAGAAAAAAAGAAACAGCAAACGAAATTATCACTTCAGTGCTTGAGCATCCATCAGTACTTGAAGTAATGAGATATTTAGAAGAGAAGCAGGGATTTAAACTCAAATATATCAATGTAAAAGAAGATGGCACAATTGATATTGATCATTTGAAATCTTTAATGAGTGACAAAGTTGGCCTTGTGACTTGTATGTATGTGAATAATGTCATGGGACAAATACAACCGATTCAAGACATTGCTGACATTTTAAAAGATTATCCACGTGCGCATTTTCATGTGGATGGCGTGCAAGCATTAGGTAAAATCCCAATGAACTTCAACGGTATTGATAGTTTGAGTTTAAGTGGACATAAATTCAATGGTTTAAAAGGTCAAGGTTTACTCTTAATTAAAAATATACAAAATATTGAACCAGTCATTCATGGCGGCGGACAAGAGTATGGTTTAAGAAGTGGTACGGTCAATCTACCGATGGCGATTTCTATGGTTAAGGCGATTAAACAAGCTGTTCAGGGGACAGAAGAGACAAATCGTAAGCTGAAATTGTTCAATCAAGCTATTGTGACGTTTTTAAAAGATTTTAAAGGTGTTTATATCAATTCTCCTGAAAATGGAGCGCCACATATTATCAATATTGGCTTTCCAGGCGTTAAAGGTGAAGTACTTGTGAATGCATTTTCAAAACATGGTGTAATGGTTTCAACAACGAGTGCATGTTCATCTAAACGAGGTAAGCTAAATGAAGTGTTATTAGCGATGGGTCTTTCTGATTCAAGAATAGAAGGCAGCATCAGAATTTCATTAGGTGCTCAAACAAGTGAAGCGGATATACAGGCGTTCAAAGATATTTTTAAAATGGTATATGAAGAAGTGAAGGAGTTGTTAAAGTAATGCATTACGATCATTTGCTCGTAAGATATGGTGAGTTGACGTTAAAAGGAACGAACCGTAAAAAGTTTGTTAATCAGTTAAAAGACAATGTTAAACGCGCGTTAATCCCGTTAGATGGCTATCACGTCAAAGGGAAACGTGACCGCATGTATGTAGAATTAGATGAAAATGCCGATATGAATGAAATTATTCGACGTTTATCCAAAGTTTACGGTATTAAGTCCATTAGTCCTGTAATCAAAACAGATAAAACTGAAGAAGCAATCAATGAATCAGCAGTTCAACTAGCTCAAAGTTTTGAGAAAGACACCACGTTTAAAATCGATGTTAAACGTGTTGATAAATCGTTTCCACTCGATACGTATACTTTACAGCGTGAAGTTGGGGGCAAGATATTGAGTCAAACTGAAGATTTAACAGTTAATGTGAAACGTCCTGATCATGAAATTAAAGTAGAGATACGTTTAGACGCAGTCTATATTTATGAAGAGATTATTCCTGGATCTGGAGGACTACCAGTGGGTACTGGAGGCAAAACTTTACTTATGTTAAGTGGAGGCATAGATTCTCCTGTAGCAGGTATGGAAGTCATGAAACGTGGTGTTACTATTGAAGCAATTCATTTTCACAGTCCACCGTTTACGAGCGAGAAAGCTAAAGATAAAGTCATCGAATTGACTCGTATATTGTCAGAACGTGTGGGGCCTATCAAACTACACATCGTGCCTTTCACTGAATTACAGAAACAAATCAATAAAGTTGTTCATCCACGTTATACGATGACATCGACGCGAAGAATAATGATGCGTGTGGCAGATGCTTTCGTGCATAAAATTGGCGCACATGCGATTGTAAATGGGGAGAACCTAGGTCAAGTTGCTAGTCAGACTTTAAAAAGTATGTACGCAATCAACCACGTGACTTCTACACCTGTGTTGAGACCTTTACTGACACTTGATAAAGAAGACATTATTAAAAAAGCGAAAGAGATAGGTACATTTGAAACGTCTATTCAACCTTTTGAAGATTGCTGTACAATCTTTACACCAAAGAATCCAGTAACTGAACCAGACTTTGATAAAGTCGAAAAATATGAAAGCGTCTTTGATTTTGAAGACATGATTCAAACAGCTGTGGACAATATTGAAACATTAACCATAGACCCTAATTATAAAAGTGAAAAAGAACGATCTACTGATGCATTAATTGAAGATTTATTTTAAAATAAATTTATTAAACATAGGTGAACGTTTTTGAATAACTAAGGGGAGAAATAAATCATGGATTGGCATCTTTCAGTAATTTTTATGATTATATTTTTTGGGTTTATCGCTTCATTTATAGATTCAGTCGTTGGGGGCGGAGGATTAATTTCAACACCAGCACTTCTTGCAGTTGGGTTGCCACCTTCTGTTGCGCTTGGCACAAATAAATTCGCAAGTTTTTTTAGCACGCTAACAAGTGCTTATAAATTTTTACGCTCAGGTAAAGTAGATTTAAAGGTAGTCGGGAAATTGTTTCCATTTGTATTTATTGCTTCAGGAGGTGGGGCAATCCTTGCTACTTATTTACCTGCAGAGGTTTTAAAGCCACTCATTATCGTCATTTTAACACTTGTGATTATCTATACCGTTTTAAAAAAAGACTGGGGTAGTGTGAGAACTTTTACTTCACTTACTATTGGTAAAGCAATTATCTTAGTTATATTATTTTCAATTTTAGGTTTTTATGATGGATTTTTAGGCGGAGGCACTGGATCATTCATGTTGTTCGCTTTATTAATGTTTGGTTTTGACTTTTTAAGCGCTGCTGGAAATGCTAAAGTTTTGAACTTTGCTTCAAATGGTGGAGCAATATTGCTTTTTATTATCTTAGGACAAGTCAACTACGCATATGGTCTTTTGATGGCAGTGAGTATGATTGTTGGTTCATATTTAGGAGCCCATTTTGCCTTGAAAAAGGGTGTAGGATACGTCAAAATTTTATTTATTGTAGTAACCGCAGTACTTATTATAAAAAATGTATATGATTATGTAATACAATTAATGAATCATTAGATGCTAGAACTGAAATCGAGATTTTAAATAATCTTGAAATCAGTTCTTTTTTATTGCCCACCTTTTTATTTGTATGAAAATTAGAGCTATGTGAGAAGTATTATTCAAAATTTTAAATCTTGTACTTTAAAAAATTGAATTAACAGTAAATTTTGTCGTATGATTATATTAAATACTTAGTTTATGGGAGGTCATCAATATGACTGCAGTTACATTTAAAAATAATCCTGTTACATTATTAGGACAACAAGTAAACGAAGGAGAGACTGCTCCTAATTTTACTGTATTAGACAATGGTTTGAATCAAGTTACATTAGATAACTATAAAGGGAAAAAGAAATTAATTAGTGTTGTGCCTTCTATTGATACAGGTGTTTGTGACCAACAAACGCGTAAATTTAATGAAGAAGCATCTCAAGAAGATGGGGTAGTATTAACAATTTCAGTAGATTTACCATTTGCGCAAAAGAGATGGTGTGCGTCGAATGGTTTAGACAATGTAATTACGTTGAGTGACCACAAAGATTTATCATTTGGCAAAAACTTTGGTGTAGTAATGGAAGAATTAAGACTTTTAGCACGTTCAGTTTTTGTATTAAATGAAAATAATAAAGTGGTTTATAAAGAAATTGTTAGCGAAGGAACAAACTTCCCTGATTTTGACGCAGCATTAGAGGCTTATCGCAACATTTAAGTTATATTGATATGATTGACAGTGTAAAACAAAGTGTCCATACTTATTCGAGAAGTAGAAAGAGTAAAAAAGTATATGCGCTCTTATGAATGAAGAATGGGCACTTTTTATTAGAAAGGATTTTTTTATGACTGAGAAAAATACAATTATGGAACGCTTATTCCATACGTTAGATGAAAAAGCAAAATCCTTAAACGAAGAGAACGGGCAAAGTTTCATAGAAAACTTAGGATTAGCTATGGAAGATATTTATACAAATAAAAGAGATCTTCTCGAACAGGCAACATTACAAGATAGAAGAAAAGCCTTTCAGTTTGCATATTTAAGTTTAATGCAAGAGGAAAATATCCAAGCTAATCATCAGATTACGCCAGATTCAATTGGGTTAATACTTGGCTTTTTAGTGCAACGATTTATGCAAGATAAGGAAGAAATGCATGTGGTTGATATCGCAAGTGGAGCTGGTCATTTAAGTGCATCTGTTAAAGAAGTGCTTTCTGATACGACAATTATGCACCATTTAATAGAAGTTGACCCAGTTTTATCACGTGTAAGCGTTCATTTGGCTAATTTTTTAGAAATACCATTTGATGTTTATCCTCAAGATGCAATCATGCCTTTACCTTTAGAAGAAGCTGACGTAGTGATTGGTGATTTTCCAATTGGATATTATCCAGTCGACGAAAGAAGTAAAGAAATGAAGCTTGGTTTTGAAGAGGGGCATAGCTATTCACATTATCTACTCATTGAACAAGCGATTAATGCGTTAAAAGGGGCAGGTTACGCATTCTTAGTTGTTCCAAGTGATATTTTCACAGGAGATAAAGTGAAACAGTTGGAAAAATTCATTGCAACAGAGACAGAAATGCAAGCATTTTTAAATTTACCAACGACGCTGTTTAAAAATGAAAAAGCACGTAAATCTATATTAATCCTTCAGAAAAAACAACCGCAAGAAACTAAACCAGTTGAAGTATTTTTAGCGAATATACCTGATTTTAAAAATCCTCAACAATTCCAAGGATTTATTAGAGAATTAAATCAATGGATGGTCACAAATCATACAAAAAATTAATCTGTAACAATATAGTATTCAAACTGTATTAATGATAAAATAGTGTATGTGAAAAAAATAACTAAACAAATGATGGAGGACAATGACCTATGTCAAAATTAATTTTGGCGGTAAATGCTGGTAGTTCATCTTTGAAATTCCAGTTAATTAGAATGCCGGAAGAAAAGTTAGTAACCAAAGGCGTTATTGAACGTATTGGTTTAAGCGATTCTATTTTCACGATTGTTGTTGAAGGGGAAAAGCTTACTGATGTTAGAGATATAAATGATCATGAACAAGCAGTTAATATTATGTTAGAAAGCTTTAAAGAACATAACATGATTGAAGATATTAATGAGATTGAAGGTACAGGTCACCGAGTTGTACATGGAGGGGAGAAATTCCCTAAATCAGTCGTTGTAACTGATGAAGTAGAATCTCAAATTGAAGAATTAAGTGAGTTAGCACCGCTACATAATCCTGCGAATCTTATTGGGATTAGAGCATTTAAAAAATTATTGCCTAACATTCCACATGTGGCAGTATTCGATACTTCATTCCACCAAACAATGCCTGAACAAGCATATTTATACAGCTTGCCATATCATTATTATGAAGATTATGGTATTCGTAAATATGGATTCCATGGTACAAGTCATAAATATGTCTCTAGAAGAGCAGCTGATATCTTAGGTAAACCAATAGAAGATTTGAGAATTATTTCATGCCATATTGGTAATGGTGCTTCAATTGCAGCGATTGATGGTGGCGAGTCCATTGATACTTCTATGGGATTCACACCGCTAGCAGGTGTGACGATGGGTACACGTTCAGGTGATTTAGACCCTGCATTAATTCCTTTTATTATGGAAAAGACTGGCAAAACAGCTGATGAAGTTTTAAATATTTTAAATAAAGAGTCGGGATTACTTGGTTTAACAGGTACGTCAAGTGATTTACGTGATTTAACAGAAGAAGCTAAACATGGTCGTCAACGTGCACGTGTCGCATTAGATTTGTTTGCATCTAAAATTCATAAATATATTGGCTCATATGCAGCTAGAATGCAAGGCGTAGATGTGATTGTATTTACAGCTGGAATTGGAGAAAACTCTCATATTATTCGTGGCAAAGTGTTAGAAGGCTTAGAGTTTATGGGTGTTTATTGGGATCCTAAGAAGAATGAAAGCTTACATGGCGAGGAAGGTTATATTAACTATCCACACTCACCTGTTAAAGTACTTGTCGTGCCAACAGATGAAGAAGTTATGATTTCACGAGATGTGATTAAATATGGTGGTCTTAAAGACGAGTCAAATGAAACAGTAAATGAAAATACTGAAGCACAAGATGCTTAAAATTTAGAAGCATGTAAAATGAACCGCATCGTTTCCTCATAGGGGAGATTATGCGGTTTTTAATATTAAGAAGTGAATCAATGATTTAATAAATGGAAATGGCTTTGAATAGAGGATTGAAATAGAGGAAATTGTTCGATAGTTATCTTCTATGATGGATCAGCTTTGAATAGATTGTCTTTCAAAAATAATAAGAGCCAGTTATTAACTGACTCTTATAAAAATAAGAAATATATTTAATCTTAATCTTGATATCTTTCGCGTAGTTTAGGTGTAGCAACTTGTGGTTGGAAATCTTCAGGAATTTCTTCAGTACGTACGACTAATACATCACATGGCGCATGACGTACAATTGCTTCAGAAACTGAACCTACAATAAAACGTTCTACAGCATTTAATCCTGACGTACCACTCATAATTAAATCTGCACCCACTTCATGAGCTAATTTCTTAGGTATAATTGCTTTTGGTGAACCAAATTCTAGGCGTGTTTCTACATTTTTAACACCTGCGTTTGAAGCCACTTCTTTATAACCTTTGAGTAATTCTTCAGAGAAATGTTTAGATTTCTCAGTAAACTGAGCATCATAGACTTCATAAGAAGAGTAAGTTCTTGAATCGATGACATTAACAATTGTCAACTTAGCATCGTTACGTTTAGCAACTCCTACAGCTTTATTAAAAGCCCATTCTGCTTCATGTGAACCATCGACTGCGATTAAAATGTTTTTATAAGTAATCATCGCTAGTGCCCCCTTCATCTTTCTTATCCTTATTTTAACACAATTTACAGAATATTTAATTATTAATAATTACAATTTTGTGTATTTTTTCTGATTGCGCTTTCATTGCTTTCGCGTTAGGATGTAATAGGAGGTGGATGGAATGAAAATTGGTATTCCTAAGGAGATAAAAAATAACGAAAATAGAGTGAGTTTATCACCAAGTGGTGTACATGCACTCGTCGAACAAGGACATACAGTTTTAGTAGAAACTAACGCAGGACTAGGTTCATATTTTGAAGATGTTGACTACAAAGAAGCTGGTGCTGAGATTGTATCAGAACAATCTAAAATTTGGGATGTTGATATGGTAGTCAAAGTTAAAGAACCATTAGAATCAGAATATCAATTCTTTAAAGAAGGGTTAATTCTTTTCACATATTTACATTTAGCTAATGAAGAGAAATTAACACAAGCTTTAGTAGATAATAAAGTAATTGGTATTGCTTATGAAACGGTTCAATTACCTGACAAATCATTACCGCTATTATCACCAATGAGTGAAGTTGCTGGTAGAATGTCAGCTCAAATTGGCGCTGAATTCTTACAAAAAGTTAACGGCGGTATGGGTATTTTACTAGGCGGTGTACCTGGTGTTCCTAAAGGAAAAGTCACTATCATTGGTGGGGGTCAAGCAGGTACGAATGCTGCTAAAATTGCTTTAGGATTAGGTGCAGATGTTACGATTCTTGACGTTAATCCTAAACGTTTACAAGAACTTGATGACTTATTTAATGGAAGAGTGCATACGATTATGTCCAATCCACTAAATATAGAAATGTACGTTAAACAAAGTGATTTAGTTATCGGTGCAGTATTAATTCCAGGGGCTAAAGCACCAAGCTTAGTTACTGAAGATATGATTAAGCAAATGAGAAGTGGCTCTGTGATTGTAGATATCGCTATTGACCAAGGTGGTATTTTCGAAACAACAGATAAAATCACAACTCATGATGATCCAACATATACAAAACATGGCGTTGTACATTATGCGGTCGCGAATATGCCTGGTGCAGTTCCACGTACTTCAACATTAGCTTTAAATAATGCAACTTTACCGTTTGCACAAATCTTAGCTAACAAAGGATATCGAGAAGCTTTCAAATCTAATCATGCACTTTCTTTAGGTTTAAATACGTATAAAGGTCATGTTACAAATAAAGGTGTAGCTGAAGCATTTAATTTAGAATATACTTCAGTGGAAGATGCACTTAATAAATAGTTTAAGATAGATAAACTCGGCTGATTATTAAAATCAGCCGAGCTTTTTATTTTTCATAATGTGTAAGTATTTCGTAGCCATTTTCAGTAACTAATATGTCATCTTCGATACGTACGCCTGCGATTCCGGGTACATAAATTCCAGGTTCAATTGTAATCACCATGCCCGCTTCTAATGTATTTTCGTTTACACTTGAAACGTCTTGATATTCATGTTCTTCTAATCCTAACCCGTGACCTAGTCTATGCGGGAAATATTCTCCGTAACCTGCATTGCTAATAATATCTCTAGCGATTTTATCGATATTTTTTATTGTCACTCCAGGTTTGATTGCTTCTATTGCAGATTGTTCAGCTTTTAATACAACGTTATAGATATTTTTAGCTTCTTGACTAGGGTTTCCAAATTTTACTGTTCGTGTCATATCACTACAATAATGTTCATAAACTACGCCTAAATCAAATAGCACATATTCATTATTTTGAAGCTTTCTGTCTCCAGGAGTGCCGTGAGGAGAAGCTGCATGGTCTCCAAATAATACCATTGTGTCGAAACTCATTTCATTTACGCCGTACTTTTTGATTTCATTTTCAATGTGATTAACGACTTCGCGTTCCTCAACGCCTTCATTAAGATAAGACACGCCAATTTCTATACATTTGTCTGCGAGCTCCGCAGCTTTTTTAATTTTTTCAATTTCTTCTTGAGATTTAATGTTTCTTAAATCTTTAATTGATTGGTCAAGGTCACTATAGACTTGAACATCGAATGCTTGAGACAATTCACGTTGACGTTTAACAGTTAAATGTTCACTTTCGATAAGTAATGTCGTAAATGTTTTCGGATATAAGTCGAATGGGTTTTCAGTATCTAAATAACCAATGATTTTCCCGTCGAAAGGTGAAACTTTGACTTCTTCAACCTCCATTTTCGGACAAAATAAGACATCTTCACCGTTTGCTTGGACGAGTAATGCGAATAAACGTTCATGTGGTTCACTACGATATCCAGTAAAGTAATATACGTTAAGTGGGGTAGTAATCCAAGCTGCATCGGCATTTTGTTGTTGTAAGACTTTTCTGATTTCTTCTGTTTTAGTCATATCAAACATCCTCCATTGTATTAGTTTAGTTTAATTTTATTCTAATTCGTTATCCTTTTCAAAAATTGAGGTACTATCACTTTCTGTTAAAGCATTTTCAGAAACAGTGTTATAAACAATGGTAGCTAGGGTATACTGATGACAGAGAACATTTGAGGAGGGCTATATAAATGAAATTATCATTTCATGGTCAATCAACAATTTATTTCGAGGGAAACGGTAAAAAGGTTATCGTCGATCCATTTATTTCTGGTAATGATAAATGTGATTTAGATGAACAAACATTAGATGTAGATTATATTATTTTAACGCATGGACACGCTGATCACTTTGGTGATGTTGTAGAGCTAGCCAATCGAAATCACGCGGTAGTGATAGGTTCAGCAGAATTGCAAGGTTATCTATCAACTTATCATGGTGTTGAAAATGTGCATGGTATGAATATCGGCGGTAAAGCTGAATTTGACTTTGGTACTGTAAAATTTGTGCAAGCATTCCACAGTTCAAGCTTTACTCATGAAGATGGTATTCCGGTTTATCTAGGTATGCCAATGGGAATTGTTGTTGAAGCAGAAGGTAAAACAATTTACCATACAGGAGATACTGGATTATTTAGTGATATGAAATTAATTGCTGAACGTCATCCAGTGGATGTATGTTTTGTACCTATCGGTGACAACTTTACGATGGGAATTGATGATGCAAGTTATGCAATCAATGAATTTATTAAACCGAAAATTAGTGTACCTATTCACTACAATACGTTCCCATTAATTGAACAAGATCCTCAACAGTTTAAAGATGCAGTAAATGTAGGGGAAGTACAAATCCTTGAACCAGGTCAATCTGTAGAATTTTAATTTGGAATAGTAAATTAGTAAATATAACATATAGAAAAATCCCGATTTTTAAATTAAGCCGTTTAAAAATCGGGATTTCTTTAAATGATTATTTAACAATTAATACAGGGATTGTAGCACGTTTAGCTACTTTGTGGCTGACGCTACCAAGTACAAATTTCTTCTTGTCTTCAGCTTTACGGTTACTTAATACAACGATGTCATATTTTCCACTGTTAGCGTATTTTAATAATTCTTCTTTAGGATTTCCTCTAACAATAATTTGATCGTAATTAATTCCGTAATCTTCTAATGCTTTTCTTGTTTTTTCTAAACGTTTACTTCTTTCTTCAGTTAACTTATCTAAGTGGACTCCTGCTTTGATAGAAGCTTGAGCATCTTGCTCATTAATGGCATTTAAAATAGTTACAACTGTATCTTTCCCAGCTAAATTTGACACTTCTTTTAATGCTTTTTCATTTTTTAATTGAGTGTCTACGCCTAGTAAAATATGTTTATACATAACTACATCCCTCCTCACTTATATTTTAATAGAGTTTTAATGGAATTTCCATTTATATTCACATTTTCTTTACAAAATCAATTTTAAACGGAATATTTTTGGTAAGTGAGAAAACGATCAACGATGAGCGAGGTTGTTCAATGATTTTTTTCGAGTTAAAAGTTATAATATAACAAAGACTGTTCTATAGAAATAAGAGGTAATGGGATGACGAAACACGAGCAAATTTTAAATTATATTGAATCTTTATCTATAGGTTCTAAAATTTCAGTTAGAAAAATAGCAAAGGTATTAGATGTATCAGAAGGAACTGCTTACAGAGCGATTAAGGATGCAGGACAATTAGGAATTGTAGCAACTATTGATCGTGTCGGTACAGTAAGGATAGAAAAACGTAATCGAGACAATATAGATAATTTAACTTTTAATGAAATTGCGAACATAGTGGAAGGTCAAATTTTAGCGGGTAAAAAAGGACTTGGAAAAACAGTTTCTAAATTTGCGATAGGCGCTATGAAACTTCAAGATATTTTAAAATATATAGAGAAACACACTTTATTAATAGTGGGTAACCGTGAAGATGTTCAAATAGAGGCATTAAAAAGAGGAACAGCTATCCTCATTACTGGAGGCTTTCACCCATCGAAATTTGTCATCGATTATGCGAATGAGCATGAATTGCCCATTATTTCATCAAGTTATGATACATTTTTAGTCGCAAACATTATCAATAGAGCAATGTATAACCAAAAGATTCGTAAAGAAATACTTGTTGTCGAGGATATTGTAAAACCTATAAACGAACTATCCGTATTATTTGATTATATGAAAATTAATGACTATAAAAAATTAGCTAACGAAACAGGTCATACAAGATTTCCTATTGTAAATAAAGATTTTAAACTTGTAGGTATTGTAACGAGTAGAGAAATTATAAATATGAACGAGGATGATGAATTAGGTAAGATAATGACTCGAAATCCTTTAAGCGTCAAACTGACAAACACTGTTGCGAGTTGTGCACATATGATGATTTGGGAAGGTATTGAGTTATTACCGGTAACCAATAATAATAAAAAAGCTGTAGGTGTCATCAACAGACAAGATGTGTTGAAATCAATGCAACTTTTAGGAAGACAACCACAAATAGGTGAAACGATTAACGATCAGATAGCAAAACATATTACCATTAATTCGAATAACATCAGTGTTGAAGTATCGCCTTTAGTCACAAATCATTACGGCACATTAAGTAAAGCCGTATTTGTAGGCATTATTGAAGAAACAATTCGACATGAGATGAGAAAATATAAAAAGGGTAATGTAATGATAGAAAACTTAAACATTGTTTATATCAAAACAGTGCCTATTGAATCATCCATTGAAGTCTATTACGAAATGCTAGATGTTGGTAGAAATTTCGCGAAATTAGAAGTAACCATGTTTAATAATAATGAGAAAGTTGCCAACGCTTTAGTGATATGCCAGATGTTCGAAGGTTTTTAATAAGTAAAATTTAGTTTTAAGGGAGTATTCAGAATGGAAAAAATTATGAACGATATCATGCATGAGGTTGAACAAGCAGACACAATCATTATTCATAGACATGTGAGACCTGATCCTGATGCATACGGGTCACAGTTGGGACTTAAATATTATTTAAAAATAAAATATCCAGATAAAAATATTTATGCCGTTGGTAACAATGAACCTTCATTAGATTTTATAGGTACATTTGATGAGATATCAGATGATGTTTACGAAGATGCGCTTGTCATTGTTTGTGATACAGCAAATGCGCCACGTGTAGATGACCAACGCTATCACACTGGAACGAAGGTTCTAAAAATAGATCATCATCCGGCAGTTGATCAATACGGAGACATTAATTATGTAAATACAGAAGCTTCTTCAACAAGTGAAATTATTTATGATTTTATTACTCATTTTAATGATGAACGTATCATTGATGAAAGTGTAGCACGTGTTTTATATCTAGGAATTGTAGGAGATACTGGTCGTTTCTTATTTAATAATACAACTCAACACACGATGGAAGTCGCTGGTAAATTAATTGCTTTTCCGTTTGACCCCAATGCTGAATTAAATAAAATGTCTGAAAAAGATCCTAAATTATTACCGTTTCAAGGTTACATCTTACAAAACTTTGAATTAGATGATGAAGGATACTGTCAGGTGAAAATTACGAGAGATATTCTAGAAAAATATCAGATTCAACCGAATGAAGCATCACAATTTGTGAATACAATTGCTGACATTCAAGGTTTGAAGATTTGGATGTTCGGTGTGGATGAAGGTGAAGAAATTAGATGTCGCATTCGTTCAAAAGGTACAATGATTATCAATGATGTCGCAAACGATTTTGGAGGTGGAGGCCATCCAAATGCATCAGGCGTATCAGTTTATAGTTGGGAAGAGTTCGACCGTTTAGCCGATGCATTGCGTCAAAAACTTTAAAAAGATATATCTAAAAGGAGGATACAAACATGGTTGCGCATTTAAATATTCATACTGCTTATGATTTATTGAACGCCAGTCTGAGAATTGAAGATGTAATCAATAAAGCTAAAAATGAAGGCTATACTGCGCTTGCAATTACAGATACCCATGTTTTGTATGGTTTTCCCAAATTTTACGATGCCTGCATTGCTGCTGATATTCATCCCATTTTCGGAATGACTTTAATATTAACGGATGGTCTATATAAAGTTGAAACAGTAGTACTCGCACAGAATAATGAGGGACTCAAAGCACTCTATCAACTTTCATCTGCCATTAAAATGAAAGAAAAGGAAGAAGTTCCTTTAGAATGGTTAAAACGTTATGATGACAATTTAATTATCATTTTTAAAGATGTAGAATCGACGCACTTACAAATTTTAGAAGCATTCAATGATCATACTCACGTTTACATGAATCATACGAGTGACGATATTATTGATAGAAAAAAGGTATGGTTACAATCGGCAAGATATTTAAATAGAGAAGATGCAGATACGATATCTGCTTTACAGGCAATTAGAGATAATTCTAAATTAGATTTAATTAATGAAAGTAAAGATTTTGGTGAGCATTTTCCTGATCAAAATGAACTTAAAAATATTTTAGATGATATAGACGAAGAAGTAATAAAAAATACGCAAACAATCGTTGATTTATGTCAGGCGAAACTCGTTTATCATCAATCATTATTACCGCAATTTGTCACGCCTAATGGTGAAGTTGCAAAAGACTATTTATGGTCGGTATTAATAGATAAATTAAATGAGTGGAATTTACATAATGATCAATATTTAGAACGGCTTAAGCACGAATATGAAATTATTACGAATATGGGCTTCGAAGATTATTTCCTTATCGTTAGTGATTTAATCCATTATGCTAAAACACATGATGTAATGGTTGGTCCAGGCCGTGGCTCTTCCGCTGGTTCACTGGTAAGTTATTTGCTAGGGATTACAACGATTGATCCGATCAAATTCAACTTACTTTTCGAGAGATTTTTAAATCCTGAAAGGGTTACGATGCCCGATATTGACATTGACTTTGAAGATACAAGACGCGAGAAAGTGATTCAGTATGTTCAAAATAAATATGGAGAACTTCATGTGTCAGGAATAGTGACTTTCGGGCACTTATTAGCAAGAGCTGTCGGTCGTGACGTTGGAAGAATTATGGGCTTTGATGAAACTACATTAAATGAAATTTCAAAGTTAATACCTCATAAATTGGGGATTACGCTTGATGAGGCTTATCAGCAAGACAATTTTAAAGCGTTTGTTCATCGAAATCACAGAAATGAACTTTGGTTTGATATGAGCAAGAAGCTTGAAGGACTTCCAAGACATACGTCAACGCATGCGGCGGGTATTATTATTAATGATCAACCGCTATATAAATTTGCACCGTTGACGTTAGGTGATACGGGTTTACTGACTCAGTGGACAATGACAGAGGCAGAACGCATAGGTTTATTAAAGATAGACTTCTTAGGATTACGTAACTTATCGATCATCCATCAAATTGTGACGCAAGTGAAGAAAGACTTAAACATTGATATAGATGTTGAAACCATTCCTTTTGATGATAGAAAAGTATTCAAGTTATTATCTCAAGGCGATACGACTGGTATATTCCAACTAGAATCTGATGGGGTACGTAGTGTATTAAAGAGATTACAACCAGAACATTTTGAAGATATCGTAGCGGTCACATCACTTTATCGACCAGGTCCTATGGAAGAAATACCTACATATATCACACGTCGACACGATCCATCTAAAGTTGAATATTTGCATCCTGATTTAGAACCCATTTTAAAAAACACCTACGGCGTCATTATCTATCAAGAACAAATAATGCAAATTGCGAGCAAATTCGCTAACTTTAGTTATGGTGAAGCGGATATTCTTAGAAGAGCGATGAGTAAGAAAAATCGTGCAGTGTTAGAAAGTGAACGTCAGCACTTTGTCAACGGTGCGAAAGACAACGGCTATGATGAACAAATGAGTAAACAAATCTTTGATTTAATACTCAAGTTTGCTGATTATGGTTTCCCTAGAGCGCATGCAGTAAGCTACTCTAAAATTGCTTATATTATGAGTTATCTAAAAGTGTATTATCCTAATTATTTTTACGCTAATATTTTGAGCAATGTCATTGGTAGTGAGAAGAAAACAGCCAATATGATTGATGAGGCTAAACATCAAAAAATTAATATTCTCCCACCTAATATTAATGAGAGTCATTGGTTCTATAAAGCGACTTCACAAGGAATATATTTGTCGTTAGGAACGATTAAAGGTGTGGGCTATCAAAGTGTTAAACTGATTGTCGATGAGAGATATAATAATGGAAAGTTTAAAGACTTTTTTGATTTTGCACGTAGGATTCCAAAGCGGGTTAAGACTAGAAAATTATTAGAAGCTTTAATACTTGTTGGTGCTTTTGACAATTTTGATAAGAATCGTGCTACTTTATTACAAGCTATCGATCAAGTTTTGGACACTACATCAGATGTAGAACAAGATGATATGCTTTTCGATATTTTAACGCCAAAACAAGTCTATGAGGACAAAGAAGAGTTACCAGATAAATTGTTGAGTAATTATGAAAAAGAATATCTGGGCTTTTATATTTCTAAACACCCGGTTGAAAAAGAATTTGAAAAGAAACAATATCTAGGCATTTATAAATTAAGTAACGCTCAAAACTTTCAACCAATACTTGTCCAATTTGATACAATTAAGCAAATTAGAACTAAGAACGGTCAAAACATGGCATTTGTAACACTTAATGATGGGATGACGCTAATGGACGGTGTGATATTCCCGGATAAATTCAAAAGATATGAAACTTCTATTTCTAATGAAGAAATGTTTATCGTGATAGGTAAATTTGAGAAACGGAATCAGCAACTTCAACTTATTATTAACCAAATTATTGAAATCAATACCTATAAAAATGAAAAAATAAATGCTTCTAAAAAAGTCATTATACGAAATGCGCATCATCTTCCTTCAAACATCCAAGAATTAATCATGAATGAGAAAAGTGGAGATCAGCATTTATTAGAAGTGAATGCATTTAATGAACGCAATAATAGCATGAATCGCTTAGGATTCTTGAGTAAAGATGAAGTTACAATTCAACAGTTGTTTGACTCTTTAAATCCTAGTGATATTAGGTTTATATAACTTTTATCACAATTTAAACTATGGTATAGTTAACTGATGGTTAAGATAATAATCATCAGTTTTTCTTTTGTTATTGTTTTTTGTTCTGGTTATACACTGACTGATTTTATAATCAGAAGAAAGAATAATTTCAAAAAATTAGAATAGGCAGACAATCAAGTTTATAGCATCAATATGATGT
>NZ_PPRT01000077.1 GCF_002902725.1 Staphylococcus caprae
TTTATGAATTCAAGCTTATTTAAAACTCTATTCACTCGGTTTTGCTTGGTAAAATCTAATTTACTTACTTATCTAGTTTTCAATGTACAATATATCATGGTGGAGACTAGCGGGATCGAACCGCTGACCTCCTGCGTGCAAAGCAGGCGCTCTCCCAGCTGAGCTAAGCCCCCGTATCAATATTAAATTAATGGTGGGCCTAAGTGGACTCGAACCACCGACCTCACGCTTATCAGGCGTGCGCTCTAACCAGCTGAGCTATAGGCCCATTATTAAAAAGAAT
>NZ_PPRT01000078.1 GCF_002902725.1 Staphylococcus caprae
TCAGGAGGATATTTATCAATGAAAAAAATCGCTACAGCTACAATCGCAACTGCCGGAATCGCTACTTTCGCTTTTGCAAGTCACGATGCTCACGCAGCAGAACAAAATAATGGTGGTTACAACCCAAATGATCCATCTTCTTACAGCTATTCATACACAATCGATCAAGAAGGTAACTATCATTACACTTGGCAAGGTAACTGGAGCCCAGATCGTTTAGACAATAACTACAATAATTACAACTA
>NZ_PPRT01000079.1 GCF_002902725.1 Staphylococcus caprae
TTAAACGTTTTAATGACTTTAGCCATGGCTACCTTCGTTGAAGGTGCCTGATCTGTAATCACTTTTTGAGGTTTACCAAATTGTTTAATGAGACGTTTGATAAACGCATATGCCGAATGATTATCTCGTTGCTTACGCAACCAAATATCTAATGTATGTCCCTCTGCATCAATGGCACGATATAAATAGCTCCATTTTCCTTTTATTTTGATGTACGTCTCATCAATACGCCATTTGTAATAAGCTTTTTTATGCTTTTTCTTCCAAATTTGATATAAAATTGGGGCATATTCTTGAACCCAACGGTAGATCGTTGAATGATGAACGTTTACACCACGTTCTCTTAATATTTCAGATATATCACGATAACTCAATGCATATCTTAGATAGTAGCCAACAGCTACAGTGATAACATCCTTGTTAAATTGTTTATATCTGAAATAGTTCATACAGAAGACTCCTTTTTGTTAAAATTATATTATAAATTCAACTTTGCAACAGAACCGATTGCAGTCAATCGTTCGTATTTTAAAGATACTAAAGCATATATTAGCCAAAAAGAATGGTTAAACTTATGGCGTGACGTAACAGGGAATATCGATATTACGCAGGTTCACGTTCAACGTGTAAAACGGAACAATCAAAAAGAATTATATGAGATGGCGAAATATACGGGAAAAGATAGCGATTATCTATCGAACCAAAAAGTCTTTGATACGTATTATAAA
>NZ_PPRT01000080.1 GCF_002902725.1 Staphylococcus caprae
CATCGTTGAGCGACTCAATAAAGGCAAGTGAAAGCACGTCAATATCAGCAAGTAGTTCCACATCGTTAAGCGACTCAATAAAAGCAAGTGAAAGTGCTTCAACATCAACAAGTGAGTCCACATCATTGAGTAAAAGCGAATCAACTAGTGCAAGCACATCGCTAAGTAATTCACAAAGTACGAGTAGTTCAGATTCATTAAGTACGTCAACGTCCGATAGAGTATCTACTTCAATAAGAGAAAGTGAATCAACATCATCAAGTACATCAGCATCAGCGAGTGAGAGCGATTCAAGCAGTGCAAGCGAATCACTAAGTAATTCACAAAGCACGAGCGAATCGGATTCAGTTATTAGTGCATCAACTTCAGTAAGTAAATCAGATTCTATGAGTGAAAGTGAGTCAAGTAGTACAAGTACATCAGCATCAGCGAGTGAGAGCGATTCAAGCAGTGAAAGCATGTTCCTAAGTGAATCGCAAAGTATGAGCGAATCGTATTCAGATAGAGTATCTACTTCAATAAGCGAGAGTGACTCAAGCAGTGCAAGTACATCACTAAGTAATTCGCAAAGTACGAGCATTTCAGGCTCAGAAAGTGTATCTACTTCAACAAGCGATAATGACTCAACAAGTACAAGCACATCCCTAAGTAATTCAACAAGTACGAGTAGTTCAGAGTCATCTAGTCTTTCAGATTCATTAAGTACGTCAACGTCCGATAGAGTATCTACTTCAATAAGCGAGAGTGAGTCAAGCAGTGCAAGCGCATCACTAAGTGATTCACAAAGCGTAAGTATTTCAGACTCAGAAAGCGCATCAACATCCGATAGAGCGTCTACGTCAACAAGTGAGAGTGAATCAAATAGTGTAAGCACATCGACATCCGATAGTATATCAGAGGCCACAAGCGAGGAAGAGTCAAATAGCACAAGTGTAAGTAATTCTGAATTCCAAAGTACGAGCGAGTCGGACTCAGTCAGTACATCGACATCGGCAAGCACATCAGAATCAACGAGTGAAAGTGATTCAATTAGTGCAAGCTCGTCACAAAGTAGATCGCAAAGTGTGAGCG
>NZ_PPRT01000081.1 GCF_002902725.1 Staphylococcus caprae
AGAGTTAAATGAATAAATATTTTGTTAAAATAGTGCGTATTAAAATCATTTCAAGCGACAAGAAGTTCTTAATATTTAAAATAATAGTTTTAATATTAAAATTTACGATTAAATATATTTTCAGAAATGTTTTTTGTTATCATAAAACGATTATTGCGTATTTTTAATAATTCTTTTATTATGTATTTGATAAGTCTCTTTAACTAAAGGTATTTTATAATTTTGTATTTTCTTTGAATCTGGAGGTCAACATGAACAATATCCGTTTATTAAATAATGATGATTTAGAAGCTTATAAAGAGTTAATGTCAAACGGTTACCATAATTACGCATGGGATCGCTATTATTTAGAAAATGTTTCGGAAGATTGCCTTAAAACCATTCTTTCTCAAGAAACAAAATATTGGAATATTTTTGGTGCATTTGAAGATGACCAGCTTGTCGCTACTTGTACGTTAAAACAAATGAAATTTGTAAGTAAGCGTCATAAAGCGATTCTTGAAAATAATTTTGTTAAAAATAATGATGAAATCATCAATAGAGAATTGATTAATCATATTATTGAATACGCTAAGACTCAAAATATTGAAATGTTAATGACTACTATCGCTTCTAACAATATTAGTGCCAAAGTTTTCTTTAGTTCTATCGGTTTTGAAAATCTAGCTTTTGAAAAAAATGCGAGCAAAATTGATGACGAATACCTTGATGAAAACTGGTTGATTTATTATGTTTGTGATCATTTAGCTAACTCATAATTGAATATATCAACAATTTTGTACGTATATGGGGTATCTCACATCATACCCTATCTACGATATATTCGATATTTATCTCTTCAATGACTTTAATCACTTTTTAAATCGCGTGAAAAGTAAATGCATTCACTTTATTTTTAAGATATAATTAATTTGAATTTTCTAAATTTTCATTTATTAAAGTGATGTGATTTAAATTGATTGAAGCTATTTTACATGCTTTTCTTTTGGCGCTCGGACTTATACTTCCATTAGGTGCCCAAAATATATTTGTTTTTAACCAAGGGGCAAACCAACCAAAACTCGTTAAAACATTACCAGTTATTATTACAGCTGGATTATGCGACACTATACTCATAAGTATAGCCGTTTTAGGTGTTTCACTCGTACTCATGTCCTTACCTGCTTTACAACTTGTGATATATATTTTCGGTCTTATTTTCCTTTTTTATATAGCTTGGACACTTTGGAATGAGAATACTCAGAATGTTAAACAGGACAACAGTCTGTCCGCATCAAAACAAATAAGTTTTGCCCTTTCCGTTTCTCTTTTAAATCCCCATGCCGTTATGGACACAATTGGTGTGATAGGAACAAGTGCGTCAGCATACGTTGGTTACGAAAAGTTTGCTTTTACATTAACGTGTATTTCAGTTTCATGGATATGGTTCATTTTTTTAGCGTTAGCAGGAAAATCAGTAGGTTCTTTAGATAAAAACGGTAAGCTATTAATCTTTGTGAATAAACTATCTAGTATCATCATTGTTATTGTAGCTTTAATAATAGTTCAAAAAATATTCATGCTCCTTTTCAAATAAAAAAGCTCATCAACCACTTGTACCATTTAATTTCTTACAAGTAAGTTGATGAGTTCTATTTTTAAACGATTGGATCAATAATCTCTACAAATTTGAATTCATTATTATCATATTCAAATTTTGCTATATGGCAATTACCCATATCATATTTACTGCCCTCGTCATAACCAAGAATCACTCTTATAAATAAGCCAATTGTACTACCATGACTTACAGCTAAAACTGTGTTACCATTCGAGTTTTGCATGATTTTTTCAAGAGTATGATAGACACGCGTTTCAACTTCCTCTCGAGGCTCTCCCTCAAACGGAACAATTTTGTCACCATACAAAAATTTAGGATCATAAGTTGCATTCAATAAACTAACACTTTCACCCTCAAATAAACCAAAACTCCATTCTTTAATGCCTTTTAAACGTTGATAATTTCGCTCAGGAGCAACATTCTCTAATGTATCACTAGCGCGCTCTTGTGATGATGAAACAAGCGTATCAAACGTAATATTATGAGTTTCGAAATATTTTCGTGCAGCCTGAGCTTGTTGAATACCTAGTGATGTTAAGGGTGAATCACTAGCGCCTTGTATTTTACCTTTTAAATTAAAAACTGTTTGACCATGTCGCATTAAATATAATGTTTTAGTCAAAATAAACACCTCTTCAATAACAATTACTTAAATTATTCTAAACGAATAGATTCTCTCTTTTTATCCCCTCCATTTAATCACTAAAGAAAACAGAAGTAAACGAAATCTATCAGTTTTAAAAAAATATACAAATTGACGTATTTGACTATTAAATTGTTTGAAAGTTGCGACCTTGGGTAAAACTTAACATCAGGTTTACATTTATTATAAGGAGTGTTTTGCTATGGATAGTCATAATCAATGCAATTATGTAAATCCTAATACAGTCTCGTTAGACTGGGAATGTTTCATTATTAGTAAAACTGATATGTTGTTAGACGGTGTTCCAAGAGAATTGATTAATACATGGTTAGACGAAGATGTTATTGAACCATTTTCCATTCGAAATAATGAAATTAATTTTAAAACAAAAGATGTGTGGGAAGCACTAAATACTCATAATTGGTACTATTCAAATTAATTTATATAAACTAATCGCTCTATTTGTACTCTCAATTAAGTTGTGATCTCGATAATGAGTCATCACGTACGTGCGAATTTCTTTATTATTTTTCTCTTCTCGGGGAAAATGAGTATCTTCTAGGATATGATTAGCTAAACTACCTAACGGCGTATCATCATTTACAAAACCTAACATAAAATCATAAAAAGTCATTAAATCTCTTCCCTTTTATAAAATTGATTAAAATCAATCATTTAATTAAAAGCTTGCTATTAATCATACCAAAATAGTCGAGATTGTCTATGTGCAAAATTTCTTTTTTTGCACATTTTTTACATAAATTCTTCAGAATTTTAAGCCCTCAAAAATCTTCATACTTTAATCACTCTCAAAAGATAAGTAATCATCATACTTCCAAGCCATAATTATAGCAATAATGATAACTTTTAAATCTTCGATTGATTTTTGTCGAAATCATGACTCTTTAAATTAAGAAACGTTTTTGTCATTGTATATATTTGTTTTACAATGCTTTCTAATTGTGCATAAATAAAAATGTAAAATGTATTTATTTACCTATCTGTATTAAATGATATGATATTATAGTATATAAATGACCTTTTGCTATTCATGTGTCTGATGAGGTGAAACACCTATGAAAATAATTAGTGTAAATGTGATTAATATCATCTTAACCGTACTATTTATAGCTTTTAATGTACTCATTACCTATAATGCAAACGTTGATAATCACCTATGGTTAATACCAGGATTATGTATTTGTGGTATTGCTCTATTTACGAGTTTAACAATAGCAATTATTTATACTGATCTTTTAAGTGAAATTTTGTTCTTTATTAATATTGTCTTAGCACTTTACTATATTTATCCAATTTTTTATGACTTCCTATAGGGAAAATATTGATATAAGGAGGGAGTAAGATGAATTTACATTTTCAAATATTATTATGGCTTTCAATTATATTCATTGTTGCTGGTGTAATTATTTTAGCCATTATGCTTAAAACGAAAAAAGAAGAGAGAAAAGAATCTTATTTAGGTTTTACGGTTATTTTCTTAATTTTCGGCTTTGCAATGCTCATTTATACATTTATTTTTGGTATATTATAAATTTCAATTTCACTTTTATGAACAAAATTTTTTCCTAATTTTTACCGAACAGTATTGATGTATTGAATTTTAATGAAAATTGTTTACACTTTGTCACTCAGTTACAATCACGTAACTGAGTTTTTAATTTTTCTATTTGATAATCCATTTCTTGAAATTAATGTTTAATTTTCACAGATATTAATTTAATATAGTAATTAATTTAATGACTCAATTTAAGGAGTTTTCACTAATAATGAAAGCGATACATAAATACATATACTTAATTATTGCCCTTTTCATTGTATTAGTAGCATTTTTTTCGATAAATGAATTTACCAAAAATAAAGATGCTGTCGCGACAAATGATAATAATGACTTCAAACTTAAACCTGGAGATATCGTAATCACTAAAGGTCCAGTGTTATACGGGTTCTTCGGGCATTCTAGCATCGCAATCGATGAAGATACCGTTCTTCAAATTGAAGGTCCTGGCGATAAACCTATCACTGAATCATTTGAATCTTATAAGCACCGATTCGGTACGGGGAAAAACGAATGGATTAAAGTTTATCGTAGTGTTAAACCAGGTGCTGGTCAAAAAGCCGCTAACTGGGTTAAACGTCATTATGAGAATAGTCACAGTCGCTATCTAGTCACACTTAATTTAAAAAGTACGAAATATACATATTGTACAAAAATAATTTATCAAGCATATAAATATGGTGTTGATCAAAATGCCGTGAGTGATCATGGATTATACATTATTTCTCCATATGCATTAAAAGATAATTTCACCAAAGATTATCGATTAAAGTTAGTTAAAAGTATTAAAAATTAAACCCTCCAAATGATAGCGCAGAGATTTCCTAGCTATTATGATTGGAGGGTTATTTTTAGTCAGTTAGACTTCTTTAAAATAATTAACAAACTGCTCGTTTCTATCTAGTACATCTAAATATGAAATTGAGCTAAAAGGAATAATACGTGTGCAATTCTTGAGCGGATAAATAATGATTTCGTTTTCGTAATCGACATGAAGATCATTCTCTAAGACGATTTTCTTATTTCCTATGACCACTGCTACAGCTTTAAAGCTATCATCGTTTAAATATCTTCTTAAAATTTCCTTATTCATAACAACATCACATCCCTTTATTTTAAAATAGCATATTATTGTTAAGGGAGTGTGAAAACATTTCAAGTATTTATTAAAATTATTATATAATTTCGAGTGTGTAGTTATAAAATGACAAATTTGTCGTTTATGATTATCAAATTAGATATTCTTTCTCATTTGATAAAGGTAAAATGGTGATTTATTGATTTCTCCTACTATAGAGAATCCAAATTTCTTATATAGATTTAATGCTTTGTCATTATCTTTAACTACTGTTAATGACAATTTATTAAAGCCTTCTTTTTGGGCTTTTTTCTCGGCAAAATTAAGTAAACGCGTTCCTACACCTTTACCTCGCGCCTCAGGTAACGTCGCTAACATACTAATATGGAATTCATCTTTATTACCTTCGTCCATTGTAATTAAAGAATATAATTTTTTAGGGTTTGAGAAAATAATTTTCAAAGCTTTTAATTTTTTCATTTTTATTATTTCTAAAACAGTCTTAACCATAGATTTTTCTATTTTAACTAGCGATGCACACGTGATTGCTCCTAAAACTCTGTCGTCTTCTTTAGCTACATAAGAAATATCATGGCTAAATCGATTACCTCTTTTTTTCCATAATTTCTGTAACTGACAATTAATTCGATTTTTAGATGTTTCTCCTAAAATGACTTTTGCCATTTCATCAATTGCAAAATGAGTTAACTTGCCACCTTTTTTGTTACTTGGATGTGCTGGAACTACTTGAATATTAACCAAAATTTCGCCTCCGTAAAATAATTTTAAAATTAAAAATACATGTATTTAACATTAATTGTATACCCTATTATAGTAAGTTCAATTATTTTTAAATTTTAAATAAAAGTTAAAATACTTGTTAATTAGATAAAATCATTGTTATCATTTATGAGTTATAATTTTGAAATTAAAGGAGACATAATGAAAGATAAAGGGAGTCTATATTCAAAACTATACTATATATTCATAGCTATAATTATTATCGCCATTATCTTAGTGGTTATGATTTTTTATAATACAAGAAAATCACCATCAAAACCGGCTAGTGATCGTTACAGTGATTTTAATGAACTTAAAAAGCATACGACTAAAAATAAAGATTGGAAAGTTGTTACAAAGCATCGAAAAGATAAGCGTATTCTAGTGTCAGCCATTCACGGTGGCGGAATTGAACCTGGGACAACTGAGTTAGCAAGACGTATCTCAAATGTTGGAAAATATAATTTCTATTCTTTTGAAGGCCTACGCACTAATAATAATGATCAGCTGCATATCACTTCTACAAATTACGATGAACCAAAATTAATTAAAATGTTAGATAAAACTAAAGAAACAATTTCTATACATGGATTTTCTGGCGATGATCCTATCGTCTATATTGGTGGTAAAGACAGAGACATGGCGAAGTCTATTGCAAAAGAATTACGTAAAAAAGGGTTTACTGCAAAGGAAAGTCCTAAGGAAATTGACGCTCAATCGTCAGATAATTTCGTAAACATGAATGATACTGATTCAGGTGTTCAACTAGAATTAACTACTGCTTTGAGACAAGAATTCTTTAAACATCAGAAATTAGACAAAACAACACGTGGTAATCCTAAAAAATACACTAAAACATTCTATAAATTTGCGAATGCTGTTCAAAAAGGCATAAAAAATGCGAATTAAATTTAAAAATAGCCTTCACATTCATTTAAAATCCCAAAAAAATATTAGTGCTTATCAACAAAGTAAAAATTAATCTATGCAAGCTACTATGTAACCCTTGTCAACTGAGAATCCACATTTATTTAACGGAGTATTGATTGCGACACGCCTGCAGGAATAGCATGAGTCTTGAGACTACAGGCTCAAGCCATGCCCGCGGCAAGGGAGCTAAAGCAATACGAAGTATTGAAATTCTAGCTTAATTATTAAAGTCTGATTAAATTTTAGCGTTTTTCTAAGCGTTCATCTAGGGTATATAGACATAGGTAATATGTGTGGAGGGATAATACATGGACGAACTTACGAAAGAACAAAAATATACAATTGCAAAGTTTTATAAACTATATATGGAGAGATCCAACGAAGGAATATCAGAAGAATTAGCTAACGATTTTAAAGATTCCGTAACAGCTCAAGATGATTACTTTTGCGACCGTGAGTATGATGATTTTATCTATAATTGCAAAGTACTCATTCAAGAAGGTTATCTAGAGGGAGATATAGATGAAAATAAAATCTATAATATCAAAGTAACCACTAAAGCTTTTACTGAAATTGAAAAAAGTTTTGGTTAAATTATTAATTTTAGTTAGGTGACATAATATGAACGACTGGAAAATAAATAATTATTCAAATCGAAAATTTCTTATTCAAAAAAATGATAATGATATTTCAATAGTCGAACCTATAGATAATGGGTCGTTTAAAATACTTGCTGAATTCAACTTATCTAATGAAAATCATGTAAATACTTATGATGATAATTTATATATTTCAGTCAAAAATGAAAATGAAGAAATAAGTATTTTCGATAAAAAATAGAAAACTTAAGCTGCGTACTAAAAATGCGTACATTTTCAAAAAATTGTCAATTTGTGTTAACAAAAAAGTAACATTAATTATATTAATTTTAACCAAATTAAATAGCCACAAATATAGTTTTATGGTAATCTGTAAATGTTACACTCTGTGAG
>NZ_PPRT01000082.1 GCF_002902725.1 Staphylococcus caprae
ATCTTTTTCAGTTCCTAGTATTCGGTCTCTTATGATATTAAGTTTTATATCATGAGATTGAATACTTTTATATCCTTTTATTTCATTAATTACTACTTTCTTTTCTTTTTCAAAATTCTTTTTTGAATAATCATGATTTTTCAAATACTTTAATAATATATTTAAAGCATCCTCTGACATATGAGGAGCGCAAAAAAATGTAAAATAAGTATTTTTTTCACTAGTAGTAGCATTTAAGACAATACTTAGATTTTTCATTTCTTCATAAAGATGATTATCACCTATCCAAAATTTCATATGTTCCAAAAAATGAGCATATCCTATTTGACTATCCAACCCTCCAAAATTAATCTTTACACTAATACAATTAATATATGCGTTTTTTATATGAAAACCTAAGCCACTAAGCTCCGCAAATTTAATTTTCATAATATTGTTATCTAATCCTTTTAACATAGAATCACCCTTCATCTAAAGCGATAAATGTCATATTTTTAACCATGCTATTAAATTCTAAGTAGTTAAGTTTTTTTATATCATGAAATGGATGGGCAAACTTTTTATATTTTTGTCCTAACTTAAATAAATAGAAGTTATAACCGTATTGTTTGTCTAATAAAAACCTTAATTCGGTATCTAAAAAAGTTTTAATACTTTCAAATTCTTCAATATTCAACCACAAATTTTTCATTATTTTTTTCACACTATTTTTAATATCATTTTTTTCCTTAACATCTGAGCTAAAATGTATAAAAAATAGATTACATTCATTATCAAAATATGAACTGAAATGGTAAAGTTGATAAGCCTTTATTCTAAGTTCTTCAAACAACTTTGAATGTCCATAATGAGAAAGATAAGCTTGTAATAAATTACCATAAAAGCATGTATCCTCGATACAATTAGCTTTAATACTCCAACAGAGGGTATAAAAAGGGTGGTTATCTAATCCTATTTCAGAAATGTTATTTCTTACTTTAAGGTTATTATTGAGATTATAATTGTTATGTATAATAGGATTATCTATTCTAATGAAATTGTTATAGTGAGTATACTTATATTCATAATTCTTTAAAGTGACATCATCGATATCTTTCTTTTGCAGATCTACTAAATAAAATTCTTCTACTTTTCCATATCTATATTTTCCATATATATCGTCTAGACCAAGAATTTCTTTGTATTCATTCCTATGAATGTTAAACGGACTTAATTGATACTGCTTTATCTTTTCTTTTAAACTCATTTTTGCTTTATCTTTTGCTTCATTTAATTCTTCTACTGTGAAATGGCAATTACCATAATTATTATCTAAATTTAAGATACTATATAACCAGAAAAACTGATTATTATAACAAATTAAGTTAGTATACCTTCTACATTTATAGGAATCTAATTTCCCGAATAATTCGTTAAACGTGTAGGATAACAGTTGATAATAATTTAGTTTACTTAAGTTCATTTTTGGTAGTTGTTCTATTTCCATAGTCGAATTATATATAGAAGATTTAACATTTTTAATGCAGAAAGACAAAATAATCACTCCTATTAGACTTAACTTTATTTAAAACAAAAATCACAAGTATTAAAGGGAGTGTAATCCAAATACTATAGGTTAAGGCCATATATATATATGGTATTAAAATGATTAAAGAAATATATTTTTTCGGATTTTTCCATATATCCTGTTTAGATGACCAATTTAATATAGGAAACTTTTGATCAAATTTTAATCTAAAATATGCACAAAAAAGCATAGTTATATATATGTTAATAATTTTTAAATCTACGTTATGTCTAATTAATGAGAATATCACTATACTTAATGTTAACATTGTTAACATTAAAATGAGACATATAAAAAATTTAATTAAAAACACTTTGTGCTTATTTATAGGTAAATATACATATACTCTTTGATAATTTTTATCGGTTGAAAACAATAAATAAACTGGACTCATCGCTAGTATAATTATCATGATTAAAAAGTAATTAATATTTGGGTCTATATTTTTAATAGAATTTAAATTAAATGTCAGTATAGCGGTAAAAATTACTGCTATGACACTATTAATCCAGTTACTTTTATCAGAAACCCATTTTTTTATTTCAATTTTTAATAGTGATACTTTTTCTTTTTTTTCAACAGATTTATTAACCTTTTTGTTTTCTAGCAACTTAATACCATCAAAATAAACATAAATTAAACTTATCATTATAATTATTAATAAAGAGCTAAGTAATAGTGGTGACAATGACACTAATAATAAGAGAATCGTAAGAATTATCTTTTTCAACAAATCAGTTGTTTCAAAAAAAATAATTACACAACTAAATGTTAAAAAAATCATCAATACATATGAGATCATCATTATAATAGTGTTCGTTAAACTAATCCCTGATTGTATATATAAAAATATAGGTAATATCAAAAGATAAATCATTCTCTTTAGACCTACCTCTAAAAAAATATATACAACCATTGATAGATACAATTTTTTTGTGTTTACTGGCAATGGTTTAAACATGGTATGTACATAACTGTTTCTAAATGAACTCCAAAAGGATAATGCTAAAACAAACGAGGTCAAAGAAATAATCAATTTAAAATGGGTATGCTTAATAATGGTAATTTCTATACCACTATTCATAATTAAATAAAACTCAAACATCAACAAAATCAATATACTTATTATTAATCTACTTATCGATTTCACATTATATTTGTGACTCTCTGCGAGAATTATATATTTTAGATATTTATGTAGTTTCATCCACACCCAAAACCTCTCTAATTTGACTAGCATTCTCAAATGTTAATTCAGTAGCTTTTCTGTTATTAATTAATACAATTTTATTTGTAAATCTTTCAACTACATCAAGAATATGAGTAGATAAAATTACTAAATACCCCTTATTCTTTAATAGTTGTATATCTTCTATAAACTTCTCAATAGCTTGTATATCTAGTCCATTTAATGGTTCATCAAAAATTAAAATTCTTGTATTTATTAGGTAAGAACATATAATATTTAGCTTCTTGAGATTTCCAAGAGAAAGTTCATCGATTATCTTATTTTTATGGTTTGTAAATTGATATCTTTCCATATAATACTGTAATAATTTATGATCTATTTTCGTGTTGTATACGTCTAAAATTAAGTTTATATATTGCAAACAATTCATGTATTTTACTTTTTCAGGATTATCTGCTATATAAAACCTTTCCTTTTTACTGCTTTGTATTATTTTAGAGGGGCTTTCTGCACTAAAGGAAGCATTGCCCATAACAATACTTCCTTTAAATGTAGGCAAAACCCCACAAATTGTATTGATGAGTGTAGTTTTACCGCTACCATTTTTACCAATCAAAGCATAAATTTCTCCACTCGTTAGTTGTAAATTTATATTTTCTAAAATAAATTCTTTGTCGTACCAAACATATAAGTCAGAGATTTTTATCATTATTAACACCTTGTATTAATC
>NZ_PPRT01000009.1 GCF_002902725.1 Staphylococcus caprae
TAAGTTTTGAAAACGTGTCAATTTCTTAAAAAATATTTGTAAAACGCATGTTATAAAGTCAAAGTAAGTTACAATAACAACTATGACAAAACAAATTAATAAAGTGATTTTCATTTTTGAAAAAAGGTTTTATAATAGTTTGGCATATTTAAAATTTTAAAAATTACGTTATACAGCTTAATTAACGTGGTAAAATGCAATATTAGAAATTGGAGGTGCAGTGATGACACGTTCAAATAGCGACGCGCACCAAGTTGAACAAGCCAAAGATTTAGTGATTAACTCAATTGGTGAAACGATGGATTTATACGGTATCAACCGCAGTGTCGGAAATTTATACGGCATTATGGTATTTGAAGGTAGTATGACTCTAGATGAAATGCGTCAACAACTTCAAATGAGTAAACCAAGTATGAGTTCAGGTGTTAAGAAGCTTCAAGAATTTGATATTGTTAAACAGCAATTCACACGTGGAAGTCGTAAGCAACATTTTATTGCTGAGAAAGATTTCTTTAATTTTTTCCGTAATTTCTTCACTCGAAAATGGGAACGAGAGATTGATACGAATATGGAGGCAATTAAAGATGCAGAAAAGATTATCAATCCACTTTTAAATAAAGATCATTTAGATGAAGCAGACAAAGAAGATGCGTTAAATGTTAAAGCACAATTAGATCATTCAAAAGTTTACTATGAATGGTTAGCGCAACTTTGCGAGGCATTAGAAACTGGCGAAATATTTAAATACTTCCCAATTCCTGAACATAAAAATGAAGAAAATTAAGTTACGAAACATTAAAAAGCCAAGAGATTGTGACGTCAAAACGTCACCTTTCTCTTGGCTTTTCTTTATAGTTATAGATTATCGTCTTCTGGTTTTTCTTTCACTTGAACAATTCTAAGCGAACGACGTTCAACCTCTTTCAGTTTATCTGCACGCTTTTCAAGTTTAATCCTATCTCGACCCAATATGATTAAGAAGGAAATCATCATGAAGGCAAAGATAACGATTAATGGAACACTTGCTAAAATTGAAGCAGTTTTCAGTACTTGAAGTGCTCTTTCGCCACCCACTAACATGAGTGAGAATGGTAATAAACATAATGCGAATGCCCAAAATAGACGATTTGCTCTTAAAGGTTCACCGATAACTTTTTTCTGAGATGCAGCTGCTAAGATGTATGAACCAGAATCAAAGGTAGTTGCTAAGAATAAGAATGCTGAAATTAAGAATAAAATAATTGTAATTGTTGGGAATGGTAGTTGATGCATTACTTCGATAATCGTCGCTTCAGTACCATGACTGTTTAAGTAATTAATAACATTAAACTGTTCAGTAATTTGTAGGTAAACTGCATAGTTACCAAAGATACCGAAGAATAACACACATCCTAACGTACCATAACAGATTGTACCAAGAACGACTTCTTTCAGGGTACGACCTTTAGATATACGTGCGATGAATAAACCAATAAATGGCGCATATACTAACCACCAAGACCAATAGAAAATTGTCCAATCTTGTGGGAAGTGTGTCTCTTTACGTCCGTGAATGCCTCCAAATGGTTCCATCCATGTCGCCATATGGAAGAAATCTCTTAGCATATTACCAAAGCCTGTCACAGTTGTTTCCATAATAAACACTGTTGGCCCTACAATAAATACAAAGGCTAAAAGTACAAATGAAAGCCACACGTTGACGTCACTTAATTTTTGAATACCTTTTTTCAATCCAGTATAAGAACTAATTGCGAAAATAACTGTAATTGTTAAAAGAATGATTGAACGTAAAACCATGTTTGTTCCATCTAAACCAGTTAACTTTTCGACACCTGCTGAAATCATAGGAACACCTAGTGCTAATGATGTAGCGGCACCACCAAGTAAACCGAAGATGAATAAAATATCTACTAATTTACCAACAAATTTATCTGTTTGGCCTTTTAAAATAGGTCGACAAGCTTGGCTGATCTTATATATTGGTTGTTTCTTAACGAATACAAGATAGCCAATAGGTAATGCGGGAAGAACATAAATTGCCCATGCGATAGGGCCCCAATGGAACATACCGTATTGCGTAGCATATTGTAGTGCTTCGTCAGACATTGATTTCGCGCCGTTTGGTGGCACTTGATAATAGAATGCCCACTCTATGACACCCCAATATAAAATATCTGAACCGATACCAGCACAAAATAGCATTGCAGCCCATGTGAAATTATTAAATTCTGGTTTGTCACTTGCCTTCCCTAACGTGACATTACCGTACTTACCAAATGCTATGTATAGAACGAAGCAGAATATTGCAAGCCCCATAAATAAATACACAGAACCAATTGAATTTGAAATGGCACTATTGATATCTGTGATGATTGTTTCACTTGCTTTTGGAAAGGCCATCATAGGTATAACAGCAAAAAGTAATACGACAACTACACCTATAAAGGTCGGCCAGTCCATAACTTTTTCCTTTTTCAATTGTGATCCCCCTAATATTATTTTATGAATCGTGTTGTTCAATTACGCTCAATTTTTATTGATTCACAAAAATGACAATAACGAAGTTTTAATAATAATGCAAATTCCATACAAATATTTTAGATGACTTGATTGAATATTTATATAGTTTTAAACATTTTGATGTTCATACAAAATGACTATGACAACAGTGTTAAATTAAAATTTAACAAAATGAACGAACTTTACAGAATGTTCTCTTTGGATTTTTATGCACTTTTATTAAATAATTATTTATTTTCAAAAATGTATTTCTTCATCAAAGTATTTCAATTTTTTCAAATTCAAACTACTTCCCCATTTGATTGGAAAAGTAGTTTGAATTTCATCTCAATTTTAATATCCCAATAATGTTTTAATTAGGAATCCTATAATGATAGATACAGTAATAACGAAAAATCCTGGTACGATGAAGCTTGTTGGTCTCGTTCGTCCCGTTTCGTCCAGTTCAACAGCAAAAAGTAATGTAGGTTGTGCGGGTATAACAAAGTTAACATTTAATGTTTGGACCATTGCGACAAAATAAATAGGTGGTATACCTATACTCATTACAATTGGCACCATTATTGAAGCTGTCGCAGTTTGTGAAATGACAATCATTGCAACCACAGATACTAAGATAATGACTAACCAAGGAACCTGACTAACAGTTTGACCAATGTCATTTTTTAATATCTTTAAGTTTTGAGGTGCATTAAAGATTGTAGCTCCTAACCAACCTGGTCCTAATACTGCAAACAACGCTCCCATCGCTGACTGCGTAATATGTGATGAAAGAATCTCAGACGTATTAATTTTAATTAATAGTAAGTTGATTGCTGCGCTTAAGTACATAAAGAATTGTACAATCTCTGTCATTTCAACTTTTACTATCTTTCCATTTACATTAAATTCTGGCATCAGATGTGGAAATATACCAAACGTTAAAATTCCCATAACACAAAGTAGAAAGGCTAGCACGCCTATTTTTACTTTTCCTGAAAATTCATTCTCAAGTTCAACCTCTGGAATTTGAACTAAACGCTCTGAATCACCACGTACTTTCTCTTTACGTCCGACAAACGTACAGAACACACTCAGTAATAGCATACTAATGAGCGCTGTTGGTAATACAATACTCAAATATTTCCCCATTGAGATATGATAACCCGCTAAAACTGAAATAATATAAGCAGTTGCTGAAGCAGCGGGACTACAAAGTAATGCCAAATTGGCAGTCAATACTGAAGCAGTCAATGCACGTTTAGGTTGAATGTGTGCTTTCTGAGCAGTCTTCGCAATAATCGGTTCTAAAGATAAAGCGATATTCGCTGTGCCGATCCCAAACACGAATAGGAACACAATCATTGGCGCTATAAAAATAATAGATTTGGGAAAACGTTCAATCACACGTGATGCAATATAAACTAAGTAGTCGATACCGCCAGTAGCTTGAAGTGTCCCACCTGCGATGCCGATAGAAAGTATAATTAAAACTGCTGTAACAGGGGCTGAACCTGGAGGTGATTGAAATACAAATATCATGATCAGCTGTGCGACTATGGCAAAGATACCACAACCAAGCGCACCGGCTGTTCTAAGTCCTAATAGTATCGCTAGAATCATTATGATGATTTCTATGATAAACAATAACATGGAAGGATCTCCTTACTCTTGATGAACGAATTTAGTCATTACCTATATTTTATCATTTAAAGATGTAATAAGTATATATATAACAAGAATATTATTATTCTTCGCTTTAACAACGTTTAATCATTATCACTTTTCATCATTATCGTCGTTTCATTTATTTGAAATTTCATGTTAGATATAAAAAAGGATAGTCTGATACATAATTATCTAAAAATAAAAGCAGTAAGATGATTTCAATAAGGATTCATCTCACTGCTACATTTATATTCAATACTTCGTATTGCTTAGGCTCCCTTGCCGCGGGCATGCGTCTTGAGACTACAGGCTCAAGACGCATGCTATTCCTGCAGGCGTGTCGCCATCAATACTTCGTATATTTTTCAAAATTAGACTTTCACCCGCTTCTTCAAGACACATATTCAATAATGCCGTCATGTTGTAACGAATCATGAACGTTGATGACACGCTGATTTAACGATCCTTTATACGGCAAATTAGGTTTATAAAGTTGGTACATAAAAAGCCCATCTACTAATACATCAGTAAGTTCTAGTAATTCTCGACGTTCATCTGTTTGATGTTTTAAATATTCAAAAAGAAACCCAGTCCATATCCAAATTGTTTTACTGTGTCCGAACCGTTGTCTAAAAGCACGGGCAATGCGTAACGTAATATTTAAGTTACAAAATGGTTCTCCACCTAAAATACTTAATCCTGAAATATAGGAAGGCTCACAATTCTCCAATATTTCCTCTAAAATATCTTCTGAAAATGTTTCACCATATTTAAAATTTTGTGCCTTCTCGTTATAGCATTTTTTACATTGGAAAGGACAACCAGAAACATACACACTACAACGGACGCCTTCACCATCAACAAAACTGTGACTTTCAATTTTCGCGATATGATTCTGTCCAGTTTTAATGTCTAATAGACTCATGAGCGTGGTTCCTTCATATGTTTGACTCTTGCGCAAATTTCTTTCTGACGTCCTTCGATGACAGGTCTTTGAACAGGATTTCCTAAATAGCCACATGTTCGTTTAACAACATCGACAGTTTTAGGGTCGCTATTGCCACAATGTGGACATTTATAACCATTTTCAGTCGTTTCAAAATCCCCGTCATAATCACATTTATAACAATGATCAATTGGTATATTTGTTCCTAAATATCCAACTTTATCGTATGAATAGTCCCATACTGCTTCTAAAGCTTTGAGATTATGGTTCAATTTAGGATATTCACAATAGTGTATGAAACCTCCACTAGCGTAGTAAGGGTAATCCTTTTCAAAATCTAACTTCTCAAAAGGTGTGACATCTTTACGTACGTCGTAATGGAATGAATTCTGATAGTAACCTTTGTCAGTGATATCAGGTATATCACCAAAACGTTCTCTATCTAATCGACAGAATCGGTCTGTTAACGACTCACTTGGCGTGCTATAAATACTGAACCAAATATCATATTTTTCTGTCCATTCGTTCTGATAATGTTTCATCTCTCTAAGGATATCTAATGTAAACGTCTTAGCTTCTTGATTACTTTCCCAATCTGGTCCGTAAAACATTGTAGCTGCTTCATATAAGCCTATGTAACCCATTGAAATCGTAGCACGTTGTTGCTTAAATAGTGCGTCTACGTCTTCTGATGCTTTCAATTTGTATTTAAAAGCACCACTTTTGTATAAGATAGGCGCATTATTAGGTATCGCATCTTTTAAACGTTCAATTCTGTACACTAACGCATCATGCATGAGTTCCATTCTTTTTTCGAAAATATCCCAAAACATATTCATGTCACCATTAGACTCAATAGCAATTCTTGGAACATTCAATGTAACGACACCAAGGTTACAGCGTCCATTATTTTCAAAATGACCCTCAGCATCTTTCCAACTAGGTAAGAATGAGCGACAACCCATCGGCGCTTTGAAATCACCTAATAACTCAATAAGTTTATCGTAATTGAGAATATCAGGGTACATACGTTTCGTAGAACATTCTAGTGCGAGTTGTTTAATGTCATAGTTTGGATCAGTAGGATTAAAGTTAACACCTTTCTTTATTGAAAATACTAGTTTAGGGAAAATGGCAGTCATACGATCTTTACCAAGCCCTTTAATTCGTGTACGTAAAATAGCCTGTTGAATTTTACGGCTTAATTCATCTGTACCAAGTCCAAATCCTAATGTTACAAACGGTGTTTGTCCATTTGAAGTATAAAGCGTATTGATTTCATACTCTAAACTTTCAATCGCGTCTCCAATGTCTTTTGTAACTTGTTTATCTACGTAGGCCTCTAATTTATCCGGTTGAACAAATTCTTGAGCTACTTCACGGTGATGTTGTGCGTTCAGTTGAGCATATGTACTTAATAATTCGTCTACACGGTCGACTGTACAGCCACCATACTGACTACTAGACACATTTGCGATGATTTGAACAAGTTGTGCTGAGGCAGTTTGTATTGATTTAGGAGAAGTGACATGTGCGTTGCCTATTTCAAATCCATTTTCCAACATATCTTTCGCGTCAATTAAGCAGCAATTCGTTAGTGGTTGAAAAGGATGATAGTCTAAATCATGGAAATGTATATCTCCTGACAAATGTGCTTCGGCAACTTGTTTAGGAAGTAAATGTTCGAGTGCATAGGACTTTGATACAGTGCCTGCTGTTAAATCTCTCATTGTTGAGAATGTATTACTATCTTTATTTGCATTTTCATTTAATATAGTAGGATCTTTAGTAATTAATCGAGTTAACGATTGCTCTAATGTCGTCATTTTTATCACCTTTCTCTATATATAGTATCTATTTTTAAAATATAACACTATATATAGTATTACAATGAATAACCTAGTCGTTCACAGAAACGTCACAAAGAGTTTAACTTTTAGTGAACTATATGTATGACGAATAGATTGTTGCAGACAATTAAAAAATGTCCTAACAAATGACAATTAATTCAAGTGTTAGGACATTCATATTTGTTTAAATTATTTATTTTTATCTTCTATATTATGATTATGAGCAAATTTATCTTTAGCCTTATCAGCTTCATGATGTGTTTTGTCTTTAGTTTGATTTTCTAATGTGTCTGTTTCATCATCTGTATGCCCTTTTGCCATTTCAAGATTCTTCTCCGTATTCTTACGTTTTTCGGCTTTTGAACGTTTATCATAAGCACGTTCTTCATAGACTGAACCTACCGTTAATATGAGTATGACAGCAATAGTAACAATGATAATTACTGCTAATATAATCCACATCCAAATATTAAATTCCATGCGGTTTCACCATCCTCAACACTTTTTAGTTAGTTTAATGCTATTCTTAGTTGTGTTTTCCCTTAAATAACGTGTTCAATCACATAAGACTATGTATTGTTGATGGCTATTCCATTTTTTCTAAAATAAATGCAAAAAAAGCCACGAACCTCTACCGATTCGTGACTTCAGCATTAATTATATTTGTTGATACAAAATTATGAAATATAGTTATAAGAGCTTGCTTGGCTAGCTGAAATTGTACGTGTAGATACAACACCAGGTCCGCCGTTATAGTTCATTTCAGATACTTTTATTGAACCGTCGCTGTTTACATTTTCAACATATGCAACGTGACCGAAAGCACCTTGTGATGTTTGCATTACCGCACCTTGTTTAGGTTTGTTATTTACTGTGTATCCGTCTTGTGCAGCTGCATTAGCCCAGTTATTAGCGTTGCCCCATGTAGAACCGATTTTACCGCCTACTTTGTCAAATACATAATAAGTACATTGACCTGAAGTATAAAGGTTTGAACCTGAAGATGTTTGGCCTGAGAATGCAGCTGATGAATGGTTTGAAGATTGTTGTGTTGGTGCAGATTGTGTAGTAACTTTAACGTTTCTGTCTGAAGTTGAATAGCTTGCACCTAAACCTCCGCCATTGTTGTTTGATTGATATGATTGAGTTTGGTTGTTATTTGAACCATTGTAATTGTAGCTATAATAATTATTTGAATTATAGTTTTGAGTGCCTTGGTTAGCATTTGAGTAGTTAGCGTTATTTCCTTGTTGAGCTAGATTAGGGCTCCAGTTACCTTGCCAATTGTAGTGATAATTACCTTGTTGATCAATTGTATAAGTGTAGCTGTATGAATAAGGATCATTAGGGTTATATCCGTTATTGTTATTTTCCGCTGCATCTGCATCATGTTGCATGAAACCGAATGTTGCAATACCTGCTGTTGCGATTGTAGCTGTAGCGATTTTTTTCATTTTTAATATCCTCCTAAATTTTGTATATCTTTAACTATCTCGTGGCTACCTTCAATTTTCTATTTGCAATATCATTTTAATTTTTCTTCGTTAATTAACGACAAGACACACTCTAACAGACACACAACCATTTGTGGGCGATGTTAATGCTTTGTAAATGAATCATAATAATGTAACGCTTTCTTGTAAAAATGATGTTTGATTTTTACAGAATATAATTTACTTTCATGACAGGAGTTATAGTATTTTATTCAACAATGTTGTACGAACTGTTGTAATTTATCTGATAATTTTACAACCTTATTTTTTCATAAAAAAGAGGTGAAACTTACGTTCCACCTCTTAAGAGTTAATCATCTTTTTACTATACGTATGACTATAATACATTGCCTTCATGATTGTTCTTATTTACTTTTATCTTCTAGATATTTCACAAACACATCTTTATATAGATCAATATAGTTAAGATATGTATCTTTTTCTAAATATTCATCTACTTGATGTGCTTCAAGTGGTATACCAGGTCCGAAAATTGCAAAATCAACATCATCTTCGCGATCTTTTAATAAATTAGAACCGTCTGTTGTACCGATTAATGCGCTGATAATCATTTTATCATCAACATAATCAGGACCAATGTTAGCGATACATTTGACTAACGCGTTGTCTTTATCACTTTTTACCAAACTATTATCGCTTGGCACTTCGAAAGTTAATCTATCCTCATCTACTTCTTTGATGACATCTTTAAATAACTTCTTCACAAATTCGTTATCATATTCCGGTACAGTTCTAACATTATATTCTATGTAGGCATGTCCAGGAACTGAATTAAACTGACTTCCACCATTAATAATGGAACCAACCATTGAAAATCCTGATAAAATATTTTCTTGTTCTTCAGTTAACGGATCATCAAGAAGGCTATTAAACATTGGCGCTACATCTAATTCATGTTTTGTATCTTCTTTTTTAATATCTTGATACTTGTTTTTCATTTGATTCACGAAGTCAACGAGCGTATCTATCGCACTATCACCTAAGAAAGGCACTGAACTATGCGTTGTTTTACCTTTCGCTGAAACTTTACAATCCATTGAACCTTTGTGTGCGTAAAATATCATACTTTTTGTAGGCTCGGCGATGATGAGACCATCTACATCGTCCATGTACCCTTCTTTAGCAAATAATTTGGCACCTTCTTGTTCTTTTTCTTCTCCTGTTGTAGCTAATAAGCGTATTGTGCCATCTTTTAAGGTATCTTCTTCTTTAAGCTCAATAAGTGAAATGACAAGTGCTGCAAGGCCACCTTTCATATCACTCGTTCCTCTACCATACAATTTTCCATCTTTTTCAGTGAGTTCGAACGGAGGATATGTCCATTCATTTTCATCTCCACTTGTCACAACATCCATATGACCACTTATTGCTAATATTGGAGAACCACTTCCAATCTCAGCTACGATATTTGCTCTTTTATCGTTTACTTTTAAAATATTTGAATCAATGTCGTGCTTTGATAATAACTTTTGTAGATACTGGCACACTTCGATTTCATTATCATTTTCTGTTCGAATCTCTACCATATCTGCCAATATTTGTAGTTTTTCTTCTTCACTAAATATACTCATTTCATCACTACCTTTTTTGTTCTTCATTTATTTCTTAACAAAATACAGCAATGTTAAACATTATATAATAAGATGAAAAAGTATTATTAGTTTTAATAGATCACTAGTGTATGCATGGCTATGTTTTCGTAGGAAATCGTTTCAAATTGATCATGCTAACTAAATGTTTCAACCTTTTAAATATATCGATGTGCTTTAAGATAATGGATGACGCGATCTACAGATTCTTCAATTGTTTCATTTTCCGTATCTAGAATAATTTCTGGATGTTCTGGAGCTTCGTAAGGTGCACTAATTCCTGTAAATTCAGGTATTTCTCCAGAACGTGCTTTCTTGTATAATCCCTTAGGGTCACGTTTCTCACATTCTTCAACGCTACATTGTGTATAGACCTCAATAAACTCATCGTCTTCAAGAATTGCACGAACGTTATCTCGATCTTCTTTATAAGGAGAAATAAATGCTGTAACAGTCAATGAACCGGCATCTACCATTAACTTGGCTACTTCACCAATACGACGGATATTTTCAGTACGGTCTTCAGGACTAAAACCTAAATTTTTATTTAATCCATGACGTACATTATCCCCATCTAAACGGTATGTTTGTTTCCCTTCATTGAATAATGCTTTTTCAAGAGCGACGGATACTGTTGATTTACCAGACCCAGACAATCCAGTGAACCATATCACTGCGCTTTTATGGCCATTACGTTTTTGTCTTTCTTCTTTCGTTACTTCTGAATCATGCCAAATAATATGATTAGATTCACTCATGTTATCTTTCTCCTCTGTTTATTATTTTTGTTGTAACCCTTTAATAAGCACTTCAGCAACTTCTGGTCTAGAGAATTCAGGAGGTAGTGATTCACCATTACGTAACTTTTCTCTTACCTTTGTACCACTTAGATGCAAATGTTGAGATGCATCATGAGGGCATGTTTTAGCAGTTGCCATATTGCCACACGTTTCGCAATAAAACGCATGTTCAAATTTTAATATTTGAATATCTAGTTCATCTTCAAATTGAGAAATGAGTTCTTGTGCCTCGTATGTGCCGTAATAATCGCCTACACCCGCATGATCTCGACCTACAATGAAATGTGTACATCCATAATTTTTACGTACTGTCGCATGAAGTATTGCTTCACGTGGTCCTGCATAACGCATAGCTGCTGGATAAATCACTAAACGCGCTCTATTTTCCGGGAAATAATTCTTAAGGATGGCTTGGTAACTTTCCATACGTACATCAGCAGGGATGTCATCAGATTTTGTTTCTCCAACTAGAGGGTTTAATAATAGACCATCCACGATTTCTAACGCTGATTTTTGAATATATTCATGGGCACGGTGAACAGGATTTCTTGTTTGGAAGCCAACGACTGTTTTCCATCCTAAGTCATGAAATAACTGTCTTGTCGCAGATGGATCTAAATGATAATCGGAAAATTCATCATGTTTAGGACGATTCAATAATTGTATAGGTCCTGCTAAATAAACATTTCCTTTTTCATATACCTTTTTCACACCTGGATGTGCCTCTTCAGTTGTTCCGTATACTAACTTCGCTTCTTTTTCTTTATCATATGTGTACTTTTCTTCTAATTTTAAAGTACCGTATAATTCTCCATCTTCACCGTATAAGGCAACGTGCTCTCCAATTTCTAGCTGATCCGCTTCATCTTCAGTTACTGGAAGTGTGATAGGAATACTCCAAACTAATCCATTTTCTAAATGTGTGTCTTCAACCACTGACGTGTAATCCGCTTTGTTCATAAACCCTGTTAAAGGACTAAATCCGCCTATACCGATCAATTCTAAATCTGATATGCTCCATGGATTTAACGTGATTGACTTATAGACTGAAGCTTCTTTGATTAAATGTTCTCTTTCTTCACCTTCGAGTACTCGATTATTTAATTCTCCACCATGTGGTTTGATTGTATAATTGATTACTTCTTCATTATTAGACATCGTTTCATAACCTCTTTATCCAATTAATTATATTTGTTTACTCGGCTTTTCTTGTAAGAAAAAGACAATAACTTGTTTCGAATCATCTGAACAATGAGTAGAACAATGATTGACGCAAGAATAATAAATCTAACTGTATTTGAAATTGTTGCATCTTTAACGAAATAACTTAATAATGCATTACTATTTGTGAATATAATTAAACCACCAACACAAATAGCTAAAATATTTATAGGTAAAATTTTAACTAAATAAGCAGAAATCGGAGCTGCAATCATTCCACCAACACTAAGCGCAATGACAGCAAACCAATTAATTTGCGTTAAACCTAAAAATATAATAAAGCTTAATGCAGCAGAAGACGTGACAAAAAATTCACTCGCTGAGACTGTACCAATCGCATAACGTGGTTGAATCTTCTTACTTGAGAGTAAAAGTGGCGTATTGACTGGTCCCCAGCCGCCACCACCTATAGCATCTAAAAATCCAGCGATCGCGCCTTGTGGAATGACTTTGAAACTACTTAAATCTCCAACATGTGTATGATGTTCATGTGTTCTTTTAAATAGGAACTGATATAAAATGTAGAACCCCATACTTAATAAAAATAATGCGATGAACGGTTTAATATAATCACCATGAATAAATGTTAAAACACCCGCTCCAATAAATGCGGAAATAGAACCAGGTATCGCAAGCTTTAACATCGTTGGCTTATGAACATTTTCGAATTTCCAGTGAGATGTTCCTGAAGCTGCAGTAGTTGCAATTTCTGAAAAATGAACCGTAGCGGAAACTACTGCTGGTGCGATGCCGTAAGTTAGTAGTATAGATGATGACGATGCACCGAATCCCATACCGAGTGACCCGTCTACAAGTTGAGCTAAGAAGCCTGCAATTGCGAATATTAATACTTTGCGCATATATTATACGCCCCCATTCTTCATTTGACTTGTGATTTAAGCCATCGGATGAATTCATGTTGCTTATTAGTCTCATCTAAATATTTTTCTGATAAAATTTGTTCAAGTAACGCTTGTTTATCAGATGGCTCTATTTTGAGTGCTTTAATGTATTGTCTACTTTCATATAAAAATTGAACGTAATCCGCGTAATCTTCGGTGTATGTATGTTCTAAATTTTTGATAATACGTTGGCCTAATTTCGGGCTTGCTCCTTCAGTAGAAACGCCAATCGTTAATCGGTTTCTTTTAAAGATATTCGGAAACGTTACATTACCTAATTCGGCTTGTCCCGCATGATTAAATAATGCATGTCGAGGTAATGCGCGCATCACCTCTTCATTTACCTTCTGATCATTAGTGGCTGCTATCACAAAGTCTGCATCATCAATATCTTGTGGTTCAAAGCACTTATTCGAATATGTGATACATTTTGTTTTAACCAGTTGTTCAATGGTCTCAGTTAAGGTTGGACTTACCACGTGAATCAATGTCGTATAATCTAATAATGTTTGAACGCGTCTCGTGGCGATTTTACCCCCGCCCACAATTACGACTTTCTTATCTGTTAAATCCAACATTAATGGCATATTCACGTTAAAGCCCTCCTGAAAGTTTATAGTATTCATCTTACTATTTTTCTTCATTTTCTGAAAATTAATATTAAAACGACGAAGGATTGATTCAAATCAGCATACGATTCAGATGTTACTTTGTCGATAAACTCAGTGACATTTCAGCTTGATCTGTTTGTTCTCTAAACCAATTAATCTTCTCTCTCATATGAACAACATCGCCAACTATAATGATAGCTGGATTTTTAATTTGGTGTGACTTCTCTACAATAGTACTTAATGTACCTGTAACTGTTCTTTGTTGTTCTGATGTTCCCATATGAACAAGTGCTACAGGTGTATCAATTGAACGACCGTGTTTAATCAATAATTGACAGATTTCAGGAAGTCGTTTCACTCCCATATACACACATAAAGTTTCAGGTCCATTAGCTAGGTGTTCCCAATATTGTTCTTTAGTCATTCCTGTTTTATTCACTGCCGTTACGAACGCAACTGACGAACTAAAGTCACGATGCGTAACAGGAATGCCTGCATATGCAGGTGCTGCAATGCCAGAGGTAATGCCTGGCACAACTTCGAAAGGAATATTTTGATTTGCTAGCTCTTCTGCTTCCTCGCCGCCTCTGCCAAAGACAAAAGGATCGCCACCTTTTAAGCGTGTAACTGTATGCCCTTTTTTAGCTAAAGCGACCATCATTTTATTCGTTTCCTCTTGAGGTAAAGCATACCTATTAGGATCCTTACCACAGTAGAAGAACTTGGTCGAAGGTGACGCAAATTCTAAAATTTTCTTGTTTACAAGACGATCGTAAAGTATGACGTCAGCCTCTTTAATAGCTTTTAACCCTTTAATCGTTAATAAATCAGGATCACCAGGACCTGCACCAACTAGAAATACCTTGCCCATATCAATCACTCCCCTTTAGATTAGCTATGGAAGTCTCGACCATCGTGAACTTTCGCTACGACACCTGAACGGATAACGAAGTCACCAAAGTGTTCACCGTCTAAGCGTTCTTTTCCGTAACTTATCAATAATGGACGTAAACTATTTAGAATTTCATTTTCATCAATATTTTCTTTATACAATTTATTAAGACGTTCGCCTTTGAAGCCACCGCCTAAATACATATTATATTTGCCTGGGGCTTTTCCGATAAATGCAACTTCCGCAAGCGCTGGACGTGCACAACCGTTTGGACAACCTGTCATACGGATTGTGATTTCATCGTCTTGTACACCCGCTTCGTCTAATAAGTCTTCTATCTTAGAAATAAGTGATGGTAAATATCTTTCAGATTCTGCCATCGCTAACCCACAAGTTGGGAAGGCTACACATGCCATAGAATTCCTACGTAATCCAGTATAGTTCTTGCCATCAGTCAAGCTATATTTATCAATAATGGCTTGAATTTCATCTTTTTTCTCTGGTGATACATTGGCGATGACTAAGTTTTGGTTAGGTGATAGTCTGAAGTCTCCTGTATGAATTTCAGCTATTTCTCTTAATGCTGTTTTCAATTGATAATCTTCAGTATCTTTGACACGGCCATTTTGGATAAATAAAGTAAAATTCCAATTACCGTCCCCTTCAATCCAACCCAAACGGTCACCGTTATGTTCAAATTCAAAATCACGTGCCTCTTCAATTTCCCATCCTAAACGACGATTCAATTCTTCTTTAACCCACTGTTCTCCTAGTCGATCAACAGTATATTTGAAACGTGCGTTTTTACGATTTTCACGATTACCATAATCACGTTGAATCATAAGTAATTTTTCGCAGACCTCTACAGCACTCTCTTTAGGAATGAAACCGATAAGTCGACCAAGTTGAGGGTATGTGTTTGTATTACCATGCGTCATACCCATGCCTCCACCAACAGTGACATTGAACCCAACTAATTCGCCATTATCCACGATAGCGATTAATCCTATATCTTGAGAATACACGTCGATATCATTTGAAGGTGGTACCGCAATACCGATTTTGAATTTACGTGGTAGATACGTACTGCCGTATATCGGTTCCTTTTCCACACTAGAATCTAAAACTTTCTCACCGTCTAGCCAAATTTCATGATACGCGCCCGTACGAGGTAAGAGATGATTACTTATATGAGTGGCGTAATCATTCACTTCCTTATGCACTTGAGATTGATAGGGATTCGGATTACACATAGTATTACGATTCACATCACCACATGCAGCGATAGTATCTAGCACAGCGTTATTAATTTCTTTCATTGATTGTTTTAAATTACGTTTGAGAATGCCGTGGAATTGGAATGCCTGTCTCGTCGTTAATTTAATCGTATGATTGGCATGATTGTTTGAAATTTCATCCATGGCTATCCATTGATCTGGTGTCGCTTTACCCCCGGGAACACGCACACGAATCATAAAACTATATGCTGGTTCTAATTTTTGTTTACGTCGTTCATCTCTTAAGTCTCTATCATCTTGCATGTAACTTCCGTGGAACTTTAATAGCTTCGCATCATCCTGTGAAATTGCGCCCGTAATAGGATTAGCAAGACCTTGTTCAATCGTGCCACGTAGAAAGTCACTTTCGGCTTTTAAATATTCCATTTCATCAAGATTGTTACCAAGTTCTTCTGAAATTTGCTTATTTGTTTTAGCCATGTATCCCCCATCCTTTCAATTAATACACGTCTCGTTGATATCTCTTATCTCGTTTCAATTGTTTTAAATATTCTTCTGCATCTTCTTCAGATAAGTTTTGTTCTTTCATTAATACTTCTCTAATTGCTAAGTGAACATCTTTAGCCATTTTACTTTCATCACCACAAACGTAGATTGCACCGCCATTCTCAATCCATTGATTAAATTGTTCACTATTTTCAGCAATCTTATGTTGCACATACACTTTTTGGTCTGTATCTCTTGAAAATGCCACATCCAACTTAGATAGTGTTCCATCGTTTAACCATTCTTGCCATTCTGTTTGGTACAAGAAATCAGTTGTAAAGTGTTGTTCACCGAAGAATAACCATGTATTACCTTTAAATCCTAGTTCTTCACGTTCTTGCATGTAAGATCTAAAAGGTGCTACGCCTGTACCAGGACCAATCATAATAACTGGTGTTTCTTCATTTTGAGGGAATTTAAAGTTCGGATTACGTTTCAAGTAGATTGGCACCGTATCTCCTTCTTGAATTCTCTCAGCAAATTGGACTGAGCATACCCCTGTACGATCTCGACCATGCGCATTGTATCTGACAGCTCCTACAGTAATGTGCACTTCATCAGGCGTTGCTTTATAACTACTAGATATTGAATATTCTCTAGGTGGTAACTTTCGCAATAATTGATACATATTTTCCGGCTGTAAATCCGTTGTAGCAAAGTCATTTAATAAATCGATTAAGTCGCGTCCTTCGATATAATTTTGAATCCACGCTTTATCTTGAACTTTCTCAGATAGTTCTTCATTGTCGAAGAAAGTGGCCGCATTCTCTATTAACGGTTTCGTTAATTTCGTAATTTCAAAGTGTGATGTTAATGCTTCTTCAAGATTAAGTGTAACTCCATCATCATTGATTAATACTTGTGTATCTGGACTCCAACCTAATGTACTGATTAATAAATCAACAAGTGCTGGGTCGTTTTGAGGTAAGACCACTAGACAGTCGCCCGGTTCGTATTCTTCACCAAAATTATCAAGTAGTAATTCAACATGTCTTGTTTCTTTATTCGAACCTCGACCGTTTAAATTAATATTCGTCAAAACTTCAGCATCATAAGGATTGGACTTAGAGTATTTCTTCTCCTTTGCGGACTTTATTGATTCACTCACCACTTGTTCACTATCTGTATCAGCTGGCGTAGAATCTATGGCATTGATGACATTTGCCATCCACTTTTCAGCGTCTTCATCATAATCCACATCACAGTCGACGCGGTCATAAATTCTTTCCGCACCAAGTTCTGCAAGGCGATTATCGAAATCCTTACCTGTTTGACAGAAGAATTCATATGTCTGGTCACCTAAAGCTAACACTGAGAATCGCACACCATCTAATTTAGGCGCTTTACGACCATGAATATATTCATGTAGTTCAACTGCGTTATCTGGTGGATCACCTTCACCATGCGTTGCTGTAACGATAAATAGGTCTTCAACTTTTTTAAGATCTTTCGGTTTGAAATCATCCATAGACTTGAGCGTGACTTCGTTTCCAATATCTGATAAACGTTCTTCAAATATTTCTGCTAATCCTTGTGCATTACCTGTTTCAGATCCATAAAGAATGGTAATCGAACGTTTCTGTGGTATAACTTCAGGCTCTTTCTCTTGCAACATCTCTTCCGTTTTCTGTTCTACGGATGGTGTTGAAGAAGTTGTACCATTAAGAGAGGTTTCTCCATTTGCAACATTCGATTGTTGATTTGCTATCAGGTAGCCACTCAACCATACTTTTTGGTCTGGTGTTAAGGTTTGGAGTAATTCATTAATCTGTGATGCTTGCCCTTCAGTAAAGGGACTATTAGTGACACTTAAGTTCAATCATATACACCTCTTATCTATAATATCCCGATATTTTGTTTACTCTATATTTGAAAATGAATTTGCAATATCGTCAATTCTAGTATGTACCAAATATTCTCTACAGTAAAACAAAGAAAATAAAGCATTGTGTCGGACAATGAGTATACATGAGCCACCGAGAATGTTCTTCGTATATCATTTCAAACATCATACTCACATAATCAAAATCCAACTCATTCTTTATACCTTATCGGAATACTAGGTTTTAATTGTAAAAAATTTTTTTACCTTTATGGTTTGTCAGCAACATGTAATCCGCATTCTGTTTTCTCGAAGTTAGACCATCTTCCAGCACGTGAATCATTCGAGTCAAATACAGGCGCAGTGCATGGAATACAGCCGATACTAGGATAATGCTGATCATGTAATTCATTGTAAGGTAAATTATTATTCTTGATGTAGTCCCAAACCTCGTCTTCTGTCCAATAAATTAACGGACATACTTTAACTGATTTAAAACGTTCATCTTTATTAATAAAATCTGTGTTAGCACGTGTTGGTGATTGAGCACGTCTTAATCCAGAAACCCAAGCTACAGCTCCAGATAATACCTCTTCAAGTGGCTTTATCTTTCTGATATAACAGCACTGGTTTGGATTGTTCTTCCATAAGGCCGGATTATATTTTTCAGCCTGCTCTTCTAATGTAAGTTCTGGTTTCTTCATTTTAATACGAAGTTGTGGATATTTGTCTCTCACTCTATCGATTAAATCATAGGTTTCTTGAAAATGTAGATCAGTATCTAGAAAAACGATTTGAGCATCTGGTTTAATTTGAGAGATTAAATCGATGAGTACCATACTCTCCGCACCGAAACTACAAGAATAAACAATGTCGTCACCATATGTTTTGTACGCCCAATTTAATATTTGATAAGCGCCCTTTGTTTCATCGTCAGTATTGATAGCGTTAATAAATGGATCGCCCGTAAAACTTTGATAAGTAATCTTATCTACTGAAATCAATTTATGGTACCCCCTTGTTCATAAATTTATTCAATTATGTTAATTCCTATCTGAATTGTCAGAATAATTATGTTTTATACTTTAACTACTTTTATATTGAAAGTCAAGATGAGAGTGTAAATATTCATGATTAATTTTTAGAAAATAAATAAAAAAATTTCCCTCAAAGCGTCATTCAATTTAGAACGACTTTGAAGGAAACTTATCATTAATCTTTGGATTCATTTAATAATTCTTTGATGTGTGCTTCCATTTCTTCTGGCTTATCAAATGGTAAATATTTTCCTACAACTCTACCATTTCTATCAATGATAAATTTAGTGAAATTCCATTTGATTTGTGAACCAAATAATCCTGGTTTTTCACGTTTCAATAAAGTATATAAAGGATGTTCATTTTCTCCATTCACATCAGTCTTTGAATGAATTGGAAATGTGATACCAAACTGTTGTCGATACGTGTCGTATATTTCCTCTATCGACCCCGGTTCTTGGTTGTCAAAGTTGTTGCATGGAAAGCTTAGAATGACTAAGCCCTCTTCTTTATAATGTTGATATAACGTTTCTAGTCCTTCAAATTGATCACTTAATGCGCAATTAGTTGCGGTATTTACAATAATTAGAACTTTTCCTTTATATTTTTCTAAAAAGTAGGTAGAGCCATCATAATTTTCAACTTCTATATCATAAACATCCTTACTCATTGAGATACACCTCTACATCATTGCGAATTTTAATAAATCAATAACGCCACTAGATGCTCCAGGGAAAGCAAAAATATTTTGATTTAATTCTTGAGCTGTCATTTGTTTATTAATAATAAATACTAATAGATTGACTAAATCATTTGCATCATTACCATAAATTTCTGCACCGACTAATCGTTGATGACGATCTAATACTATAGACATTTCTGCTTCAGTTTCATTTTTATATTCAAACACCATCTGTTTACCAAACGGAATATCTTTAACAGTATAGTCATCACTCTTTTGAGCCTCACTTACTGTGACACCAATTTGAGACAATCTTGGCAATGAATATAATACTGAAGGAATTGCTGGATATTGAATTGCATTCTGATCTAATCCAAGAATATGCGCAGCGATATAATTAGATTCAAATGTTGCAGTTGGAGTTAGTTTAGGAATCGTCTTGTCAATTACATCGCCACTTGCATATATGTTTTTCACATTTGTTCTTAAATAATCATCGACTTTTATACCTTTATCGCTAAATTCAATGTTTACATTTTCTAAACCAATCTCTTGCACGTTTGGTTTTCTTCCTGTCGCATCTAGTACGTACTCTGTTTCAATAGATAACCCAGATTCAGTTGTCACAACAAAATGTTGTCCGTCTTTTTTAACTGATTGAGTATTTTCATTGAAATAAAATTGTACGCCTTCTGATTTTAGTTTTTCAATTAATTTATTTACATGAGATGTGTTAAAGCCTTTTAAAGGTTCATTTGAATGATGAATCACATTAACTTCAACACCTGATTTAATCATGATAGATGCGAATTCTATACTTATGATACCCGCTCCAATAAAAGTTATACTTTGGGGTAGAGATTCCATTGATAAGAAATCACGACTATCATACGTGAGTTCTTTCCCATCAATATCTAATTTATTACTGTGCTGACCTGTAGCAACCACTATGAAATCTGCTTGGATTTGATTACCTTCTACATCGATGGTATATTCATCCACAATTTTACCTTTTCCCATAATGACATCAATGCCTTGTTGTTCAAACATTGATTTAAGGCTGCCTGACATCGGGTGAATCACTTCTTTTTTATAATCCATTAAATTTTGCCAATTCACGGCGAGGTTTTGAGTGTTAATGATATTTGAATATTGTTTCGCTTCTTCTAAGACTTCGTATGGCCCTTCAAGTAAAATTTTGGCATTACAGCCATAGTTAGTGCATGTTCCAGCAATTGAATCTTTCTCAACAATCGCAACAGATTTACCAAATTGTTTTAAAGTTAATGCGGCATGCCATGCTGCGTGTCCACTTCCTAGAAATACAACGTCATATTTTTTCATTTTCCTCATCCTTTACTTATTTTTGTATGAGTGCTTTGAGTGTGTGTTCTAGTTCGTCAAATACTTGCTTGGTTTCATCATATTCATCTATATTAAACTCTTCTGGTAAACAACGAGATATGGCTTCGAAAACAGCATCTTGTTGTTGATGACCTTTGTGAGTAAGCGAAACAATTAATTGTCTTTTATCCTCTTGCGCGCGTTCTCTTTTAACCCATCCTGCTTGTTCGAGTCTTTTTAAAAGTGGTGTCAACGTGTTACTAGATAAATCTAATTGTTGCCCAATGACATTCAGTGGTTGTTCATCCTTTTCCCATAAAACTAATAACACGAGATATTGTGAATAGGTTAAACCGAATTGTTTAAGTTCTTTTTCATAAAATTGTGCAAATAAGCGACTTACATTATATGCGGAAAAACATAGTTGATTCGCAAGTCCTCTGTATTGTTGATTCACACATTCACCTCTTTTCAATCGTACACGATTGATTGCATTCTATTACATTGTATAATGCAAATCAAAAATTCTGCATAATTGTATGCCAAATAAAAAAAGAGTTGCTTTCGCAACTCTTTGCAACTTTTACTCTTCTCATCATACTGTCCCTCTCAACCATCTCATCAATACTGATTAAAAGTTATATTTGATCAACATTTTCGATAACAGAGACTTTCCCATCTTTAATGTTAACTAATACTGAGAAATCATTATCTTTATTACTGTCATAAATTAGTTGGTTGGTTTTTCTTTCATCTGGTTCGTTGTATGTTTGGATAAATTGGTCTTCCGAGACATTACTTGGTGCTATCCCCACTTGAACAACTTCATCATTTTCATAAGCCACTGCCAAGTTGCCATATGTTTCATAATTATAATTTGAACCCTCTACATTCCCATTAGATTCACCGAATTTATCTTCCACTTCTTTACGTGTCATACCTTTGTATATACCGTGATATCCACGTGTCGAAGCAGATTTCATATAATTTTTATCAAAATCGCTACTAAAGATATCAATGCGAGGACCTTTGGAAGTTGAATCACTTTTACTTTGCGAATCATTCGAATCCGTTTGAGTCGTTTGTGTTGATTCTGCTCCCGTATCATCATTCTTAACATAATGATTATAGGCGTAATACCCACCATACAGAACTGCTGCAATTAATAAAACAAAGACGATGGATAACAATACAATCCACCCTGTGGGTTTCTTCTCTTCTTTCTGTTGATATAGTTGATAATTTCGATGATTACCATTCGATCGAGGTGAATGATTTTGATTCGATTGTTTAATATGCGTTCCACATTTATTACAGAATGATTGTCCCTCTTTCAATTGATTTCCGCAATTTGGACAATATTTCATTACGCTTCACTCTTTTCCGTTAAAAAATACGCTTCCCTAAGTTTATTTACTTGAGTTAAACCTGATTTCATTTTCTCTCCAAAATAAATTGTTACACAATATTTTAAATTATTTTTTATAGAAAATCTATACTCTTAATAGTTAAAATTACTCTTATTTACCTTACTTCTCCTATTTAAATGTAAAAGTTATACTTCAACATCAGTCATTAAAATCTTTATACATATAAAAATAACCACTCCAAACTTTTTTGGAGTGGTTATTTTTTCAAATTACTTCGTATTGTTTGATCATTACCGTGTCGTCTCAGCCAACATTTGTACCTCATCATTCGCATTCAGACCCTTTCTATCATACTTCAAATAAGTATGAAATTTTTTCTATTTATTTTTCATCGTAATTATCTTCATAGCGAATGCGTTGTCGATAGCCATAGGTACTTTCTTTAATTAATTGGTCATTTAAAAGACCTGCACCAATGGCACCTGCAACTGTTGAAATGGAAGCTGCAAACCAAGGAATACTTAGATAAAGGTCTGGACCAGCGGGACCTTTGAGACTTACTTGTTGACCGAGGAAATCAGCTGGTAGTAATACAAGTTCGGCAATTAAGAATAACAAGTAAAGAATAATATAGTAGATGATAATTGCGATGACTAGAGTCATGACTGTTGTTGCATTATATAGCCAAGTAATGCGTTTATTGTTGCTCTCTTTGATAGATTCCCATAAATTGTGTGACATCATTATCCAAATAAGCATGCCGATAATCGCTATAATTGAAATGCCAAATAAACGCCACATTGAAAAACTATTTGCCATTTGCCACATTGTCGTAAACACTAAACCAAATGCGCCAGTTGTAAAGGCAATTGCTACGATATTACTTAAACTTGCCATCATGTTTAATGGATTGTTCGCGAAAGTCATCCCACTGACAAGTCTAAACATACCTCTAGAACGTGAATCAGATAAATATCTTAAATGGTAAGAGTCTGTCTCTTCTAAATATACTTTTGTTTTACTAATTTTCGAGAGAGGAAATTGTCTACTAACAGAAGTTTCAATATTGTTATTATCATCATAATTACGATCTACATTTTCCGCTTCGTGTAATTCTTGAATGATGCTTACTATTGCTTGTTTAAATCTTTTCTTCACAGGTCGCCATCCAAATGCAGGATATGAAAAGATAGCAGCGCCGTTGTACATATTAATATCCAATGCCATCACTTGATGTTCAGCAAACATCGGCAAATCTGTGATGGAAATAACGTAATCCCATTGACGTTTATCATGATAATCTGCAACTTTCTTGAAAATTTCATCTACAGATTCTGCGAAACCAGTTAACGGATCTGTGACTAAATCAATCGTCCATTCCTTCTTATTGTTGTACTGTTCGGAAAGTACGTCTGGTAGTTCTTGGATTAAACTTTCACCTAACCGTTCTGTGACACCAGGTGCTACAACAAGACCAATTGTTATTTTTTCTGTTTCTGTCATGACTCATCCTCCTCTCTGTGTCCTTGTTTTTTGCCTTCATATTGCTCATCTTTATTTTCATTACTAGATGCTTGTTGTTCCACTTTTTGATGAGAAACATCTTGAGATTCCTCTTGTTGCTCTTGTTCTTGTTCAGCTTCTTTATAACGATGATATTGTCGATAAGAATACGTAATACGACGTATTTTTTCTTCATTTTCAACTGTGGAACCCATAGCACCTGCTAATAAACCTAATGATGCGACGAACCAAATCAATCGCAGATAATTCGTAAATGTAAATTGCGCTTTAGCGCTTGTCCAACTATTAAATAAATCGACAGGAACAAATAATGTAATACTAATCGCTAGTAAGATATATAAAATGAAATAATTGATAAGTGTAATCATACTTAAAGTGACGAGTGTCGTTGAATTATAAATATAACGGTACACACGTTGCGACTTTGCAGTCTTTCTCTCCAATAGCTGATGCGCATAGAAGAGCCATCCTGCCATTCCTACTATGGCAATGACCATCAATAATATTAATCTGAACGGTGAATAGATGACACTTAACTCCCATGGCATGGAGAAGATAGAAATATAAGTTCCTGTCGCAAACGCTACAGATATAATCTTCTTAAAGTTAAATATATTCTTCCACGGTTGATTTGCACGTGTCAGCCCCGCAACGAGCTGTATCCAACTCATAATAAACAAAGTATTAATATAGCGCTCTTTAGATGATTCATCTTCTTCAGGTTCAACTGCTTTCATACGTACAAATGGATGAGGCGCATTTTTACTTTTTGGTCTTTCATAATAAAGTTGTTCAATCAAAGAAGTTACCGTTTTGATCAATTTACGTTTTAAATCAATAACGCCAAGTGATTGCAAAGATAACATTGCCACTTGTTTCTCACTATTATAATCACTGATAACGACTTTATTATCAGAAATACTTGGTAAATCTGTTAAACAAATGACATAATCCCATTGATGTTGCTCTTTGAGTTTTGCAGCTTTATCAACACTTTCATGCACATCCTCCGCTGAACCAATCATCAAATCTACTTTAATATCAAAGTTCCAGTGATTGTCCCCGTCAATACGTTCAGTGAGTAGTTTCTTTACTCTTGGTATTATTTTTTTCGCATGTTCATGCGCAACACCGGGTGACGGTATGATGCCTACTGTATGCATATACCATTGACCCTCCTTTCGTTTTCATTTTCAGGAAAATTAAATTTAATATAACTAAAGTGTACGTCTACGCCGATTGATACGGGTTTCAACGCGCACTTGTGTTCATTCATTTATCAAATTCCAATTGTAACATTTATTTCGCTAGTACGAGTGGTGAAAAGATAACATAACTTAATACAACGAGTAAAAGAATGATAGTACCTGCAATATAACGATATTTCCATGGTGTTGTATCAACAACTGCTTTACGTGACTTCAAGTCGTACTCACTTGACGGTTTAATCTTATTGAAAATTAATACAATAGCTAAATCTACAAAGAATAATACGCTAAACGTATATAGATAGTTGATTTGCGTAAATACAAGACTGACAATTGCGTATAGCACAATGTGTGTTGCAAGTGCCACTTTAGCACCTAATTTCGAAGTTTGTTTAGAGAAAAAGGCTACTAAAATAAGTACTAAAACTGGCATACTGTATACACCATTAAATTGTTGTACAACTGCGTATAATCCACTTGGGAATAATGAAATGACAGGCGCAAGTCCTACTACAATTGCCCCAATGACAACAGTAGCAATATGACCTACACGTGCGATGTGTTTGTCGGATTTATTTTTCCCGAAAATAGGTTTATAGAAATCTAACGTCAATAACGTTGTTGTACTATTTAGAGAACCTACGAATGAACTTAAAATCGCACCGAAAATCACCGCACCAAATAAGCCGAACGCCCAATCAGGTAGAACGGAACTGACAAGTGCAGGATACGCGTTATCTGAAGTTTTGATACTACCATTGAAATAGTTATACGCTACCACACCAGGTAACACAGTAAATAAAGGACCGAATACCTTGAATAAGCTTAAGTAAATTGCCCCTTTTTGTGATTCTTTTAAGTTTTTAGCGGCGAGTGCTTTTTGTACAATCATTTGGTTAGCGCACCAAAAGAATAAGTTATTGAAGAACATACCAAAGAAAAGTGTTGGCCATGGCACGATATCGGAATCTATCTTACCGAAACCGTTCAATTTCTCAGGTGTGTTTTGGACCATTTTATCGAAACCGTGTAAGAAATTACCATCACCTAGGTGGCCTAATCCAAGAATTGTAATCGCAAGACCGCCAACAATGAGCGCCATTCCATAAATTGAATCACTAAATGCACTCAATGATAAACCGCCAACGAAGAGATAGAGAATCCCTACGATACCGATAACTGAAGAAATAATAATGACTGCAGTAGTACTGCTCACACCTAAATATTTGTCGACGTTAAACATTTTGTTGAAAACGAGTGACCCTGAGTAAAGTACTACAGGTAAAAAGGAAACAACATATGTGAAGATAAATAAGATGGATACAAATCGTTTAGTGAATGTATCATATCTCAGTTCTAGGAATTCTGAAATTGTGCTTACACCATATTGTAGATATTTAGGTAGAAACACCCATGCAAGTAATACAACTGCGACAGCTGCAGTGACCTCCCAAGCCATTACTTCCATGCCTTGTGCATAACTTTGACCATTTTGTCCTACAATTTGTTCTGTAGATAAATTGGTCATAATAATCGTAGAAGCGACTGTAAATCCTGTTAGACTGTTACCTCCCATAAAGTAACCGTCCGAACTATCTGTTTTAACCTTTCTTGATTGCAGATAGGCATATAATGATATACCCCCTACAACTAGAATGAATAAGAATATCGATATCCAATTCATTCTTTAAACAACCTCCCTCAAATTTTAAGTTGAACTTTGCACGCAAGATATATATAGACGTAAATATTATTTTTAAAACTTCATTTTCATATACGCATTGAATTGTGCGCATTGAAGAATTCTAGACTAATTCATTAATATTTTCAATAGTTGTATGTAAATTTCATTTTCATAAACAAATCAGTTTGAAAATTTATATTATATAATAGTAAGAAACTCGTTCGTAATGCATATGTTTGGCGTAAAAAATCGACCCAACTTGCGTGTCAGGTCGATATTGAACATTAATATTAAACTAATATTTGTAGCTGTTTAATATTTAAATGGATCTTCTTCTTTTTTATCTTTGCGAAGTTGTTCTTCTTTATCAATAAAGTCGTTATCTTTATACGTATTAGCGTTTAAGTCTTGATGATTGTTGTCTTTATGGTTGGCATGGTTGTCTCTATTCCCATTAACGTTTTGAGTGTCATTGTGGCTATCATTTGAATAGTGTTCTTTAATGTCTTGTTGTTCATTTTTCTTGTCTTCTTCAGATAAAATAAATGAATTGTTTTTCTCGTTTACTTGTTGATCGCCGTTTTCATAGCGTTCATGATTGTTGTTACTTTGATATTCGTTATTTGCATAGGCACCATTATGGTTATTGTTGTCATAATTATCATAGTTGTCATAGTTATCATCTTTAGGTTTACGTGCTAATAACATGATACCTGCAATAAGCCATAGAATTCCTGCGATAAAGCTTGTAAATATACCTATTATACCTGCAATGATGAGTAAAATACCTGCAACTTTAGGTTTTTTACTAATTAAAATCGTACCTATAATTGCAAGAATCAATAATGCAATTAAAAATATAATAAAACCTGTTCCCATACTTGATAACATACCATAAGATTGGTTAAGTTGATCAGATGATACGTTTGGATTTGAACTTTGACTACTGTTAATCATTTCATCTTTAAAATCTTTATTGCCCATCATGGAAACCATTAAAACAATAAAACCTAAGTATAAAAGATGGAGAATATTTCCAATCCAGGATAGAACTTTTTCACCAGTACGTTTAATCATGTTTATTATTCCTCCTTTTTAAGTTATTTATTTTATACCCTCACATATGAGATTTATTCCTGATAAATAAAAAATGGATACTAACTTTTGATAATATCCATTTTAATTATAAATATTTAATTTGAAGTATTAAACAATTTAGCGTCTACTATTAACAATCATGTAATAAATACGCGAAGTAATCCAGTACATGAGAGAGTATATAGCAATAAATACTACAATTACTCCTAAGTAACTTGTCGCAAACATTCCAATGTCTTTAACTGTTACGAATCCAAGAAGATTAAAAATTATTTTAGATGCAACCAAGGTGTGAATCATTGCTACAATTACAGGTATTGAGAATATCCAGATGATTTGTTTGTTTATAATTTGTTTAATCAAACTTTGTTCTAATCCAATTTTCTTCATGACTTCGTATTCGTGTCGATCATCGTAACCCTCAGAAATTTGTTTATAATACATCATCAAGAATATCGCAATGAGTAAGACAAATGATACAACTGTGCCGACAAATATTAACCCTCCGTTAACTCCTATCCACTGCCTCTTAAACGTTGGTTTATCCTCTATGAATCCTTTAATCTTTTTATTAATTTTATTCATTTGAGCATGTGTCAGAGGTTTATCTTCCATATTATTAAACTCTATATGAGAACTTGAAGGATAAATTTTTTCTCGATTATCTTTATTTAAATAATTAAATATCTTTGTCTTTGTTTGATTATTCTTCGTTACGATATAGGCACCATCCATGACGTTATCTAAAGTATTGATATTCATTTTTTTGATATGCTTCACCTTATATACAGTTCCATTAATTTCTATTTTATTAGTCTTGCTTAATAAACTATTATCCGTGTTAACGGCAATTTCATTACTTTTAAGATTAAGATGGGAATGGTAATGATTATAATCGGCAAGTGTCATAAAAGTTATTGTAAAATAGTGAGGTACTTGTTTAGATAAATAGAATAATCTACCATCAAATTGATTTGAGCTCGGATTCAATGTTGAACCATTTTTGTTCATTTCTAATTCAGCATTGATTGTATCTAAGGTATACCTTTTAAACGTATCAGTTTTGACATGTTTTTTAATATAATCTTCTGTTTTTGTCATATCTTTTTTTACTTTTTTATCCTTATGAAAGTCGCCACTCATATTGACTTTATATTGATTCGCCCATATATTATCTAATCTTTCATTGAAACCTCTGTATGTTTGAATCGTCATACCTAAAGTGACTATAAGAAAAGTAGATAATAATGAAATGGTAGCCAAACTTACCGCATTGGATTTCAAACGACTTCTTAGGTTAGATACGGTAAAAAAGTTATTGGTCTTATAGTAGAATTTTGGTATTTTTTTCAAACAATCCAGTATTACAACGCTTAAAGATATAAAAAGAAAGTACGTGCCTAGAAATACGCAAAACATCGCCACAAATATAGACGCTAATGAACCCATTGCCGAATTATCTTGTAAGGCAATGCTATACCCAGTGCCTGTCGCAAGGATGCCCAATACCAATACAATATAAGTGAAAATTTTAGATGTTTTCCCTGACTTTTTTACGTTTTGATCGACTAGTTTAAGCGGACTTTGGAAAGTTACTTTTATAATATTAATCATATTGAGAACGCTTAAAACTACAATCAGCATCGTTAAAGTAATTAACATGGACTTAAAGTCAAATGGGTAATCAACTAAACTCGCATTTTTGCCTATCCATACCTTACTTATAAGCATAAAATATAAAGAACCGAATAAATATCCACCAATCATACTAATACAACTTATAATTATGAAATTAATAAAAGATTCAATAATAAGTACAATTTTAAGATGTTTCTTCTCCATCCCTAAAATCATATACACTGCGAATTCTCGTTGCCTTCTCTTAATAACAAAGTTATTTGCATAGACAACAAAAATCAATGTCAACATAGACATTAGTACATTACCAAGTATGGCAAATAGTGGCAAAAAGCTATTATGCTTTTGAGTATAGGTGTTTTGTGTAATCGAGATTAATATGTACTCTATAGCAAACATAATACTGACAGCAATAATAAATGGGATGATAATATGACGTTGTGTAACGTAACTTCGTTTAACCATTTGCCAAAGCATCTTGAATGTCACACTAATCACCTCTCCCATTTAAGATGGCTAAACTGTCGGCAATTCGTTTCTGATATTCATCTCGAGATTCTTCACCACGATAAATTTCGTGATATAATCTGCCATCTTTGATAAAAATCACACGTTCGGCATAGGAGGCATCAATATTAGAGTGTGTGACCATTAATATCGTTTGATTATTTTGGTTAATTTCTCTAAAGAGTTTCATAAGATTTTTAGAAGTTTTAGAATCAAGCGCGCCTGTTGGTTCATCGGCGAGAAGTAATTTAGGTTGAGCAATCAGTGCACGGGCTATGGCAACACGTTGCTTTTGACCACCTGAAATTTCGTATGGATATTTATCTAGTAGATCATGAATCCCTAATTGAGTACTTATCGATTTAAGACGTTCGTCCATCGTTTTAGGGCGTTCATTCGCAAGGACAAGTGGCATCAAAATATTATCTTTGTTGGACATAGTATTAAGTACGTTGAAATCTTGAAAGACAAACCCTAATGTTTCCCTGCGAAAACGGGCAATTTCTTTATTTCGCAATTTATTAATCGCTGTACCATTCAATGTAATAAAGCCTTCAGTTAATTTATCGAAAGTAGCTATGAGATTGAGTAATGTAGACTTACCGGAACCAGACTCCCCCATAATAGCTACAAATTCGCCTTCTTCTATTTCTAAGTTCATATTATTTAACGCAGTCGTTGAGTTAAGCCCTCTGCCATATACTTTTTTTACACTTTTCACTTCTAATAACATCATGAATGCCCCTTTCTCATTTCACTTATTATCATAAAATAAAAAAGCGCCAACAACATTCATAATTTCTTACAAATATCGTTGGCAAACTTACAGTTTTGAAAGTTTAGCTAATTTTCTCTCGGAAAATGGATTTTAAATGTTGTACCTTCATTAAGTGTTGAATCTACATCGACCTCATGATTCAGGTGATTAGAAATATGTTTAACAATAAATAAACCTATTCCACTTGATTCTTCATTGAGTCTGCCATTATAACCTGAATAGCCTTTATCAAATATTTTGGGAATATCTGCTTTACTGATACCTACGCCATTATCTTTGATGATAAGTGATTGTTCTGATGCATCGAATTCAATCCATATATCCTTTCCACGTGCATATTTCAAAGCATTGTTAAGAATTTGTTCAATCATTATTGAAGTCCATTGCGCATCAGTTAAAACTTTATCTTCACATTTTTCATAATGAATTCGCGTATGTTGTTCAATAAACTGAATTCTATATTTCATAATAAGTGGACGAATGAGTTCGTTAATTTCAACTTCTGAAATTGTCATATCGGATTCTTCGTTGAGTAATTTTAAATAACTCAAAGCTAAGCTTGTATAGTTATCGATTTGTACGATTTCTTGTCTGACACGATTCACGACATTTTCTTCATTACGCTCAAGTAATAATTGAGAAGCTGTTATAGGCATTTTAATTTGATGTACCCATGTTAGAAAATAACTTTCTACATCATTACGATATTCCACTTGTTGATTTTTCACTTCTGTTAATTCATTTTCCAAATTATCAATCGTCTCTTTAAGACGCACATCTTTCTTAAATCCAAGATATTTAATCCACCAATGAATGGATATGACGAGTAACACGATACCTAGCGCAAGACCGAAAGCACTAAATGGCAATGTAAACAGGAAGAAAATAAGTGCAAATAATAAAAATATACATACTACGATTGAGATTTCATTACGAATTGATTTAATAAATGATAGTAACATAATTTTTAAACCCTATATCCGACATTTTTCTTTGTTTCTATAAAATGATCCACACCGATAGATGATAATTTTTTACGTAATCGTGTCATATTTACTGCTAATGTATTGTCATCGATGAAGTTTTCAGATTCCCAACATTTTTCAATCAAAGTTGTACGACTTACATATTTACCTTCATTTTGGAACAGCATTTTCAGAATTTGAAGTTCTGTTAGTGATAATTGAACCGCTTTGCCTTCCTTAATTAGTTTTGCTTCATCAAGGATAAGTTTACAGCCTTTCACATCCAATTCGTCATTAGACACTGATAGGTCGTATGTTCGTCGTAGCAAGGCTTGGATCTTTGCGATGGTTAACGATAAGTTGAACGGCTTCTCAATAAAGTCGTCGCCACCCATTTGAATTGCCATAATTTGATCCATATTATCCGTACGCGAACTTATAAACATAATAGGGACGTTGGATACTTTACGCATTTCTTGACACCAATGAAAGCCATTAAGCGTAGGCAAATTAATGTCTAATAAGACAAGCTGCGGATCCATTTCATAAAAATCTTCCATGATTTTGTCAAAATTCTCAACCACTTTTACGTCGTAGTTCCATTTTGACAATTCATTCGCCAAACTTTCAGCAATCACTAAGTCGTCTTCTACAATGAGAATCTTCATACCTGTTCACCTTTCAACCACATTGTGTAATTTATTTATCCTCTTCTGAATCATAAACTTTATTTTTATCTTTTTCAATTTGGTCTTTTTGTTCTTGAGCCTTTTTACTTCTTCGTCTTTCTTCAAATATACCTAAAGCAATAAATCCAATGATTAAAATTGGAGATAACATAACAAGTATCATCATTTCACCTACTTCAAAGAGTTAAAATTCCTATTATTAATTAAGATTCTGTTTATCCTCATTTTACATGTTTATGACTTAAAAAGACATTTTTAAATAAGTTATTCTATCACGATATTTTGACACTCAATGGCTGTTGGGGTTCGTAAGAAATGTAATTTTTGATTCACTTACTCATGTGTTGAATTTAATTTTAAACAATTTATATTTAAATTCCTTTTAGAATTATATCCATTTACAATTCATTTACTTAAAAATTACTTTTAGTCAAAATTCATATTCTATACTGAAATTGCAATACATAACTATACTTATTTAGGGGGTACCTTAATGATGAATTTTATAAATAAATTGAGTAAAACTACGATAGCAAGTTCAATTGTGGCTGCTTCAGTTTTAGGCGTTTCAAATATCTCGCACGCTTCTGGAAGTGGTGCAGGTCCAGGAGAAAATGCACAAGGCCAACAAGGACAAGATGATGCCATCGCGTTTGGTAATACTAAGAATCCTAAAAATGTTATCTTCATGGTTGGCGACGGCATGGGTCCATCTTTCAACACAGCTTACCGTTATTATAAAAATCAACCTGGCGCTAAAAAAATGAACCCTACTGCGTTTGATAAATATTTAAAAGGAACAAACCGTACATATCCTAATGATCCTAAAGAAAATGTAACAGACTCAGCTGCTGGCGGGACTGCTTTCGCCACAGGACATAAAACATACAACGGCGCAATTAGCGTTGATAACAACAAAAAACCTTTAAAATCTGTATTAGAACAAGCTAAAGAACAAGGTAAATCGACAGGTTTAGTAACGACTGCTGAACTTACAGACGCAACACCTGCTGTTTATGCTGCTCACATTGATTCTCGTGATAAAAAAGACGAAATTGCTCAACAATTTTATAATGATAAAATCAACGGCCAACACAAAGTAGATGTACTACTAGGTGGAGGTTCTAAATACTTCGGTAAAGAAAATGGTCACCTTGATAAGAAATTCAAAAAAGATGGTTACGATTTAGTTAACAACAAAACACAACTTCTAAATTCTCAAAGTGATAAAGTTTTAGGAACATTTTCTGAAAAAGATATGCCACTTCAAATCGATGCACCGTCAAAAAATCCTTTACTCGTTGATATGGAACAAAGTGCATTAAGTAAGTTAGATAAAAATAAAAAAGGATTCTTCCTAATGGTAGAAGGCGCTTCAATCGATAAGGCAGCTCACCCTAACGATGTCACTGGTGTCATGTCTGAAATGAGTGGTTTCGAAAAAGCATTCCAAAATTCAATCGATTATGCCAAAACAAATAAAGATACTTTAGTGATTGCAACAGCCGACCATTCTACAGGTGGTATGACTATCGCTAAAGGTAAAGATTATAAGTGGGATCCAGAAGCCATTCATAAAATGAAACACTCTGGTATGTATATGACTAAAGAGATTGCTTCAGGAAAAGATCCAGAAAAAGTGATTAACGAAGGGTACGGTATCAACTTCCCAAGTAAACAAATGGATAAAGTAAAACAAGCTGCGAAAGATTTACGCAAACTTCAAAAAGAAGGTAAAGACGAAAAAGATCCAAAAGTAGTTGCTGCTACAACTAAATTACAAAATGCAATTCAAAAACCGATCAATGATGCATCACATACTGGTTGGACTACAAACGGACATACCGGTGAAGACGTGAATACTTACGCTTATGGTCCAGGATCAAGTAAATTCAAAGGTAACATGGAAAATACTCAAAGTGCTAAAAACATTTTCGATTTCTTTAAAAATGATGTAGCATCTAACCAAAATCAACAATAATATAATATAGATGTGGGAATCCCGGCGTTTAGCCAAGTAACCCTTGAATATTACAAAACCCAGTTAGAACCTTTCCTCGTTCTAACTGGGTTTTAATTTATAAATCTAAATATTTTTATTAAAAGTATTTATAATTCTGCGTTTGACATACTTTCTTTTTTCATTTGATTGTGCTTAATCAGTTTAAAACCTGCAAATCCTCCAACTACTAGTACGACTGCTACTGAAACGCCAATAATAATATTTCTAGTCATGACTTATTCACCTAATCCTTTCTTCTATATCGACTTCATATATAATATTTACCCGAAAATAAAAAAATAAGACAGGAACCACGTGGGTCTTGTCTTATTCATTCAATATGATTACTTAATTTAAAAGAAATTCTTAGTATTCGATGTTTGGTGCTTGGTTTACGTGATTTTGATATTTTTTGAAACCGTAGTATGCTGCGCCAGCTAATGCTAAAATGATTGCTAATTTTTTCATTCGATAACACTCCTTTCTTAGTTGCATAGTATGAACATGTAAGCTGTTCAAGTCTTTAGTACTATTATACACATTTTAAAGTTAATTTTAAAAATTTCAAATTCATATGATATTAATTCTATGAGAATATATTTCATAGCCAACTCCATTTGAGTCAATAACAACTTTCTTATAGTCCATTAGGATGATTTTTCATCTACTATATTGTGTAATTATCCGAACTGAGTATAATAATTATATCAAATAAACAACATTTTAAGGAGAAACAAAAAATGGCAAAATTATTATACATTACAGCTCATCCGTTAGATGAACTTGTATCAAACTCAATGGCAGCAGGTAAAGCTTTCATCGAATCTTATCAAAACAATCACTCAGATGATGAAGTTAAACATATCGACTTATTCACTGAGGATATCCCTTATATTGATAAAGATGTATTAACAGGTTGGGGTAAAGCAGCTAAAGGCGAAGAACTTACTTCAGAAGAAAGTAAAAAGGTAACTCGTCTTGGAGCAATTCTTGACGAATTCTTAGAAGCAGATAAATACGTTTTCGTAAGCCCAATGTGGAATTTATCCTTCCCACCTGTTTTAAAAGCATACATCGATGCTATTGCAGTAGCAGGTAAAACGTTTAAATACACTGCTGAAGGCCCTCAAGGTCTTTTAACTGATAAAAAAGTACTTCATATTCAATCTAGAGGCGGCTATTATAGTGAAGGCCCAACCGCAGAAGTTGAATCTGGAGATCGTTATTTAAGAAATATTATGACATTCTTAGGCGTTCCTTCTTATGAAACAGTGATTATTGAAGGTCATAACGCTGAACCTGAAAAAGCTGAAGAAATCAAATTAGCTGGTGTTGAAGAAGCTAAGGACTTAGGTAAAACATTCTAATATATTCATTAAAAAATTCTCAGGTGCGCACATGCGTATCTGAGAATTTTTAATTTTAGCAACATCACTATTCATTACCTATCTTCACCGGAGTCATCGACTTGTTGCACTGCTTTATCAATCGCATCTGAAAAGCGATACATGACAGGTGACCAGTTACTTCTTTTATTTCTAGAATTTGGCAAAAGTTTCTCGTTCACAAATAAGGATTTTCTTAAAGCCGTTGTTAATTCGAGCTGAACGCCTTTACCCTTTATATTCTCATTAACAAAATTCTCTTTTAAATCGCCACCTAAATAGTATGGGGCAATTTTTACGACAAAATGATGTTTAACTAATTGCTTTTTAATGGCTTCTTTTAAAGGTGTATCTAATCCGCCTAAATAAATGACAGGTTGATTTCCCTTAGCACCATGAATCGACACAGTAAAGTCTTTAGATTTCACCATATTTAATAATGTTGGATCGTTGTAATGTGCCGATGTGACGTGTAAATCTTCTGCATGTTTCTTTCTTAAAACTGTAAATGAGTAATAATCATAGTGATTATCATTAGCGATTAACTTGGTTAATTCTGTAGTTCCCGCTTCTATATTTCCACCATGAGGCGCTATAACAAGAACGTTACTCCCCACTTTTCTAACTTCTTTCTTCCAATCCACACCTTTTTTCGTATGTTTAAATAATTGCGTCATAGAACGAAAATGATCTTTATGATGTACATCTTCTTGAGCTGGCTCAGAAGGTTCTAAATTTACTACTGACTCTCTTCCTTTTTCATCATCATGACCAGCAATCAGTGGTATGTGATGTAGTTTAGAATGATGTAATGTTGAATGATTGGATTCTTGTTTATTAGTGCATGCATATGCTAATCCTAAAACTAGAATAACTGTGCTAATAAGTATTAATATTTTCTTTTTGCTTAAGGTACTCAGTGATGTTCTCTTTTTCAAAATCAAATATTTCCCTTCATATATTTATAAATCTAAAAGTTTAAATTCTTGATATTAGAATATTACGCTTCTTCCATTTATAAATATAAAAAATAATAGAGCTAACGAAATCATCCTTTAGCCCTATTATGACAATATTGTTATATGATTGTTATGTTAAAATTTCAAAAATGAATTTATTCAAACTAAATTTATTTTTCCGGATAAATATTGTGAATACTTGTATATAATGCATCAACAAATGACTGCATCAACGGCGTCCAATTGCTTTCATTAGTACGATTCTTAGTATTTGTATCTCCATTATTGAAGAAAGCCTTTCTTAAAGCAGTCGTCAATTCTAATTGAACACCTGTAGTTCCATCTTGTCTATTAATAAAGTTTTTATCATTTTGACCACCAAGATACGCAGGTGGTACTAAAACTTTGAACCCTCGACTTTTTAATTGGGCTTCAATCTCATCTCTCAATGCGGAATCTGGTCCTCCTAGATATACAATCTGTTCAGTACCAGCTGCACCGTGAATTGAAATAGTGGCAGTACGGTTTTCTATCATTTTGTTGAGCGTTGCATCATCATAATGCGTAGAAGTCACATGTAAATCAGAATTATTTTTAGATCTCATCGCTTCAAATGAGAAATAGTCATAATCTCCTTTATTAGCCAATGCCTTCGTTACCTCAGTCGTACCCTGTTCTATATTTCCACCATGTGGTGCTACAATCAGTACTTTCGTTCCATTATCTCTTGTTTCTTTTTTCCAATCTACCCCTTCAACTGTCTGATTTTCAAGTTCCGTCATAGATTGATATTTATCTTTTTTACGTTCAACCGGTGCTGTACCAATTTCATCTTGTTTACTATCTATTGGAACTGTGGTTGTCGGTGGTGTCGTAGGTTTAGTATTTGTAGTAGATGGTGTATGAGTTGTAGATGTCTTAGGTTGTGTTGATGTTGACGTAGTTTTTGTTGTAGATTTTGTCGTCGTTGTTGATGTTGTGGGTTTGGTTGTTGAAGTCTTAGTTGATGCTGATGTAGATGGCTTTGTTGTCGATGTGGTTGGCTTTTTGGTTGTACTCGTACCGGTTGTACTTGGATGTGTTGTAGTTGATTTACTAGGTACTTTTGTATGGCTTGTTGTTCCGCTCTTACTACTTGAAGTTGACTTAGATGTACTTTTCTTTGTAGTTGACGTCGTCGTAGGTTTCTTCGTCGTTGTTGAAGTTGATTTCTTAGTTGTAGAAGTTGGTGCTTTTGTTGGTGTTGTAGTTTTAGCTTTTGATGCTGTAGACGAATTTTTTGATGATTTCGTAGTAGTAGAACGTTTGGTTGTCGTAGATGTTTGAGTATGTGTGCCTGACTTAGAGGATTTCGTTTTGCTTGTAGAAGTCGTCGGTGCTTTAGTAGCAGTTGTATTCACTCTTTGGCTTGTAGATGCTTTCGTTACAACTGGTTTAACATTTTTAGTGGTTTGTTTGGTAGGTGTAACTTTCTTTGTAGTTTGAACTTTACTTGTATATTGAACAGGTTTAACTACTTTTGGTGTTAATTTTGTAGTTTTAGTTGTCGTACTTTTCCCACTTGTCGATGTACGATTTGGTTGTGAATAGCTCGAATGCGTACTTGCGTGTGCTTGAGTTCCCATTGCTCCAAACGCGCCTAATCCAAATAATGCAGTAACTGCCCCTAGTGATAGTTTTTTTATTGAAAAGGCACGTGTAAGTCCTATTATTTTCATTTACATTTCCCCTTAAATATTGATTAACATAAAACAATAATATACTAATTTTTTATAAAAGCAACAATTTTTATTTGGTTGTACTCAGCATTTAAAACATTCTATAAAATACTTTATTCTTCACATTAATCAACTTTCCTTACATTATTGAAAGATATCTCTAAAGGAATTGAATCCCTTCTATTACTTATATAACCTAGATACAGATAAGTAAACGAGGAGGGAATTAAATATGAGTGCAGGCGGTTTAGGCTGTATTTTATTACTTATACTTTTAATACCAGTCGGTTTTATTGCATTAGTCATTCATCTTGTAAGAAAGAATATTCATTAATACACATTTATATATTAAATGATTATAAAAGAAGCTGAGACGCTTCATTAATATGCTCTCTTAAATGTCTACTTTGTAGAGAGCACATCACACATTTAGTCTCAGCTTTCCTAGTCTTCTTTTAAATGTTCAATTGTTTTGAAACCTTCACGATAATTCGCTAATTCTTCCATAATTGCGTACCAATCATTTCCTACTTTCTGCTTTGTACGATGGAACAAGTCGTCTTGAGCTTTATTTAATTTACGAATCAATGCATCGCCCTTGTCCGTAGAATATAATTTCTTCACTCGTCTATCGATTTCAGATGTTTCTTCAATAATTAATCCTTCTTCTTTCAATTTACGTAACGTACCATGCGACCCTTGTTTAGATATTTCTAGTGTGATTAATAATTCTTTAATGGTAATTCCGGGTAACTTATTTATGAAGAATAAAAAACGATGGTGTTGACGACTCATACCATATTCTTCAATAATTTCATCTGCTGTGGTGATAAAAGTTTTGTACGCAAAATAAAATAGCATGTGTTCATAATCATTTTTATTCATCGTCATCTTTACTCTTTCCCTTCCGTCCGTTACCGTTATTATAATAAATTTTGGATATTACGTCATCATTTATAAAAGGAGTTAATTCGAAATATAGGTCAAGTTAGTTGACGTTATTTTACAAAAGGTTTATCGTTTAAAGTGGAATAAAAATACAATACAAAGGTGGAATTGAATATGAAACAACGCGTAGGACAATATTTAATGGACGCAGTTTACGCAGCCGGAGTTGACAAAGTCTTTGGTGTGCCGGGAGATTTCAACCTAGCCTTTTTAGACGATATCATTTCTCATGATCATATAGAATGGATTGGTAATACAAATGAATTGAATGCAAGTTATGCAACAGATGGATATGCACGCATTAACGGATTAGGTGCAATGGTAACAACATTTGGAGTTGGTGAACTTAGTGCAGTTAACGGCATTGCAGGTTCATACGCCGAACGTGTGCCAGTCATTGCCATTACTGGAGCACCTACTCGCGCAGTAGAAGAAGCAGGTAAATTTGTCCACCATTCACTTGGTGAAGGTACATTTGATGATTATCGTAAAATGTTTGAACCTATTACAACTGCACAAGGTTATATCACACCTGAAAATGCTACTACTGAAATCCCAAGATTAATTAATGCAGCAATACAAGAACGTCGCCCAGTACATTTACACTTACCTATCGATGTAGCATTAGCTGAAATTGAAGTTTCAGAAACTTTCCAACCTGAAGCATTACCACAACAAGATGTTCAAAAATATGTAAACATGATTGAAGATAAACTCAAATCAGCATCACAACCACTTATTATTGCAGGTCATGAAATTAATAGTTTCAACTTGCATGAAGAATTAGAAGAAATTGTAGATCGTACGAATATACCTGTTGTTCAATTATCATTAGGTAAAGGCGCATTTAATGAAGAAAACCCTCATTATATAGGAATATTCGATGGCGAAATTGCTGAAGATAAGATTAAAGAATATGTAAACAATAGTGATGCTATTTTAAATATTGGTGCTAAATTAACAGACTCAGCAACAGCTGGTTTCTCTTATCAATTCGATATTGATGATGTCGTAATGATTAATCACAAGAACTTCAAGATGAATGACACAGTTGCAAATGATGTCACATTACCTAGCTTAGTACATGCATTGAAGGGTCTTAATTTTAAAAATGAAAACGACTACCCTCAATACGAAAGACCACAAGCACACAATTATGAACTTAATGATCAACCATTAACTCAAGAAACGTACTTCAATATGATGCAAGATTTCATACAACTGGACGATGTCTTAATTGCAGAACAAGGTACCTCATTCTTTGGTGCTTATGATTTAGCATTGTATAAAGACAATACGTTCATCGGACAACCATTATGGGGTTCAATTGGTTATACATTACCTGCTACATTAGGTACACAAATTGCTAATCCACATCGTAGAAACGTCTTACTTATTGGTGATGGTTCTCTACAATTAACAGTACAATCACTATCTACAATGATTCGTCAAGACTTGAAACCAATTATCTTTGTCATCAACAATGATGGTTATACTGTTGAAAGAATGATTCACGGTATGAAAGAACCATACAATGACATTAAGATGTGGGATTATAAAGCATTACCTGCTGTATTCGGTGGAGACAATGTGGCAGTCCACGATGTAAACAATTCAGAAGAATTAATGCAAGCATTTGAAGATATTAAAGCACATAATGATCGTATGCATTATGTCGAAGTGAAAATGGCTGTTGAAGATGCGCCTACTAAACTTAGCGAAATTGCCAAAGCGTTTGCATCTCAAAATAAATAACTCTTGTGAAAATTAAAACCTATAGAATGATTGCAAAATTAATGCCCTCCTATCAGTTCTTTGATAAGAGGGCATTTTATTTATATAATTTATTAAAATTGTTAAACTACTGAATTACTCAGTAAATTGTGTGATATCTTCTAAGATTTGTTCTGCAGCGATTAATCCACGATGTTTAGCCCATGTTTCACGGTTAACTTCATGAACTCTATTGTTTTTAACTGCATCTAATTGATTCCATGCATCAGACTCTTTAAAGTTGTTGAAATCTTTTTGATTATCTTCATCTACCATAACAATGAGTCGTTCTGGGTTTACATCTGCAACTTTGCTAATTGGTAATTTATGATAATCTGCACCCATGTATTCAGGTAAGTCATTTTCATTTTCTTTGGAAATGCCAGCTTTGAAACCAACATCTTCTAGTAATTGACCTACATATGATTTAGAAGCATGAATTACTAAGTCTTGATCTGTAACGACTGCTGCAATTGTAGCAACATCTTTATCTACACGTACTTTAGAACTTAAATCTTTAATTTCTTTTTCGTGGTTATCGATGATTGTTTTACCTTCTTCTTGTTTAGAAACGACTTTAGCAATATAATCGAAAGCTTCCTTACTTTCTTTATAATCTGCATCGAAACTTTTCACTAAAACTGTAGGAGCAATTGCATTTAAATCTTCGAAAATGGATTCATGTCTATCTACATCTGCAAAAATGACTTGTGGTTCAGCTTTTTTGATATCATCTACGCTTGGCGTTTGACGATGTCCTACTGATTGATAGTTACCTACATTTTTACGTGTTTCTTCATCTAAATTTTCTTTGTTATTATCGTCTGCAATACCAGTTACATTAACATCTAATTTCACTAATGCTTCGGCAAATGAATATTCTAAAGCTACTGCAGATTCAACTGTATCAGGGACTTGTACTGTACCAACATTTTGTTTAATTTCTTTAGTCATGCTTAATATTCCTCCCAAAAATTAATGATAAATTCTATAATGTCTAGTAAATAAGGTTACATATTTTTTATGTCCGTTTTAGACGTATTTAAACATTAAAAATTTTAAAGACGAAAAAAATTGATGACAACGCAAATGGTTCGTTGTACAATTTATTGTACAATCATAGTGATGAAGGAGGACGAGGACATGCCATCCATTAATTATTCCAATGCGCGTCAAAATTTTAAAGAACTTATTTCTAAAGTAAATGAAGACAGTGTAACTTACACAATTACAACGAAAGAAGATAAGAATGCTGTCATTCTAGCTGAGAAAGATTACAATGCAATTCTAGAAACGATGTATCTTCAGTCTAATCCGGCTAATGTGTCTCACCTGAACAAATCTATTCAAGAATTAAACCAAAACGATACGATTACAGTTGAGATTGATGAAAATGAATAAACTTAATGTGACTTTTACAACTCGAGCATTTAAAGATTATCAATTTTGGCAACAACATAATCTAGGAAATTTTAAAAAAATTAATACTTTACTTAAAAGTATTGCCCGAGATGGTTGCATCGAGGGTATAGGGAAACCGGAAGCGCTAAAAGGCAATTATGAAGGTTATTATAGTAGGAGAATCACGATTGAACATCGGTTAGTATACAAAATAAAGAATGATTCTATTTTTATAGTGTCTTGTAGATTTCATTACCTATAATTGCAATCGTTTCGCGTGAAACAGTCAGCTATTGATATTCAAATTTATAAATATTAATGAAACATGAGTGCTATATAGTCATTTACTTTAATAATTAAAATGTTTATATTTAAAGTAAATAAAAATAAAGGGGCTATAATACATATGAATTTGATTAATCAATCTAAAAATCCTTATGCATTTAAAGAAGTTTCTGATAATGAAACGACCATCGCTATGGTGATTTGGTTATTATCATTTTTCACTTCTTTTCTTGGACCGCTCATTATTTGGGCAATAAAAAGAGAAGATTCTGCATTTATTGATCAACAAGGTAAAAATTATCTTAATTTCTTAATTAGTTATCTCATATATACAGTGATTGCAGCTATTTTAGTTTTTCTACTCATTGGCGTCTTATTATTATTCATCCTTAGTATAGTTATAGTTGTCTATTCAATTATTGCAATCGTCTTTGTCTTAAAAGGACAAGATTATGTTGTCCCTTTCACAATAGAATTCATTAAATAAATCAAAATCACGCTAGAACGTAAGCACGTTCTAGCGTGATTCTCTATTATCTATAAACTTTTATCATCTAAGAACTCTTTATCAATGACGTCTTTAGTTATTTCTTGCAATCTTTCTTTAGTCATATTTGCCCCATTGACATAGTGTAATCCATGTTTTTCGGCTAATTGATTCGTGTAATCATGTAAAGGATATACTTTGAAATCCTTCTTAGAGTTCTTGTCATATAAATTGGCTAATTCATAATGATTCACCATACTTCTCCATTTTACGTTTTCCACTTTAACGCCTTTAGGATTTTTCACTAATTTAAAATTGAGACGACCTAATAAATCATTACTTTCATTTCCTGTAGCCTGACCATTTAAGAAATTTCCCAGGGAATAAGCGACAAGTGTTTTATTTCCATCTTTGCCTTCAACCCATTTAACTGGCTCTATCACATGTGGATGCATGCCTAACACAACATCTACACCAGCATCAGCGAAGACTTTAGCATATTTTTCCTGCGTTTTGTTTTGTTTATGTTGTCCTTCATTACCCCAGTGCGCAGATACAATCACTGCATCACTATGTTTTTTAGCCTCTTTAACATCCTTTTTAATTTGTTCCTCATCAAATGTTTTGATTGTATACGGATGTGGAGGTTTAATACCATTTGTCCCAAACGTATAACTTAACATTGAAACTTTTATTCCATTAACTGTCTTCGTCGGAATGTTATCATGTGCCTCTTGAGAGTTAAAAATGCCAGTAAATAATACTTTATCTTTAAACTTCTCCCAAGTATGTATATTATTATTTACGCCCGATTCTCCTTGATCAATGGCATGGTTGTTAGAGCCATTTACAAAGTTAAAACCTGTATCGACTAAATCTTTAGCGATACTACTAGGCGTATTAAAACGTTTAAAACCATGATATGGCCGATCGTCCCCACCTAAAGGGGATTCTTGATTTACATATGCTATATCTGCATCTTGAATATCTTTTTTTACAGGTTCATACATAGGTTTAAAGTTAAAACTATCTTGCCCTGTTTTAGCATCCTTATAAACTTCGGGATGTATTAAGTTATCTCCTACCGCTACGACAGATGCCTCGGTATCTAAATCAGTCGCAAGGGCTAATCCACTTACGAATAAAAATGCCAGAAAGAATATAATTGTAGATATATAATATTTCAACAATAGTTATCGCTCCTATTGAAAAGATTTTATACTTAAAATTAATGAACTTAGCACTTTTATTTTATACTTTGCTAGTTTTGAAAACAATATAATATAGTGTATTTTAACTTTTCTATCTGTTTTTACATTAAATT
>NZ_PPRT01000083.1 GCF_002902725.1 Staphylococcus caprae
ATGCTAAAGTAGGTAATATAGTTAATAGTAATATGAATACATTTATGTACATATTAGTCGTGAATTCTAAATAATCCGTAATGGACTTAGTTGTAATGGCGATAAAACCACTTATACCTGATGCTAAGATTGTTAAAGAATCTCTCTTTTCTTTTTCCTCTTTTGAAGTGAAGATAGTTTTAATATCATTAAGGTCTTTTTCTTTTACTTCTACTAATGATTTTCTTGTCACATAATTCAGTAATGGGAAAATATAAGTTAATTTATTCTGATTTAAATCAATAATATAGTGTGAATCTCTATAGTGTATTAATTTATATTTACTGTTTTTTTTAATCGTTTCAATAGTTATGTTATCGATGATTACCCACATTCCTTTAAAGTATTTTTATAGTTCAAGCTATCGTAGTTTTAAAGTCTTTTATCGATATTTTTATATAATCTACTTAATACAATGTCTTTAGCAAGCATTGTTATTTATGTCACGTCATCTTATTTTTTGATATTTTATTTTTCAATGTAAATCCTAAAATAATGGTTATTATAGGACATAGCAGTGGGAAAAATGCATAAGGTAAATATTCTAAGGCACTTACTTTAAGCGCTCCCATTATAAAAGTACCACTTACTCCCCAAGGAATTAATGCGTTAACAGCAACGCCTGCATCAGCAAGTGTTCTTGTTAAATATTTTTTATTTAATCTCAGCCAATCAAATGATTTTCTAAATGTTTCTCCCGGAAGAATGACAGATAAATACTGTTCTCCCACAAGTAAATTTACCATTATCGAACTTAGCGCTGTAAGACTTACTAATTTAAATGGAGCATTTACAAAATTTTTAATTTTTATTATCAATGTAGATATTATTTTAAATTTAATCAACAATCCGCCTAGTCCTAAAGCTAAAATAATTAAGCACGCAGAACTCAACATACTAGATATACCACCTCTAGACAAAAGAACATCAATGTTTTTACTTCCAGTATGTGATACATATCCTGTCATTATTACTTTTCCGATATTTTGAAAGCTTAAATGAGGATTATTAATTAATGATAAGATAATGGCTACTACTGATCCAACTAATAATGTTGGAATTGCCGGCACTTTTTTCCAAGCAAACAATAAAAGAAATATTACTGGTACTAAAGTAATTGGGGAAATCCAAAATCCTTCGTTTAATGTGCTTATCATAGATTTAACACCACTTAAATCAGAAGAAATATTTGGCGCACCTAACAAAATATAACCAATACTAGATAATAACAATGCCGGTATAGCTGTCCACTTAACATTTAAAATATGCTCAAATAAATTCACTTTTCCAATACCTGCTGCTAAATTAGTTGTGTCGGACAATGGTGAAATATTATTTCCTAAAAATGCACCAGATACTATTGCCCCAGCAGTCATGGCATTATCAAATCCTAAAATATGCCCAATACCTAAAAATGCTATACCCATAGTAGAAATTGTAGTAAAAGAACTACCCACTGTAACTCCTACAATACTACATACAATAAAAACAGTTAGTAAAAAAAATCTTATAGAAATTATTTTAAATCCATAGACCATTATTGTTGGAATTGTACCTGACATTATCCATGTCGCTACTAAAACTCCTATTAATAAAAATATTATTATTGGTATGATACCAGAACTTATTCTTGAAACAATTCCATCTTGTATTTCATCCCAAGTAAATCCTTTAAATTTTCCATAGAATATTAAAATCATAAACACTAATAAAATAGGTACATGGGGAGGTAGTTTTTCTATTATGATAAGGTATCCTAATATGATTAATAGGGATACTAAGATAATAAAACTTTCTATAAAAGATACTTCTTTCTTCTTACTAATTTCTTGGCCATTCATTATGTACACTTCCTTTTAAGATAAATACTATATAATCATCTTAAAAATACTCATTTATTTTCATATATTTCTTAATTTATCTTGCATTGCAGCTTGTATTTTCGGTACATATTTTTCAAAGTTTTCTTGTTCATTCATATAAGGAGTAAGTACAGCAGCTCTTAATATTGTTACTTTACCAGCTCTATACCATTCTTCTTCAGAAAATCCTAAATCTTTCACAAAATTGAGTGGGCTATTTCCATAATCAGAAATAGCAAAATCAGTATGAGACGTGATAAATTCATTATTGTAAATATTTTCAGCTACATATGATGCTTGTTCATAAAAAGCATGGTTTAATTTATTCATTTCTACTAAATCATTATTACCTTTTTCTTTAAACACATAATCTACCATATTGAAATCAGGGCGTACTAGTGAATGAACTTCAATTTCTTTATCACCAACTTTAAATGATTGTTGATTTAAGAAATCATAAAATCTTAAAGCGCCTTCCATAGAGGCACCTATTAATTTTCCGTAACCAGAAATATTTAATGGTAGTACATGATGTGCAGCCCAGACAGCTACAGCTGTTGCTCCTGCTTTAGATCCTTCTAAGATATATGCACCCAATAGTGCAGGAACTTCTGCTCCTTTTTCAAATACATAAGTAGCAAAATATGAAATTACTTCTCTCATTCTAATATCTTTAATTACAATGCCACCTGCAGAATAGGGAATATAGCCCATTTTATGAGGGTCGATTGTAACAGATTCAGTTAATTCTATAGCTTTATAGGCGTCATAAACCTCTTTAGTTATAAATTTTTTATTTTCTGTAAATACACCATATTCTTTATGAACTTCTCCTAAATTTTCATATGGAATAAATTCATTGTCTTCATCTAAGAAAATAGATCTACCATAACCACCGTAAGCAGCATCTACATGAATATAATAATAAATACCTTCCATCATTAATTTTTCTCTGAGATTAACAATTTTATCTATACTGTCAATCGCTCCTTCTTCCGTTGATCCAACTACTCCGACTACGCCTAGTATTGGGATTTCATCTGAAGCTAATTGTCTTACAATTTTTTCTAATTCATCTATATCCATTCTATATGAATCATCTACTGGAACAGATACTACTTGATCTAAGCCAATGCCAATAATATCTGCTGATTTTAACCATGAATAATGCTTAGTTCGGGGAACCAACCATTTACCTAATTTTCGTAAATTTCTTCCACTTCTTGCTGAATTATTTTTTATATCATCGAATTTTTCTCCTGCTTTTTCAGTTAAGTCTACAATTTCTTTTGTTGACATATTTAGTAATTCCCATTCAGATTTTCCTTCTACTAATTCAGGAGCTACTTCTTTCATAGCTAAAGGAAGAGATTTGATATTACGTGCATACCATAATCCTTCTAGGTTTGCTAAAGAACCATCAGCGACAATATGTCCCCATCCATTTTTGTAACTCATTAAATCAGCGAATTCATATCCCACTTCTTCTTCCATTTGAGAAGTAGCTGGAGAAGATTCATAAGCAACATTATTTCCATTCCATAACATGGCAAAATTATAGGCTAAAATAGACGGCATTAAAGTTTCTGTATTCATATGTCCCCAATATCGTCCAGCAGTGTGCCATGGAACTGAATGCGTTCTCATCCGTGCAGAAATTTCATTCATTACTTCATTCATATGATTTACCGTTTTTATGTATTTTTCTGAATTTTTTTCTTGAGGTGTAATCATTGGTCGATCTTGAGGCATGTAATTTTGTCGCCAACCAAGATGTTCATCAACCAAATTAATTAGCATTTCTTTATATAGCTGGCCATTTTCAGCTTTGTCTCCTATAAATAATGCATGTAATTTTAAATCATTTTTCTCTAAGTTTTTTTTATTCATAAATAATACCTCCTAGTATTTTATCCCGTTCAAGCCCCCTCCTAATATATGATTTTCATCAAAAAATCTACGGAAATTTTATGAACGTTTTACAAATAAAAAAATCTCAATAAGATGCACTTTAAATTAGTGATTTTACACTAAATTAATTTATAAAAAATAAGGCAACTTCGCATAATTTAAAAAATTTACTAAAT
>NZ_PPRT01000084.1 GCF_002902725.1 Staphylococcus caprae
AGGCCATACATATGCACTTTGTTGAGCATTTTCTATTAAAATATCAATTTTTCTTTCATCTTTTTTATTAATCACAATTTTAAATATTAATAAAGGCACGATAATTAGCAATACTATTACTAAATTTAAGATAAAGTTAGTTGAAAAATCCATATAATCACCTATAGATTTAGTTAATATTCCGATTAATGAGCCAATCCCAGCAGTCCACCCTATCAGTGAATCATTTTTATCTTTTTCTTCCTTTGAAATGTTCGCAGTTTTTATATCTTTTAGTTCCCGTTCGTTAATTTCTTTTAGTGGGTGAGGCGTTATGTAATTGATTAATGGCAAGATAAATGATAGTTTATTACGATTTAAGTTTATTATATAGTGTTTTCCGTTATTGTGTATCAATCTGTATTTGTTGTTCTTTTTAAGAGATTCAATTGTTATAGAATTGATTGTTTTTCTCCCCTTTTATATCTATGTTTAATACAACCCCAATATTATCTTTCAAATAAGTTAACTTAAGAAAAATAAAATTGAGTTAACTATAATCCATACTGCTATCGGTTCAATTTGATTTCCCCTATCTTTCCATCAATTGTCGTTTGCGCATATAAAATAACATTTTGAAATAGGATAAAAGTTAGAAATATCATTATTCCAAAAACAAATATTATATTTGTTTGTTTTAACCACAGAAATCCATATGTTGTAGCAATGAAAATAAATGTAATTGGTAAGTTATAAATGATATTTTGAAATAAAACTTTAGAATTTGGCAGTATAAATGCTTTGCTTTCAGCATAACTTAATTCTATACCTAACTTAATTTTCTTTTTTCTATCAACGATACTTTTTATTAAGACAATTGGAATAATTGCGATTAATAAAAATATTTGTAGAAAAGTTCAAGTAATCAATTAATGACCTTGTTAAAGTTGCAATTAAAACAGCTACCCCAGCCCCTAAGATATTTAATGAGTCACGTTTATTTTTCTCATTTTTAGAAATATATGCTGTCCTTATATCTTTCAACTCATTTTTATCAACTTTTATAAGTGGTTGACGTGTAATATAATTCAACAATGGAAATATGTAGAATATTTTATTTCTATTGAGATTTATAATGTAATATGTATTATCATAATTTATAATTTTGTATTTACTATTTTTCTCTATTGTCTCTATAGTAATTTTATTAATATATGTATCCTCCTCACCCTTATTAAAATTTATTATCTTAAA
>NZ_PPRT01000085.1 GCF_002902725.1 Staphylococcus caprae
TATCAAGCTTCTTTTAATCCTAGCCATCCTTGCCGGCGGGGCCCCAACACAGAGAATTTCTTTTTAAGAAATTCTACAAACAATGAAAGTTGGGAGAGGGACAACGAAAATAATTTTGCTAAATTATATTTCTGTCCCTCTCCCTCCGAACTGCAGTTAAGCATTTAATAAAGTTTTAAATATCGTACCTCTTTTATAAATCTAGGTTATTTTTTAATAATTGAGTATTTTCATTTTTAGATGAATCACTTGGTACAAAGTAGTATAATCCATCATCTTGAATACCACCTTCACCATCTAATTGGTGACGATTAACTGTTTGATTCGCATCTTTATAGTTCTTTCTAATTAAATTAAGATCTCCAAGTGTTAAATCTGTTTTTACGTTATTTTGTATTTCGTCCATTAATGAATTGAAATGTGTGATAGATGAAGCACTCGACATTTTATTAGCCATCGCTTCTAACACAAGTTGTTGACGTTCTTGTCTGCCAAAGTCACCGCCAGCGCCTTCTTCTTTACGACTACGTATGAATTTCATTGCTTCATCGCCATTGACATGTGTCTTTGCTCCCTTTTCAAAATGAAGACCATCAACTGAGAATGTGTCATTACTTACAACATCCACACCACCTAAAACATCAATCATATCATGTAATCCATCCATATCAATGGTTGCATAATGATCAATAGGAACATTCATTAATTTCTCAAGAGAATTAACTGCCATATTTGGACCACCATAAGCATAGGCGTGAGCAATTTTTTCTGTTGTACCTCTTCCAACAATTTTCGCTTGAGTATCACGAGGTATACTTACTAATTCTGTTTTCTTTTCTTTAGGATTAATTGATAAAATCATAATGGTATCACTACGTTGACCCCCACCTTGCTGTTTACGTTCCGCATCAGAGTCCACACCAAATAAAGCAATTGTAAAAGGATCGCCATTTTTTAAGTTTACTTTTCCCGAACGTAATTCTGAATGACTTCTATTTAAAGGGTTATGAATTTTATCTCCCGTAATAAATATTTTTGCACCTACATAGATGACTGCAATAACTGTAAGTAAAAATAAAATTCCCACTACCCAAAGAAGAATTTTAGTTGGCAAGCTCATTTTTCTTTTATCTGAACGTCGCATTCCAACCACTCCTTTTCGTTTTATTTCATATTCATATTCTTATTCCATTGATAAGTATATTATAAAATAAAATATTTACTATACATCTGTAGACCTATTCATTGATTTATTTTAGAG
>NZ_PPRT01000086.1 GCF_002902725.1 Staphylococcus caprae
AAATTGAAGATAATCTATCAAATATTTAAGACCTTTATGTTAAAATCATCTTAATAACAATTCGAAGCGAGGGCGGAAAAATGATATATGAAACGGCACCAGCCAAAATAAATTTTACGCTCGATACCCTTTTTAAAAGAGACGATGGTTACCATGAAATTGAAATGATTATGACTACAATCGATTTAAACGATCGATTATCTTTTCAAAAGCGTAAAGATAAAAAGATTGTTGTAGATATCGAACATAATTATGTTCCTAACGATCATAAAAATCTTGCCTATAGAGCGGCTAAATTGATGGTGGAGACCTATAATATTAAAGAAGGGGTTACGATTACCATTGATAAAGATATACCAGTTTCGGCTGGATTAGCAGGCGGTTCTGCAGATGCAGCAGCTACAATGAGAGGGATGAATCGTTTATTTAGATTAGGTAAGTCTTTAGATGATTTATCAGCACTAGGTATTCAAATTGGTACAGATATCCCTTTTTGTATTTATAATAAGACTGCTGTGTGCACTGGGCGAGGTGAGAAGGTGACTTTTCTAGATAAACCACCTTCTGCATGGGTAGTTTTGGCTAAACCGGATTTAGGAATATCCTCACCGGATGTCTTTAAAGCATTAAATTTAAATGAACAGCATGTCGTGTATAATGATTTGTGTAAACAAGCATTAAAAACGAATGATTATCAACTGTTATGTAAAAGCTTATCTAATCGATTAGAACCTATTTCAATATCTATGCATCCGGAAATAAAGAAACTTAAAGATAATATGTTGCAATGTGGCGCAGATGGTGCATTAATGAGTGGGAGTGGACCAACTGTTTATGCTTTAGCGCAAAAGGAACGACAAGCTAAGAATATTTTTAATGCAGTCAACGGATGTTGTAATGAAGTATATTTAGTAAGATTATTAGGATAGAAAGGTTTGACACAATGAGATATAAAAGAAGCGAACGTATCGTGTTTATGACACAATACCTTATGAATCATCCGAATAAATTAATACCTCTCACTTTTTTCGTAAAAAAATTCAAACAAGCGAAATCTTCTATTAGTGAAGATGTACAAATTATAAAGAATACTTTTCAGAAGGAAGAATTGGGAACGGTTATTACTACTGCCGGCGCAAGTGGTGGCGTAACGTACAAACCGAAGATGAGTAAAGCGGAAGCGACGGATGTCGTGAATGAAGTCATTACGCATTTACAAGAAAAGGAACGCTTATTGCCTGGCGGTTACTTATTCTTATCTGATTTAGTTGGGAATCCTACTTTACTTAATAAAGTAGGTAAATTGATTGCAAGTATTTATATGGATGAACAACTCGATGCCGTTGTAACGATTGCCACGAAAGGTATATCGCTTGCTAATGCAGTAGCAAACGTATTAAATTTACCTGTAGTGGTTATTAGAAAGGACAATAAAGTAACTGAAGGTTCTACTGTATCCATCAATTACGTTTCTGGATCTTCTAGAAAGATAGAGACTATGGTGTTATCAAAACGTACTTTAGCTGAAAATTCCAATGTCCTCGTAGTAGATGATTTTATGAGAGCTGGAGGCTCTATTAACGGAGTTATGAATTTAATGAACGAGTTTAAAGCTCACGTAAAAGGGGTATCAGTACTTGTAGAATCGAAAGAAGTAAAACAAAGATTGATTGAAGATTATACTTCCTTAGTAAGATTATCAGATGTTGATGAGTACAATCAGGAATTTAAAGTAGAACCAGGCAATAGTTTGTCTAAATTTTCTTAAAAAGGAGCATTACACATCATGAAAACGATTAACACTAACAAAGCACCAGAAGCATTAGGACCTTATTCACATGCTACAGTCATTAATGACTTAGTTTTTACATCAGGTCAAATTCCATTAACACTTGATGGAACAATTGTAAGTGACGATGTACAAGAACAAACTAAGCAAGTTTTAGAAAACTTAACTGTGGTATTAAAAGAAGCAGGTTCTGATATAGATTCTGTTGTAAAAGCAACAATCTTTATTTCTGATATGAATAATTTCCAAAAAATAAATGAAATCTATGGAAACTATTTCGGCGAAACGCAACCAGCACGTAGCTGCGTTGAAGTCGCACGTTTACCAAAAGACGTGAAGGTTGAAATTGAATTGATAGGTAAAGTTAAGGATTTATAATTTTCTTTTAAAAATATTGTCAAGCTTCTAATAATATAAAGATATACTAGGGGGGCTCACTACATGAAAGTGACAGATGTAAGACTTAGAAAAATACAAACAGATGGCAGAATGAAAGCACTTGTTTCCATTACACTTGATGAGGCATTCGTAATTCATGACTTACGTGTAATCGAAGGAAACTCAGGTCTATTCGTCGCAATGCCAAGCAAACGTACACCAGATGGTGAATTCCGCGACATCGCGCACCCTATCAACTCTGATATGAGACAAGAAATTCAAGATGCCGTGATGAAAGTATATGATGAAACAGACGAAGTCATTCCAGATAAAAATGCGACTTCAGATTCAGATAATGAAGAAACAGATGAAGCTTAAATAAAAATATAAAATTAAAGTATGAAAAATGGTCAACGTTTCGAGAGAGGGGCGTTGACCTTTTTTTGTCCATGGTACGTGTAATTGTTCATTGATACTTACAAAAGTAAAAATGTTTATAAAAAATTAACGATTAGTTAACAAAAACTTTTAAAAGTTGAAAGTCTATTAGTTGTTAAATTATAATAATTATGAAGTGTAAATTTTTATGGAGGGTTAGCATTCATGCAAAGACATGCGATTATTTTGGCAGCAGGTAAAGGCACAAGAATGAAATCAAAAAAATATAAAGTGCTACATGAAGTTGCTGGCAAATCAATGATTGAACATGTTCTCAACAGTGTTAAACAATCTGGAGTTAATCATATTGTAACTATCGTTGGGCACGGCGCAGAAAGTGTCAAAGAAACTTTAGGCGAACAATCATTATACAGTTTTCAAGAAGAGCAACTTGGAACAGCACATGCTGTAAAGACGGCACAAGAACACTTGGCGGATAAAGAAGGAACAACTTTAGTTGTATGTGGAGATACGCCATTAATTACATCTAAAACACTACAATCTCTTATCGATCATCATGAAGGTACAAATTCACAAGTCACTGTTCTTTCAGCTTCAACTAGCCAACCACATGGCTACGGTCGAATTGTTAGAGATTCAAACCATTTGCTACAACGTATCGTTGAGGAAAAAGATGCGAGTGACACTGAACGTGAGATTAACGAAATTAGCTCAGGCATTTTTGCCTTCGATAACCAAGTATTATTCGATAAATTAGCACAAGTGAAAAACGACAATGCACAAGGAGAATATTATTTACCTGACGTCTTATCACTCATCTTAGAGGATGGCGGTAAAGCTGAAATTTATCATACAGATGATTTTGATGAAATTATGGGCGTCAATGATCGAGTGATGTTGAGTGAAGCTGAAAAAGCATTCCAAAAACGTATTAATGATTTCCATATGAGAAATGGCGTAACGATTCTTGATCCAAACTCAACATATATTGGTCCAGACGTGGAAATTGGAATGGATACAACAATCGAACCAGGTGTGCGTATTGGAGGCCATACAACAATCGGTGAAGATGTACTGATTGGTCAGTACTCTGAAATTAATAATAGTACGATTCATTCGAATGCTAACATCAAACAATCTATCATCAACGACTCAATTGTAGGCGAGAAAACAAAAGTAGGACCATTTGCCCAATTGCGACCAGGCTCAAATCTTGGTGCAGATGTAAAAGTTGGAAACTTTGTTGAAGTGAAGAAAGCAAGTCTTAAAGATGGCGCGAAAGTATCACATCTAAGCTATATTGGCGATGCTGAAATTGGAGAACGTACGAATATTGGTTGTGGTTCAATCACTGTCAATTACGATGGCGTAAATAAATTTAAAACTATCGTAGGAAAGGACGCATTTATAGGATGTAACACAAATCTAATTGCACCTGTGACAGTAGGTGATCATACACTTATTGCAGCAGGTTCTACGATTACGGATGACATTCCTGAAGACAGTTTAGCGTTAGCGCGTGCGCGACAAGTTAATAAAGAAGGTTATTTGAAGAAGTAAATAGCGAAAACGTAAAGCGTGTAATCAAATGATTAAAGTGGAAATGAGTTTATCATCGAAATTATTTTGATTCGTCTGATAACATAGTAATAAAGTTCTATTTTCTATATAATAAAACTGTGTAAGTAAATAATTGGAGGACTATAAATGTTAAATAATGAATATAAGAATTCATCATTGAAGATCTTTTCGCTTAAAGGAAATGAACCCTTAGCACAAGAAGTAGCGGATCATGTAGGAATTGAACTAGGGAAATGTTCAGTAAAACGTTTTAGTGATGGAGAAATTCAAATCAATATTGAAGAAAGTATTCGTGGTTGTGATGTATTTATTATTCAACCGACTTCATACCCTGTAAACCTTCATTTAATGGAGTTACTTATTATGATTGACGCATGTAAACGTGCATCAGCTGCAAATATTAACATCGTAGTACCTTACTATGGTTATGCGCGTCAAGACAGAAAGGCACGTAGCCGTGAACCAATCACAGCTAAGTTAGTAGCGAACCTTATCGAGACTGCGGGCGCTAATCGTATGATTGCGTTAGATTTACATGCACCTCAAATTCAAGGATTCTTCGATATTCCAATCGATCACTTAATGGGTGTACCAATTCTTGCTCAACACTTTGAAAATGACCCAGATATCAATCCAGAAGAGTGTGTAGTTGTTTCACCAGACCATGGTGGTGTAACGCGTGCACGTAAATTAGCAGACATTTTAAAAACTCCAATTGCAATTATTGATAAACGTCGTCCTAAACCAAATGTGGCAGAAGTCATGAATATTGTTGGTGAGATTGAAGGACGTACAGCCATTATCATTGATGACATTATTGATACTGCTGGAACAATTACATTAGCTGCACAAGCACTTAAAGATAAAGGTGCTAAAGAAGTTTATGCTTGTTGTACGCACCCTGTATTATCAGGTCCAGCAAAAGAACGTATTGAAAACTCTGCAATTAAAGAATTAATTGTTACGAACTCAATTCAATTAGAAGAAAGTAGAAAACCTACAAACACTAAAGAACTTTCAGTTGCCGGTTTAATTGGAAAAGCAATTATCCGTGTGTATGAAAGAGAATCAGTAAGTGTATTATTTGACTAAAGGTTACAAATGCGTTTGACGTATTCACTATCAACGTGTATAATACATTCGTTCGTGAATTTACGGACAAATAAACACTTGCAAGCAACGATAACGTTGATGGGCAAGTGAGGAGCAGATAAGACAATCTGATGATTGCTCGAACTGCAAAATTTGAAAGGTGGAAATTTGAATGGCTTCATTAAAGTCAATCATCCGTCAAGGTAAACAAACTCGTTCTGACCTTAAACAATTAAGAAACTCAGGTAAAGTACCTGCAGTAGTATACGGTTACGGTACTAAAAATACTTCAGTTAAAGTTGATGAAGTTGAATTTATCAAAGTCATCCGTGAAGTAGGACGTAACGGTGTTATCGATTTAGGCGTTGGTTCTAAAACAATTAAAGTAATGGTTTCAGATTACCAATTTGACCCATTAAAGAACCAAATCACTCACATTGACTTCTTAGCAATCAACATGAGCGAAGAACGTACTGTAGAAGTACCAGTTCACTTAGTTGGTGAAGCTGTAGGCGCTAAAGAAGGCGGCGTAGTTGAACAACCATTATTCGACTTAGAAGTAACAGCTACTCCAGAAAATATCCCTGAATCAATCGAAGTGGATATCAGTGAGTTACAAATCAACGATAGCTTCTCTGTTGCTGACGTTAAAATTTCTGGTGACTTCACTATCGAAAATGACCCAGAAGACTCTATCGTAACAGTAGTTCCTCCAACAGACGAACCTTCTGAAGAAGAAGTAGAAGCTATGGAAGGCGAATCAGCAACTGAAGAACCAGAAGTTGTTGGTGAAGACAAAGAATCTGAAGAAGACAACAAAGAAGAATAATTCGGACTTGTTTTCTAACAATCATCACACGATGACTTTAGATTAATAATTACAAACAAGCACTGTGCTTATACTAATAAGCATGGTGCTTTTTGTGTTATTATAAGGAATGATTAATTATTTGAAATTGGATGAAGGATAGGACGTATTGGCATGACACTTTCGTGTTAGGAGCCGTTCCTTCATTTTCAAAAATAAAACTCACGTAGATGAATATAGATTAAGAATAACGATGGAGGTAGCAAGATGAAGTGTATTGTCGGCCTAGGCAACATAGGTAAACGTTTCGAACTTACAAGGCATAATATTGGCTTTGAAGTGATCGACTATCTATTAGAACGTAATCAATTTACGTTAGATAAACAAAAGTTTAAAGGCGCGTATACGATTGAACGTTTAAACGGTGACAAAGTATTATTCATTGAACCGATGACAATGATGAACCTGTCAGGCGAAGCAGTTGCGCCATTAATGGACTATTATAACGTAGATACAGAAGATTTAATCGTATTATATGATGATTTAGATTTAGAACAGGGACAAGTTCGTTTGCGTCAGAAGGGGAGCGCAGGAGGACATAATGGGATGAAATCAATCATCAAGATGCTTGGTACTGATCAATTTAAACGTATTCGGATTGGCGTTGGACGACCAACGAACGGTATGTCAGTTCCTGACTATGTACTACAACGCTTTTCAAAAGAAGAAATGGTTACGATGGAAAAGGTGATTGAGCACTCTGCTAGAGCTGTCGAAGCTTTCATTGAGTCATCACGATTTGATCATGTCATGAATGAATATAATGGTGAAGTCAATTGAAATCAATGATTACAGATTATATAAGTGAAGATAAACGTTTTCAGGAATTAGATGACGTTTTTGGTCAAGATAACATATTAGTTACGGGATTATCCCCTTCTGCTAAAGCGACAATTATCGCTGAAAAGTATCTTAAAGATCATAAGCAATTGTTACTCGTAACGAATAATTTATACCAAGCGGACAAAATTGAAGCAGACCTTTTACAATACGTTGATGGTTCTGAAGTGTATAAGTACCCAGTACAAGATATTATGACTGAAGAATTCTCAACACAGAGTCCTCAATTAATGAGTGAACGTGTGAGAACATTGACGGCGCTAGCCCAAGGCGTGAAAGGGTTATTTATTGTGCCATTAAATGGTTTCAAAAAATGGTTAACCCCTGTAGAAATGTGGCAGAGTCATCAAATGACGCTTAAAGTAGGAGAAGACATAGATGTCGATGCATTTCTAAACAAATTAGTGAATATGGGCTATCGCAGAGAAAGTGTGGTTTCTCATATTGGGGAATTCTCACTACGTGGCGGTATCATCGATATTTATCCACTTATAGGTACGCCTGTAAGAATAGAATTATTTGATACAGAAGTCGATTCAATTAGAGACTTCGATGTTGAAACGCAGCGCTCTAATGAAAATATTGAAGAAGTCGAAATCACTACTGCGAGTGACTATATCATTACAGATGAGGTTATTCAGCATTTACAGACACATCTAAAAGAAGCGTACGAACATACACGTCCTAAAATTGAAAAATCTGTGCGTAATGATTTAAAAGAAACGTATGAAAGTTTCAAATTATTTGAATCTACATTCTTTGATCATCAATTATTACGACGTTTAGTTGCGTTTATGTATGAACAACCATCTACAATTATTGATTATTTCCGAGATGATGCGATTATCGCAGTAGATGAATTTAACCGTGTGAAAGAAACGGAAGAGACATTAACAACAGAAGTGGATGACTTTATTGGCAACTTAATTGAGAGTGGAAATGGGTTTATCGGACAAAGTTTCATGAAATATGATGGTTTCGAAACATTACTTGAAAAGCGTCCCGTGGCCTATTTCACATTATTCACATCCTCCATGCAAGTGCCGCTAGAACATATTATTAAATTCTCATGTAAACCTGTTCAGCAATTCTATGGTCAATACGACATCATGCGTTCAGAATTTCAAAGATTTATTCATAATGACTATACAATTATGGTACTTGTGGAGACGGAAACGAAAGTTGAACGTATTCAATCCATGTTAAATGAAATGCACATTCCGACGGTCTCTCATATCCATGAAAAGGTTGATAGCGGACAAGCCATCGTTACAGAAGGTAGTTTGTCTGAAGGCTTTGAATTACCTTACATGCAATTAGTGGTGATTACGGAGAGAGAACTTTTCAAGACAAAACAAAAGAAACAACGTAAGCGTACCAAAACGCTATCGAACGCTGAAAAGATCAAATCTTATCAAGACTTAAACGTAGGAGACTATATCGTTCACGTACATCACGGGGTTGGACGTTATTTAGGTGTTGAAACGCTTGAAGTAGGCGATACACATCGTGATTATATTAAATTGCAGTATAAAGGTACTGACCAATTATTCGTGCCTGTAGATCAAATGGACCAGGTTCAAAAATATGTTGCTTCTGAAGATAAATCCCCAAGATTAAACAAATTGGGCGGCACAGAATGGAAGAAGACGAAAGCCAAAGTTCAACAAAGTGTTGAAGATATTGCAGATGAATTGATAGACCTTTATAAAGAACGTGAAATGTCGGTGGGTTACAAATATGGGGAGGACACTGCAGAACAATCAGCATTTGAACATGACTTCCCATATGAGTTAACACCTGACCAAGACAAATCAATTGAAGAAATCAAGAGCGATATGGAACGTGAACGACCTATGGATCGTTTATTATGTGGTGATGTTGGTTATGGTAAGACGGAAGTTGCTGTGCGTGCAGCATTTAAAGCAGTGATGGAAGGGAAACAAGTGGTCTTTCTTGTTCCTACTACCATTCTGGCTCAACAGCATTATGAGACGCTGATTGAACGTATGCAAGACTTCCCTGTTGAAATTCAGCTTGTGAGTCGTTTCCGTACTACGAAGGAAATTAAAGAGACGAAAGAAGGCTTGAAATCTGGATACGTGGATATCGTGGTCGGTACTCATAAATTGCTCGGCAAAGATATCCAGTATAAAGATTTAGGTCTACTCATTGTCGATGAAGAACAACGATTCGGTGTACGACACAAAGAACGCATTAAAACGCTCAAAAAGAACGTGGATGTGCTCACTTTAACGGCGACACCTATACCAAGAACCTTGCACATGAGTATGTTAGGCGTTCGTGATTTATCTGTTATCGAAACGCCACCGGAGAACCGCTTCCCTGTCCAAACTTATGTGTTAGAACAAAACACTAACTTTATTAAAGAAGCATTAGAACGTGAATTGTCTCGTGATGGGCAAGTGTTCTATTTGTATAACAAAGTTCAATCTATTTATGAAAAGCGCGAACAACTGCAAATGCTAATGCCAGATGCTAATATTGCGGTTGCGCATGGTCAAATGACTGAACGTGATTTAGAAGAGACAATGCTTAGTTTCATCAACCATGAATATGATATCTTGGTTACAACAACGATTATTGAAACAGGTGTGGATGTTCCTAATGCCAATACACTGATTATCGAAGAAGCTGACCGTTTTGGTCTTAGTCAACTGTATCAACTTAGAGGACGTGTAGGACGTTCAAGTCGAATCGGGTATGCTTACTTCCTCCATCCAGCTAACAAGGTCTTAAATGAAACAGCTGAAGAACGTCTACAAGCGATTAAAGAATTTACTGAACTTGGTTCTGGCTTTAAAATCGCAATGCGAGATCTCAATATTCGTGGCGCTGGAAACTTACTAGGTAAACAACAGCATGGCTTTATCGATTCAGTTGGTTTCGACTTGTACTCACAAATGCTTGAAGAAGCGGTTAATGAAAAGCGTGGCATTAAAGAAGAAACACTAGATGCGCCAGAAGTAGAAGTGGAACTGAATCTCGACGCTTATTTGCCAGCTGAATATATACAAAATGAACAAGCTAAAATTGAAATTTATAAAAAATTGCGTAAAGTTGAGACCGAAGATCAATTATTCGATGTTAAAGATGAACTTATCGACCGTTTCAATGATTATCCAGTTGAGGTGGAACGTCTTTTAGATATTGTTGAAATTAAAGTACATGCCCTCCATGCGGGTATTACATTGATTAAAGATAAAGGCAAGACAATTGAGGTATCGCTTTCTACAAAAGCTACTGAAAATATTAACGGCGAAGAACTATTCAAACAGTCGCAACCACTAGGTAGAGCCATGAAAGTAGGCGTTCAAGATAACGCAATGCGCGTGACGCTTACTAAATCTAAACAGTGGCTAGATAGCTTGAAATTCTTAGTTAAATGTATCGAAGAAAGTATGGCGATTGAAGATGAAGCGTAAATCACAGCCTAAAACAGCGTTTAATGGTGTCATCATACTGACGTTAGCGCTCATTATTGTTAAAGTTTTGAGTGCCATTTATCGTGTGCCATATCAGAATGTACTTGGAGATCAAGGATTATATGCATATCAACAGGTCTATCCCATCGTGGCATTAGGTATGATTCTGTCCATGAATGCGATACCGAGTGCCGTCACTCAAGTTTTAGGTGTCAATAGCTCTATTTCGACTTATTCGAAAGTGATGTTACGTTTGCAATATGTTGGATTTGCCATATTTGTCGTCATCTTTATTTGTGCACATCCTATTGCGGTTTGGATGGGTGATGACAGATTAACGCCAATGTTAAGAATGGCGAGTTTTAGCTTTATATTCATTGGTATCTTAGGCGTGTTGCGTGGATTTTACCAGACGAAACAAGAGATGAATATTCCAGCTATTTCCCAGGTAATAGAACAATTCATTCGGGTTGGCTTAATTATTATTGCGATTGTCTTATTTTCTCTTCATGGCTGGTCAGTTTACCAAGCAGGGATATTAGCAATCCTGGCTTCATCTATTGGGTTTTTAGGTTCCATGCTTTATTTAGTGCTGACGCGTCCATTTTCCTTAAAATTAAAGCACAGCACAGTGCATGTAAATTGGCGACAATTATTCGTATCTATATTAATCTATGCATTGAGCCAACTTATCGTCATCTTGTGGCAAGTTGTCGATAGTTTCACAGTCATACACACGTTACAAGTGAGTGGGCTCTCGTTTAAAGAAGCCATCCAGCATAAAGGTATATATGATAGAGGTGCATCCTTTATCCAAATGGGCTTAATCGTCACAACAACATTTAGTTTCGTGCTCATACCTTTACTCACTGAAGCTATTCAACATCGTAATGATATTCATAAGAATCGCTATGCGAATGCATCAGTTAAGATTACCGTGTTGATGAGTTCGGCCGCAGGAATAGGCTTAATCAATCTGCTACCGCTGATGAATCGTGTCTTTTTCAAGAACAATGCACTCACTGCAACACTAAGCGTCTATATGGTTACAGTAATGTGTGTATCACTCATTATGATGAATATTGCGTTGTTACAAGTGTTAAATCATATACGACCTATATTGATTGGCATTACACTTGGATTGATGTCTAAAGCTATTTTAAATGTTATATGCATCAGTCAATTTGGTATTTTGGGTGCCAGTTTAAGTACCGTGCTATCGCTATTTATATTTGTGGGTGTGTTACAAATAGAAGTATTGAAGTATTATCGTTTTAGTCAGATGCGCTCGTTTATTATTAAATTAGTAGGTGGCATGGTTGTTATGAGTGTAGCTGTGCAAGCGGTAATGTTCTTGATTCCGAGTCACGGACGAATGATGGGATTGATTGAATTATTCATCGGTGCTTTCGTAGGAATTGGCATTCTGATTATATATATCATGATGTTTGATGTATTAAGCTATAAAGAGTTGAAATATTTACCTTTTGGAGATAAACTTTATCATTTTAAGAAAGGAAGACGTTCATGAGTCACACTATTACAATTGTTGGTTTAGGTAATTACAGTATTGATGATTTACCGCTAGGCATTTATCGCTTTTTAAAAAATAAACCCAAAATCTATGCGAGAACTTTAGATCACCCCGTGGTCGAAGAACTGAAGAAAGAACTTCACTTCGAAAGTTTTGATGATATTTATGAGGATAATGCAACTTTCGAAGAAGTGTACGAAACGATTGTGAATGAATTGATACAACGTGCACAATTCGAAGATATTGTTTATGCGGTTCCGGGTCATCCTCGCGTGGCTGAGACGACGACGGCAAAGTTGCTCGAATATAGTCAATCGCATGATGATATTAATGTAGAAACTTTGGGTGGTAAAAGCTTTATCGATGATATCTTTGAAGCGGTAAATGTGGACCCTAACGATGGCTTTACGTTGTTAGATGGCACAGCTTTAGAAGAGTCAATGCTGAATATACGCACACATACGATGATTACACAAGTGTATAGTGCAATGGTGGCGGCTGATCTGAAGTTAACGTTGATGGAACGCTACCCTGACGATTGGGAAGTGAAGATTGTGACAGGTGTGCATAGTGGTGGTTCTCAAGTAATTACATGCCCACTTTATGAAATTGATCATCATGAAAATGAATTCAACAATCTTACAAGTTTATACATTCCTAAAGTGAACGATGATAAAGCATTTTATCAAGACTTTGACTTTGCGGTACAAATAATTGATTTACTTGTAGATGACGAGAAAGGTTGTCCTTGGGATAAAATTCAAACGCATGAAACACTTAAACGGTATTTGTTAGAAGAAACGTTTGAATTATTCGAAGCGATTGACAATGAAGATGATTGGCATATGATAGAAGAGTTAGGTGACATCTTACTACAAGTCTTACTCCACACAAGTATTGGCAAAAAAGAAGGTTATATGGATATCAAAGAAGTCATTGAAAGCCTTAATGCCAAGATGATACGTCGTCATCCTCATATATTTGGAGAAGCACAAGCTGATTCTGTGGAAGACTTAAAAGAGATTTGGTCTGCAGCGAAAGATAAAGAAGGTAAAAAGCCTCGTGTGAAATTCGAGAAAGTATTTGCAGAGCATTTCTTGAAGTTGTATGATGAAACCAAAAATAAACACTTTGACGAAGACGCCCTCAGAAATTTTTTACAACAAGGGGAGAATCAATCATGAGATTAGATAAATATTTAAAGGTTTCACGACTTGTTAAACGACGTACGTTAGCTAAAGAAATTAGCGATCAAGGTCGTGTAACTGTAAACGGAAATGTAGCGAAAGCAGGAACCGATGTTAAAGAAAATGATGAACTCGTCATTCGCTTTGGCCAGAAGTTAGTTACTGTTAAAGTTACGGGTTTAAATGAACATGCTACAAAAGAAAACGCCAAAGGCATGTATGAATTAATTAAAGAAGAACGCATTAATGAAGCGTGAAATGTACAAGGAGGTGACAAGCAATGAGTAATAAAGTAGAGAATATAGGCAATCAGTATACCTCACAAGAAAATAAGAAAAAGCAGCGTCAAAAAATGAAAATGCGTGTCGTACGTAAACGTATTGCTGTATTTGGTGGCATACTTTTAGCAGCTATACTGATTTTAATCGTGTTGCTTGTCATTCAAAAGCATAGTAACGATCAAGATGCGGTTGAAAGAAAACATAAAGAAGCCCAATTCCAAAAACAACAAGATGAGGAAATTGCTCTAAAAGAGAAATTAAATAACTTAAATGATAAGGATTATATCGAAAAAGTAGCTCGAGATGACTATTATTTAAGTAATAAGGGCGAAGTTATATTTAGATTACCAGGTGACAATAAATCCTCTAAATCTAAATCATCCGATGATGACGATAACTAGGATGATAAAATAATCTGATTATAGCATTGTTAAATTACGCGAACAGGAATATAATAAGAATAAAATCGAATCTAACCAGGAGGATTTATTTAGAAAATGTCAATCGAAGTAGGAAACAAGCTTAAAGGTAAAGTTACAGGTATCAAAAAATTTGGTGCATTTGTAGAATTACCTGAAGGAAAAAGTGGTTTAGTACATATCAGTGAGGTTGCTGACAATTACGTTGAAAATGTTGAAGACCACTTATCAGTTGGTGACGAAGTTGAAGTAAAGGTATTATCAATCGCTGATGACGGTAAAATTAGTCTATCGATTAAAAAAGCTAAAGATCGTCCTCGTAAACCTCACCATAATAATAAATCTAATCATGGAAAGCCAGTTCAAAAAACTGAAGACTTTGAGAAGAAATTAAGTAACTTCCTAAAGGATAGTGAAGATAAATTAACTTCAATCAAACGTCAAACAGAGTCACGTCGTGGCGGTAAAGGTTCAAGACGTTAATATAAAATAGATTTAGACATACATCGAGCCATATTTAATTGAATGAATAATGGTGGATAAGAACAAAATGTGGTGGCCATCAAAGAGAGATGTTGGTCGGTGATTGAACACATGTATCACTCTTACGGGGTGGGACGACGAATTCAAATATAACTCTTTTGAATTCTCGCCCACTCCTATTTTATTTTCGAAGTGAGGTGAGATAATGGAGCTTAACACAGAAGGATGGTCTAAAGATGCACACTTATTGGTTGCTGTTTCAACAGGGGTTGATAGCATGTCTTTATTACATAGTTTGTTGCATGATTATCATAATACATATCGCAAACTAACTTGTGTTCATGTGAATCACGGTTTGCGTCATCAATCCGTTGAAGAAGAACAGTTTCTAAAAGATTATTGCAGAGCGCATCATATTGAATTATATGTGAAACATCTCGATTTATCTCAAATAGTAGAAAAGGGTAATAGTATTCAGCATGAAGCAAGGCAACGCCGGTATGATTGGTTTGGTGAAATCATTCAAAAAATCGATGCTGATACCTTGTTAACAGCACACCATCTTGATGATCAGCTTGAAACGATTTTTTATCGTTTACTAAGTGGTCGCTCTACTCGTAGTGCTTTAGGTATGTCACTCATATCAAATTATAAACATTATCGTGTTTGTCGTCCTTTATTAGAAGTATCAAAAGAGGACATTTTAGCTTACCAACATTCGAACACTATTCCTTACTTTGAAGATGATTCCAATAAAGACACGAAATATGTGCGGAATGATATTAGACAGCGAATCCTTCCGACAATCAATCGCAATCCATTTCTCGATACACATCATTTGTTGAAGTTAAAGGACTGGCATGACAATGAATTACAGTTATTAAATGAATATGCGCAACATTTTATCTCTCACTTCGTATTTGAAAATAAAGACGAGATGGGCTATTCATTTTCAAGAGAAGCCTTTAATACACTCAATTCAAATGTTAAAACAATAGTAATGGATCAACTATTTGAAAATTTGAAACTTCACTTTGCAATACCTCAAAAAACATACGATGAATGGTTTCAACAATTTCAAAATAACAAATCTCAATTTAATATAGATGTTACAGAAAAATGGATAATTCAAATTGCATATGATACATTAATAATAATGGCTAAATCAGTAGACAGAGAAAATAGCATAACAAGTATTACGATAGAACAGCCAGGTACATATCGATTCAATGGCTATAAAATTGATATTAATCAACACTTACCTGAGACGTCATACCCTCTAAAAATTCGAGTGAGACGTCATGGTGATGTGTTTAAACTTAACGGTAAAAAAGGGCATAAAAAAGTAAGTCGTTTGTTCATAGATCAAAAAATTATCGCTGATGAACGAGAGCGTATACCTGTAGTGGTTAATAATTCTAATGAAATCATAGCTATAGGGTGCTTATATGTCCATGAGCGTTTTAAAGACTTAATAATGATTACGAATAATGGAGATGAATAATAATGCATAACGATTTAAAGGATGTTTTATTAACAGAGGAAGACATTCAAAATATTTGTAAAGAATTAGGTGAAAAGATTACAGCAGACTATCAAAATCGTCCGCTTGTATGTGTAGGTATTCTTAAAGGATCAGTCATGTTCATGGCAGATTTAATCAAACGTATCGATACACATTTATCCATCGATTTTATGGATGTTTCAAGTTATCACGGAGGTACAGAATCAACGGGTGAAGTTCAAATTATAAAGGATTTAGGTTCATCAATTGAAAATAAAGATGTACTGATCATTGAAGATATTTTAGAAACAGGAACAACATTAAAATCTATAACTGAGTTATTACAATCACGTAAAGTTAAGTCTTTAGAAATTGTAACACTACTTGATAAACCAAATCGTCGTAAAGCGGATATAGAAGCGAAATACGTTGGTAAAAAAATCCCAGATGAATTTGTTGTTGGTTACGGCTTAGATTATGGGGAATTATATAGAAACTTACCGTATATTGGTACGTTAAAACCTGAAGTTTATTCTAAATAAATGTATGGGTGGAACCTAAATGAATACAAGCACTATTGATTTGCGTATTGCGTACATTATAACTATGCGTGTCGCTAGATATAGTGTAGACTCGATTTATACGCTATAGGTCCTTTTTGAAATGAGTCGTATTTGTCTTTACATGATAAATGAATAAGATAGCAAAATTTAAAGAAATATATAGTTGGAATTGACTAAAATTGAAGAATCAATACGAAAGTTGAAATACTAGCCTGTCTAAGAAGTATTGTGTTACAATTTTTGTTAGTTTTATTATTGGAAGTAGGAGGAAATGACGCATGCAGAAAGCTTTTCGCAATGTGCTAGTTATCGCAATTATAGGCGTTATTATATTTGGGGTATTTTCGTTCTTAAATGGTAATGGAAATATGCCTAAACAACTTACATACACTCAATTTGTTAATAAGTTGGATAAAGGCGATTTAAAATCTTTAGAAATCCAACCTGAACAAAATGTATATATGGTAAGTGGTAAAACTAAAAGTGGTGACGATTACTCATCAACAGTTTTATATAACAATGAAAAAGACTTACAAAAAATTACAGACACAGCTAAGAAACAAGATGGTCTGAAATTTACAGTTAAAGAAGAAGAAAAACAAAGTGTCTTTGTTAGTATTCTAACAACACTGATTCCAGTATTAATCATTGCATTATTATTTATTTTCTTCCTTAGCCAAGCCCAAGGTGGTGGCGGCGGAGGTCGTATGATGAACTTTGGTAAATCTAAAGCTAAAATGTACGACAGTAATAAACGTCGCGTTCGTTTCTCTGATGTTGCAGGTGCTGATGAAGAGAAACAAGAATTAATCGAAATTGTAGATTTCTTAAAAGATAATAAGAAATTTAAACAAATGGGATCTAGAATTCCTAAAGGTGTCTTACTTGTTGGACCTCCAGGTACAGGTAAAACATTATTAGCACGTGCGGTTGCAGGGGAAGCTGGCGCACCATTCTTCTCTATCAGTGGTTCTGACTTCGTAGAGATGTTTGTTGGTGTTGGTGCAAGCCGTGTTCGTGATTTATTCGAAAATGCTAAGAAAAACGCACCATGTATCATTTTCATTGATGAAATTGATGCAGTAGGTCGTCAACGTGGCGCTGGTGTAGGCGGCGGTCATGATGAACGTGAACAAACGCTTAACCAATTGTTAGTTGAAATGGACGGCTTCGGGGAAAATGAAGGCATCATCATGATTGCTGCGACAAACCGTCCTGATATCTTGGACCCAGCCTTATTACGTCCTGGTCGTTTCGATAGACAAATTCAAGTTGGACGTCCGGATGTTAAAGGTCGTGAAGCAATTCTTCACGTACACGCTAGAAACAAACCACTTGATGAAACAGTTGACTTGAAGGCAATTTCTCAAAGAACACCTGGTTTCTCTGGTGCTGATTTAGAAAACTTACTTAACGAAGCATCATTAATTGCTGCTCGTGAAGGTAAAAATAAAATTGACATGCGTGACATTGAGGAAGCAACAGACCGTGTAATTGCAGGTCCAGCTAAGAAATCTCGTGTTATTTCTGAGAAAGAACGTAATATTGTTGCACATCACGAAGCAGGGCATACTATTATTGGTATGGTGCTTGATGAAGCAGAAGTCGTGCACAAAGTAACAATCGTCCCTCGTGGACAAGCCGGTGGTTACGCGATGATGTTACCGAAACAAGATCGCTTCTTAATGACTGAGCCAGAATTACTAGATAAAATTTGTGGTTTACTTGGTGGACGTGTTTCTGAAGATATCAACTTTGGCGAAGTATCAACAGGTGCTTCAAATGACTTTGAACGTGCAACACAAATTGCCAGATCAATGGTTACTGAATATGGTATGAGTAAGAAACTCGGACCGTTACAATTCTCTAGTAGTAGCGGTGGCCAAGTATTCCTTGGAAAAGATATGCAAGGCGAGCCTAATTACTCTGGTCAAATTGCTTATGAAATTGATAAAGAAGTTCAACGTATCGTTAAAGAACAATATGAACGTTGTAAACAAATCTTATTAGAACATGAAGAACAACTTAAACTGATTGCTAAGACATTGCTTACTGAAGAAACATTAGTTGCAGAACAAATCCGTTCATTATTTAACGAAGGTAAATTACCTGAAGTTGATTATGACGCTGCAAAAGTAGTTAAAGATGAAGATACAGATTATAGTGATGGTAAATATGGCAAATCTTACGACGATATTCGTAAAGAACAATTAGAAGAAGGCCATAAGGAAGAAGAACAAGATCGTAAAGAAGATCGTGAAATCGATAAAGAAATACGTCAACAAGAAGATCATGATCGTTCAGGAAGCGAATCAGACCATGATTCTGATTCAGAAGCGACTGGACATGAACAATCACCAAATATCGATAAACCATATAATCCAAGCAATCCTGATAACAGACATTAGTTAAGTTGAATTAAGTCTCTTTCTACTCATTCAATCATTGAAGTAGGAAGAGGCTTTTTTTAGTGTGAGATGACATTCAGTGTGGAATGATAGAAACGTAAGGTATTTCGAAGGTATGCTTGTTTAAAATTAATCATATTGAGGTAGGCTTATTTAATTTATTTCGGGCTACTCGAATGTTTATTTTCAAAATGAGCAACACATTTCATATTACTAAACAACAGATGTATAATAGTCAATCAGTAATGAATTTAAAAATAAAACTTATGAAATAGATTAAAAATTAAAAGGAGAATGACAAATGACACATGATTATATCGTAAGAGGATTGGCATATGATGGCGAAATCAGAGCCTATGCAGCAATCACTACAGAATCTGTGCAAGAAGCACAAACTAGACACTATACGTGGCCTACAGCATCAGCTGCAATGGGACGTACGATGACTGCAACAGTTATGATGGGTGCAATGTTAAAAGGCGATCAAAAGTTAACTGTTACAGTAGACGGCAAAGGACCAATAGGACGAATTATCGCAGATGCAGACGCAACAGGAAACGTACGTGCATATGTCGACCATCCACAAACACACTTCCCACTTAATGCGCAAGGTAAGTTGGATGTGAGTCGTGCAGTAGGTACTGATGGCTCAATTCAAGTGGTTAAAGATGTAGGAATGAAAGACTATTTCTCAGGAGCAAGTCCGATAGTATCCGGTGAACTTGGAGATGACTTTACTTATTATTATGCTACAAGTGAACAAACACCATCTTCAGTTGGATTAGGTGTTCTAGTTAACCCTGATAACTCAATTAAAGCTGCAGGAGGTTTTATTATCCAAGTTATGCCTGGGGCTAAAGATGAAACAGTGACGCGTTTAGAGAATGCAATTAATCAAATGCAACCAGTTTCTAAGTTAATTGAACAAGGATTAACACCTGAAGGTATTCTTAATGAAGTTCTAGGAGAAGATAATGTTCAAATCTTAGATACGATGCCTGCACAATTTGAATGTAATTGCAGTCATGAAAAATTCTTAAACGCGATCAAAGGCTTAGGTGAAGCAGAAGTACAAAGTATGATTGATGAAGATCATGGTGCTGAAGCAGTTTGTCATTTCTGTGGTAATAAATATCAATATAGTGAAGGCGAATTAGAAGATTTATTAGCGACAATGAAGTAAGTATGGCGCTAAATGGGATTGAATAATAGCTGAAAAGTATGTTTAGGGGAGATAGTTGAACCCATGAAATTTAAGATTGACGTTTTCGATATCACCAATTTGACGGTATCGTAGTAGTTAATCTTCATTCATGGTTCAGTTATCTCCTTACGTTTAATTTGATTTCTGTAGGGAAAAATTCTAATGTATATGTTAAGTATAGGTTTTTTATTGAGGACAAGACAATTCTGTTTCTCTTTTTAGAAAATTCTGATAGAATAAATCTATATCCGATAGGAAAACTAAGTTTTATAATTATATAACAAAAAGGAGTGTTTTTAATGGCACAAAAACCCGTAGATAACGTTACACAAATTATTGGTAACACACCTGTAGTTAAATTAAGAAACGTAGTTGATGAAGACGCAGCAGATATTTATGTCAAATTAGAATATCAAAATCCAGGTGGCTCAGTTAAAGACCGTATCGCATTAGCAATGATTGAAAAAGCCGAACGCGAAGGTAAAATTAAACCTGGCGACACAATTGTAGAACCAACAAGTGGTAACACAGGTATCGGTTTAGCATTTGTATGTGCAGCAAAAGGTTATAAAGCTGTCTTCACAATGCCTGAAACAATGAGTCAAGAGCGTCGTAACTTATTAAAAGCTTATGGTGCAGAACTTGTATTAACTCCAGGGTCCGAAGCAATGAAAGGTGCTATTAAAAAAGCGAAAGAACTTAAAGAAGAACACGGCTATTTCGAACCTCAACAATTCGAAAACCCTGCTAACCCTGAAATCCATGAACTTACAACTGGTCCAGAATTAGTAGAACAATTTGAAGGTAAAGAAATTGATGCTTTCTTAGCAGGTGTAGGTACTGGTGGTACACTTTCAGGTGTTGGTAAAGTTTTAAGAAAAGAATATCCTAACGTTCAAATCGTGGCGATTGAACCAGAAGCTTCTCCTGTATTAAGCGGTGGCGAACCTGGTCCACATAAATTACAAGGTTTAGGTGCAGGATTCGTACCTGATACACTCAACACTGAAATTTATGATAGTATTATTAAAGTTGGTAATGAGACTGCAATGGATATGGCTCGTCGAGTAGCTAAAGAAGAAGGTATCTTAGCTGGTATTTCTTCAGGTGCTGCAATCTATGCTGCTATTCAAAAAGCAAAAGAATTAGGTAAGGGTAAAACAGTTGTAACAGTATTACCAAGTAATGGTGAACGTTACCTATCTACTCCTTTATATTCATTTGATGACTAATATTAAATAATTAAAGTGATATATAGACGAAGATGTTGGCTAAGTTGTTATGATATCGATGTATTTTGAGCATTGATATTGTAAAGACTGATTGGCCCTGCATCTTCGTCTTTTTTGTTATTGTGAAAACATATCATGTTCTTTAATTTTATATTTTTAATTATGAATGAAAAATATACTCAAAAGCGTAGGCTATGAATGATATGATTGATAGTAAGTCGTGTAGTATTTGTATTTTAATTTTCAAAATTAAGAAAAATACATATACATCTACAAATAAAGTTATAAATTAGAAAAAAGGTGAAGCAAATGGCGAAAACAAAAATTATGGGCATATTGAACGTCACGCCTGATTCATTCTCGGATGGAGGTCAATATAATTCGGTTGATAAAGCGATTGAACGCGTCAAAGAGATGATGGATGAGGGCGTGGATATTGTCGATGTAGGCGGCGTTTCAACACGACCAGGCCATGAAGAAGTAACATTAGAGGAAGAAATGGAGAGAGTGATACCAGTTGTTGAAGCAATCTCACAATATGACGTACAAATCTCTGTAGATACATTTCGTAGTGAAGTCGCTGAAGCATGTCTTAAATTAGGTGCTTCGATCATTAATGATCAATGGGCTGGATTATATGATTCTAAAATGTTTAAAGTTGTAGCTCACTATGAAGCGGAAATCGTCCTAATGCATAATGGAGACGGACATAGAGATGACCCAGTTGTAGACGAAATGCTCATGTCGCTCATGGCTCAAGCTAACAAAGCAGAAATGGCTGGTATTCCTCAAGGAAAGATATGGTTGGATCCAGGTGTTGGATTTGCGAAAACGCGCGAAGAAGAAAATGAAGTAATGGCACGTTTGGATGAGCTTGTAGCGACTGAGTATCCTATATTACTAGCGACGAGTCGAAAAAGATTCATTAAAGAAATGATTGGTACGGATACCACGCCTTTAGAAAGAGATGAAGCAACAGCAGCAACGACTGCCTATGGTATAATGAAAGGTGTTAAAGCTGTTCGAGTTCATAACGTTCAATTGAATGCCCGTTTAGCTCAGAGTATGGATTTCTTAAAGGAGAATGAATATGAACGACATAATCTTTCTTAATGGTATGCGTTTTTACGGGTATCATGGAGTATTGCCAGCTGAAAATGAAATCGGTCAAGTATTCATTGTAGATGTTACTTTGAAAGTCGATTTGAAAGATGCAGGCCAATCAGATGATGTAGAAGATACAGTGAATTATGGAGAAGTGTTTGAAGATGTGAAGACTATCGTTGAAGGTGAGCCTTCTAAGTTAATTGAACATCTGGCTGAACGTATTGCAAAACGTATAAATTCACACTATAATCGTGTAATGGAAACGAAAGTTAGAATTACTAAAGAAAACCCACCCATCCCAGGCCATTATGACGGCGTTGGAATTGAAATAGTGAGGGAGAATTGCTAAATGGTTAAAGCTTTTTTAGGTTTAGGGAGTAACATTGGAGAACGTGAAGCTCAACTCGATGAAGCGATAAAGATTCTGAATAACTTTGAAGGTATTAAAGTGACTCAAGTCTCCGATATTTATGAAACTGAACCGGTGGGATATACTGAGCAACCTAACTTTTTAAATTTATGTGTTGAAATAGAAACGACATTGGCACCTCGCGAACTCTTGTCATGTTGCTTAGAGACCGAGCAACAATTACATCGTGTGAGAGTCGTACGTTGGGGGCCAAGAACTCTAGATGTAGACATATTATTATATGGCAATCAAATTATTGAAGAAGAAAATTTAACGGTACCACATCCGAGAATGAATGAACGTTCGTTTGTACTTATACCTTTGAATGATATTGCCTCAAATCAAATCGAACCTCGTTCCAATCAAACTATTGGAAATTTAGTAACGGCAGACGATACAGTTAAGAAGTATAAGAAATGAGAGATAAAGTAGAAATTGCTTTATTACATTTGCGCCGTCTTGTAGAATTAAAAGGTGAGAAGATTGGCGTTATGGAAATGAGAAATCATGCTTCATGGTATCTTAAGGGTGTCAAAGGTAACGGTCAAACAACTGAAGCTCTAAACGAAGCTGAAATCGAACCTGAAATAAGAGATGTTTTACAAAATTCCCAACAAGAACGCATGGAACAATCTATAGAAATACAAGAAGCTTAAAGGAGAGAAAGTTATGTCAGAAGAAATGAATGACCAAATGCAGGTCCGTCGTCAAAAACTACAAGAATTAATTGATTTAGGAATTGATCCGTTCGGACATCGTTTCGATCGTAGTGCGACTTCTAGTGAACTGAAAGCGCAATGGGATCAATACTCAAAAGAAGAATTACATGAAAAAGAAGACGAAAGTCACGTTGCAATTGCAGGTCGTTTAATGACAAAACGTGGTAAAGGTAAAGCTGGATTTGCTCATATTCAAGATCTATCAGGACAAATTCAAATATATGTAAGAAAAGATCAAGTTGGAGAAGAACAATTTGATATTTGGAAAATCGCTGACTTAGGTGACATCGTAGGTATTGAAGGTGTCATGTTTAAGACGAATACTGGAGAAATATCAGTTAAAGCTAAGTCGTTTACATTATTATCTAAATCATTACGTCCTTTACCAGATAAGTTCCATGGCTTACAAGATATTGAGCAAAGATATCGTCAACGTTACTTAGATTTAATTACAAATGAAGACAGTACACGTACATTCATTAATCGTAGTAAAATCATTCAAGAAATGCGTAATTATTTAAATAAACAAGGTTTCTTAGAAGTTGAAACACCTATGATGCATCAAATCGCTGGTGGTGCTGCAGCACGCCCATTCGTTACACACCATAATGCATTAGATGCTACGTTATATATGCGTATTGCCATTGAATTACACTTGAAACGTTTAATTGTTGGTGGTTTAGAAAAAGTTTATGAAATCGGACGCGTATTCCGTAACGAAGGCGTTTCTACTCGTCATAATCCGGAATTTACAATGATTGAATTATACGAAGCGTATGCTGATTATCATGATATTATGGATTTAACTGAAAGTATGGTCAGACACATTGCTCAAGAAGTTTTCGGTTCAGCTAAAGTTCAATATAATGGTGAAGAAATCGATTTAGAATCTTCTTGGAGAAGACTTCACATTGTAGATGCAGTTAAAGAAGCAACTGGAGTGAACTTCTATGATGTTCAATCAGACGAAGAAGCGGTTGCACTTGCTAAGGAACACGGTATTGAAATTACTGAAAACATGAAATATGGTCATATTTTAAATGAATTTTTCGAACAAAATGTTGAAGAAACATTAATTCAACCAACATTCATTTATGGTCATCCAATTGAGATCTCTCCTTTAGCTAAAAAGAACCCAGAAGATCCAAGATTTACTGATCGTTTTGAATTGTTTATTGTAGGTAGAGAACACGCGAATGCCTTTACTGAACTTAATGACCCAATCGATCAACGTGAACGTTTCGAAGCACAACTTGTTGAGAAAGAGCAGGGTAATGATGAAGCGCATGAAATGGATGAAGATTACATTGAAGCGCTAGAATATGGTATGCCTCCAACAGGCGGTTTAGGTATCGGTATTGATCGTCTAGTCATGCTACTTACAGATTCACCATCAATCAGAGACGTATTATTATTCCCATATATGAGACAGAAATAATAAGTCTAACATTATGTTATATACAGCACTGGTCGCATTTATGTGATCAGTGTTTTTTTATTATGAAAGTCGACCTAATTAATAGAGGTGGTTAAGGAAATAGATGAAGTGAAAATACATATTCAAGTCATATGTTGTAGGTAATTGTTACTAGGTCGAAAGAGTTGTTTCGTTTCGATTGGTTAGTTATTGACTTATCTTTGTTGAAAAGACTGGTTATTTTCACAATAAAATATACAAATGCAGTATAAAATTGAAAATATTGATATAGATTTAGCTGATATCATGTGATAGAATATTACGAGTGAAAAGAAGCAAGTTATATAAAGAACTTTTCGACATTATTTTTTAAAAATGTTTATAAAAGTGTTGACTTGTTTGTCTGAATGAAGTAACATATAAAAGTCGTCAAAAACGAGCGCACTTGTTACGAAAATGTAAACGGAATTTTAACGGAGTGTAAAATTGACCGTTGCAAAGACTTTAAAAAGTGTGTATTATTAATAAAGTAAGTTAATTTTGTCTGGTGACAATGGCAAGGAGGTCACACCTGTTCCCATGCCGAACACAGAAGTTAAGCTCCTTAGCGCCGATGGTAGTCGGACTTACGTTCCGCTAGAGTAGGACGTTGCCAGGCAATATTATAAATCGGAGAATTAGCTCAGCTGGGAGAGCATCTGCCTTACAAGCAGAGGGTCGGCGGTTCGAACCCGTCATTCTCCACCATGATAGCCGGCCTAGCTCAATTGGTAGAGCAACTGACTTGTAATCAGTAGGTTGGGGGTTCAAGTCCTCTGGCCGGCACCATCTTTTGAGCCATTAGCTCAGTTGGTAGAGCATCTGACTTTTAATCAGAGGGTCAGAGGTTCGAATCCTCTATGGCTCATTACGATTTTATTAATATGCGGAAGTAGTTCAGTGGTAGAACACCACCTTGCCAAGGTGGGGGTCGCGGGTTCGAATCCCGTCTTCCGCTCCATTATTTTGCCGGGGTGGCGGAACTGGCAGACGCACAGGACTTAAAATCCTGCGGTGAGAGATCACCGTACCGGTTCGATTCCGGTCCTCGGCACCATCTTAATAAAGCGCCCGTAGCTCAACTGGATAGAGCGTTTGACTACGGATCAAGAGGTTATGGGTTCGACTCCTATCGGGCGCGCTATTTTATTATTGATTATTTAACTACATACGGGAAGTAGCTCAGCTTGGTAGAGCACTTGGTTTGGGACCAAGGGGTCGCAGGTTCGAATCCTGTCTTCCCGACTTCTTTCTAAATACTTTGGGGGCTTAGCTCAGCTGGGAGAGCGCCTGCTTTGCACGCAGGAGGTCAGCGGTTCGATCCCGCTAGTCTCCACCATTTATATTTTACTCTTAATATGTAGATGAACATTGAAAACTGAATGACAATATGTCAACGTTAATTCCAAACAAACAGTAACGAAAGTTACAAACTATTTAGTATTTATGAGCTAATCA
>NZ_PPRT01000087.1 GCF_002902725.1 Staphylococcus caprae
AGTGCTTATGAAAAAGCTAATGGCTTCATTACTTGTTTCAGGATTAGTTTTAACAGGAGTAAGCGCTGGTCATCACGCTGAAGCTGCTACAGGTAACTCAATGAAAACAGTTCAACAAATCAATCATGGCGATCAATCTTTAGAAAAAGTTAGAATCGGCGAATCTATAAAAAGCGTTTTAAACAAATATAGTCATCCAATCTATTCATATAATCAACAAGGCACTGAACACTATTATGAATTTAGAACTCATAAAGGTGTCTTACTCGTAACAACAAATGGTAAAAAAGATAAAGGTCACGTGACTCGCGTTTCTATGACTTATAATCATGCTAACGGACCAACTTATAAATCTGTCAAAGATACATTTGGTAACAAAGCCGTAAGTCGCGTACATTATAATAAAGTAACTGGCAACTTTGGTTATATCCAAAATGGTAAAGCAAGCTATCAATTTAGTTCAGAATCACCAAAAGATAAAAATGTGAAATTATATCGCATAGACATCGCTAAATAAAGCTAAGTTGTTGATATAAATTGAATATAAATAATTTTATAATATGAGTAAGGAGCATGAAGCTGAAATGATTCTATAAAGAATGACATTTCGCTTTTGCTCCTTTTACTTTGTATTTTAATGTCGATAAAGGTAAAGTTTAGTTGAATTTTCAAGAAATAAAACGTATTGTGTGGTAAAATCTTATACTGAATATCATTTAACTAAAATATTGCTTAATTCGTAATTACATCTAGATTTGTATGAAGAAGGAGTTAATCATGCGTACTAATGATAAAGTATTGCTCGAGAATATCAATGATTATTTTAGCCATAAAGGTATGTCCCCTAATTTAATAGATGATATTAAGGAAAAGTTCCGCTCAGATATTAAGAAATCCGAAGAACAAGACCAAGATTATATTGAATATAGAGGCAAGTCACCAGCGCAAATTATACTTACGATACAACGTAATTTATTTGCATTACAACTTAATCCAGTTATCTTTTTTATTATTAATTTTATTCTCATTTCCTATTTGTATGATAAACAATATGTACAATTTCAAGCTATTACAGGAATAAGTCTATTTTATTGTATCGTTATTTTTCCAATTACAATCATTCTTTATACTAGAATTGCAAGGAAAAATTATCTATATTCTAATAAATTTGAGATGTGGGTAGGTATCGCGATTGCGATTATTGCCTTGATACTTATAACTATGCAAGCTTTTCATTTCAATTGGGCCATTATTCCTATTAATATCTATGGACATCAATTTGTATTCTTCATTGGAATTATTTTAGGTCTTGTAGGTATATTCTTTAAAAGGTTAGAATTTACTGGAATAGGGTTATTATTCTGTCAGAAAACAATAGATGCAATGATCACAAATCCCGAAATTGCTCAATTTTTCTCACTAGCCATTTGGATTTTACTTGTTGTACTCATTATTTTTTACACAATTAAATTATCAGCACGTACAAGATCGTAATAATACGTCGATAAAGTCTTATATATTAGCTATCAACTACTGCTATATATAAGACTTTTTTATGTATAAATTAAGATGTAATAGATAGGTTTATTTTTTTCAGAAAAGAAGAATAAGAAGCAACACTGACTTAAATAATTATATTAAATGAATATTAAATTAATTATTCGTTCGTCATATCAAAGGCGTAACTATGATTTGATGTGGGTATAGTAATTATTAAAGGGAGGTGCCACGATGGAAAAAATTCTAACATGTAATCAAATTGAACTCGCATATAATGATGAAGGACAGGGCATCCCCATTATTTTAATTCATGGATTAGACGGTAACTTATCAGGCTTTCAGGATTTAAAAAATGAACTCCTCCAATCACACAGAGTGATTACTTATGATGTGAGAGGGCATGGAAAATCCTCACGTTCAGAATCTTATGACTTAAAAGATCATGTTGAGGACTTAAGGTATTTAATGGATGCATTAAATGTGAGTTCTGCACATATTTTAGGACATGACATGGGGGGCATCATTGGTAGAGAATTTACAGAAACATATCAACACAAAGTGATTTCATTAACTATTGTCTCTGCTAAAAGAGAAGATATTACGCACGGATTTACAAAACTGATGGTGGATAATCAAGAAGAAGTAGCCGGATTTAATAAGTCTGAAGCAATGATTATTCTATTTCCAAAATTATTCCATAATCAAGATAAGGCTATGAGATGGTATCAACGTCAGAAGTTATACAGTAGGCCTACACCAGAAGATAGTGCTATTGCGATAAGAGCATTGTTAAACAGTGTAGATGTTACGAAAGATGTTCATAATAAAGTAACCGTACCCACGTTTATAGTTAATGGTGAACATGATCCGTTAATCTTCGATAAACAACATTATCGAATAGATAATTATTTTGAAAATGTTAGGAAAAGTATATTTAGTGGTTCAGGGCATGCACCACATATTGAAGAACCTGAACGATTTTTAGAACAATATTTAGACTTTATTCAGAAAGTAGAAGATGACTTAGAATAAAGTTTGGGGAATTTAACCCAATGTAGGAATTTAGTTTTATATTTTATAAATGATATTAAAAGGGCAATCAAATCGCGAGATTTGATTGCCCTTTAGTCTACTTTAGTATTTGTTCAGACACAGTGTATTTTAGAATGGTTGACCCCCACTAAAAAAGAGCAAGATTCCGAAATTAATTGATAAACATCACATTTCGGTCTTACTCCTACAAATCTATAGCATTAAACTTCGTTTTCGTCGTTGGCTTCAGTGATTCTTTTGTTAACGCGTTTTAATAACTCGTCGATTTTCTTACGTTGTTTAGAGTTAACTAAAATTAACACTGTTCTTTCGTCGTGTTCATTACGTTTTTTATTGAAGTAGTCTTCTTGTGATAAGTTTTTAACAGCTTTTACCACTTGAGGTTGTTTGTAATTTAAGTGATTAATAATATCTTTAAGATAATATTCTTCCTCTTTGTTTTCACTAATATAAGTTAAAACAGCAAATTCTTCAAAACTAATTGAGAATTCCTTTTTGATAATACTTTTTAAGCGATCAGCATAAGTGACCATAGCTAATAATTCAAAGCAGTCATTAATTTTTGAAATAGCCATTATTGAAACCTCCCTATTTATAGCTTACTCATAAAAGACCTTTTTAAAACATACTATATTTTATTTATCTGAATATGTTATTAAGTTAAGACCTGTATGAGTACTCTACCCGAATTTATTAATTTGTATCTATTTTTTTGAAAAAATACGAAGTGTCTGCCATAATTTAGTATTAAATAAAATTTTAACAAATATATTTAATGCTATATTATTTAGTTAATTATAACTAAATAAAAATAAGAAGTAAACAAATAAGTGTTTATAAAACTAATTATTGTTTCTACAATGTCATTGAA
>NZ_PPRT01000088.1 GCF_002902725.1 Staphylococcus caprae
CCATGCCGAACACAGAAGTTAAGCTCCTTAGCGCCGATGGTAGTCGGGCTTACGTCCCGCTAGAGTAGGACGTTGCCAGGCAAGTCAGAGACCGAAAGGTCTCTTTTTTTATGCCTAAAAATCAATCGGCGCCCCGAAGGTACGTAGTCTATTAGCTATGGAGAAAGAATGATTCTCTGCGAAGAGAAAGCGATTGAAGCTGATGAATTAAGGAACGAGCGCCACGAGTTTAGTCGAGCTAAATGAGTCAGCGAGGGACGCGAATGAAGAAAGATGCGAACGCTTGACTCAAGCAGAGGAAGCACCTTAGCGCCAGATGGTAGCCCGGCTTACTTCTAAAGAAAAATAAGGGTGTTAATCCTTAATTTTTCTTACTTAATGGCATAAAGCCATTAAGAACCACTGAAATAATTGCCAGGCAATTAAATCGTATGGATGCGATGAGCCGAATCGAGACCGAAAGGTCTCTTTTTTTATGTCTAAAACAATCGGCGCCCCGAAGGTACGTAGTCTATTAGTTATGGAGAAAGAATAATTCTCTGCGAAGAGAAAGCGATTGAAGCTGATGAATTAAGGAACGAGCGCCACGAGTTTAGTCGAGCTAAATGAGTCAGCGAGGGACGCGAATGAAGAAAGATGCGAACGCTTGACTCAAGCAGAGGAAGCGCCTTAGCGCCAGATGGTAGCCCGACTTACGTCTAAAGAAAAATAAGGGGTTAATCCTTAATTTTTCTTACTTAATGGCATAAAGCCATTAAGAACCACTGAAATAATTGCCAGGCAATTAAATCGTATGGATGCGATGAGCCGAATCGAGACCGAAAGGTCTCTTTTTTTATGCCTGAAAATCAATCGGTGTCCCGATAGGTACAAAGGCGATTATCTATAGAAATAAAATCATTTCCTTCGAATAAGCACAAATTCATCTAATATTAGTGAAGTATTAGAGAATTTTGTGCTTTTTTAATACACTAGTATTAAATGAGTATTAAATTAGAGGAGTATTTATATGATTATTAGAGCGCTAGAGGAAACAGATTTGCGTTTTGTTCATAATTTAAATAACGAGTATTCAATCATGTCTTATTAGTTTGAAGAACCTTACCAATCCTTAAGTGAATTAGAAAATTTATATAAAAAACATATTTTGGATGAATCTGAAAGACGTTTCATTGTTGAGGAGGATTCAATATCCATAGGTGTAGTAGAATTATTGGAAATTAACTTTATACATCGAACATGCGAAGTTTTAATTATTATAGATCCTCAGTATGCGAATCGTGGTTATGCTAAAAAAGCATTCAAAATGGCAATTGATTATGCGTTTTTAGTGTTAAATATGAATAAAGTCTATTTATATGTAGATATTAAAAATGAAAAAGCGGTACACATATATAAAAGTAATAACTTTGAAATTGAAGGTACATTGAAAGAACATTTCTATACAAGAGGAGCGTATAGAGATTGTTATGTAATGGGATTATTAAAGAGAAATTGGATTAATAAGCATGATGATGATTTATCACATATACGATAAAATGCTAAATTGATGGAATTGAAAAGAGTGACTAAAATGAATAAACCAATTACAAATAAACTCCAAGAATTGCTTAATAATGACGCAATTTCTATGCATGTGCCAGGTCATAAAAACATGACAATCGGTAAGTTGAATCAATTAAAGTTGAATATGGATATGACAGAAATCACAGGACTTGATGATATGCACCATCCTGAAGACATTATTTTAGAGAGTATGTCTCAATTTAACAAACATGATGATTATGATGCATTTCTACTTGTTAATGGTACGACTTCAGGCATACTTGCTGTGATACAGGCATTTTCCAGTGAGAAAGGTCGATATCTTATAAGTCGAAATGTTCATAAATCAGTCTTTCATGGTCTAGATTTAACGAAAGCGCATGCTACATTTACAACTATGACTCAAAGTCATTTAACAAAACAATATGTAGAGCCTGTCATCGATGGTCCGGTTGAAAATTACAAATTAGGCATATGTACATATCCCAATTACTATGGAGAGACATTTGATGTTGGCCATTTCATTAGCAACTTACATGACGATGATGTTCCAGTGTTGGTTGATGAAGCACATGGTGCTCACTTTGATTTGAAAGCTTTCCCAAAATCTGCGATGAACTTTGGGGCAGATTATGTAGTTCAGTCATATCATAAAACGTTGCCAGCTTTAACAATGGGTTCCGTTTTGTTTATACACAAAGATGCACCATTACGCACACAAATTATTGAGTATTTAACATATTTTCAAACTTCAAGTCCTTCTTACCTTGTGATGTCTAGTTTAGAATATGCCCAGTCGTTTTATGAAGAATTTGAGTCGGAACTGTTCTTTGAAAAAAGAAAAACATTCATAGACGTACTCAAAATGAAAGGTTTTAATGTTGGAGAGCCTGAAGATCCTTTAAAATTAATAATAAGTTATGACGGTTTTAAAGGATATGAAGTCCAGCAATGGTTTGAAAAGCAACATATTTATGTTGAACTTGCGGATGAATATCAAGTTTTATTTATATTACCATTGTGGCATCATGATGATGCATTTCCATTTGAATTATTGAAAGCTAGAATTCATGCCATACCTCTTCCTGAAAAAAGAGAGTCATATACTAAAGCAGCGAATCTGATGTTGGAGACGAGTGAGTATCAGGCAATTCATTTTCCAAAAACAAAAGAAATAGCAATAGAACAAGCAGAAAATGAAATATTAGCACAACATATTGTACCTTATCCTCCTGGAATTCCAGTAATGTTTAGAGGAGAAGTTATTACAATACATATGATAAAATTATTACAATATTATTCAAACTTAGGTATTAAAGTAGAAGGTTTGAAGGATAAAAAAATATTAGTTAAGGATGAATAAAATGTCAGCTTTTATAACATTTGAAGGGCCTGAGGGCGCAGGCAAAACTTCTGTAATCACAAAAGTAAGTCAAAAATTAGCTGAGGACTTTGATGTTATTACTACACGTGAACCAGGTGGCGTACCTACCGGAGAAGAAATTCGTCGTGTCGTATTAGATGGAGATAACATGGATATTCGCACTGAAGCAATGTTATTTGCAGCATCAAGACGTGAACATCTCGTTGAAAAAGTTATCCCAGCTTTAAAAGATGGAAAAATTGTTCTGTGTGATAGATATATTGATAGTTCTTTAGCTTATCAAGGTTATGCAAGGGGTATAGGTATTGAAGAAGTTCAAACTTTAAATGAATTTGCAATTAATGGATTGTATCCCGATTTAACGATTTATTTAGACGTTAGCGCTGAAGTTGGACGCCAACGAATTCTCAAAAATAATCGTGATCAAAACCGTTTAGATCAAGAAGATAAGGCATTCCATGAAAAAGTGATAGAAGGTTATCATAAAGTGATAGAAGGAAATCCGGAACGATTTGTTAAAGTGAATGCAAATCAGAATTTGGAAAATGTAGTCGAAGAAGCGTACCAATCTATCATCAAATATTTAAAAAATTTGTGATATAATATCAAGAAGAGGTGTTATAAAAATGAAGATGATTATAGCGATCGTCCAAGATCAAGATAGTCAAGAACTTTCAGACCAACTCGTAAAAAATAATTTTAGAGCAACAAAATTAGCAACTACAGGTGGATTTTTAAGAGCAGGTAACACTACATTCTTATGCGGTGTTAATGATGAACGTGTCGATGAAATACTATCTGTAATTGATAACACTTGTGGTAATAGAGAACAGCTTGTTTCTCCTATTACGCCTATGGGTGGAAGTGCAGATTCATATATTCCATACCCAGTTGAGGTTGAAGTGGGTGGCGCAACAGTATTTGTTATGCCAATTGAAGCATTTCACCAATTTTAATGAACGTTGAGTTGTCGCTACGTCTTCTACATAAGTATAGAACTGACTTTTAGCGACTAAAAATAGATTCATTTCAGAAAAACAGCAATTATTTTACAATGTTGGGCTGCTTTAAATGTAGTTTAAGATTGATGGCATATTGATTCATAATTATGATTTTTATCCTTTCAGTTGTAGCATTGAAATTCGTTGTCATTTGCAGTCAAGTGAAGGATGCTTATCGAGTCATTTTGATTGAAGAAACATGTCTACAGTCTAAAGCTATGGTTTGAGTAGCCTTTTTTATATAAGATTTAAAAGAGGGAGTAGTAAATCATGGATGAACAACAACAGTTAGCTCATGCGTATCATTCAAATAAATTGTCACATGCTTATTTATTTGAAGGTTATGATGCACAATCAATGAAACATGTGGCTGTCAACTTTGCGAAATTGATTTTATGTGATGAAAATCATCAATGTGAACTGAAAGTTGATACGTTTAATCATCCTGACTTTCTGTATGTTTCCTCAGATGAAAATACGATAAAGAAAGAACAAATTGAACAACTTGTACATCATATGAATCAATTACCTATAGAAGGTAATTATAAAGTGTACATTATTGAAGAATTTGAAAAATTAACTGTTCAAGGTGAAAATAGTATATTAAAATTTTTAGAGGAACCACCAAAGAATACGATTGCGATTTTACTATCTACGAAACCTGAACAGATTTTAGATACGATACATTCTAGATGTCAGCATGTTTATTTTAAACCCATTGATAGAGAGCAGTTTATTGAGAGGTTAGTTGAAGCATCTCTAACGAGACCTGTAGCAGAAATGGTAAGTACATATACGACTCAAGTTGAAACAGCAGTAGCATTAAATGAAGAATATGATTTAACTTCCTTAAGAAAATCAATTATTCGTTGGTGTGAATTAATCTTATCAAATAAATCAATGGCTTTAATTGGCATTATAGACTTGCTTAAACAAGCTAAAAATCGTAAATTACAATTGTTAACTTTAGCAGCAGTCAATGGATTTTTCGAAGATATGATGCATGCAAAAGTGAATATAGAAAATCATTTTATCTATAGTGATTTGAGTGTTGAAATGAAAAAATATGCGGAAAGTTTAACGTTTAACCAAATGGTTCTGATGTATGATCAAATTACAGAAGCGCACAAAAAATTGAATCAAAACGTTAATCCAACACTCGTATTTGAACAAATAGTTATAAGAGGTGTGAGATAAAATGCCAAATGTTGTAGGTGTTCAGTTTCAAAAAGCAGGGAAATTGGAATATTATGCGCCTAATCAGCTAGATGTGAATGTTGGCGACAGAGTTGTCGTTGAGTCCAAAAGAGGCATTGAAATAGGTTTGGTAAAGTTTCCGCCGAAAGATGTCGCTGATGGTGATGTGACTTTACCTTTAAAGGAAATCATTCGAATAGTCAATGAGGAAGACGAGGAACAGTATTATAATAATGAGCGAGACGCTGAACAAGCATTAGAATTATGTAAGAAAGTTGTTAAAAATCAAAATTTGGACATGCGCTTAGTTAATTGTGAGTATACATTAGATAAGTCAAAAGTTATCTTTAATTTTACGGCAGATGATCGAATAGATTTTCGTAAATTAGTAAAGGTATTGGCTCAAAATTTAAAAACTAGAATTGAATTACGTCAAATTGGGGTAAGAGATGAAGCGAAGTTATTGGGTGGCATAGGTCCATGTGGACGTTCGCTTTGCTGTTCTACTTTCTTAGGAGATTTCGAACCTGTATCAATTAAGATGGCAAAAGATCAAAACTTATCATTAAATCCAACTAAAATATCAGGTGCTTGTGGTCGCTTAATGTGTTGTCTTAAGTATGAAAATGATCACTACGAAGAAGCAAGAGCGCAGTTGCCAGACGTAGGTGCTTCAGTACAAACACCTGATGGCAGTGGAAAGGTAATTGGATTAAATATTTTAGATATTTCTATGCAAGTAAAAATAGAAGGTCTTGAACAACCACTAGAATATAAGATGGAAGAAATTGAAGCAATGAACTAAGGAGGTTTAGCGACCTTTGAATAGAAATGAATTATTTGAGAGATTAATGAGACTTGAACGTAATGTAGGTCAGTTGACCCAGGATATGACTGAACTGAAAGATTTAGCTGTTGAACTCGTCGAAGAGAATGTAGCGTTGCAAGTTGAAAATGACAATTTAAAAAGGTTGATGGACAAAGGTGAAGCGTCATCAGAGCATAATGATGAAAAGTCTCATTCTAAGCACATTAAAACACCGTCTCCTAGTAAAGACAATTTAGCTATGTTGTATAGGGAAGGCTTTCATATATGTAAAGGTGAATTGTTCGGTAAACACCGTCAAGGCGAAGATTGTCTCTTGTGTCTAAATGTATTAAGCGATTAAAGTTCAATTGAGGACGAAATGATTAAAGTTAAGGGTGTATTATAAGTATGACATTTCAATCATGCTATAATGACATCCTTTTTTTAGGAGTAAGTAGGATGCTTAAGGATAATGAAAGAATTGATTATTTAATTAAAGAAGGTTATGAGATTATCCAAAATGATGATGTCTTTTCATTTTCAACGGATGCCTTATTGTTGGGATATCTCACTGAAGTGAGGAAGAACGATCGCATTATGGATTTATGTTCAGGTAACGGAGTGATTCCGTTATTGTTAGCTGCAAAGTGTAACCAAGATATTGAGGGCATTGAGATACAAAGCCAATTAGTTGATATGGCACGTCGTAGTTTTGAACGAAATGATTTAGAAGAACGATTAACCATGCATCTAATGGACTTAAACAATGTATATGATACATTTAAACCTTCTCAATATACATTAGTTACGTGTAATCCTCCTTATTTTAAAATGAATCAACTGAATCAACATCAGAAAGAAGCACATAAAATTGCACGTCATGAAGTGAAGTGTAATCTTGCAGATTGTGTAAAATCGGCGAGACATTTACTAAAAGAAGGTGGACGATTAGTTTTAGTTCATCGTGCGGAGAGGCTTATGGATGTCTTAAATGAAATGAGAAATGCTAAAATTGAACCAAAGAAGCTCTCATTTATATTTAGCAAAGTGAATAAAACTGCTCAGACGATTGTAGTTGAAGGTCGAAAAGGTGGAAAACAAGGATTAGAGATCCGAAAACCTTTCTATATATACAATGAAGATGGGACATATAGTGATGAAATGAAGGGCATATATTATGGATAGACATTTTGTTTATATTGTTAAATGTAATGATGGTAGTCTGTATACGGGTTATGCAAAAGATGTTGAAGCACGCGTAGCGAAACATAATGATGGTAAAGGTGCCAAATATACCAAAATAAGACGTCCGGTAGAGTTAGTTTATCAAGAAATGTATGAAACTAAATCCGATGCGTTAAAGAGAGAATACGAAATAAAAACATTTTCAAGACAACGGAAATTAAAAATGATTAAGGAGGGATAGCATGGCAACGTTATTTTTAGTGGGCACACCCATTGGCAATTTAGCGGATGTGACGTATCGCGCAATAGACACATTGAATAACGTAGATATGATTGCATGTGAAGATACAAGAGTGACACGCAAGTTATGTAATCACTACGAAATAAAAACACCTCTGAAATCATATCATGAACATAATAAAGAACAACAAACAGCTTATTTAATTGAACAATTGCAATCTGGATTGGATGTCGCATTAGTTTCTGATGCAGGACTACCTTTAATCAGTGATCCAGGCTATGAACTCGTTGTGGAAGCACGTCATCAGAATATTAGTGTAGTCACTGTCCCTGGTCCTAATGCAGGGTTAACAGCCCTAATGGCGAGTGGTCTACCTTCCTTTACGTATACGTTTTTAGGCTTTTTACCTAGAAAAGAGAAAGAAAAAATAGATGTCTTACAACTTAGAATGTATCAAGACAGTACGCTAATACTTTACGAATCCCCTCATAGAGTGACAGATACGTTGAAAGCAATTGCGAAGGTAGATCCTCAGAGACGTGTCTCAATCGGTAGAGAATTAACTAAGAAATTTGAGCAACTTATGACTTTGCCAGTAACACAGATGCTTGAAACAATCCAGAATGGTGATATACCAATGAAAGGTGAATTCGTCATTCTAATCGAAGGCGCTTCACCTATTACGAATCATTCATGGTTCGAAGATTTAACTGTTAAGGACCATGTGAATCACTATATTGAAAATGATAAAGTTAAACCGAAACAAGCGATTAAAACGGTTGCTTCAGATCGTGGTATGAAAACTGGAGAAGTTTATAATATTTATCATGATATAGACTAAAAACTTTCATGTTTTCATATATATTTTATTAGTGATGAATTCGTATGAAAACCACCATAAAACACTGATTTTATGGTATTGTAGTAAAGATGATGACAATTAATTTTCAAATGATGTGAGAATGTAAACACGGATACATAGTAGTGCGCTACTTCATTGAAAAGAAAAATAAATTTAGATATCATTTATTATGTAATTAATGAGGAGGACCAGTGATGGCTAAAGATACGTTTTATATAACTACCCCAATTTATTATCCAAGTGGGAATTTACACATCGGTCATGCATACTCAACTGTTGCAGGCGACGTCATTGCGCGCTATAAAAGAATGCAAGGATATGATGTTCGTTACTTAACAGGTACGGATGAACATGGCCAAAAAATTCAAGAAAAAGCTCAAAAAGCTGGTAAAACAGAATTAGAATATTTAGATGAAATGATTGCTGGAATTAAAAGTTTATGGGATAAACTTGAGATTTCAAATGATGACTTTATTCGAACTACTGAAGAACGTCACAAGCAAGTTGTGGAAAAAGTATTCGAAAGATTATTAAAACAAGGCGATATTTATTTAGGTGAATATGAAGGTTGGTATTCTGTTCCAGATGAAACGTACTACACGGAATCACAACTCGTAGATCCAGTTTATGAAAATGGTAAAATCGTTGGCGGTAAAAGTCCAGATTCTGGACATGAAGTTGAACTTGTGAAAGAGGAAAGTTACTTCTTCAATATTAATAAATACACAGATCGACTATTAGAATTTTATGATGAAAATCCAGACTTTATTCAACCACCATCTAGAAAGAATGAAATGATCAATAACTTTATCAAGCCTGGATTAGAAGATTTAGCTGTTTCTCGTACATCATTTGACTGGGGCGTTCGTGTTCCATCAAATCCTAAGCATGTGGTATATGTATGGATTGATGCACTAGTTAACTATATTTCTTCATTGGGTTATCTTTCAGAGGATGAAACGTTATTTAACAAATATTGGCCAGCAGATATTCATTTGATGGCTAAAGAAATTGTACGTTTCCACTCTATTATTTGGCCGATTTTATTAATGGCATTAGATTTACCTCTACCTAAGAAAGTCTTTGCACATGGCTGGATCTTAATGAAAGATGGTAAAATGAGTAAATCTAAAGGCAACGTCGTTGATCCGAATGTATTAATTGATCGTTACGGTTTAGATGCAACACGTTACTACTTAATGCGTGAGTTACCATTCGGTTCTGATGGTGTGTTCACGCCAGAAGCCTTTGTTGAACGTACGAATTATGACTTGGCGAATGACTTAGGTAACTTAGTTAACCGTACAATTTCAATGATTAATAAATACTTCCATGGTGAATTACCAGCTTACCAAGGTCCAAAACATGAACTTGATGAGGATATGGAAGCAATGGCGCTTGAAACAGTTAAGAACTTTAATGAGAACATGGAAAGTTTACAATTCTCTGTTGCATTGTCTACGGTTTGGAAATTTATTAGCCGTACGAATAAGTATATTGATGAGACACAACCATGGGTATTAACTAAAGATGAAAGTCAACGTGACATGCTCGGCAATGTGATGGCACACCTTGTTGAGAATATTCGTTTCTCAGCTGTTTTACTACAGCCGTTCTTAACACATGCACCAAGAGAAATGTTTAAGCAACTTAATATCAATAATCCTAAATTAACAGAATTAGAAAGTCTCGAAAGTTACGGTGCACTCACTGAACCGATTATGGTTACTGAAAAGCCATCACCAATTTTCCCAAGATTAGATACAGAAGCAGAAATTTCTTATATTAAAGAATCAATGCAGCCACCTAAATCTGAGGGAAAAGAAGAAGTACCAAGTAAAGAACAAATTGATATTAAAGACTTCGATAAAGTTGAAATTAAAGCAGCAACAATTATAGATGCTGAAAATGTGAAAAAATCTGATAAACTATTAAAAATTCAAATTGATTTAGATAGTGAGCAGCGTCAAATTGTATCTGGAATAGCGAAGTTCTATAAACCTGAGGATATTATTGGTAAAAAAGTTGCTGTAGTAACAAATTTAAAACCTGCAAAATTAATGGGTCAAAAATCTGAAGGTATGATTTTATCTGCTGAAAAAGATGGCGTTCTTACGTTGGTAAGTTTACCAAATGCAATTCCAAACGGAGCAATTGTTAAATAATATTGCTGAGAGATAGGAGAGATAATGATGTTAATCGATACACATGTCCATTTAAATGATGAACAATATGATGAAGATTTAAATGAAGTGATATCACGTGCGAGAGAAGCAGGCGTAGATAGAATGTTTGTAGTGGGGTTTGATACGCCTACAATTGAACGTACTATGGAACTCATAGATAAATATGAATTTGTCTATGGTATTATCGGTTGGCATCCTGTCGATGCAATTGATTGTACGGATGAGAGATTAGAGTGGATTGAAAGTTTATCTAAACATCCTAAGATTATCGGCATTGGTGAGATGGGCTTAGACTATCACTGGGATAAATCTCCTGCTGACATTCAAAAGGAAGTATTTAGAAAGCAAATCGCTCTAGCTAAACGTGTACAATTACCTATTATTATTCATAATCGTGAAGCGACTCAAGATTGTGTTGATATCTTGATGGAAGAGCATGCCGAAGAAGTGGGTGGCATTATGCATAGTTTCAGTGCCTCACCTGAAATTGCAGATGTAGTTATTAACAAATTGAATTTCTACGTCTCTCTAGGTGGCCCAGTTACTTTCAAAAATGCGAAACAACCTAAAGAAGTTGCGCAACATGTGCCAATGGATCGCTTATTATGTGAAACAGATGCACCATACTTGTCGCCTCATCCATATAGAGGTAAACGCAATGAGCCAGAACGTGTCACATTAGTAGCACAACAAATTGCAGACTTACGTGGCATGACATATGAAGAAGTATGTCGCCAAACGACTGAAAATGCTGAGCGTTTATTTAAATTAAAACAATAATTTACAGTGAGAAAGGTGTCCAACTTTAAAGGGATGAATATCATCACACTTTTAAAAGTTCGAGACATCTTTCTTATTTTTTATAAAGTTAGAGTGCCGGCATAGTAAAATATGAAATGTAGTGAAGCTCGTTTATAAAGTAAAATGAATGAAGAAGTTTGTTAGTATTTTATTATTTTGATTTACTTTTATAAAATAAGGATAAACGACTTAAACATTGTTGGAAGGTATAAATATGAAGATTAATGAATTTATCGTAGTTGAAGGCAGAGATGACACAGAGCGTGTTAAAACTGCTGTAGAATGCGATACAATAGAGACAAATGGAAGTGCAATAAACCAAGAAACATTAGATGTTATTCGTCATGCGCAAGAAAGTAGAGGCGTGATTGTATTGACTGATCCTGATTTCCCGGGTGATAAAATCAGACATACCATCCGTGACAATGTACCTGGCGTTAAACATGCGTATTTAGATAAAGAAAAGGCAAAGAACAGAAGAGGTAAAATTGGTGTTGAACATGCGGATGTTAAAGACATTAGAGAAGCATTGATGCATGTGAGTTCACCATTTGAAGAAGCGGAAGAAACCATTGATAAAAGTGTCTTGATTGATTTAGGGCTAATTATTGGGAAAGACGCTAGACGCCGACGAGAAATCTTAGGACGTAAATTGCATATCGGTCATTCTAATGGTAAACAATTATTAAAAAAGCTGAACGCTTTTGGTTATACTGAGCAAGATGTAAGAGACGCTTTACTTGATGAAGAAAGAAGGGAGATATAAATGGAACATAAAGATATTGCTACACCATCTCGTACCCGTGCTTTACTAGATCAATATGGATTTAATTTTAAGAAGAGTTTAGGACAAAACTTCTTAGTAGATGTGAATATCATTAATAAGATTATTGAAGCCAGTCAAATTGATGAAACAACAGGTATCATTGAAGTTGGTCCTGGTATGGGATCATTAACTGAGCAACTTGCTAAACACGCAAAAAAAGTCATGTCATTTGAAATAGATCAAAGACTTATACCTGTCCTTAACGATACACTCTCTCCTTATGATAATGTCACAATTATTAACGAAGATATCTTAAAAGCTGATATTGGAAAAGCGGTCAATACATATCTTGATGATTGCGATAAAATTATGGTTGTGGCTAATTTGCCTTATTATATTACGACACCTATATTACTTAATTTAATGCAGCAGGATATTCCTATCGATGGTTATGTAGTGATGATGCAAAAAGAAGTAGGTGAGCGCCTGAACGCTAGTGTAGGTACTAAAGCGTATGGGTCGCTTTCTATCGTCGCACAATATTACACTGAAACAAGTAAAGTTTTGACCGTCCCTAAATCAGTGTTTATGCCTCCTCCAAATGTGGATTCAATTGTCGTAAAACTGATGCAACGCGAGAAACCCCTTGTAGACATCGATGACGAAGAAGCGTTTTTCAAATTAGCGAAAGCAGCATTTGCACAACGACGTAAAACAATTAACAATAACTATCAGAACTTTTTCAAAGATGGGAAACAGTATAAATCTTCTATTCTGAATTGGTTAGAAAATGCAGGAATCGATCCTAAACGACGTGGCGAAACGCTTACAATACAGGATTTTGCAAAATTATATGAAGAAAAGAAAAAATTCCCTGAATTAGAAAATTAAAATATTGACAAAGGTCTTTTACCTTGATAAAATTTAAATTTTATTTGACGAAATCGCTATAAATATGGTATTATGTAACTTGTAGCGAGGTGGGGCAATATGCCAAAATCAATTTTGGACATCAAAAATTCTATTGATTGTCATTTAGGAAATCGTATTGTACTAAAAGCCAATGGTGGACGCAAAAAGACAATTGAACGCTCAGGTGTTTTAAAAGAAACGTATCCTTCAGTATTCATTGTCGAATTAGATCAAGACAAACACAACTTTGAACGCGTATCTTATACATACACTGATGTGCTTACTGAAAACGTACAAGTTTCATTTGAAGAAGATAATCATCAAGAAGCAGTTGCACACTAATCAGAAACATATATAAGAGTGATGTATTACTCTAAAATTTATAGTTTTATATTATATTTATTAAGGTGAGTATTGGGCAGTAGGTTCAATGCTCTTTTTTCTGTCTTGAAAAGTATTGTGGATCATTGCTCAAGGTCAATGAAAAGGTCGGGACATTATTTATTATGTCTTTCCCATCAAGCATATTTAAGTAATTCTGCAAACAATGCAAGTTGGGTGCATGCCAACGAAATTAATATTGCTAAATGATATTTTTGTTCGACACTCTTTATTCAATTTTATATTTTAAAAAATCAAAAAACGTATATTATTACTTTTCAAAATGTATTTCATTAAGATTTTACGAAAAATTGAAGATAATCTATCAAATATTTAAGACCTTTATGTTAAAATCATCTTAATAACAATTCGAAGCGAGGGCGGAAAAATGATATAT
>NZ_PPRT01000089.1 GCF_002902725.1 Staphylococcus caprae
TTATATAACAGTTAGGCATATTTCTTAAATTGAGTTGCACAAAATTGTATAATGAATTATGAGGAGAGTAGTAGATAAGTGAAAATAATTGATAGAAAGATTGAACAATTTGCTAACTACCTACAAAGAAAAAATAATTTAGATCATATACAATTTTTAAAAGTTCGTTTAGGTATGCAAGTTGTTGCAATAAATATTGAAAAAACAATAGTCGTTTATGGGTTAGCTCTCATTTTTCGTATTTTTGTATACACATTATTAACTCATATAACTTACTTTTTAATACGGAGGAATGCACATGGTGCACATGCTAACTCATCGTTAATGTGTCATATTGTGAATATCATTATTTTTATACTTATACCTTGGTTACTAACTCTTTTTCATATTAACGTGTATGCACTAATTGTTACTGGGGTATTAAGTTTAATTATTATTATAAAATATGCTCCATCGGAAACAAAAAAGCAACCGATACCAAAACATCTTATAAAAAGAAAACAGCTTGGTTCTGTTGTAACATGTATTTTGATTTTAATCGCTTGTATTTTTATTAAAGAACCTTTTGTATATTTTGTTATCTGGGGTATGTTTGTTGAATCTCTTACCCTATTACCTATTTTTTCTACTAATAAGGAGGATGTATTAAAATGATGCAAATTATTAATTTACTATTTAAAGTGATCACTGCTGTTTTTGAAAAAATTGGCTTTATAGCTGGTTATAGTACTTGTAGTTACTATTTTGATGAACCTGAAGTACCAAAAGAACTACTTGAAATATACAAAAAATAACTTCAAACAACTGTTATAAGTCATTTACAGAAAGTGTGTATTTTATGGAAGGCTTGAATGATTGGATAACTAGTTTATTTCAATTAGCTACAATATTCTATGTAGCTAGAGTTCTTGCAGGGATTAAATATAATTTAAGGGATTATTTATTCATTCTTGGATTAATGATCCCTGTAAATTTATTATTTTACTTTGTAGGTAATAATGTTTTAATTCTTATAATTTTGATTTCAATAATATTCTTTTATAGAAAAATAAAATTATTATCTATTTTGACGATATTTGGAACTAACATCATATTATATTTATGTAACTTTTTCACAATACTTTTAATTGCGTGGTTTGAAGATTATACACGTAACTCTATTGTTTATTTGGTTGTATATCTTATAAGTTTTGGTATATGGGCTATAGTGTTAGCGAACTCTATCAAATTTTTAATAAATCGTATTAAGAAATCTTACCTATATACTAACAAAATATATATTTCAATCATTTCCATTTTCTTAGTTATTACCTTTTTCATATTATTTATCTTTACTCGAAATGAAGATTTAGATTTTCAAACTTTTAGACTTTATACATATCTTTATGTAGGTATTGTCTTAGTAATACTTATAATTTTAATCATTCTCTCTTACACCGTACTTCGTGAAATGAAATATAAGCGTAATCTAGATGAAATTGAAACATATTATGAATATACGTTACGTATTGAGACTATTAATAATGAAATGCGTAAGTTCCGTCATGATTATGTTAATATTCTTTCTACTCTATCTGAGTTTATTCGTGAGGATGATATGCAAGGGCTTAAGAAGTATTTCAATGAACAGATCGTGCCATTGAAAGATAATATGAAGACACGTTCAATTAAATTGAATGGGATTGAAAATTTAAAAGTTAGAGAAATTAAGGGATTAATCACAACTAAGTTTCTTCAAGCGCAAGAGAAAGAAATACCAATTAGTATTGAAGTACCTGATGAAATTGATAATATCAACATGAACACAATTGAACTCAGTCGTATTACTGGAATTATTTTAGATAATGCTATTGAGGCATCAGAGGCACTTGAAGATCCACTTATTCGAATTGCCTTTATTGATAACGAAGAATCTGTTACATTCATTGTGATGAATAAATGTAGCGATAATACCCCTAAAATTCATGAATTATTTGAAGAAGGCTTTTCTACGAAAGGTGATAACAGAGGTTTAGGTTTATCTACCCTTAAAGAACTGACTGATGAAAACGAAAATGTTTTATTAGATACCGTTATCGAAAATGGTTATTTTGTTCAAAAAGTAGAAATCATAAATACTAAGAACGAAGCATAAGGATGTGATAACAGATGAAGATATTCGTTTGCGAAGACGATCCGAGACAAAGAGAAAATATGGCATCAATTATCAAAAATTATATTATGATTGAAGAAAAACCGATGGAGTTAGCGCTCGCAACTGATGATCCTTATGAGGTTCTTGAACAATCTAAAGAAATGAATGATATTGGTTGTTATTTTTTAGATATTCAATTAGAAGCTGATATGAACGGCATCAAATTAGGTAGTGAAATCCGTAAACATGATCCTGTAGGCAATATTATCTTTGTTACAAGTCATAGTGAACTCACTTATTTAACTTTCGTTTATAAAGTGGCTGCAATGGATTTTATTTTCAAAGATGACCCTTCAGAGTTAAAGACAAGAATTATTGATTGTCTTGAAACGGCACATACACGACTTAAATTATTATCTAAAGAGAGTAATGTTGAAACAATTGAATTAAAACGTGGTAGTAATTCAGTTTATGTTCAATATGATGATATTATGTTCTTTGAATCATCTACAAAGTCGCACCGACTCATTGCGCATTTAGATAATCGCCAAATTGAGTTTTATGGTAATTTGAAAGAATTAGCGCAACTCGATGATCGCTTCTTTAGATGTCACAATAGTTTTGTTGTTAATCGGCATAATATTGAATCCATTGATTCAAAAGAGCGTATGGTTTACTTTAAAAATGGCGAAAATTGTTTCGCGTCCGTACGTAATGTCAAAAAAATCTAATACACACATAATGAAACCCAGCTTTCTCCTCCCTATTTGAGGTGAAAGCTGGGTTTCTTCATTGTTATCGAATTATTTCTTTAATTCGTATTTCGTAAATTGTAAATAAACTTGTCCTGATTCTGTGGAAGCTTTGATACCTGTCGCATTTTCACTTGGGAAAATTCTTGAAGTTAACACGCGTTCCCCATCATTACAGAATATCTCAATACTTGAAGTATCGACAAAGATGTGTAATTGATTGAGAGGTGCATCTAACCTAGTTGTGCGTGCTGTCCCGTCTACATTTGTTGGCAATAAACCACTATCAGAACGATCAAGCGTAATAGTATTTTCACGTTGATTATAAATAATAAGTGTGGATTCATTTCTTGAACTTCTTAATTCGAAATATACTTCTGTTGCATCATTCTCCAAAATATCAATAATCATTTCATATTGCTTTCCTTCATAAGGATGCAATTTGCGATTAAATTTATTTGCATAACCCAAAGCAGTTTCTTTATTCGTTCTTAAAGTTTCTAACGCCTTGAGTGGACGTTGCTTTAATTTACCATTTTCTATTGTGAGTTCTCGAGGAATTGTTAAACAATGGGCCCACCCTTCAGAATCAGTTGGATAATCAATGTCTGGTAGTCCCATCCAACCAATTAATATGCGTTTTCCATGTTTATCCACAAAAGTTTGCGGTGCATAGAAATCAAATCCTCTATCTAATTCTTGAAACGCTTGATGGTCAAATGTCATATTTTCAATATCTAAATTCCCTATCATATAACCTGATTGATAAATATTTCGATACTTTTCACCTTCCGCTTCAACCCCTTGTGGGCAGAAAAGTATAACATCATGACCGTCTAACTCGAAATAATCTGGACATTCCCACATATATCCGAATTGACTTAAATCTGTTTGAATCTCACCTAAGAATGTCCAATTCACAACATCTTCACTACGATATAAGACCAATCGACCTTGTTCATTATTGGTTTGGGCGCCTAATATCGCATATAGTTTACCGTCCTTTTCAAATACTTTAGGATCTCTGAAATGACTTGTGTAACCCTCTGGTTGTCCATGAATAACCGGCTTAGGAAATTTCTCTACAGTACCGTCCTCTTTAAGTCGGGCAATCATTTGACTAGATACACGGTTCCAATGATGGTCTCGATGATTTCCAGTATACATATAATAGAGATGCCCATTATATTCGAAGGCACTACCGCTATACACACCATGACTGTCATATTTCGTATCTGGTTCTAGTATAGGCCCTTGAGATTCAAAGTGTACCAAATCATCACTGGTATAATTAAACCAATATTTAAGTCCATGTACTGCTCCTAATGGGAACCACTGATGTGATATGTAATAACGCCCATCATAATAGATAAGGCCGTTAGGATCATTTAGCAATCCTGTTTCAGGCTGAATATGATATGTCTGTCTGTATGGAGAAGCATCGACTCGTTTTTTTAGTTCCATAAACGTCTCTGTATCAACATCTTCTATACGTTGATAACGTGCTTCACGTGTCCATTCCGCCATGTTTTCACTCCTACTCTCAACTCATTTTGCTTTCTTCTTAACTTTAATATTTTAACATATGAGCTACGTATATAGATGTAGATTTTTAGTTTTAATCATGAGAATTTTATGGAAAATGAATCGACGTTCAGAAATCTGGAAACGATACGTTTAAATACATCTGCTCACTTAACGACATTGGAAATATTTTTCAAAAGAAAACTCACCTATCATGTATGTATTAACTTGAACATATTTCATCACATATAACCACTTTAAATAAGTGATAGTTCAAATGATATCGACATGATAAGTGAGTAAGATTCACTTTCTATATGTTGGACTAGAATTTCATACGACGATTAAATTTATTTAATTCACCATAGAAGTATGCTTTTTCACCATGAACAATTGCATCGAGTCCAGTTTTGTCTTCTTCTTCAGTAGTTGCTAATGGTGTAAATGACTTAATTATTCTAGCAATCATGTATGTAACAATTGCACTGAATACCACAGTGGCAAGCGCTGCTGCTAATTGTATTAAAATAACTTTGAAATCGCCTGTGTATATGAGACCATTTTCCACGGCATCATTTACCTTGTGAGACTGGAAAACACCTGTAAGTACTGCGCCAAGCACACCACCAACGCCATGAATACCAAACGCGTCTAGCGCATCGTTATATTGTAATTTCACTTTAATTAAATTGATAACAACGTAGCATCCGATACCACCTATTACAGCGATAATGACTGCACTAAGATAATTGACATAACCTGCAGCTGGAGTAATTGCTACAAGCCCAGAAAGTGCACCAGATAAAAGGCCTAATAGACTTGTTGTCTTTTTCAAAGCATATTCTAAAATCAGCCAGCCAAATGCACCGGCACTTGCAGCAATGACAGTATTGACAAACGATACCATCGCGATTTGATCAAATGTAAACGCACTGCCGACATTGAATCCGTACCAACCTAACCAAACTAAAATGCCTCCAATAAGCGTAATGAGTAAATTATGAGGGGTATGCTTCTCTTGTTTCTTTCCTACCCCAATCATAATCCCTAAAATTAAACCAGACACACCTGAGGTAATATGTACAACTGTTCCACCGGCGTAATCGATGGCACCAAGTTTACTAATCCAGCCTCCACCCCATACCCAGTGTGCAACTGGACTATAAATAAATACTACCCATAAACCAACAAAAATAAGATAAGGGATAAATCTCATTTTTTCAGCTATAGAACCTGATAAAATTGAAACCGCGATAGTACAAAACATCATTTGGAATAACATGAAAAGTGCGAGAGGGACATGTGGACTAATAGTTTTAGAAATTGCAAAACCGACGTGATTTAAACCTAGAAATTTAAAACCACCAAGCCAGTCATTACCTTGGTCAAAACTAATTGAAAAACCAATAATCATCCATGCAAATGTGACAATAACAATTGCTGCCATACTTTGCATAACTGTATTTAATGCATTCTTCGATTGAACAAGTCCTCCATAAAATAAACTAAGACCTGGAGTCATTAACCAAACTAATAATGTACATAAAAATAGGAAAATTGTATCATCCATATTCATTCTTACCACTTCCTTTATCAACATCATAATGAGTGATTGATGGAAGCGCAAAAATCGGTAAGGTAATATTACACATGGCGTAAGTTTATTTAACATTCTAACTGATATAATTGTATTGAAACGATACAAAAAAGCTAGCGAAATCACACGATTCCGCTAGCCTCACTTCATATATGATTTAAGCTTTCTGAACAGTGATTGTCCATGAAGCATCATCTAATTGTTCATAATTCGTTACTGGGTAGCCATTTTCAGCCGCCCAATTAGGCAAAGCTTCAGTAGCTTGTGTACAGTCAAAGTCTATTTTTAATTCATCGCCTTGATTTAATTCTTGCATTTTCTTTTGTGCCTCTATAAGTGGGAATGGACATACCATACCTACTGTACCTAATTCATGTACCATAGAATAACCTCCTTATGTTGTTTGAGTACGTTGACTTACTGTATTATTTTGAGATTTATTATTTGTCGTTTGTTTCAACCTTTTCATAGGTTTAACGAAAATAAAGTAACTCATAAACCATACTCCAATAATCATTGATCCTAAGCCTATCCATCCTTGCCAACTCATTGTGGCAGTTTCTACAAGGCCGTTACCGATTGAACAACCTCCAGCTACAGATGCACCAAATCCCATCAATATTCCACCGAAGGCACTATTACGAATAGTCTTTTTATCTGGAAGACGCCATTTAAATTCTTTTGAACCTCTTGCGGCGATATAAGAACCTACAAAAATACCAAGTATTAAAAGTACGCCCCAATCGATAAATTTAGAATTACCTGAGACTAAAAAGTTTATTAAATTAGCAGATGGTGTCGTAATACCAAGTCCATAAGGACGACCTGTTGATTCGCTCATTGGCCATGCAAGTAGTGCGATTAAACCTACAGCAATGCCTGCAACAAATGGATGGTATCTTCTTTCGAATAAATAATGTCGAATACCCGTATGCTTTTGTTTTAATTTAGGCACCATTACCTTTGGTTTACGTAAAGTTCTTACAACTAAAGTGATCGTAATCACTGTTAAAATTAAAACAAGTACCCAGTTCGGAATGCCTGTTGAATGACTTACACTCGCATTCACATTTGTAGGTCGATTGATTACATTCATCAATGGAAGTAATACACCCGTTTTTGTAATTGCAGAAGTCACTGCGTATAAGATGAGGGCAACCCAACTACCTATGAGTCCTTCACCAGCACGATACCACGTTCCAGTGGCACATCCACCTGCGAGTACTATACCTATGCCGAAGATAAACGAACCTATAATGGTTCCAACTACAGGAAATGTATGAGTCGGCACTTTAATAGCTCCAAAGCTTGTCAATATGAGTAGCCCTATACTCTGAACTGTGATTGCTACCAATAAGGCATAGAACATTTTATTACTTTTTTGAACATACATATCTCTGAACCCGCCTGCGAGGCAGAATCTTGTACGTTGCATTACAAATCCTAGTAACACACCGACGATGAGTCCACTAATTATCATCCAAGTCATTTAATCACCTATTTCCGATATAAATAATAAGGTATTATAATGGAAATATTCAAATTTTGCAAACTTATCATTTTTTGACTTTTAAAATTAGAGCCCATACAGATTAAATAACTTTGTTTTCAATAAACTTCAAAAATATATGCACTAAATTCCGAGGGAGAAATGCCAGTCGAAGACTACAGACGGAGATGGCACCCTAGGGAAGCATACGCATATAATTTGAATTACTAATTTTTCTCGGATTATAAATGGTTTTTACTATATTTTTAGAAATTAATTTATTTTCAATACTGCATTGATTGCTTTTAAATCCTCTTTTGAAAAATGTCTAAACTTATACCACTCATGGTCATTGTAATATATGAATAATTTACCACCTAACAAGCCTTTAGATTGCTTATATCGAACAACTTTGTCAGTATCAAACTGCAAGTCAAATGGTGTATGATCTTTGCCATAAGCTTTAAATATTAATGTATGGTCATCTAATATTAATTTTCCTGGAACAGTTAACATTTGAGGTATGTGTGCTTTATAACTACAATTTGCTTCAACTCTCATTTTTGCGTGCACCCCTTTGTATGATTATGTATACTATATCATTTTTTCATAACAAAAAAGCACCCTTTAACGGATGCTTATCAATGTATTAATTGCCATTACTGTAATTTTTCATAAAGAATAATAATGATTGTAGTTCAATACCTAAATCGATGTGATGAACTTGTACATGTTGTGGTGTCTTGATTCGACTTGGAGTGAAGTTAAGTATCCCTTTGACGCCCGCTTCTACAAGCTGATCAGTAACTTGTTGTGCTACATTTTCAGGCGTAGTTAAAATAACGACATCGATATCTTCAGCTGCTAATCTAGATTGAATCTCATTATTATGTTTAACTACAACTTTACCAACTTGTTCTCCAATTACATCTTCATTAATATCAAACGCTTCAGTAATTGTCATTTCATCATGAATTGAGAAATTATACGTAAGTAATGCACGGCCTAAGTTACCTACGCCTACAATCGCAATTTTGATTTCGTCACTTTCACTAATCTCTGATTTAAAAAACTCAAGCATACTATCAACGTTATAACCATAACCCTTTTTACCCAATTCACCAAAATATGAAAAATCACGACGTATTGTTGCTGAATCTATTTGTAAAGCTTCACTTATTGCTTTGGAATTCACACGGTCAATACCCTTAGATTTTAATGTACTTACAAATCTATAGTACAAAGGTAAACGCTTTAATGTAGCACGAGGAATTTTAGTGTGTTCTGGCATATCATAGGTCCCCCTTAAAGTTTGAATGAAATATATTTATGTATTCAAACATTTTAACGTGCAAGTTGTAAGGCGTTTAAATATACAAATAATTGCCTACAATGAATACTTAAATATTATACATTATTGATTTTTAAAAATAAATATCCCAGTTTCATGTGATGCGGTAATGCTGTAAAATAAAGATAATTGAGTTAATTATAAGCTTAATCATAAGGTCTCTTTTGGCAAGCGAATTTTATTTTGGAGAATAATAAAGTTTAACAATTAAAAATTCGCACAAAATTAAAAAATTTGAAATCTTATTGTTTATGTATAGTCTATAACTATTTAATTGAATTAGAAAGGTGAGAATCGAATGATACTTTTACAACTTAATGACATCTCTAAATCGTTCGATGGTGAAGATATATTTACTGATGTAGACTTTGAAGTTAAAACCGGTGAGAGAATCGGTGTCGTAGGTAGAAATGGTGCTGGAAAGTCTACACTTATGAAGATTATCGCTGGCGTAGAAGGTTATGATAGTGGTCATATTTCTAAGATAAAGAATTTAAAATTAGGTTATCTTACTCAACAAATGACTCTTAATTCTACGGCTACCGTTTTCGAAGAGATGTCAAAACCATTTGAACATATCAAAAATATGGAAAGTCTAATTAAAGAAGAAACTGATTGGCTTGCACAACATACACATGAATACGAATCAGAAACATATCAAGAACATATGGAACGTTATGAATCGCTAACGAATCGTTTTGAACAACTGGAAGGTTATCAATATGAAAGTAAAATTAAAACCGTACTTCATGGCCTAAACTTTACTGAGAATGATTTTGATAAACCTATTAATGATTTTAGTGGTGGTCAAAAAACACGCCTCTCGCTTGCACAAATGTTGTTAAACGAGCCTGACCTACTCTTACTTGATGAACCAACCAACCATTTAGATTTAGAAACTACAAAATGGTTAGAGGACTACTTAAAATATTTTAAAGGCGCCATCGTAATTATCAGTCATGATAGATATTTCTTAGATAAAATCGTCACTCAAATTTATGACGTCGCACTTGGAGATGTGAAACGTTATGTAGGTAATTATGAACAATTTATTGAACAACGCGATCAATATTATGAAAAGCGTATGCAAGAATACGAAAAACAACAAGAAGAAATTAAGCGTTTAGAAACATTCGTAGAGAAAAATATTACCCGCGCATCTACCAGTGGTATGGCAAAGAGTCGTCGCAAAACATTAGAAAAAATGGAACGCATAGATAAACCAATGATTGATGCAAGAAGTGCGAATATACAATTTGGTTTTGAAAGAAATACCGGAAATGATGTCATGCACATCAAAAATTTAAAAATTGGTTATGACGCTCCTATTACTGAACCCATTAATATTGAGGTTTCTAAAGGCGATCATATAGCTGTAATTGGCCCTAATGGTGTTGGAAAGACTACGCTAATTAAAACAATTGCCCAAAAACTAGACAATCTTGGTGGTAGTATCACCTTTGGTGCAAATCTTCAAATTGGTTATTATGATCAGAAACAAGCAGAATTTAAATCGAATAAAACAATTTTAGATTATGTTTGGGATCAATACCCTACGATGAATGAAAAAGATGTGCGAGCTGTACTAGGTCGCTTCTTATTTGTTCAAGAAGATGTGAAGAAAATTATTAATGACTTATCCGGTGGCGAAAAAGCACGTTTGCAGTTAGCTTTATTAATGCTACAAAGAGATAATGTCTTAATTCTCGACGAACCGACCAACCACTTAGATATCGATTCTAAAGAAATGCTAGAACAAGCATTAAAACATTTTGAAGGAACAATTATCTTCGTCTCACATGATCGATATTTTATTAATCAACTTGCAAATAAAGTATTTGACCTCAATTATCAAGGTGGACAAATGTATCTCGGTGATTATCAATATTACATTGAAAAAACTGAAGAAGCTGCTGCATTAAAGGCACAACAAGAGTTAAAAAATGATGCTGAAAATGTGAAAAATGATAGCACAACAAAGCCTTCATCATATATGAACCAAAAGCAACAAAAGCGAGATCAAAGAAAAATAGAACGTCAAATTGAACAATGTGAAGCTAAAATTGAAGCGTTTGAAACACATATTTCTTATATTGAAGAGCAATTGACGCAGCCGGAAGTATTTAATGATCCTATTAAAGCTGCTGAATTAGCTGAAGAAAAAAATGAAACCGAACAAAAATTAGAACAAGTGATGTTTGAATGGGAAGAATTACAAGAAAAATTATAAATCACTAACATCATCGAAGGCACTGAGAAGTAGAATTTCTTACTTTTTAGTGTCTTTTAGTATGTTATTACACAAATATTATTCACACCGTTTATCGTGGATATGATGGCTATCCACAGAGTTATCCTAGTTATCCACAGGTAAATTAACACTTTTCCTTCAAATCATTCGAGTTATTCACCCCTATATCCACACTTTTCAACAGTGTTTATCCACAAGTTACGCACATTTTGTTGATAAGTACGCACGTTCCCTATTGACATTTTTATTTCAGTAAGAAGGTTTGAGTCTAAAATTTATTTATGGAATAATTTAAATATAAATACATAAGGGAGAATTCTATGACTAACAACTTAACTTTAGCACTCATCATTCTCATATTTATTTTACTTGTAGCAATCGTAAATATAGTTGTATCTATAATAGAAAGACGCAAACTTATCACTAAAATAAATACACTTTGGGATAATAAATCAAAATTAGAATCTTTTATACGTCCTAACTCACGATTTGACGCTCAATATCAAACGTATAAAGACGAATTTGAAAAGAAACATCCACTTATCGATGACAAAACTTGGTCCGATTTAAATTTGAGCGCATTATTCCATAAAATCAACTTTAATTTTACTGCTATAGGAGAAATGAAATTATATGCCACTTTAAGAGGTATGTTCAAAATAGAGGATCAATCACTCATACAACGCTACAATGATAATAAATCATTCCGTTTAAATGTATCTTACATACTTTCTAAAATAGGCAAAAATGTTTATCCACTATTTCCAGATCAATTAAGTCCTATTTCTCGAAATAATTTATTAATGTTTTGTCCATTATTACCTATCGTCACTTTGCCGATAATGTTTATTTCACCTGGGTCAGCCCTGTTTTTATTCATCGGCGCTTTAATCTTAAATGTAACGTTATCAATGAATCTTAAGAAGACCTACGATCAAGACTTAAAGTCGATCTTCTATACTGCGAATGTCATCAAACAATGTCTTGCATTGAGTAAATTAGAGGGGACGCCTGAACTAGATGTTAATTTTAATCATTTTAAGACGTCTCGTAGGTTTAGTGGATTTCTAGCTAAGATAGAATCACCTGATTTTGTAACCAGTTCAAATCTCTATGTAAAATTAATTTTTATGATTGATTATGTACTGTTTCATCTTATTCAACATAGTTATTTCAAATATCAGGATGAAGTAATGAAATGTTATGACTATATAAGTACGCTTGATAATCACTATTCTCTTGCCATGTATAGACGTACATTATCTTATTACTGTGAACCAGATATAGATGAGTCAGTTGGTGGTGTGCATTTTCAAAATTTAATACACCCATTAATTGACGAAGATGTAGCGGTACCTAATGATTTAAATCTCGACAATCATATACTGCTCACTGGTTCAAATGCTTCAGGGAAATCAACATTTATGAAAGCCGTAGCGTTAAATATCATTATGTCGCAATCCCTTCGAACTGCAACAGCCGATACGTTTAAATGCAAACCTGGCTATGTTTACACTTCTATGGCCAACGCTGATGACGTATTGTCAGGCGATAGTTACTTTATGGCTGAATTGAAGTCCATCAGACGCCTATTTAATATTGATACACTAAGCACAGTTTACTGTTTCATAGATGAAATCTTTAAAGGTACAAATACAACAGAACGTATTGCTGCTTCAGAATCTGTACTCAGTTATTTGAATGCATTACCTAACTATCAAGTTGTAGCTGCGACACATGACATTGAATTATCGTCATTATTGGAAAGGGATTATCACAATTATCACTTCAATGAATCTATTAACAATAATGAAATTTACTTTGATTATAAAATTAAACCCGGCAAAGCCAATACGCGTAATGCCATTGAATTACTTAGAATCACACAATTTCCTAATGCTATTTATGAACGCGCTAAAGAACAAGTTAAGGAATAACTTCACTATCCTAATAAACTTTCTATCTATATTAAAAGCTCCATTCAACGTATGACTACAGTTTCATGTTATACGTTGAATGGAGCTTTCTCATTTACTTATTCAATTGAAAAATCTTCGATATCGATATTATTTTCACCGTTAAGCGCTAAATCGCCACGTAAGCCTGCTTGATATAAATAATGTCCAGCTGAACCAATCATAGCCGCATTATCTGTACATAAAGATGGACTAGGAATCGTAAGCGTAATCCCCTCATTCTCACATGCAGTTTTAAGTGAGGCTCTTAACCCCTTATTGCTCGCTACTCCACCAGCAACGATAAGACGTTGAACACCATATGCTTGACATGCATGCATCGCTTTATACGTTAATACTTCAACTACACTGTTTTGAAAACTCGTCGCAACATTTTCGGCTACGATTTCTTCATTTTTTTGGCGTAGATTATGCAATTTATTAATAACTGCACTTTTAAGTCCGCTAAAGCTAAAGTCATAGCTGTCCTTTTCCAACCAAACCCTAGGAAAGTTATATGCATCCTTACCTTTCGCAGCTAGCTGATCGATTTGTGGACCGCCTGGATAAGGTAAATCGATTGTACGTGCTACCTTATCGTATGCTTCACCGACCGCATCATCTCTTGTTTCACCTATAACTTCAAAGTTTAAATGATCTTTCATATAAACTAATTCTGTATGTCCGCCAGAAACAATAAGCGCCATTAAAGGAAATGTAAGTGGCTGTTCTAAATGATTGGCATAAATATGTCCAGCGATATGGTGTACAGGAATAATAGGCTTATCATAAGCGAACGCGAGTGCTTTCGCTGCGTTAATTCCTATCAATAATGCCCCGATTAACCCTGGACCTTGCGTTACAGCAACCGCGTCAATGTCTTCCATAGTCATATTGGCTGTTGTTAGCGATTCTTCAATTGTCGCTGTCATGCCTTCAACATGGTGTCGACTTGCAACTTCAGGAACGACGCCACCGAATCGTTTATGACTATCAATTTGGCTCAGTACTGTATTAGAAAGTATTTCAGTACCATTCTTAATCACACTTATACTAGTTTCATCGCAGCTTGTTTCTATTGCTAGAATTAATGTTTGTTGAGTCATTTTAAGTTCACCCACATCACTAACGCATCCTCACCTTCACCGTAATAATTTTTTCTTTTTCCTCCATATTGAAAACCTAAATTTTTATAAACATGTTGTGCGACTTCGTTATCTAAACGCACTTCTAAGCTCATCACTTCACACGTATGGCTAGAATAGTTTTTAACATATTTTAATAATAACTGCCCTAGTCCATATCCTCTAAATTGCTCTTTAATCGCAACAGTAGTAATTTGTGCTTGATCAATCACAATCCATAAACCTAGGTAACCAATAATCTTATCGTCATATTCAATCACGAAATAATTTGCAAATTGATTTTGTTCAATCTCATGATAAAACGCATCAATTGTCCATGAACTGTCATTGAAACTTTCCCGTTCTATATCAAAGACTTGAGGTACATCTTCTACGCTCATTTTCCTAATATTTAATTGTTCTTCTGTTGGTTTAACCAATTTCGTTCCGCCTCTGATAATTTATGATATTTAGGTGCAAATGTATGAATATCTTCAGGTTCTTGAATGAGCGATTTCATGACTGCTGCACTTGGTAAATTCTCAATAACTTCACTATCTAATAGGTGCGCAATGTTTTCAATATTGAATCCTACATATACATAATCTTGATTCAATGCGTGAAGTTTATCTTTAAGTTCACTTATTGGTAAATAGCCATCTTCAATGACCGTTTCAAGCTTTCCATCAACATTCTGATAAACACCTGTATACACTGCTTCTCTACGTGCATCGAAAATAGGAACCAATAACCTATCATCATCTTTAACAGTAGCAGCAAGTGCTTTTAATGAAGACACACCATATAATCGTGTTTGTAACGCATAAGCAAGTGTTTTAGCTACAGTTACTCCAATTCTTAAACCTGTATAAGAACCTGGCCCTTCTGCCACAACAATATCCGTAATATCTTGTTTATCAATCTGAGATTGTTCAAATAATTTTTGAATTTCAGGCATCAATTGAACTGAATGATTTTGTTTAATGTTGGTCGTCTTCTCTGCGATGACTTGATTATCCTGCATTAATGCTACTGATAGGGGCTGATTAGATGTATCAATGAGTAGATAATTCATTTACCAACACCTCCTTCATCATGTCGTAATGGTCTCCATGAGATTCAATTGTTAACACACGTTCATTTTCATTTTTGACTTTAATATTAATGATAAGATGTTGTGGTGGCAGTAAATCTTTGATAAATTGACTCCACTCTATAACAGTAATTGCTTGATCTTCAAAATATTCTTCAAAGCCTAAGTCTTCTTCTTGGTCTTCTAAGCGATAACAATCCATATGGTGTAACTTTAATTCATCACCTTTATACGATTTTATAATATTAAACGTTGGTGAATTAATTGTTCGTTTAACACCTAGTGCTTTCCCAATGAATTGAGTTAATGTCGTTTTACCTGCACCTAAGTCTCCATTTAATAAAATGATATCTCCAGCTTTTACATTTTTAACTAGAAGTTCAGCAAATTGTTTCATCTCATCCAAATTGTGTATCGTAATCAACATTCATTCTCCTATTTTTGATGATATGTTTTTATCAGACTGTAGACACCCCTTCTTAAGATCAATCTATTGTAATAATACTTCGTATTGCTTTAGCTCCCTTGCCGCGGGCATGGCTTGGGAGTGATACAGAATTCTAGAATTTAAGAATTCGTATTATCACCCCCGCAAGGATGATTAGATGTTGAGCCATTTTATGAGCTCAATATCAATCAGCTACTGCGTAGCCTGTCTTTTAAAAATCAACTGACTTACAAGTAGTCTCAAGACGCATGCTATTCCTGCAGGCGTGTCGCTATCAATACTCAGCTAAGTAAATGTGAATACTCAATTAGGAATAATTTTCCAACAGTCTGACTTATTAATTTTATTTGTTCGTTTAGTTCATATTTTGTAATCTTTTATCTTTAATTTTGTGTCTCTTAGTTATTATTACTACGTCCATTGTTAACTCATTTATTGTAACAAATTTTATTACAAATTTCTTTGTGAAAATTCTAAGTCGTAATCAAAAATAAATTGTTAGAAAATTCTAAATTATTATTGACACGTTTCACCTCATGTAGTAAATTGGGTTTATCAAATTTTAAAACAATTCAAACTATTAAGAATAATTAACCATTCATCGAAAGGAGTATAATAAAATGACTCATCATACTACGCTCAATCAACCGACAACTACAAATGCTATTATCATTTTATTATACTCGTAAGGACTCGAACTTTAGTTAGTATGACCTACTAAATGTTTAAGTCCTATTTCTAGTTGAATGGGACTTACAAACGTCCCAATAATCATTGGGACGTTTTTTTATTTTCTTAATACAAATACGGGGGAATCAAAAATGCGAAGCGACATGATCAAAAAAGGAGATCACCAAGCTCCAGCAAGAAGTCTTTTACACGCTACGGGCGCACTTCATCAACCTACAGATATGAATAAACCTTTTGTGGCAATTTGTAATTCCTACATAGATATTGTGCCAGGACATGTTCATCTTAGAGAACTTGCTGATATCGCTAAAGAAGCAATTCGTGAAGCAGGTGCTATCCCATTCGAATTTAACACGATTGGTGTAGATGACGGTATCGCGATGGGACACATCGGAATGAGGTACTCGTTACCTTCTAGAGAAATTATTGCAGATGCAGCCGAAACTGTGATTAATGCCCACTGGTTCGATGGCGTATTTTATATTCCAAATTGCGACAAAATAACGCCTGGCATGATTCTAGCAGCTGTTCGTACAAATGTACCTGCAATCTTTTGTTCAGGCGGCCCTATGAAAGCAGGATTATCTGCTCAAGGTAAGGCCCTCACTTTATCATCAATGTTTGAGGCGGTTGGTGCATTTAAAGAAGGTTCAATTTCTAAAGAAGAATTTCTAGATATGGAGCAGAATGCATGTCCTACTTGTGGTTCCTGTGCAGGGATGTTCACCGCAAATTCAATGAATTGTTTAATGGAAGTTTTAGGACTTGCCCTTCCATATAACGGTACAGCTTTAGCAGTGAGTGACCAACGCCGTGAAATGATTCGTCAAGCAGCCTTTCGTTTAGTTGAAAATATTAAAAACGATATCAAACCAAGAGACATCGTGACACGTGAAGCGATTGATGATGCCTTCGCATTAGATATGGCTATGGGTGGTTCAACAAATACAGTGTTACATACTTTAGCAATCGCCAATGAAGCTGGTGTGGATTATGACTTAGAACGTATTAATGAAATTGCTAAAAAAACACCTTACTTATCAAAAATTGCGCCTAGCTCATCATATTCTATGCATGATGTACACCAAGCTGGTGGTGTACCAGCCATTATCAATGAATTAATGAAGAAAGATGGTACATTACATCCTGATCGATTAACAGTAACTGGTAAAACATTAAGAGAGAACAATGAAGGTAAAGAAATTAAAAATTTCGATGTCATTCATCCTTTAGATCAACCATACGATCATCAAGGTGGCCTTTCAATTCTCTTTGGCAATATAGCGCCTAAAGGTGCAGTGATTAAAGTAGGCGGTGTAGATCCTTCTATTAAAGTATTTAAAGGTAAAGCAATTTGTTTTAATTCACATGATGAAGCCGTTGAAGCTATTGATAATCATACTGTCCGTGCAGGCCATGTGGTTGTCATTAGATACGAAGGTCCTAAAGGCGGCCCTGGTATGCCAGAAATGTTAGCCCCTACTTCATCAATTGTTGGAAGAGGATTAGGTAAAGATGTGGCGCTTATTACTGATGGTAGATTTTCTGGTGCAACGAGAGGTATTGCAGTTGGACATATTTCTCCAGAAGCCGCTTCTGGAGGTCCAATCGGCTTAATCAAAGATGGAGACGAAATCACGATAGATTTAATAAATAGAAAGTTAGATGTCGATCAACCACAAGAAGAACTCTATCGTCGTCGTGAAGCACTCAAACCGTTTAAAGCTAAAGTTAAAACAGGTTACCTTGCAAGATACACTGCGTTAGTTACAAGTGCTAACACAGGTGGAATTATGCAAGTCCCAGAAAACCTTATTTAAATTGGAGATGATAAAAATGTCTAATCAAAAAGAAAGTCCCTCATTTACTACATTAGACACAGATGCAACTGACACTTTAAAAGTTGCTAAATCTACAGAACCTGAATATTTAAAATCGCAAACAGTGAATCAAATGCGAAGTGGTTCTAAACTTTTGGTCGAAGCATTACAACACGAAGATGTGGATTTCATTTTCGGTTATCCAGGCGGTGCAGTGTTACCGCTGTATGATACATTCTATGATGGTCAAATTAAACATATTTTAGCTAGACACGAACAAGGTGCGACGCATGCTGCTGAAGGATATGCACGTGTTTCAGGTAAGACGGGTGTTGTTGTAGTAACCAGTGGTCCTGGAGCTACGAATGCTATTACAGGTATCACTGATGCTCATAGTGACTCGTTACCTTTAGTAGTCTTTACTGGTCAAGTTGCAACACCTGGAATTGGTAAAGATGCATTCCAAGAAGCTGATTTACTTTCGATGACTACCCCGATTACTAAGCAAAATTATCAAGTCAAAAATGTTGAAGATATACCTAGAATCGTACATGAAGCCTTTCATGTGGCCAATTCAGGAAGAAAAGGTCCAGTAGTGATCGATTTCCCAAAAGATATGGGTATTTTATCAACTAACGTAGGACTATCCAATGAAATCAATTTACCAGGATATGATGTAAAGAGCGAGCCAGAAGCTGAAGATATTCAAACATTAGTTTCTTATATTAAAGAAGCAGAAAGACCTGTCATTCTCGCCGGTGCAGGTATTAATCATTCTAAATCTAATCAACGATTAACAGAATTTGTCACTAAACACCAAATTCCAACCGTCACGACACTTTTAGGTTTAGGAGCTATTCCGTACGAACATCCCCTATTCCTAGGTATGGGTGGTATGCACGGCTCATACGCAAGTAATATGGCTCTTACAGAATGTGATTTACTCATTAACTTAGGTAGTAGATTTGATGACCGTCTTGCTAGTAAACCTGATGCATTCGCACCTAATGCTAAGATTGTGCACGTAGATATTGACCCTTCTGAAATCAATAAAGTCATTGATACAGATTTAGGTATTGTCGCTGATTGTAAACGCGTTTTAGAAGCTTTGTTCTCTGAAAATGTCTTAACAGCCCCACATGAACAATGGATTCAATACTGTAAAGCCAATAAGCAGAAACATCCATTTAAATATGACGACGACGATTCTACGTTCAGTAAACCTCAAAAAGCCATTGAATATATTGGAAAGATTACTCACGGAGAGGCCATCGTTACTACAGACGTAGGACAACATCAAATGTGGGCAGCACAATTCTATCCATTTAAAAATCATGGACAATGGGTCACTAGCGGTGGTTTAGGAACAATGGGATTTGGCATACCTTCAGCCATTGGTGCACAACTCGCTGAACCAGATAAAACAGTGGTTTGCTTTGTTGGTGACGGCGGTTTCCAAATGACTAATCAAGAGATGGCATTATTACCTGAATATCATTTAAATGTAAAAATCGTTTTAATTAATAACGGCACTTTAGGTATGGTTAAACAATGGCAAGATAAATTCTTTAATCAACGTTTCTCACATTCCGTATTTAATGATCAACCCGATTTTATGAAAATGGCTGAAGCATATGGCATCAATGGATACTTAATTGATACACCTGACAAGCTCGAGTCTCAAATTGACGCAGCATTTGCTCATGAAGGACCAGCATTGATTGAAGTGCGTATCTCCCCTGTTGAACCTGTTACTCCGATGGTGCCAAGCGGTAAATCGAACAATGAGATGGAGGGATTATAATGAAACGCACAATTCAATTCGTTGTCGCTGATCAAGTTAGCACATTAAATCGTATTACAAGCGCATTTGTCAGATTACAATGTAACATTGATGAATTACATGTTAAACGCTCAGAACAAGATGGTATTTCCAATATGGAACTTAAGGTCAATATTGACGATGACACTGCTTTCAATATTCTTTTAAAGAAATTAGAACAACAAATTAATGTATTAAGTGTTACAAGTATATAAAAAATGATTTGATGCGCTAGTGTTGTAAAAAGTTGAATATTTAAACATAACTAACATCTTACTCATTTTTACAATATAAATATTTTGAAAATTTTGAATTTATATGAAGTAATTGGAGGAATTTACTATGACAAAAGTTTATTATGATGGATCTGTAACTAAAGACGCATTACAAGGTAAAAAAATTGCAGTAATCGGATATGGCTCACAAGGACATGCCCACGCGCAAAACTTAAAAGATAGTGGCTATGATGTCATCATCGGTATCCGTCCTGGACACTCATACGATAAAGCTAAAAAAGATGGTTTCGATGTGTATCCAGTAAGTGAAGCTACAAAACAAGCAGATGTCGTTATGGTTTTATTACCAGATGAAATCCAAGGTAACGTATACAAAAACGAAATTGCACCTAACTTAGAAGCAGGTAATGCACTAGCTTTCGCCCACGGTTTTAACATTCACTTTGGTGTTATTCAACCTCCTGCTGATGTAGATGTATTTTTAGTAGCTCCTAAAGGACCAGGCCATCTTGTTAGACGTACATTCGTTGAAGGCAGTGCAGTACCTTCATTATTTGGTGTTCAACAAGATGCTACTGGAAATGCACGTGACATCGCTTTAAGCTATGCCAAAGGTATTGGTGCTACACGTGCTGGTGTTATTGAAACAACATTTAAAGAAGAAACTGAAACTGATTTATTCGGTGAACAAGCTGTACTTTGTGGTGGTATCCATAAATTAATTCAAAGTGGTTTTGAAACTTTAGTAGAAGCTGGTTATCAAAAAGAATTAGCTTACTTCGAAGTATTACATGAAATGAAATTAATCGTTGATTTAATGTATGAAGGCGGTATGGAAAACGTTCGCTATTCTATTTCAAATACTGCCGAATTTGGTGATTATGTATCTGGACCACGTGTCATCACTCCAGAAGTTAAAAACAACATGAAAACTGTATTAGAAGATATCCAAAACGGTAACTTTGCTAATCGTTTTGTTAAAGATAATGAAAATGGCTTTAAAGAATTCTATCAATTACGTGAACAACAACATGGTCATGAAATTGAAGCGGTGGGTCGTGAGCTTCGTGAAATGATGCCATTTATTAAATCTAAAAGCATTGAAAAATAATTATTAAATTCAAGAGGTGTTTTAAAATGGAAGACCATATTCAAATTTTTGATACAACACTTAGAGATGGAGAACAAACGCCAGGTGTCAACTTTACATTTGATGAAAGATTAAAAATTGCAAAGCAATTAGAAAAATGGGGTGTAGATGTGATTGAAGCTGGATTCCCCGCTTCAAGTACAGGTAGTTTCAAATCTGTTGAATCGATTGCAAAGGCATTAACTACAACTGCTGTTTGTGGATTAGCTAGATGTAAAAAAGCAGATATAGATGCAGTATATGAAGCTACAAAGTTAGCAGCTAAACCTCAAGTTCATGTCTTTATAGCTACCTCACCTATCCATTTAGAACATAAATTAAAAATGACTCAAGCGGAAGTATTAGAATCTATCAAAGAACATGTATCATATGCTAAGCAATATTTCGAAGTCGTACAATTCTCTCCTGAAGATGCGACGAGAACTGAAATTCCTTTCTTAATTGATTGTGTTCAAACTGCTGTGGATGCTGGTGCAACAATCATCAATATCCCAGACACAGTAGGATTTAGCTATCCTACTGAATATGGTCAAATTTTTAAAACATTAACTGAATCCATTCATTCAGATAATCCAATCGTATTTAGTGCACATTGTCATGATGATTTAGGAATGGCGGTTTCAAATAGTTTAGCAGCTATTGAAGGTGGTGCAAGACGTATTGAAGGCACAGTCAATGGTATCGGTGAGCGTGCAGGAAATGCTGCACTCGAAGAGGTAGCGCTAGCACTATATGTTAGACGTGATCATTATGGTATAGAATCTCAAATTAAACTTGGTGAAACGAAAAAAACATCTGATCTTATTTCACGTTATGCGGGCATACGAGTACCTAGAAACAAAGCCATCGTTGGACAAAATGCGTTTAGTCATGAATCTGGTATTCATCAAGATGGTGTACTGAAACATCGTGAAACGTATGAAATCATGACACCTCAATTAGTCGGTGTCAGTACTACTGAATTACCACTTGGTAAACTTTCTGGTAAACACGCTTTTGCAGAAAAATTAAAAGTACTAGGATACGACATTAGTCCTGAAGATCAAATTGCGCTATTCAAGCAATTTAAAGAAGTTGCTGATAAGAAGAAAGCAGTATCAGATCGTGACATCCACGCAATTATTCAAGGTTCTGAACATGAACAAAATGCAATCTATCAACTTGAGAATTTACAACTTCAATATGTATCCAAAGGATTACAAAGTGCTGTTGTAGTTATTAAAGATAACAACGGACAAACTTATCAAGATTCAAGTATTGGTACTGGTTCAATTGTTGCCATTTATAATGCTGTTGATCGCATTTTCAAACGTCAAACAGAGCTCATTGATTATAGAATTGACTCCGTTACAGAAGGTACAGATGCGCAAGCTGAAGTACATGTGAGCTTAATTATCGAAGGAAAATCTGTCAATGGTATTGGTTTCGATCACGATATTTTACAAGCATCATGCAAAGCTTATATTGAAGCCCATGCTAAATATGTATCTGAAAATCAAGAAAAGGAAGGTATTCAATAATGCGTTATCACATCGTTGCACTTCCGGGAGATGGGATTGGTCCAGAAATCTTAAATGGTACTTTAGAACTTCTCAAGTTAATTAGTGAACAATATGATTTTGAATATCAACTTGAAGAACATCATTTTGGAGGGGCGGCCATAGACAACTATGGCACTCCCCTATCTGATAAAACATTAGAAGCATGTAAAAATGCTGATGCAATCTTATTAGGTGCTATAGGCGGTCCGAAATGGACTAATCCAAACAATCGACCAGAGCATGGGTTACTGAAATTAAGAAAATCATTAAATTTATACGCAAATATCCGTCCTACCATTGTCACTGAGGGGACAAGTCACCTTTCTCCTTTAAAAGAGGAACGTGTCAAAGGAACTGATTTAGTTATTGTTAGAGAGTTAACTAGTGGTATTTATTTTGGTGAACCGAGTCACTATGATGCTACTTCTGCTTTAGACTCTTTAACTTATACGCGTGAGGAAATTGAAAGAATTGTAAGAGTCGCTTTCGACTTAGCACAAAATAGAAGAAAAAAATTAACTTCTGTAGACAAAGAAAATGTTTTATCTTCTAGTAAACTATGGCGTCAAACTGTTGAAGAAGTTAAAGCAGATTACCCAGATGTAGAAGTCAATCATCTTTTAGTAGATGCCTGCAGTATGCATTTAATCACTCGACCTACGCAATTTGATGTCATCGTCACCGAAAATTTATTTGGGGATATTCTAAGTGACGAAGCATCAGTGATTCCTGGTTCTCTTGGATTATCACCTTCAGCAAGTTTCAGTAATCAAGGAACTCGCTTGTATGAACCCATCCATGGATCTGCGCCAGATATTGCAAATCACGACATTGCAAATCCATTTGGCATGATTCTGTCATTAGCACTTTGTTTAAGGGAAAGTTTGAACCAACCTAAAGCTGCCAAAGAACTTGAAGACCATGTCTTTGCTTTAATTAAATCTGGTAAAACGACTGCTGATTTAGGTGGTCAATACAAAACTTCAGAAATATTTAAACTACTAAAGAATCAATATTCATAAAAGGGAGGAGAAGTATGATGGGACTAACACTATTCGATAAAGTATGGAATAAACATGTTCTACACGGAAACGAAGGTGAACCTCAATTATTATATATAGATTTGCATCTCATACATGAAGTTACTTCTCCTCAAGCATTTGAGGGACTCAGAATTCAAAATCGAAAACTTAGAAGACCAGATCTTACCTTCGCAACATTAGACCATAACGTTCCTACTATTGATATTTTCAATATTAAAGACGAGATTGCTAATAAACAAATTACGACATTACAGAAAAATGCTAAAGATTTTGGGGTACACATCTTTGATATGGGATCTGATGAGCAAGGTATTGTTCATATGGTTGGACCGGAAACTGGATTGACACAACCAGGTAAAACAATTGTATGCGGTGACTCACATACAGCTACACATGGTGCATTTGGTGCAATTGCGTTCGGTATTGGGACAAGCGAAGTTGAGCATGTTTTTGCAACTCAAACTTTATGGCAAACAAAACCTAAAAATTTGAAGATAGATATTAATGGCCAATTACCTACAGGTGTTTATGCTAAAGATATTATACTCTATTTAATTAACCAATATGGTGTAGATTTTGGTACTGGATATGCCCTTGAATTTACAGGAGAAACAATAAAAAGTTTGTCTATGGAAGCACGTATGACAATCTGTAATATGGCTATTGAAGCCGGAGCAAAGTATGGCATGATGCAACCAGATGAAATTACATTTGAATATGTTAAAGGCCGTCCTTATGCAAGTAACTTTAATCAATCTATTGATTGGTGGAGAACACTTTATTCAGATGAGGATGCACATTTTGATAAAGTCATTGAATTAGATGTTTCTAACCTTGAACCTCAAGTAACTTGGGGAACAAATCCTGAAATGGGTGTCAATTTCAGTAGTCCATTTCCTGAAATCAAAGATTCAAACGATGAACGCGCATATCATTATATGGGCCTCAAACCTGGTCAAAAAGCCGAAGATATTGAATTAGGATATGTTTTTCTTGGATCATGTACCAATGCAAGATTATCTGATTTATTAGAAGCAAGTCGTATCGTTAAAGGAAATAAAGTTCATCCTAATATCACTGCTATCGTTGTTCCTGGTTCAAGAACAGTTAAGAAAGAAGCTGAAGCTCTCGGTCTCGATGTTATTTTTAAAGAAGCTGGATTTGAATGGAGAGAGCCTGGATGTTCAATGTGTTTAGGGATGAATCCTGACCAAGTTCCTGAAGGTGTTCATTGTGCTTCAACAAGTAATCGAAACTTTGAAGGACGCCAAGGTAAAGGTGCACGAACACATCTTGTCTCCCCTGCAATGGCAGCTGCTGCAGCTATTAATGGAAGATTTGTAGATGTAAGAAAGGTGGTCGTATAAATGGATATTCAACCTATAACAACATATACAGGTAAGGTTGTCCCCCTTTTCTATGACAATATTGATACAGATCAAATAATCCCTAAAGTCCACCTAAAACGAATCTCAAAGACAGGCTTTGGCCCATTTGCTTTTGATGAGTGGCGTTATTTACCTGATGGCTCAGATAATCCAGAATTTAATCCTAATAAGCCACAATACAAAGGGGCATCTATTTTAATTACAGGAGATAATTTCGGATGCGGCTCTAGTCGTGAACATGCTGCATGGGCATTAAAAGATTACGGCTTTAATATTATTATTGCTGGCAGTTTTAGTGATATTTTTTATATGAACTGTACTAAGAATGCAATGTTACCTATTGCTCTTGAAAAGAAAGCTCGTGAACATTTAGCTCAATTCGAAGAAGTAACCATTGATTTACCTGCTCAAACCGTTTCATCTCCTGTACAAACCTTTAATTTTAAAATAGATGAAACATGGAAGAATAAATTAGTAAATGGACTTGATGATATTGCCATTACTTTACAATATGAAGATTTAATAGAAAAATATGAAAAAACATTTTAAAGGGTGTGGAATATTATGACAGTAAAAACGACCGTTTCAACTCAAGATATCGATGAAGCCTTTTTACGTCTTAAAGATATCGCCAAAGAAACACCATTACAACTTGATCACTATCTTTCTCAAAAATATGATTGCAAGGTTTATTTAAAAAGAGAAGATCTTCAATGGGTGCGTTCGTTCAAATTAAGAGGTGCCTACAATGCAATTTCAGTATTATCTGATGAAGCTAAAAATAAAGGCATTACATGCGCAAGTGCAGGTAATCATGCACAAGGTGTGGCTTACACTGCTAAAAAATTAAATTTAAAAGCCGTTATTTTCATGCCGGTAACCACACCACTTCAAAAAATCAACCAGGTACAATTTTTTGGTAGTGACAATGTCGAAGTTGTATTAACTGGTGATACGTTTGATCATTGTTTAGAGGAAGCGCTCACTTATACTAAAGAACACGAAATGAACTTCATTGATCCATTTAACAATGTTTATACAATTTCTGGACAAGGTACACTTGCGAAAGAAATCATTGAACAATCTAAAGAAGATGGCGTGAAATTCGATTATTTATTCGCTGCTATCGGCGGTGGAGGCCTAATTTCAGGTATTAGCACATATTTTAAAGCATACTCCCCACTTACTCAAATTATTGGAGTAGAACCTGCTGGTGCTAGTAGTATGTATGAATCAGTCGTTGTGAATCAACGTATCGTTACTTTAGATCATATAGATAAGTTTGTAGATGGTGCGTCAGTTGCAAGAGTTGGAGATATTACATTTGAAATTGCTAAAGATAACGTAGACGATTACGTTCAAGTAGATGAAGGCGCTGTATGTTCTACTATCTTAGATATGTATTCTAAGCAAGCTATTGTAGCTGAACCTGCAGGTGCACTAAGTGTAGCTGCCCTTGAAAATTATAGAACGCAGATTAAAGGTAAAACAGTCGTTTGTGTCGTCAGTGGTGGTAACAATGATATCAATCGTATGAAAGAAATAGAGGAGCGCTCACTTTTATTTGAAGAAATGAAACATTATTTTATATTAAACTTTCCTCAAAGACCTGGTGCTTTAAGAGAGTTTGTAAATGACGTGTTAGGTTCGCAAGATGATATTACTAAATTTGAATATCTAAAGAAAACATCTCAAACTACGGGTACAGTCATTATTGGTATTCAACTTAAGCATCATAGTGACCTTATTCAATTAAAAGAACGTGTGAACCACTTTGATCCTTCTAATATATATATTAATGAAAATAAAATGCTATATTCCTTACTTATTTAAGCTAATAATATATGCTTTAATTAATATTGCTCGAAAATGATTCTGTGACGTGCAGGTAATCATTTTCGAGTTTTTTATTTGAAATGAATTGTGTAATTATAATTTTATTATTGGGCATAAAAAAAGAGACCTTTCGGTCTCTGACTTGCCTGGCAATTATTTCAGTGGTTCTTAATGGCTTTATGCCATTAAGGAAGAAAAATTAAGGATTACTATCCTTATTTTTCTTTAGACGTATGCCGGGCTACCATCTGGCGCTAAGGTGCTTCCTCTGCTTGAGTCAAGCGTTCGCATCTTTCTTCATTCGCGTCTCTCGCTGACTCATTTAGCTCGACTAAACTCGTTGCGCTCTTTCCTTAATTCATCAGCTTCAATCGCTTTCTCTTCGCAGAGAATTATTCTTTCTCTATAGCTAATCGCTTTTGTACCTTTCGGGGCGCCGATTAGTTTTTGGGTATAAAAAAAGAGACCTTTCGGTCTCGATTCGGCTCATCGCATCCATACGATTTAATTGCCTGGCAACGTCCTACTCTAGCGGAACGTAAGTCCGACTACCATCGGCGCTAAGGAGCTTAACTTCTGTGTTCGGCATGGGAACAGGTGTGACCTCCTTGCCATTGTCACCAGACAAGTGAATGAAT
>NZ_PPRT01000090.1 GCF_002902725.1 Staphylococcus caprae
AAGCATGAAGCCCCCCTCAAGATGAGATTTCCCAACTTCGGTTATAAGATCCCTCGAAGATGACGAGGTTAATAGGTTCGAGGTGGAAGCGTGGTGACACGTGGAGCTGACGAATACTAATCGATCGAAGACTTAATCAATTTTAAAACGTTTTGCGACGCAAAATCATTACTTACTATCTAGTTTTGAATGTACAATTCATTCACTTGTCTGGTGACAATGGCAAGGAGGTCACACCTGTTC
>NZ_PPRT01000091.1 GCF_002902725.1 Staphylococcus caprae
AAGCATGAAGCCCCCCTCAAGATGAGATTTCCCAACTTCGGTTATAAGATCCCTCGAAGATGACGAGGTTAATAGGTTCGAGGTGGAAGCGTGGCGACACGTGGAGCTGACGAATACTAATCGATCGAAGACTTAATCAATTTTAAAATGTTTTGCGACGCAAAATCATTACTTACTATCTAGTTTTGAATGTACAATTCATTCACTTGTCTGGTGACAATGGCAAGGAGGTCACACCTGTTC